>JBBIRU010000001.1:0-2718 GCA_037441645.1 Bacteroidota bacterium
AACCGTAGTTGGCTCCGGTGATATATTCCCTGTAATGCAGGAAATATTAAAACACGAAAACCATGTTGACCGTGAAAAGGAACATTTCTGGATTATCGGACTAAATAACGGGAACACGATCCTTTTCATCGAACTCGTTGCATTAGGCGGTACAAAAGCAGTAAACGTAGAACCCATGAATGTATTCAGAGTATCAGTCCTGAAAGGAGCAACAAAAGTAATCCTCGTGCACAATCACCCGTCCAACACCCTGAAAGCAAACGATATAGACAAAGATTTAACAGACCGGCTTATACAGGTAGGAAAAATACTCGACATCCAGGTAATAGACCACCTGATAATTACCACAAAAAGCTATATAAGTTTTAATGATAAAGGACTTATGGAAGAACTGGCAAAAAGCATAAAATGGACACCCACCTATGTAGTAGTTGAACAAATCCGTAAAGAAGAAAAGAAAATAAGACAGGAAGCAATACAAACCGAAAGAAAAAAGGCAAAAGCCGATAAGGAAAAAGCTTTAGAAAAAGCAGAAGTAGAAAAGGAAAAAGCCATAAAGAATAAAGAAATTGATTTTGCAAGAACAATGAAAAAAGAAGGTGAGCTAATTGAAAAAATAATAAAATACACAGGGTTAAGTAAAAAAGAAATTGAAAAGATTAAATAAAGAATTTCTTCTGATTTGCTTAAAAAGCAAGTAGTTTTTTATCAAATCTTTGTAATGGTTCCGACTTAATCTGACAGTTGTTATTTATTTCAACTCCCTATCTCGTTATTAATCATTTTAACCACTTCTGTTATTCCCAATCTTTCATAATATTCCCTTACAAAACGCAAATCTTCTTTTGCAGATTTATCATTTATTTTTAACGGGTTTTGTAGTTTTTTGTAAATGTTGTCAAAGTTCTTTCCGGTCAGAAATTGTATGAATCGTGCTATTTCCGTTTTGTCCACGTTTTTTACCTGCATGAATTTAAAAAGATAATGAACTGCCAACACCTGTCGTGCTGTGGTAAAATCTGTGTTTTTTTCTTCGGTTTCTTCTGTTTCTTTTCCAGAGAGCAATTGCTTTTTTCTTAATCTTTTTTCGATTCCTTTATTTAGTTTTTCTGATTTCAAAAACTCACTAAACTTTTCATAGGCTTTATATTCTGAAAACATCCGTACTAATTCCAGATCCGAATATTGATCTATGAAATAAGTTTCCGGTTTCTTCTTAGGAATGGTTTCGTCAAAAGTCGGGGTTTTATTATCCGGTGTTATTTCAATAAAATCAAGCGTATCATTGATTATCTGTTTATGTATTTCTTTACGTAAAACTTTTATAACAAGTGAGAACTCTTTACCGATTTTATATTCTTGTTCCAGTGTATTGACAATAACTTCCCTTTCGCTGGCTTTATACCGGATTTCCAGAATCGCTCCGCAATATTTTGTGAATTCTTCATGGGTATATTCCTTATCATGGGCTTTTGCCATGCGTTTTTTGTAAATATTAACCAAGCGACTATAATAACGTTCGGTAGTTTCAGTAAAATAGGTATCGAGATGGGTTGACATATCTTTATTTTTTTTGATTACAAAGTTGGTAATTTTTGAATTTCATTCCTTTTCTTTTCATCTACAATTTTAGCATAAATTTCCGTATGGCGAAGATTGACATGTCCCAGAAGTTTACTTACGGTGTAAATGTCCATTCCATAGGTCAGGCTGATGGTTGCAAAGGAATGACGGGCTACATGAAAATGTACATTTTTCTTTATCCCTGCTTTAGCTGCCCACAGTTTTAGAAGATTCCGGGCATTTCTAGGGGTCGGAAAATCACAAAACACTTTTTCGGATCGGTTCTTTTCCTGTTTCACTTCATCTAAAATTGCAACGGCTGATCCGGTAAGGGGTACTTTTAATAATTTACCGGAGGTGCTTTGTGTTTTGATGGGACGGATATTTAAAAAACATATCCTTTTTTTTGATTTGTCCTTTTCTTCGGATATATCTTCCCATAACAGAGCTTCGCAATCGGATACTCTGAGTCCTGTAAAACAGGAGAATAAAAATACCAACCGGACATGAGGATGGGAAGGAAAAGGGGTTTTAACAAGCTTTTGTACTTCTTCCGCATCCAGCGTTGTTCTTCTTGTTTCCTGCTCATGGGGCATATCAAATTTGTCAAACGGGTTGATTGTGATTATATCCTGACGGTACGCATCTTTTAGTCTTGCCCTGAGTATTTTCAGATAACCTTTTGTTGTATTATGCGATACCCGTGTTGAAAGATGATCCTGAAAGCGGCCTATCCATTCGGGAGTAATCTCCATGAACTTTACATCCTGACCCTCTGTAAAATTATCCAAATGATAAATGAGTGTTTTTATATGAAAATCTCCTTTCTTCCTTTGATATGCCCGAAGATATTCAAGTGCAGACCGGTGAGTTGTTTTTTGTTTTGTTCGTAATCCTTTGATTTCTCCGGCCAGTTCCATTTCCCTTTTTTTACGGATGTCTTCTGCCAGATCAACAATATTCCTGTCGTCTGCAATAATATTCTTTAGTTTGCTGTAATCTTTCTGTGTATAAAGTTTCAGAAACTCATACTGGCGTTTCTGATTTCCCTGATCGTCCGTTGAGAAAATATCAAGATAAAGGCTGTATTTTCCTGATTTGAGCGGTTTGTATCGAACATATATCATAATAGTACTGTTTATTGTTCACTGTTTA
>JBBIRU010000001.1:2818-7185 GCA_037441645.1 Bacteroidota bacterium
GAGCGGTTTGTATCGAACATATATCATAATAGTACTGTTTATTGTTCACTGTTTACTGTTCACTGTTTACTGTTCAGTGTTTACTGTTTGTGATTCGCTGTTTGGTTATTAAGTTATTGAGTTATTTGTTGTCTGATTTACTTAATTACCCGATAATTTAATAACTGTTTGATTTTTCTTGCTTTTTCCTGTTTTTTCTTTTGCTCTTTGTGTTTATTCTTTCTTTTTTTCTTTCCATGAATGCCGGAAACTTCTGCACTTCCTTTTGTTTCTTTTCATCTATTATTTTGGCATAAATCTGTGTTGCATCAATACGGGTATGTCCTAATAGCTTGCTAACGGTATAAATATCTATACCGGAAGTTAAGCAGAGGGTTGCGAAAGTATGACGGGCGACATGAAAATGAAGATTTTTCTTTATTTCCGCTGCTTTAGCCCATTTTTTTAGCCAGTTGTTTATTATTTGTTTGTGTGGTAATGCATCAAATACCAAATCGCTTTTTGAACTGCTTTTTACTTCTTTGATAATTCTTAAAGATTGTTCTGATAAGGGCGCTTTTAACAACTGGCCGGATGTCCGTGTCGTTTTTTTGGGTCTGATAACTAATGATTGAAATGGTTTTCCTTCTTTGTCTTTCTCTGTCTGAATATGTTCTTTCTTTAATGTCATTATATCCGATAACCGTAACCCTGTGAAACAGGAAAACAAAAATGCCTGTCTGATTTGCGGTTCACAGTTACAGGGTGTTTCGTTCAGTTTTTTTACTTCATGCAGTTCAAGAAAAGTACGGTCAATATCCTGTTTTACCGGTAATTTATAACGGACAAATGGATTTACAACGATTATTTCCTGACGGATTGCCCTGTTGAGTATGGTTTTGAGAGCTTCGAGATAAAGAATTGTCGTGTTATGTGAGGTTAGTTTTTTAAGATACAGGGCAAAGTTTTCAATAAAAATGAGATTTATATCTGAGAAAAGAATATCCCTTCCTTTGGAAAAGGTTACCAAATGTTTGATAAATGCCAGATAACTTTTCCGTTGGGTTCGTGCCTGTTCCTTTTTTACAAAGTCTAATACTGATACATTTACTCTTTTGGAACTGGCATTTAATCCTTTTACCGTTCCATAGAGTTCCAGTTCTCTTTTGGAACGGATGCTCTGTGCCAGTTCCATCAATGGCTTGTCTCCGGATGTGATTCTTTTGGAATGGCTGTAATCTTTCGATACATGAATTTTCAGAAACTCATATTCTCTTTGGGATTTTCCGTTTTTTCCCCTGACTGTATAATCAAGGTAGATGCTGAATTTTCCGTTGGAGAGTTTTTTATAACGCAGATTTATCATAAGCTATTTTTTACTCATTCTTTCGTAAATACTGAGATGATAAGTTCCGGAGACGTTTAATAAACGTTTCAGTTGTTGTTTTCTTGCTCCGTTCTCTACCTGTTTCATGGCGTAGGTATTACGTGCCATACTGAAACAGACGTCTGTTTCGATTCCTGCCATTGCTCCCCACAGATGCAGCTTTATACTGATGTTCGGCTTGTTCGGTATATGTTTAAAAACGTTTCCTGAGAGTTCACAGACGTTTATATTAACGTTATTATCTGCCTGAAATTTACTTTCTGACCTTTTTTTCTCTGGAAATATTTTAAGTGAAGCTACTTCTTTCAGAATTTCAACTGCGGTATCTGAAAGTTCATTGGTATAGACGGCAGATTTTGAATTTCCGGTAATTGTAACTGTCCATTTTTCTTTTTTCTTTATCTCCTGTTTTTCAACTTTTATTTGTTCCCATGTTAAGGTTATTACCTGATCTAAGGTTAAGCCGGAATGAAGGGAAAAGAAAAAAGCCAGCCGGATCATCGGGTTAAAAGTTGTTGAAACGGATGCAAGGTTTTCAATTTCGGTATTTGTCAAAAAGGGTCTGTCGTGACTATATCTGATATATTTATATTCCGATAAAGGGTTGGAACTTTGAAAACCTGACTCCACTGATTTATCTAACAATGTGCGTAAGATTAAGAGTAATTCGTTCTGATAAGATTCTGCCAAATGTTTTTTAAGGTAGGATTCAAAACCTTTTATCCACTTTTCGTTAATTTCTTTAAATGAGATATCCTTTTTTCCGCTGAATAATTGCAGGTGTTTAATGAGAAGCGGATTTTTGGATGGAGAGACGCCAGTGGTCTGGATAAATTCAAAAAAGGAGGGGATGGTTTCCTTTTTATGAAAATTTGTTGTTTCCGGTATTGCAGATGAAAGTTCCTGAACTATTTTTTTTGCTTTTTCTACCGCTTCAATATCTTCTTTGGAGATAAATTTTGTTTTTGAGTAGTCTTTCGATGAACGAAGACCTGTAAATTTCCGTTCCCGTTTTCCGGCTGAATAAATGTCTAAATAAATGCTGTATTCTCCGGTGCGTAAAGGTTTGTAGCGTATTGTAATCATCTTTTTGTTACTTTTAACCATTTGTCACTCGTGGGTAACATTCAGGTAACGTAAAGTAACAAAATATTTGCCAAAATTACAAATTTATATTTTGTGTAAATTTTTGCAATACGTTGTAATAGCTGATATATAAAGAATAGAGACAATATTAAATAATATTACAAAATATATGTACACTTGATGTCGGTGTAGGGAAAACAGCCTGTTCTATTGCTACACTGGCAAACTTTCTATATTCCGGCAAATGCAAAAGACCTATTGTTGTTGTTCCGAAACCAACCTACAAAAAATGGCTGAAAGAGATTTTCGGATATGAAGATAAAAAATCCGGTGAATTTGTTTCCGGCATACTTTCCCATACCGGAATAGTTTGTAATGACTGGTACAATCTCGGTACGGATGTGATAAAACGGATTCAGATGAACAAATCCGTTCCTGAAAAATCCATTACTGTTGTTACCTATGAAGGTTTTAAAAAGCTCGGTTTTGGTGATTCCGTTTCCGATGAACTCTTTGTGGAACTGGTGAACATACTCGGACAAAGCAAAGAAAAATCTGCCAGAGACAAGGAAATCGAATACCAGAAATTCCGTGAGATGATTGGTGTGGGCTTAAAAGAGACTGTTGCCGATATAGATAAACTCAGTTTTGATTACGTGGTCATGGATGAAGCTCACAGGGCAAAAAATGTTTTTAGCGGGGTGAAAGCCGATGAGGACGGAAATAAACGCTATAATATCCAGTCTGCAACCTCAGAGACCGGACAGAAGGCTTTTCTTATCCTGAACTATATTCAGAGGAAATTCGGAAGGAATACCATGTTACTGACAGCAACACCTTTTACCAACTCCCCTCTTGAAATATATTCCATGCTTTCACTGGTTGCTTACGAGAGTTTAAAAAAGAACGGCATTTACAATATTGATACTTTCTTTGACCTGTTTGTTCTTCCTACGGTTGAATGGACTGCCAATTACAAAGAAGAAATTGTAGAGAAAGAAGTAATAAAGTCCTTTACCAACCGGAGAATATTACAAAAACTCATTTACAACCATATTCTTTACCGTACAGGAGAAGAAGCAGGGGTTAAAAGACCGAAGAAGATAAATCTTCCGATGTTGTACAATGCTGTGGAAGGAAAAAGAGAAAGACTGCAACATGAAAAGCAGGTTCTTACCTACATCAACATGACCCCGATGCAAAGGGAAAACCAGAACAGCATTGTGGCAATGGCAAAGAATGCTACTAAAGGAAAACTGGACATGGGTAATTTATTCAGGGCATTGGCTTATTCTCTGGACAATGCTCTTTCGCCTTTTATTCTCAAAGGCTCTCCGGCAGATTATAATGAATTTGTTGAAGAAAGTCCGAAGATTAAGTACGTGATGGAATGTATTCGTTCCGTAAAAGAATGGCATGAACAACGTGGCGAATCCGTTTCCGGTCAGGTTATTTATATGAATCGGGGAAAACAGTTTTTTCCTATGATAAAACAGTACCTCGAAAATGAGATTGGTTTTCAAAAGGGAGTAATGTTTGAGAAGACCAGAGTGGATGAAGTGGAAATTATCAGTTCCGAAATCAACGACACACGCAAGGAAACCATTAAGGAAGCCTTTCTCGAAGGAGTGGTAAAAATCATTATCGGAACGGCTACCATTCGTGAGGGAATAGATTTGCAAAAGCAGGGAACGGTTATTTATGATTGTTACCCTGAATGGAATCCAACGGACATCCGGCAGCTTGAAGGAAGAATCTGGAGACAGGGAAACCGATACGCTTATGTAAGAATCGTCATGCCATTGGTGCAGGATTCAATGGACGTTTTTGTTTTTCAAAAGCTGGAAGAAAAAACAAGCCGGATCAATGACATCTGGTTTAAGGGTGACAGAGGAAATGTTCTTGACCTTGAAAG
>JBBIRU010000001.1:7195-7444 GCA_037441645.1 Bacteroidota bacterium
CCGAAGAAATAAAACTGGCTTTGATAACCGATGTTGACCGCTTGGTCAGAATGTTCTTCGATCAGGAGAAAGAGCAACTCAGCCGTGAGATGGCAAAAGCAAACCGAGCCATTGAAATGATTGAAGAAATCAGGGGTGACATTGAAGAATACAACCGTTACCGTACTGAATCACTGGATGCCATCAGGGAATTTTATAACAACCTGATAAATTCGGAGCTTTTTGAAGACAGGAAAATCAATGAGCCGG
>JBBIRU010000002.1:0-4113 GCA_037441645.1 Bacteroidota bacterium
TACATTCAGAATAATGATACCGAAAGTGTACATCTTCCTCATAGTGCAGCAAGGTTCCCTTCGGGTTCAGGCACTTTTTATTTTGACCTGAGCATGGATACGCTTCATAACTATGGTTTAAATGCCAATGTTGATACGGTTAAGTTATACGATAAAATCATTTTTAAACCAAAATTCAGGGTGTACAGGAATCTGGTAAATGTTTCCAATCCGGCTACTTTCATTTCAGAGGAAAGCCTGAGCGCCCAGTTACTGATGTCAGGGACATTTTACAATGCTCCCAATACAAAACAGGATGCAAACATGTATGAACCTGTCTTTGATACCCTCGACACTTTACAGCGTTCGGATTTAAGCTATTTCTGTACCGGATGGGAAGGAAGAATATTAGCTGTCGGAACCGATTTCTATAACGAGTATTATAATGTAGCGCACAGTATCACGGCCAGTAACTGTTACAATACATTGTATCATTATATCCTTCCTGAACTCGGACAGGAAGCTGACAATACACCCAATAATTTTAATGCAGGATTAACCATTGGAGATAACAATGCCTGGAACTCATTTCCTTTTGAGTTGCGTAACCTCTGGCAGTTAGATTCGGTAACAATCACCTATCCCCCTGAATTCACAGTTGACAAAATCTTTATTCAGGGGATTCAGTTAAGCAGGGATTCGATTACGGGATTTCTGCAATTTACTTCCCCGCTTGGTTCTGCGCCCGTAATTACCTATGATATGAATAATGCTGCATTCGGAAATAACAGCGTAACGTTTTACCCGAATGATTATCTTGATACTGTTTCTTCATATATGAACGGATATTCAACTTGGGGTGAAGTGAAACGTATGGCATTCAGTGTTTATTACAAACTTAATGATTGCCATCCTGATACTTTTGAGATAGCTTCTGCCGGGTATGAAGTACCTGCCAATGTTCCTTACAGCGCTTTCCCTGCTAATTGTTATTATTATTTTTCCGATTTTCCGGGTACTTCAAACGGGGATACGGTGATTGTAAAACAGAACTATAACAATTCTCAGCGTCACTTCACTGTTCCGTCAGCCATGCTTTCGGTAAGTAACGTAAATTCCGTTTACAATAACGGTAATTTCTCCGCCTTGCTGAATATGGATGTGGTTGACCGGTTTAACCCGAACAATAATCCTCTGATTACCTATCAGGGTGATTTAGGACAAGCCCGTAAACGGACAGATAATACCTTTATTTATTTTTCTTCACCCGGTGGGAATGTTATTATTAATTCAGTTCAGGTCAACAGTGTTAATGTTCCGGTTGCGGTTGATACTTCCGGTAACCCGATTAATATTTCAGGGAAACCTTTATATGCTTTAGGCAATTTATTTCTTAATGTTTCTGATGCAGATAAAAGTATAAATCTTGATGCTGCGGTAGATTGTTCCCACCTTACCGGAAATAAAGATTCAATAAAGGTCATTTATGGTTGGAACTGTTTTGATTACCCTGCCGATATTGCCAATGCCTGTTATGTTGATTCAACTTGGTTGCGGATAGATATTCCTGTTACGGGTTTAACCGTAGGTTTAAATATGCAGGATAGTATTTCTTTCTGTGATACTTTGTGGACTGACATTAAGTTCAGATCAACCGGGTCGGGAGAAGTTCACGGAATGACCATTTCATTACCGGTTTCAACCTATTATGGTTATTCAGGAATTACTGAAATAAATTATCATGGAACCATCTATACCAATGTTCAACCCCAGATTGTCGGTCAGAATTATATTTGGAACCTTGATACTTTACCCACCAACGGATTTGAACTGGACAGCCTTGTGGCTCACATCGGTTTCCTGCCGGGTTGCGCTTTGGGAAATGACAGTATTATGAGCTTTCATTTCAGCGGGATAAATTCGTGCAATGTTAACTTTTTTAATGACACGTTATTTCTTTCTCCTTATATCAATAATTCTCAGGCTCACGATTCGCTTACAGTTTATGCCATAACTCCGGTTTATAATACCTGTTTAGGAAGTTCGGTTGTATCCTTTGTTGTGGTTAACAGCGGGCTGAATGTTTCAGGTGTAAACCAGTTAAATATTGAATTGCCAACGAATTTTGTATATCTCAGCGGTGATCCGTACAGCCAGTTTTCAAACAACCAGTACATGTTTAACCTTCCCCCTGTTTCTTCGGGGGATTCCACAATCATCAGTTTCAGCATACTCGATACCAACAGCCTGATAACCGGAACTTATCCGGGTACGGCTCTTTTGGTGCAGCCTGTGACTTGTCATTCGGTTACCTGTAATTTCATTTACGAGACGTATGGTTTCTCCATTCCTGTAAACAGCCAGTTGGTGACTGCAACCGCAGGATATAATGCGCCTGTTTGTGAAGGTTCTGCTTTGAACCTGAGTTCAGGAGGCGGTGACTATTATTCATGGTCAGGAACAGGGGGTTTCACGGCAAATATTCCGAATCCTGTTATTCAACCGGCAGGGTTAAGCAATACAGGCTTGTACTCGGTTACGGTTACTGATACTTACGGATGTTCCGATACGGCTTCGGTCTGGGTTGTTGTTTCACCTTTACCAACTGCTGGTATAATTATATCTGACACCAACTGTATTAAACAGGGCGTTTTGGTTCAGTTTTATACCGGTTCGCAGACCGGGGAAATTCATACATGGGATTTCGGTGACGGGAGTACGGCAACCGGGGACAGCGTCAGTCATGTCTATAATGATTTCGGATATTTTCGTCTGAGCCTTACTGCTTCAAATTCATGCGGAAGTGACGATTCGTGTAAAATGTTATTTGTCAGCCCGCCAACCTATGACTGTACTACATTGTTTGATGTTGCAACCAACACGGTTATTACAGGGACTGTAACATGGGACAATATTTTGTACCCGTCAGGGGTAAAGGTAAAAGGGGATGTGTATGTGGCAGGAGGGGCTAAGTTGTATATTTCTAATACTACCGCCCGGTTTGCGCCGAAAGCAAAACTTATCATTAGAAAAGGAGGTCGTGTTTATATGAATAACAGTACTCTTACCAGCCTGAACGGTACTGATATGTGGCAGGGGGTTGAAGTCTGGGGAGTATCGGCTTCGCCTTCCACAGATTCGTTACAGGGAAGGATAATTATGAATCAAAGCAACATCAGCAATGCTTACATTGGTGTTTTGCTTGGAACAAGGATAGATTATACCTGTAGTACTGTATTTACGGCTGCTAATGGCGGTTTTAGTTCACAAAAAAGCGGGGGTGTAATTATTGCAAGAAATTCTGTTTTTAACAAAAACGCAACGGACATCAGGTTTGTTCAGAAAGTTGATACTAACAACACGGCAAATGTTCTTGAAAACCTGAATTTCTATTGTAATGCTGTTTTGGCTGATACGCATTACGACCCTCTGGCAACTTATCATTATCCGAGCAGCCGGAATCCGTGGGCAACTTTTGCCAACGATCAGAAACGCACTTTCTGGGGTATTGTTTCTGTTGATATGAACGGCCTTCATATCAAAGGTTGTAATTTCAGGAATCTCGAATACGGAATTTCTTCACTGAGTAATAAACAAACCTACGTGGACAGCTGTAGTTTCAGGAGTCTGCGACAGGGTATTCATATTGACAATTATTTGCCGACTGTACTGAATTTTTATGATATAACAAGGTGTACGTTTGACTCCATTCCGGGCAATACTACCGGTAATTCACCGCATTCGCTGCCGGAAGATAATGGGACTGCCATATATATTGCGGGGGGGATTGGGGATAAGGTTTATGATGGGAATGATTTTAGAAATTGGTATTCTTTAAATTTTACATTATATCATCCTATTGGAATTAAAACCAATCAGTCTACAGGTTTTGAAATTACAAATAATAATTTCTTTCAATTAACTACGGGTATAGCAATTCAGAATTCCGGTGCTAATGGAGGAAATATTATGGCCAAAGCAAGCAGTAGTATTTATTCATGGCAGGGTAATGTATTTACTACATGTAGAACCGGTATTACTACAAAAGAAATTAATTCTTTCCTTTGTTTAAGGTGTAATGACCATACTGATAATACAAATTACCCAACTGATACTTGCTGGATAAATAAACCC
>JBBIRU010000003.1:0-306 GCA_037441645.1 Bacteroidota bacterium
AATATAATCAAAACTGCTCTGACGTGGTTCGTTATTCAAATCAATCGGATTATAAACATAACTTTGAGAAAGTTTAATAGTTGTATAATCGAATTTGGCAACATTGTTTTGAGTCTGTCCGGTCAGAAATATTCGTCCCTGCGCATCAATTACCATATCAGTTGCGCCGTCAGCGCCATTTGCCAAACCATTATATGTTTCGTCCCATTGCATATTTCCGCTTTGGTTTAATTGAAACAGAAGCATATCACGGGCATTTCCCGCTTTTACTTCACCGCATACATAAATTGTATTATACGGGTCAAT
>JBBIRU010000003.1:322-2959 GCA_037441645.1 Bacteroidota bacterium
TTTACCAAAGTGTTCAAAATCTTTACAGGGTATTTGTTTACCCATATCTGAGAACCCGAAGAATTGTATTTTATTGTGTGGTATTCATATTCATTTCCGGTATTTAACGATCTTCCGGTTAAAAATACATTACCGGAATTATCGGAAACAAGAGAAGTGCTGAAATCGTTAAGGCCGTAACTGTCGTAAGTCTTCGCCCATTGTTGGTTTCCGTTACTTAATGTGTACGACACTAATGAATAATTCATATTTGTAGCAGTTCCAACACTGCCCGAAACATAAATATTATTACTGAAGTTTGCTATTTTTGCCGGTGTGGAAGGCATTACCGCTATGCTTCCATAGTTTTTTGTCCATAAAACCACGCCGTTTCCTGCATGGTAACTTAAAGTTGTTACTGCAAAAGTGCCGCTTGTCTGAAAGGAATAACCGGTAACAAATAGACGGTTGTTTTTCCAGAAGACCCCTGTTGCACGGTTATTTCCTGTTGCAGCTGCGCTGTATGTTTTAAGCCATGACTGAGCGCCATTTGATAAATACTTAACAGTAATGTAAGAATCAAAAGTTCCGGTTTGTTTACTATAACCTACGGTATAAATATTTCCTGAATTATCAACCGTTACATCTGTAGGAATATCATCCCCGTTTAAAGGGCTGTTATAGCGGTTTTCAAATACAAGATTGCCGTTAGGGTCGTATTTCAATGTTACAATGTCATAATCCCCGTTTATGTTTTTGCTTTTCCCGACAATGATAATATTTCCTGATGCGTCAAGGACTATTGCAATAGCCTCATCTGAATTATTGGCAATGCCATTATATTTTTTTACCCAAAGGGTGTCGCCCGACTGGTTATATTTGATTGTAGCGAAATTATAATCCTGGCTGACTGTACGGACTGAACCTGTAACATAAATATTACCGTTTGCATCAATAGCCGACGGAATGTTAGTCATATTGTCCCTGTCGCTGTAATTTTTAACCCATTCGGGCGTAACTACAGTCTGGGCAACCATATTAATTGTTAATACAATTACAGATAAACCTAAAATTAATTTTTTCATAGAGTTTAATTGTTAGATTGTTTTAATAATGATAAAATTTAATAATGAATGGAAAAATACATAAGCAAATATCTGATGATTAATTTTTATTTGCAAGTAAATTTTCATTTTTAAGTAATTTATTTTCACAATCGTTACCATTCCGGTTCATTTTTTTAAACAAAAATAATTTCACTTGTTATACATGCCGGTTTCTATGCGATATTCACATAATTTCCCTGCCTGTTTCCGTCTAAATATAATTTACGGAGAACAGCGTATGATTTTCCGAAAGTTATCTGGAAATGCGGGAGGTCTTTAAAGCTCTTCCAGTCCCCGCCCCACTCGAAGCCCAACGATTTACCTATAGCAGCAATTTTAGACCAGTTCGGATTATTCCATATAGTTTTACCGTTCTTTATCTGCACAACATCAATAGCAAGTCCGTAATTATGGTAGCTCTGGCCTGCCTTTGCGTTAGTCGCCTTCTCATCGGCCTCATCAATAATACCGTCCCCGTCGTTGTCTTTGCCATCATGCGGCTGGTTATAAATAGCAGTCTGCTGCTCCCATGTCCTTAAAGCAGAAACAACCCGTAACAAGTAACCCGCTTTTTCAGCCTTATTGATAAATTCGCTTGCTTTTTCCCTGATAAGAGGGTGTAACGTGGCAATACGGCGGTCAGTATAAATATCCCAGGTCTTATCAGCAATAAAATCAGCCGTTTTTTTAACCGTCTTTTTTAACCGTTTCCGATTTATTACAACAACGGTTATTATAATTACAACAAGGACAGTTATAAGAGAAATTACCGTATGCCTTTTTGTCCATTTCATAAGAAATCACCTTACAATGTTGTACCATTGGTCGAACTCGTCAGAATCCAGTTCCCGCCTGAGAGCATCGGTAAGAGCTTCGCCAAACTTCTTACGGTATAATGCGCTTATTTCTTTCAGGTTTCCCCTGCTCTTGTATCCGAGCGTTTTAATAGCCTCGACATCCGTACCGTCCCATTCGCTCATCCATTCATAACCGGACGGGTTCATGGCAGCCCTGTACTGTTGGACAAACAAATTAAAATCCTTATCTTCTTCCTTGTCAAACTGCCTTTCCTTAATGTTTCTTGAAATCTTTTTAACCATTTTGCGGATAAATACAAAAGCCAGTATCAGGGCTACAACCACCCAGAACGGCCTTTTCTTAAAAAGGTTCTTAGCCCCTTTAAACGCTTTAGCAAAAATTAATTTATACATGGCCTTGTGTTTTTAAAAGTTTAACCAAATTTTACCCAGGCGTCTTTGGCAATTCTCAGGTAGTCGCCCTATGAAAGTTTTTTCCCGTCTTTCGGGACAGCCTGTTTGATAAAATCAATGATACCCGGATTCTCTATAATGATTTCAACGGCAGTAACAAGGTCTTCATGTTGCATGTTATCCTGTATGTCCTGAAATGCCTGTAGTTTTTCGGCAAGTTCGGTTTCGTCCGCTGCCTGAACTGTGATTTCAACATTATAAGTTTTCATAAACCGTATTTTTTATTTGTTAATATTTCTGTTGTTTTTATTGTCCTGTACGTTGTTCTCTTTATTTTCTTC
>JBBIRU010000004.1:0-959 GCA_037441645.1 Bacteroidota bacterium
CAAACGGAACAGGAAAAACGCAGAATCAAAACAGGTAAAAAACCTGCTCTGGCTGCTATCATTCAGGAATTCTGCTCTGAAAAACTGGATGAAAACGAAAATGTACATTCTGTTGCACTCATGGCACATGAAAGTGTGCAGAATTCCGAACCCACAGGTTCAGGCATACAAAAAGCAGATTCCGATACTGAAAAAAGGCTTCAACGTTGGGAAGAACAACTTTCAATAAAGAACAAATCACTACTTGAAAGAGAAAGCAAAATGAATGAACGGGAAAAGGAAATTATGAAAGAAAAGAACGAAGTGCTTGAATTGAAAGGCAAAGTGCTGGATGAAAGAGAAAAACTTCAACAAAAGTCTCTCGAAGGAACGGAATCTGTTATTGAGAAAAAACTCCTTCAAAATGAATTAAAATATAAAGATGAAAAAATTCAGCGTTTAGAAAATGAGCTTAGAATTGCCAACAGCAAAGCACAAAAAATCACCGGAAGACCATAAGCCGGTTAAAAAAAGAAAGCAGATTGATGGAAGATGACATTTGTGTTCGATTCAGGAATAAATTTCAGGAAAATTAAAGGATTCACTGCATTCATTTACTTTTTAAAGACCTTAAAAAGGTTTCAGGCAAAGAAATCAGAAAGAATTATTAGAATATTTTGCAACTACCTTCTTGTTTTCAAAATCATTTCAAATTCTCTATCCTTTAACGAAGGATCGGATTCAATTGCTTTTTTATAATATTCAACACCTTTATTATAATCTCCTGCATTCAATAATGCTTTTGAATAAACATAATTATAAGAGGCATTAAAAGGGTCTGATTCTACCGATTTTCCCGCATAAATTAAAGATTCTTTCCGGTATTTTTGCGGATCGGTTTTTATCATTAAAAAAGCAGTTTTAAAAAAGCAGTCCGGATCGGTTTTAGAAATATCAGCAGATTTCCGGTAATGATAAAG
>JBBIRU010000004.1:983-2945 GCA_037441645.1 Bacteroidota bacterium
ATAACCGTACAGTTTATGTACATAAGGACTGTTCGGGGTCAGCTTGCATAATTTATCTACTGTTTCTTTTAATTTTTTATAATCTTTCTGGTTGAGATAAATTGTTCCTAACCATTGTAGAGTCAGTGTGTCATAAGGATAGGTCTTTAATTCCCTTTCAAAGTAAAAAACAGCTTTGTCGAAATCCTGAAAAGGCTTTTCAACAATATAGTAAAAATTACCTAAATTAAAATTAGTTTCATAACCTAAACTATCCAGTTCATTTGCCCTTAATAAATATTTTTCAGTATTGACATAATCTTTAAGAAAATAATATGAATTGCCTATTAAATAACACAACTCCTTGTCGTTGTTTTTCTCAGAATAAGCTTTGATAAAAAACGTCAGGGCAGCTTTATAATCCTTTTTATTGTACGACAAAACACCCAAACCGTAATTTGCAGAATAACTGTCTTTTTTATTTACAGTATTATATTTCTTTAGTAAATACTCTGCTTTTGAAGGGTTAAACAGATCAGTGTTGTTATAAATATTAGCTAACATGTATAATGCATTGGCATAATTACTGTCAGCTTTCAATATTTGATTTAAGTATATTTCGGCATTTTTAAATTCATTAAATCTGGTAAGAAGCAATTTAGCAAGTTCGTATTTTGCATTTATATTACCGGGATTAAGTTTAATGGTTTTTAATAGATTAATCTTCGCTGAATTATAATCTTTTTCAAGGTTATTGAGATTTGAAAGATAAAACCATGAATTTGCATTACTGCTGTCAAGTTCAATAGCTTCTGATACTATTTTTTTTGATTTACAGACATTGTTTGAATCTATTTTTATCAGGAGAAGCGAATAATTCTGTAATGCTTCAATATCTTTTGGTTTCATCTGTAAATATTTTCTATAATAACGTTCACTGTTAATGAAATCATTTTTATTACTATAAAAATTAGCCATATTATAGTAAAGAAGGCTGCTGTCAGGTTCGGCTTTTATTGCTTTCTCCATTTCAATGATTGCAGCATCATAATTTTTCAGATAACATTGACAAACAGCCAGGTCATTACCATAAATGTATTTCTGACTTTTTAATATGGGTTCGGAATCATAAATAAGCGCAAGCGCTTCAGAAAATTTATTATTAATCATATAGTCTTCGGCAATTGATAAATTTACCGCAAACTCAAAAATCTGCATTATCTTAACAGCAGAACTGTCGCTAAGCTTATAGAACGATTTTATGCCAAAATCTTCATCGGTCTGCCTGCCGTTGATTATATTCATTTTTTTAATATTTAACTGTACGCTGTCATTGCTTCTTATGGGTTCATACAGTTCACCGTAAAATATCAGGAAAGTTTTTTCTTTTATGCCTTCGGCATATACATCGCTACCTGATACGGGGGCTTTTTTAAAATCAGTTTTATAAATTATCCTGAGCGGAAGATTATTTTTTCTGGCTTCCCTGCTTATAAAACTTACAAGGGCTTCTTCAAAATTGATTTTTATATTAGGATTATCCTGAAGGATTGTGAAAGGCAGTATTAGTACGAAAAAACTGTCTGCATTTTGTTTCAGTTGATTGTTATTTATTGCAGCCTGTTGTGTCCCCTTGTGATGTTTACCCGAATATTTATATATCAGAATTCCTCCCGCTATTATTGAAATTAGAAAAATGCTGAAAAGAAAAATTTTCTTACGACCTCTTTTTTTTACAGTAATCCCTTTACTTCTTTTTTGCTTTAATTCTTCTGTTTCAATCTTAAAACGGTTAAGTTCACTCTCCAGTATATTTATCTTATGCCGTGCTTCGTCCAGTTCCCTGATTTTTGATTCTGATCGTAAAAGTTCTTCTTCGAGGTGAATTATTTTTTCCTGCTCTTTTTTCAGTTCCTGTTTATCTGCTCCTTTTAATTCACTGAGTTTATTTTCTAATTCCTCTTTTTCTTTTAATAATTTATT
>JBBIRU010000005.1:0-2669 GCA_037441645.1 Bacteroidota bacterium
CCAAAATTAAAAGGATATAAACAAACAATGATATAAAGAAAATAAATAACCAACCAAATGTCATAAATTTTCCCTTATAATCTTCACCAAGTTCTATTAAGAGATTCTCTAATTTTTCGACTTGTAAAATATTTTGATTTAGGATAGCTGCATATGCTTTTGATTTTTCAATTTTTGAAGTAAACAACTTTAATTGTAATGTATCTTGAGAAATTTCTTTTAAATCGGGATGAGTTTTCTCGGTTTCTAAAACAAGTTTTCGACATGTTTCTTTTGTTACATAGCTTGGGAATTGTGACACAAGTATGCTATTTGAAAGCATAATAAATAATGATAAAGAAAGGATTAAGTGTAGTGCCCGATGTGAATATTTTAATAGATTTTGAAAACCTTTTGCGTCTTGATCACCATATATCCATTCATCGTATTCCCATTTGATAAAATTATAACAAAGAATTATAATACAAATTGCTGTTGAAAATAAGCCCAAAGCTGTTTCAAGGAAATTAAAATATACACCAATCAATGCAATAAAACTTGTAGAGATTGTTAAAAATTTCTCAAGATTATTCATCACTCATTACCTCATCTTGTGAATAATAAACAATTACTGAAAATACAAAGGGGACTAATGAAGCAAGAAGTGTAAAGGCAAATTGGTCATCTGGCTGTATCAAACCGAAAATAGAAAATATAAGGTATCCTATAAAGCTATAAAATATGATGATGGGCTTCATAGCTTTTTTATAAGCTAGCATAATAATAGCTGGAAGAATATTTAGTGAAGATGGAATAATTATAAATATTAATTTTTCGAAAGGTAGTTGAAAATAACGAGTACAATAATAAACCAGTGAAATAAATAATCCAATAAGCAGTGTGCTAAAAATAGGTTTATTTATTTTAAGTTTAGCCGTATCTAGTTTGCCATCATCTGATTTAAAACTTTTAACTAAAATAAACGAATACGCTTGAGCATCAGCAGTTGTAAATAAAGCTGCAACAGCTGCAATCCAAAATGCACTTAAAAATAATGGAGATATTTCATTAAGATTTGTAATTAATCCAATTACTGCTTGTTCACCAAATGCACCATTAGTTATAAAAGATGCTAGGAAACCTAAAATTATTAAAATGAACCACAAACCAGCAGTTAGCATTGTTGAAGATAATTGCAAATTTGTTTCTCGCTTGCCAAAAATCCATAGTCTTAACCAATGTGCTTCAGTGACCAGTACCAGAAACAAATTAAGGAACGCAACGTGAATTACAAAAAGGAAAATATCCCACCATTTTAGAATTGGAGTAATAAATTCACTGATTTCAATTTGAGCAAAAATATTATTTGAATAAACAAATATTAACGCGCCAATGATTAATATAATTGTACAAAAGACTATAATAGGAGTTTGGAATAAATCAGCAAATACGAAACCCCTTAATCCTAATTTTATTACGAAATAATAAATTGTACTAAAAAAGAAGAAAAGAAATATTGCTTTATAAAATAATGTAGTAATGCCTAATATATTACTTGCAATGTCAGAGAACAATGCAAATTCCAACCATATTACAGCCCCAATATTAAATAGACTGAAATATTTAATGATTTTGGAAGCTGTTTTATATTCTTGACGTTCACTCCAAAAGAAAGTTGCAATAACACCAGCAGATTGCTCTTTTGATTTTAATAAATCCTTAATCCAGCTACGTTCAATAATTTTTTTTGTAAACTTGTTGGTAAAATATCCGCCCCAGCCAATAAACAAAGCGCAAAACAATAAAGCAAAGCTGAATAGCTTGGCATTGCCAATAAAGAATAGATATACTGTTGCGAATGATGTGAGTACACCAATAATATTAGTTGATGTAAGCCAATTGCCCAATCGTTTTTCAATGATTGCATCCCAATTATCCTTTTCCTCTTTTGTATAGAGTATTTTACCTTTAATAGGTCCAAATGATAGTAAACCTAAATAACTTATCAATAGTATAAAAACGATTGATAATATTTGCAATGTAATAGACATGTATGCCTCTATTTATTTATTATTATTGACTTATAACGGCGTGTTTTGTTAGAATCCAACACTGCCGTATTAATTATTTATAGATTTCCATTCTCGTTTTACTTTAGTAAAACGAATTGCTAATTAAAAAATCTCTACACCCAAAATGACAACCATGCAACCGAGTTCCCATTTTTCTATCTCCTTTATTGGTTTTCTAATTCTTCCATTTTGGAGATCTAAAAATAATTACTCCCTTTATTTTAATCATACGTACTTGCCGCTAAACCGCCGCCCAGAACAGCAATGCTTAACTAACAACGAATGTTTATAATTTACAGTCGCCATTAAATTGTCGAGGAAATGGTGGCGACCTACTTAACATTTACAAACTGCTTAAAAGAAAATGCCGAACGAAAACGTATACTTAAAAACTGCACTCATCCAAACCGTTACGACGGTCGATCTTTAGCAGCTAGTTAGCTGCGTTTTTACAATAAGATGCATGGTTCTCGGCTTGGCGATAAAATGGTTGCCTTTTTCTTAGCCCTCGTGACAGCAACTCTCAATTTAAGCTTAGCTTGATCTATATCCCTTTTTTTTGCATTTAAATTACCCTTGACAATTCTACCACTGTATAGTTCTTCGAATACAATCACT
>JBBIRU010000006.1:0-2213 GCA_037441645.1 Bacteroidota bacterium
TTCTTATCTTTGAAAGAGGCCAATCAATCAAAAAAAGAAAAACCTATGATTACGAAGGATAAAGTTATTGAAATATTTTGTCAGGTAGATGATTTTTGCAAAGAATTTCACAAAGTAAAATCTGGTCACGAATTATCTTCAAAAACTGAGAAGAAACACCGCAATAAGCCATGTAATTTAAGCGATAGCGAGGTTATCACGATTTTGATTTTATTTCATTCTTATAGTTTTCGTAACCTTAAACATTTTTATACTCACTACGTTCAAGTACACTTAAAGAATGAGTTTCCAAAAACTGTTTCTTACAATCGTTTTGTTGAGTTACAGAGAAAAGCTTTAATACCGATGGCTCTTTTTTTGAAAATGCATTGTCTCGGTAATTGTACAGGTGTATCTTTTATTGATTCAACCCCAATACGAGCCTGCCATATACGAAGAGAAAAATCGAATAAGGTTTTTAACGGAATGGCTACAAAGGGTCAATGTTCTATCGGATGGTTTTATGGCTTCAAACTTCATCTGATCATTAACGACAGAGGCGAAATCCTGGAGTTTATGCTTAGCAGAGGAAATGTAGATGACAGGGAACCATTAAAAAGTAAAGCTTTTCATAAAAAAATCTTTGGAAAATTATTTGGTGATAAAGGCTATATCAGTCAAAGTCTTTTCGAACTATT
The DNA here is from genome assembly GCA_037441645.1 of Bacteroidota bacterium. Lineage (GTDB taxonomy): Bacteria > Bacteroidota > Bacteroidia > Bacteroidales > GWA2-32-17 > GWA2-32-17. Next base: position 678 of record JBBIRU010000006.1, read on the forward strand.
ATTTATTGATAGAATACATATGGTAACAAAACTCAGAAAGAATATGAAAAATAGCGTGATGCATATTCATGATAAGCTTCTGCTAAAGAAAAGAGCACTTATTGAAACGGTGAATGACGAATTAAAAAACATTTGCCAAATTGAGCACACAAGACATAGAAGCTTTAATAATTTTATTACCAATCTGATCTCAGGATTAATTGCATACTCGTATTTTACAAAAAAGCCATCGTTAAATATTGAAACCGTTAAAAATAATGGAATTATGATGGTTGCTTAAATCGAACTCACGTTAATTATCTTCTTCAACAATCTTATATGTAATATTTTAACCTTATATTAGTTGGCTAATATAAGGCAATAAAAATCTAAGCACCTATCCATATTAAGACAGAAACAAATTTTTAAAAAATTAAAAAGATGAAAAATCAGCACAACAAAATCGAATTTACAACAGATAGTGATTCAATAATTAATTTGAAATTGGATTTAACTCTTTCCACACAAAACTATCTATATTTAGAAGAAGCAATCTCTAATTGCATAATCATTTTTTTATTGTCCGGCTTGAATCTAAGATTCTTTGTTTTTTGGCAATGAGCGGAAATATTTTTTTTCAATTTTTTCCAATTCCATTCTCATTTTTATATGTCTAAAAACCGTAATCATTATTTTGTCAACCTGGATTTCTTTAGCAAAATCACCATGAAGTAATATTTTTTCGTTTTTATCAGGCATTTCAAAAATGTCAGAGCAAATTTCAGGGTCATATAAAACAACCCTTTCGTCCTCGCAAAGTCTCATGCTTTTAACAAATGCTTTTAGTAATTTAATAAGTTCCTTTTTGCATAAACCGGTTTGTATTTCATATGTACAACAGCTATATTGACATTCCTGGTTAATAATATCCGATATCTCCGAAAGATAAAGCTCCAATTTCAGTTTTAATAACGGAGAGTTTATGGTATGGACGAGCAGATACAGTCTCATAAATTATGCAAGTTGTTTCTTATCATTTGCAGATTCTGATTGTCATTTGGCATATAGTTATCATCATTTTATTTAACAAGCACAAATATAAATAATTAATTTCAAATAGATACTAATTAGTAGGGTACTTATAAGGAGTAACGAAAATAACGGATATTCATAAGATTTGTATCATGAAACAAAAAAGTGAAAAAACTGCAACAATACCTTCCAAAGAAAAATACCTGAAGGAATTAGGAGAACGAATAAGGCAGATACGAATTAGTAAAGGATATACCAGTTACGAGTATTTTGCCTATGAGCATAATATTTCACGTGCCCAGTTTGGAAGATATGAGCGTGGAGAAGATTTGCGGTTCAGTACCCTTGTCAGGATAATTGAAGCCTTTGATATGACCCTGGAAGAATTCTTTGCAGAAGGTTTTGAAAGTAAAAAAGGGAAGTAAACAGGAAATACTTTTCTTTCCCATGTTAACAATAACAAAACTTAATCTTGCCCGTGAAAAAAGTTTTGAATTCTCAAAAGAAATCATCAGGCATTATCTT
>JBBIRU010000007.1:0-2138 GCA_037441645.1 Bacteroidota bacterium
TCCCGACTGACCTAATACAATAGCTCCTTTCCCGATAGTAAGATCTTTTTGAACACCTACCTGACCCCACAATATAACATCGTCCTCAATAGTTACACATCCGGCAATTCCTACCTGTGAGGCAAAAAGACAATTTTTTCCGATAACCGTATCGTGGCCTACCTGGATTAAATTATCGAGCTTTGTTCCTTCACCAATGGTTGTATTGCCGCTTACTCCGCGATCAATAGTACAATTTGCACCAATTTCAACAAAATCTTTAATAATGACCATTCCGCAAGATAACAATTTATGGTAACCATCGGTTTTCCGTTTATAATAAAAAGCGTCGGCGCCGATTACCGTGTTGGAATGAATAACAACGTTATTACCTATTATGCAATTGTGATATATACTAACATTGGAGTGAACAGTACAATTTTCACCAATAGTTACATTTTCTCCGATAAAAACATTTGGTTGAATAATAGTGCCTTTTCCTATATTGGCGGAAGGACTGATGGCATAATGACTTTGAGAGAAGCTGATAAATTTTTGAGTAAACCGGTTAAAGTCGCTGAACGGATCGTTTGAAAACAACAAGGATTTTCCCAGGCTGTCATCGGGTTTTGAATTAATTATTATAGCTGCAGCCGGACTGTATAACGCCTTATCGTAATATTTGGGATGATCAACAAAGGTAATGTCGCCTTTTTCAACCTGATGAATTTCGTTGATGCCGGTAACCTGAGCATTATCATTACCATCGTATGAGACACCCAGAATTTCTGCAATTTCTTTAATCGTATATGGTCTGGGTAATTTCATCAGGATTGTTTATTACTTTCTGACTCGTTCTGAGTAACTAAGGTTGCGTGTATCAACTTTAATAATTTCACCTGCGGTGATAAACAAAGGCACTTTAATTTCTATACCTGTTTCGAGTTTGGCCGGTTTTAAAGCGGTAGAAGAAGCAGTATCGCCTTTCAGACCGGGTTCGGTATAAATAACTTCCATTTCAACAAAAGGAGGAAGTTCGCAGGTGAGGGGTGTTTCAGTATCGGCATCAAAAGCAATGTAAACCTGTATCCCTTCTTTTAAAATAAGAGGTTCATCCACCATGCTTTCCGCTACGCTTATCTGGTCAAATGTTTCGGAATGCATAAAATTCAGGCCCATATCGTCTTTGTATAAAAACTGGTAGGCTCTTCTTTCAACATTGGCCAGGTCGATTTTAACCCCGGAGTTAAATGTGTTTTCAATTATTTTTCCGGTTTTCAGGTTTTTCAGTTTGGTTCTTACAAATGCACCTCCCTTGCCGGGCTTTACATGTTGAAATTCAACAATTGAATATAAATCATTATTGTAGACGATACATAATCCGTTCTTAAAATCAGCCGTTGTTGCCATAATCCATTTTTAAATTCTTTTGCAAAAATAACCGAAATTTTACATTGTCAAAACAATGTATGAATTTTGAAAAGAATAATAGATGCAATAAATATTTTAATAAAGGATTAATTGAAAATTAAAGTTTTGCCCATTTTTAAAATATCTTCTTATTTTCACTGTATCAAATAATAAGACGGTGGATAATTCATTTATTAAACCTTTTGATAAAGATAAAAAGCTATACACGATTTTTATAAACTTGCATTGAAATAAATAGACTTTACGGATTTAAAGTGCAGGAGTTCTTATATTCGGGTAGGGGAATTTTTTGTTTGGTTTTAGCAGGCATGTTTTCGTTATGCCTTGTTATACAATTGTTTTATTATCTGTTTTTTTACCTGCGACTGGCATTTCATAAATCTAAAATCAGTAATACCGGTTATTTTCCTGTTTCTGTTGTGATTTGTGCCCGCGACGAAGCAGAAAATCTCGAAAAATTTCTTCCTTCTATACTTGAACAGGATTATCCCGACTTTGAAGTAGTTGTTGTAAATGATTGTTCAGAAGACGAAACCGAAGATGTTCTGAAACGGATGACATATAAATATCCAAAACTTCGGTTTACATCCATAAAAAAGGATGAAAAGTTTGTGCATGGAAAAAAACTTGCTTTAACCATTGGAATTAAATCGGCGTTGCATGAAGTGGTTTTATTTACTGATGCAGACTGTTACGTGTCGGGAAATCAATGGATCAAGGAAATGGTT
>JBBIRU010000008.1:0-2106 GCA_037441645.1 Bacteroidota bacterium
GCCGGATATCGTATAGGGTAGAAATTACAGGAGGCCATTTGGTATAATTAATATACTGCCATTCGATGCCTTCTCTTAATAATTCGTTTTTTAATTCATTTGCACTTTCAGGATGAATCCTTTTTTCAGCTGTTACCAAATGTATGGAATATCCCATTGATGCTAATCCTCTTAAGTATGGAAGTATTTGTGACTGCCCCAGGGGATCAGAAATTCCATCGTAACTTAAATATAGAACAGGAACAGGCATAATCAATTATACAGATGCATGATTTATTTATAAAAGTAATAGAATATTAAGCTCAGTTAATGTAAAAACAGATTTAATTCGACATATGTAAAAGAAACAATACACCATTATCTGTTTTTTAATTTTGAGAAAGAATAAAGCCATAAATGCTGTATTAAAGCAGCTGCCGGAATTAATAATAAGATATCTGCCGGAAGAAAGTATCTCATTTCGATGTTTCTGAGCTGAGGGCCGGTGCCGGCGCATAACAACAAATAAAGAATCACAAAATATACAAATATAAATATAACAAATGGCCTATTGTTTCTTCGTATATACATCCAGATAAGTCCTGTAATTCCGATAAAAATTAGAAATGTACGATAAATAAATAATAATGAGGCAAGATTTCTGATTCCGGTAGCATTGTTTAGCCGGAACTTAAATAATGCTTTTTGTAAATTTTGTAAAGGGACTGAAATATAATAATTAAATGGATTGTTTTTTTTCTGACTTTCACGCAACTCATCAAATAACTGTGCTATTTCCCGGTTACAGTTGGGTTCATCAAAAGGTTTTTTCCAATACCCTCTCCAATGGCTAAAGCTTGAACCACATTCTTTTGAAAGGGCAAGTGCTTTTTCTAATTTAACAGAATCGCCTGGTACAGAATATGCTATTAAAGGCATTTCTACTTTCTGATTCTTTATAATTTGGGAAAACTGGGGCTCAAAGTCTGTTTTAACTGAATATAAATACTGACAAAACGATAACCAGTCGTCGCCTGCAGTTTTAAATGCACGAATATCCTGTGTAAGAACTATTTTATTGTATAAAAGGTAATTTCTTACAGGCCATGAACCATAAAACAAAAGGATTGCCACTAAATAAAAAGTAATTTTCCTGATAATATACTTTTTTTCTCCGGGAAAGTAATAAAACCATAAAAAGCTTAAAGGAATCAAAATAAGAATCTGAGGCCGGCATTGAATTGCAAACGACAGGGCTGCCCCGGCAAAAAACATAAACAGGGGAGTATTTTTAAGAAACAGGAAAAGAAATAAAAGGATAAAGAAAATACTTGCCGATTCGGAATATGCTACCGGATTCCACACAATTATAAAGGGATAAGTAGCATACATAAAGGATATCAATAATGAAGTGCCATCATTTTTAAATATTTTTTGTCCGATTTTAAAAAGAAGATAAATAGCAAGGCAATCCAGAAAAATCTGGGTTATACCAATAACAGGTAAGGCATCCTGCCAATTTCCGGTAATTAAATAAAAGATCCCAATAAACATGGAATAACCGGGCATTCTGCCAAAATATCCGTATGGATTATTTAAATCAAATGTGAAAGTGCCATATTTAATGAAATTCTCAAAAGAGTTGGCCCAGGCCCAGAAATCATAATCCAGGTAAATGTTTTCCCTGCCAAAATATGAACGGGCAATAAAAAAAGTAAAAATGAAACGTAATACTAACCCTAAAAAAATAACGATTAGTAATTTAAAAGTAACAGACCGGAAATCAATCCTCATAATACTTCCTGACGATAAAGGTCGAACGGTTTTGTACTTCTTTATATATCCTGTAAACATATTCACCTAAAACCCCTAAAAAAACCAGTTGAATACTGCCAAAAAGATATATACTGATTAAAGTTGAAGACCAGCCGGGAGAAGCAATTCCTAATATTTTTGATATCAAAGAAAAAGTTCCTACTAAAAATGAAATAATAATTCCAAATACTCCTAAATATAAACAGACCCTTAAAGGGATATTAGAAAAAGAAAAAATAGCATCTATCGCAAGATTAAATAACTTACGATATGTCATTTTAGGTTGTCCGTGTGCACGGTCGGGGCGGGAAT
>JBBIRU010000009.1:0-240788 GCA_037441645.1 Bacteroidota bacterium
TTTTATGGATGATTATAACAATAATCACCCACATGATAGTTTAGGAAATAAAAGTCCTATTGAATTTATGAATACGAAATATGAAAAATGTTTAATTTAGCTCTGTAGGAAAAAGGGGGTACTTACACAAGCGTTGCTAAAATTGCTTCATAAAAGTGAACTATCTCTGAAACTTTAATAAACCAAACCGGCGCCCAGTTTCCAACTATGGTAGGAAACCACAAAACAAAGCCGGTAATTCCCATTATTATAGTACCCCAGATAAGCGCCCAGTATTCCATTTTTTCGATATAATTATAATTATCGAAATCGGGATGTTTCTTTTTCAGGTGCATATAATACAACATATTATTTATAAGCTGGCGTAAGTCTCTGAAATTTGGCAATAATCCTTTTAAAACATCCCTTCCCCTGGATGTTAAAATCAAATAAATAACATGATAAACGGATAAGGCAATCATAACCAAGGCAGAACACCGGTGTACCCACTGTCGTACAGATTCATCGAACCCAAGAGTATACAATCCTCTGCCTAACAAACTATCAGGATATTTTAGTTGGAACCCGGAAATTGCCAGTACTATAAAAGAAAGCAGAAGAAAAGTATGTTGTATGAGTTCATTTGTAGTAAACCGGGGGATTCTGATTTCATCTTTTGATTTTTTATAACGCTTTCTTAACTCATGAATTAAAATCAAAAGATTATGAATTGCCATCCATCCTATAACAACAACAATCAACCAGAAATAAATGGTGCCAACAATATCTTCAATATATTTAGCCGAATTGTCTTCCTTGCTTACGTGAGAATAACTTTTGGCGAAAACTTCGGTTGCGTCTTTATGGCATTTTCCGCATGTTACTACTACATTATTTTTATTTATAGTTGATTCTGCATAATCTTTTGGTAAAATTTTATGTACACCATGACAATCTATACATAAGGCAGCCTTTTTATCACCTCTTGAAGATGCCAGGCCATGATAGCTATCCTGGTAATTGCCGGCGCTCTTTCCTGACATGCCATATCTTTCTGACAATAATAAATTCTGATGACACTGAAGACAGGTATTTTCCTGGATCTTTTTAATTTCCTCCCTTTTATCGAGTGTATTTATTGCATGTATGCTGTGTTCACTATGACAATCATTACACGAAGGTGATTCACGGACTCCTTTTTTTACAGCAATCCAGTGAATCGATTTTTTATATTCTTCCGTTATTTCCTTATGGCACTCTGCACAGGTTGCTGGTACGTTTATACTGGCTATTTTCGATCCGGGCTGTACCCTGTTTTTAATATCGTGCGAACCATGACAGGTAACGCAGGTTGCCGCCTTCATTTTTCCGGACTCTACCAGTTTTCCATGTACCGACTGCGAATACATTTTTCCGGGTTGTTTTACGGCAAACGAATGTTTTTTAATAAATTCCGGATTATCGTGGCATTTTCCGCATGTTGTAATAAGGTTTTTTGCATAAACCATACTGCTGTCCGAGTTTACTTTTAGTATATTGTGTGAACCATGACAGTCCCAGCACTGAGCGGCTTCGTTTATTCCTTCGGCCAGCGAAATACCGTGAATACTCTCGCGGTGTTCTGCCGCAATAGAACTGTGACACAAATAACAATCTGCCAAAGGCACATCTTTAGGTTTTTCCTGGTGATCGGATAAATTTTTAACAACGTAGCTATGGCAATTCGGACATGACATATCAGCATGTACTGAACCACTTAATAATTTTTTAAAATCAAGATTTTTATGACACTTCAGACATCCATCACTTAAATTATTGTTGGTATGATATGGAGATCCTAATATTTTTGTTTTATGACATCCGGCACAAAACTCTTTTTCCTTATTATTGATTTTTGATATATTTTTTATTTTATGTGTTCCATGACATGATTTACAGTCGGGTGATTTTTCTTCGGGTAAATTGACTAACGTATGATGAACATCTTTTGAAACTTGGGTAGCAAGAGCCGCATGACATTTGCTGCAATCTACCGGGTTGGCTTTCTTTTCCGCATGATCTTCGTTAACAATGTCGCGATGACAATCACCACAGGACACTAATTTGTCGTGGGCAGTCCCGGCTATCAGGTTTTCATGACAATCCAGGCAATTTATTTTTTGTGCATTTGCTGATAAAAAAATATTCAATACAACTAATACACAAATGATTATTTTCATATATGATTTCATAATTTCTATTTAAACTTTGTTAGCACAAAGGTAAAAGATATCATCTTTTCTGCAAGAGCAAATATACTCAATTTTAATGCTTTACAGCCGTGTTCTTAAACAGTGAATTTAATCAACTTTAACAATTAAATATTTTTTAACACATTTAACTGTTAAACACTATTTTAGGCGTACAGAGCCTGATTCTTCTATTTGTTAATAATGATAAATATTATTTTATGTTGAAGTAAAAGATTTGCCATTTTCAACCTCAACTTTGTTGTTATATTTTAAATGAGTCAAGTTAAATTTCATTGGAAAATTTTTAAACAAACTGATTTTCTTTTATATTCACATATCTGCCATTATATCTTATCTGCTAAACAGCATGCTTAAATAACATTTATATTAATTTAGAACATTACTATCTTTGATTTATATTAATTAATAAAATGAAATATTTTTTTAAAGGTCATAAACATTTTTTTGTTTATATTTTTGTAATTGTTTTTTCATCTACCATTTTATTCGCCAGTGTTTACAAAAATCAATTTTTCCAGTATCCCGGATTATTAAACATTGAATATTCTGATTTTGCAAGTCTTTTCATTTCAGGCGAAAAAGCGATTCCCCATGGAGAATGTAACTCTTGTCACATTAATCATACATCACCCGGAGGTCAGTTAACAGCCGTAAATGGAAATGCAAACCTGTGCATGAGTTGTCATAATCCCAGCGGGACTGCCAGCGGAAAACCATTTGAGAATGCCATGAAAGCGATTCCCGGAATAATTGGTAATTCTCATTCCTGGGATGTTACTGCAATTAATTCAGCACTTGAAACAAATACTCCATCCAATTCCGAAATGGCCTTAAGGTTACCCGGTGGCAAAATTATTTGCTCTACCTGTCACAATCAACATTTACAGACATACCCTCCATTTTTAAGAGCCGATAACACAAACGATGCGTTATGTAAAGATTGCCATTCTGCCAGAAATGTAGGTTTATATTCTTTTAACCCGTCCAACAAAGGAAGCCATCCGGTTGGTATTACTTATAACGGAGTCGATCCGAGATTAACTGCTACTCCTGTTGCACCATTCTCGCTTGTTAATTCTAAAATAGAATGTTCCAGTTGTCATCAGCTTCATTATGCTACTTCAACAGATGGAAATTTATTAAAAGCCACAAATAATTCTGCGTTGTGTTTAAATTGTCATACTTATGGAACTCATATGGGGATGGAATGCCTTAAATGTCATCAGCCACATAATAACAATAAGACAAATATTTTTTTAATTGGCGACAGCATCTCCACTCCGAGCAGTGGAAAAAAAGCCGTAATCTTTTCAGCCGAAACGGGTTCCAATTCATATGCTGATGGAGATGCTACCTATAATGGTGTTTGCGAAGTATGCCATACCAGCACTACTTATCACAGGAACAACAGCAGTGGAAATCATTCGCACAATCCTGCCATGAGTTGTATCAGTTGCCACCCGCATGAAGATGCATTTATGCCTTCGGGAGATTGCCTTTCATGTCATAATGTAGCCCAGGATAATGGCGATGGAATTCCGGCGGGTGGGCGTAGAGCCATTATCGGAGAATTTCCTGCAAGCAACACTCATGCTCATTATGGAGCAACATTAGACGAGGCCGATTGTATAGTTTGTCACGACCAAACAACTCATACTGACGGATATGTTGATTTAATTGATGCTGATAACAGCAGTGTTATTTATCATTTTGAAAAACCTGAATCTTTAACATCCGATCCGGATGTATCCGATTTTTGTAAAAGTTGTCACGATGCCAACGGGGCAAGCAGGCTGGCCTCTCCTTTCGATCCTTTTGGTAATGGGAATACCGTCCCGGATGTAGCTACAAAATTTATGGGAACCTTACAGTGGAATGAATGGTATGGCGATTTTTGCTTTGGAGACGAAGGTACCATGAGAGCTGTTAACAGCCATCATGACATCAGTAATGCCGATCAAGCTTTTAGCGGTGCAAAAATCGAATGCCTGAACTGTCATGGCGCTCATAACGTTTCACAATCGGCTCCCCTTGCCGATCCTTTTAATACAACTACAGTATGGACAGGAACCACAAATAGTTTTTGTTTAAGTTGTCATAACGGCGGAACGGGACCATCCGCTCCGGGCTTTCCCTCTAATGTTACCGGCCCTACCATTGCAATGAGAGGTCTCGAATCCTGCGGTTATACTTCGGCTCCTTGGTACGTTGATTATACATGGACTAACGGAATGCATGGTCCAAGCTCTAAAAGAGGATGGGCTGGCTATTCAGGGGCTCCTTCGCACGATATGTTATGCCTGGATTGTCACGATGCCCATGGTTCATATACGGCAACAAATACATTGGGAAATCCTTATATGATAAAGGATGTTGTTGATGGTACCATGTATGTGGACGATGGTGTTCGCTCCGGCCCGGCATGGACAGGCCCGCCATGGAATACATTTGGAACAAGCCGTGCAGTTGTTGTCACAATTAGTGGTGTTGATGTTAGTTGGGGGTCAGCCCAGGGTTTGTGCATGGTTTGTCATGCTACCTGGGAAAGTGCATATGATTGGCATTCGATGTGTACGGCATGCCAGACCTGTCATGGACATGGCCAGAATTGGGGAGAAAATGATTGGGGAGGAGGAGGAAACGGGGTTATATGCAGTAAGAAATCCGGCCAGAATAATTCCATTCTTGATAAAAACGGGAAGCTAAAAATTCATTTAGAAAAGGAATAAAAATTTTCTTCTGCTTAAAACAAAACCGATTATTTATTATGGCATGTTAAACAAAGTTCGCTGTTCGTATTACTTTTCCATATAGATACGGTAACCGTGTGAAATTGTGGATGTAAAATATGACATCCGGTACAACCAGAAATGTTTCTTGAAATATGCGGATCATGACAGGAAGTACATTCCATATACCCGTTTTTTAACAAATCCTGGGTAATTGTTCCTCCTAATCCCGACATTGTAGTTGTTGGATCTTTCAGTCCCGGATCAGTTGCTGCTAAAGCTGCATCATAAACAATAGAAATAGGATGATCGTTTGATAAATCTGTTGAAATTAAACCGGGAGAAGGCATAAAAGAAGTGCCTGTATTTACACCGCCATGATTTTCGATAGCAATGGTTCCATCGTGACAGGACAAACATAATTTTGACGTTCTGTCAGGTTGCCCGGGAAAACTGTTCATTGTTGCAGAAGAATACAGATTGAATACCGCGCTGGTTAACTGATGATTCCATAAAGGCGAAAGGGGAACTGTTAGATCAGCATTATGAGGTGTATGACATGGTTTACAATATTCGTGATTACTCCATGCCTGGCCGCTGAAATCGTGATGTGTCTGCTTTATCCCCTGGCTAAATGTAAATGTTGAAACGCCAATAAATAATAAAGCTATATAAAAAAATTTTATCATACTCTATGGAGACTTAAAGTCAAGTTGTTAATTTTCAAAATTAATTCTTTTCACATAACAATAAAATGCTCAATAACACATATTTCGTATTTCTTTTAATATCGCATACATAAATCACGAAATTATTTCAGTTAAATAAACATTTTTTGTTATTAATTTTAAATAAATTTGCAAAGAATACTGTTTTCAGTACATATTGTTTATGAAGAATCAATTACTGTCAAAAATCTTTATTCTTTCTTGTTTTCTGTTGTTTACATTTTACGGTTATTCACAGAAATTAAAGTCAGACGGATTTACCTGTAGTATAAAAGAAATAACAAAAGAAATTTTGAGAACCTGTGGAAACAATAACATTATTTTCAAAGGAATAATTATTGTAAAATCAAAAACAGAATTAAGCGGTACCTATCCCTTTTATTTTGCCAACATGGGCAATAACACATCTCTTTTTACAGTAAAAAACAGTAACAATGATCCATTAAGCCCAACACTGCTTTTTGACGACCTTAGCAGGGAATTTATTTATAATAAAGGTAAAGAGAACCAACAAAAAATATTAATAAGCGATGAAAAAACAGAAAGCGAAATAATACTTGAAGGCATGGTTTTCTGGTTAAAAGTCAAGAAACAACTATCAGGTAAAATAACCGAATCTATTTATAGATAAACTTAAACTCTATTCTCCTGTTCAAAAATCTACCCTTTTCCGTATCATTTGATTTTATCGGATTTTCCTCACCAAATCCCTTCGTTGTAATTCTTTCTGACGAAATTCCCCTGTTCATAAGCAAGATCTTCGCAGTTTTTGCTCTTTTTAATGATAGTTCCTTATTATATAACGGATCGCCTACGTTATCGGTATAACCTTGTATTTCAACTTTCATCAGGGGATTTTCATTCATTACTCTTGCTACATTATTTAATTCTTTTTCGAAAGCTGTATTAAACGTAATCGAATCAAATTCAAATTTAATATTATTGAGTTTTACAAGATCCGATTCAGTTTCATCATCTTCTTCGGTTTCTTCGTTATCGTTCTTCACATTAATATTCTGTAATTTATTATTTATCTTTACAGTATCTGTCTTCCATTTACTTTGATCTTCGGCTAATTTCTTAGCTTCAGCATCTGCCCGGGTTTTCTCATCAGCTAATCTTTTTGCTTCGGCATCGGCAGCCATTGCTTTCGCTTTTTCTTCTTCCAAAAGTTTTGCTTCGGCATCGGCTTTTGCTTTTTCTTCGGCTAACCTCTTAGCCTCAGCATCCGCCTTTTCCTTTGAATCATTGTTACTTACTATAACTCTTTCTTCTTTAACAACCGGAATTACCCTGTCGTATTTTTCTTCCTGATGACAACCAGGCATACACGATCCGCCATTTTCACTTAGCTTATAATTCATGGCCATTTTCCAGTTTCCGAAAGGCACTTCTGTATTAATCAGATGTTTGTTTACTGACCCGTGAACATTATGACAAACAATACAACTCCTCGATTTATTTCCGTTAAGATGAATATAATGAATATTTTTTTGCCCGTTTCTGAATCCTGTAGCGCTTGTATTGGCAGTTTCCATCAATTGACTATCATGACAGGTAAAACAAAGCGAATACCCATCTTTGCCAACATTTGTGTAAGTACTTTGAGGAAATTCATCAATTAATAGGTTGTTTTTATCGGAAGCATGACCTTTGTGGCAGGTTAAACAACCATCTCCTTCAATGGCAGCATGAATGGTATTCCCGGTTTTTAAAGCCTGGCTGATATTGGCAATTGTTCTTGTCCCGTTTGTATATGTTTTATTATGACAACTTAAGCATAATTCTTTTGGTTCTTTTTTAAGCAGTTTTGCCAAATCGCTTTGGTGCGGATCGTGACAGTTTATACATTTTCCATCCTTAACCGGTTTATGTACAGATTTCTTATCAGTGATAGCTAAATCGTGACATGTTTCGCAAAGCCTGGAAGCGGGAAAATCGGTTAAAAGAAATTTGTTTTCAGAACTATGAGAACTATGGCAGGTCAGGCATTCACCCCCATCAACAGGTGAATGTTTTGTGGTTTTTGTATTTTTGGCTTCGTGACAATTATAACATAAACCGGGTACCGTCTGGGCAAGGGTAAAACCTTTTTCACCCGGTTTCGGGTGTTCGGTACCATTGGATTGATGACAATTATCGCAACTTTCAACAGCCGGATGCAAAACCTTATTTATGGCAAAGTCTTTATGGCATTCTGCACATTTGTTTTCTGCCTCCGGTATATTTATATATACAGGGTTAGCGCTGATAAGCCAGATTAATATTTTAATGATAAGAATATCCATTCATTAATTTTTTAAAATTTCCTGGAAATCTGAAGATATATTCCCTTTAAACGGAATTCTTCGTTAAGGTATTTTCTGTGGTAAAAATCTATACCCAGCGTAAAATATAATTTCCTGTATACGGTTGTTATTTCAGCTCCTGCAAGAATTAAATTCAGATCGGTTTCATTGATTTGCTGCTTTATATAACTACCCGATATTCCGACACTGGTTAAAGATCTGATACGATATGTAACCTTACTATTAACATCATAAAATTTATTTCTGACAGAATCATCAAGCATCTTATAATCACGCAAATTAGCACTTAAACTGGCATTTACCCTGTTGTTGAAATTTCGTTGAAAATCAACATAATACCTAAACATTTTATAGGGTACAACAGAAGAATTATAATAATCATATTCAAAGCCTCCGCTTGCAAAATCATATTGCAACTTTGTTCCAACAATGTTCTGAGTAATATAATTCAACGTGATATAATCTGTCTTATTAAGATGTATATAGTCTTGTTTAACCAACCGGTAATATATCTCAAAAAGATTTTTCCATAAAGTTATACTGGCATTAGCTGCGTGATAATTCATATCATATTTATATGTACCCGGCTGGTTAGCTGTATAGCTCACATAAACTGTTGAATTATTCGATATTAATCCCCCGGGAACCCTCTGTATTTCGTAATAATTATTTCTTGCTATCAAAAGATAATCCAGACCTTGCTGGTATATTATAGTTCCGGTATTATCTGAAACAGTAATTGTTGAAAAATTTATATAAGCCTTATCCAGTAAAATAATTGTACCATCAGTTAATACATGTTCCTCACGAATAATCTGAAGAATTACATCTTCTGCAATGGTTGAATTGTGTTGTCTGAAAAAGTTGTATGTAATATTTAAATACCCCTGCCAAGGAATTTTTTTAACATACCTTAAATCAAAACCTGCTTTAGTCCGTATTTCTTTAAAATAAGCACTTTTTACATTGTTGTATTCATAAAATATACCGGTATATAAGCTTTGATATAATTTATGTTTCAGGCTCCCTGTAATATTATTCTGGACAGTTCTGACAGTATCGTACAAAACATTATTGAAATTATAGTTACCCAGAAGATTAAGGTTTTCAGGTAATTTTATGAAAAGATTCTCGAACACTCTTATTCTTTTCTGGTTTAGATAAGTGCCTTTTTGAATATCCCTGGAAACCAATGATTGTAAATGATAGTTTTTCTTAAAATCAAAATAAATATCATCGTTTAACCTTATCTCGTTAAAGTTGTTCACTGTATTAAATTGCCACTGTTTACTCAGGTATTCATTATGAGTATAATTCAAGTCGTGTTTATCTTCATATTTTGTAAATGATCTGGAAGTATTTGCAAGAAAAATTGTCTGATCAAAATAATAATTCCGGTTGCTTTGAATTTCCTGCTGATTCCATTTGGTATTCGTAAAACTGATATTGTGAGGTAAAATCTTATTACTATAATTAAAAAAACCACCCCATGATTTTGAGTTAGACCGGATATTTGCCAGATTTTCCCGATTCTGATATACATTGTTTAAATTCAGAAAAACACTTAAATTAACTGGTTTGGAACTAAAAAAAGTTGCTCTCATATCAAATCTGTTCATTGTACGAACCTCAGATCTGTCTGGAATAACAATGTAAATATCTTTATTTAATTCAGGGTTATATTCACCTGTAATATCTAACATTAAAAACTGTGGAGCCCACACATAACTCTTGGTATTAAGCAATATTCCTCCCGAATAAACAGTACTTTTCTGAAATTCTTTAAAAGTTCCCCTGAAGATATTCTGGTTTCTGTTCTGGCCTTTTATAAATGCCTCACCCGAGACATCCATAAGTTTCCAGAATTTAAAGGAACTTTTCTTATTTTTTGTATTATAATCTGAAAAGAATGCCTGCTGGGAATATCCTTTTCCCAACAACAGAAACATCAGCCATATAAAAACAACTCTTTTCAACTCATTACATTAATTAAACAATGTTCTGTCCTGTCCGCCATGTGGATTATGGCATTCCGTACAGTTCGTACTGTCAATTCCACTATGATTCTCATTTTTGAATACCATTTCCTTTTCATGGCAAAAAAGACAAAGATCCTGGCCTTTCCGGAGCAATAATTTTTTCTCGCCCATGTGCGGATGATGACAGGCTGTGCAATAACCGCCTGCAACAGGTCCGTGTACATAAGCATATTTGGTGGCAAAATCATCGTGACATTGATAACAAAGCTGGGGCTGAGGCATGGTCATTGTTCCTTCTGAATGGCAGGCCGAACATTCATTCTCCTTATATGGCGGATGAATAACCCTGTTTGTTTCAGGTGCGGTAAGAACAAGATTTTCTATTGGCACATTATTATTTGCCTTTAATAAAGTGTCCTTTGTTAATACAGTTGCAACGGTATCTGGCACTCCATCAAAAAAAAAGGTTAGTGTTTTATACTGAATTTCTTTGGAGCAACTGTAAAGTATAAAGACTATAATTATAAAGTTTAAAATTATTTTTTCAAACTTCACTTTAATTTACTTTTTTAGTTCAACGGCACCGTACACTGTTATTTTATCGGGGCCGAACTGGTTAGTAACTAACACTAAATATTTTAAATTAAAAGCAGGGTCAACAAATTGCTGAAAATATTGCATATTGTCATAATCAATGGTTACTTTAGCCGGTAACCACATATACCCCGGCCCGGCATAGGGTCCGCCAAAATACATCAACAACAACCCCTCTTTATTAAATACTTGTGCATTTTCAAAGCTGGCATCAATTACATATACGTTTTCATCTTTATCTACGGCAACTCCTTTATTACGCGAAAACTGTCCCAGGTTTCTACCATAGCTTCCAATCGTTTTAATATATTTTCCGTCTAATGTATAAACCTGAATATTAAAACCACCGATATCTGAAACGTATACCTTATCATTTCTTACATATAGATTGACTGGTGAATATAAAAAATCTTCATTCCCTTTTTCCGATTCGGGAAATGAAAAAAGAAATGTATTTAAGCTATCGGTACTATAAACATTAATTTTGTTGTTTTTTATATTTGCTACGTATATCTTCTCATTATAAACAAATACATCGGTAGGTTTAAACATGCCGGTATCACCAATTGCATTTACATACTTTCTTTCTTTATCGTATATAACAACCTGGTTGCGTTTACTGTCTGCAACATATAAATAATTCCTGTCATCCACAAAACAATTTACAGGTGCTTTTAAAACACCTCTGCCCTGGGGTAAAAAGTAAGAAAAATCTTTGTTTTCGAGATCTATCTCTATCAGCCCCTGAATTCCAATATCTGTAACATAAATTTTTCCAAATTTAAGACTAATACCATAGGGTTTATTAACTTGTAATACTTCTTCCTTTCCCAAAACAAATTCAGCAAATTTTGAACGTGGTTTAACAATGTTCTGAGAATTGCTGATGGTGGTTAATAATTGTATTCTTGCAGTATCAGGAGGAGAGGGGAAAACCACTATTTCTTTAGATGGCACATTGTTAATTGCTGTATGCCTGTTACATGAAGCAAACAGAAAAACCACAAAAATCAGTGACAGTATTCCCCAGCATTTCTTCATAAATCATTTCAATATTTAATAAAAAAGGCGACTATACATCGCCTTTCAAATATAAATATAATTTTTAAAATTATTTGATATGACAGGTTAAACAAAGCTGACTGTTGGCATTTGCCATTCTCTGGAAATTAGTATATTGATTATCATGTGGATTATGACATGAAGCACATTGCATTTTACCACCAAATAACATTTTAGAATCAATTGTGCCACCTAAAGCAGGGTCAGTAATTGGGTGAAGGCCACCGTCAGCTGTTACTAAAGCAGCATCGTAAGTAAAAGAAATAGGATGGTCGTTAGTTAAATCAGTACCAAGAACTGCGGTTGAGCCTGCATAAGCTACAGATAATGTGCTGGCATTAATAGGAGCTACAGCGCCAATAAAATCATCCAAGGCCACAGTGTTGTCATGACAGCTTAAACAAAGTTTTGAATTACCATCTGGTGCAGCGCCCGGAGTAGCATTAAAGGTAGACGACTGGGCATTGGTATACATGGTATAGGCTGCAACTGAAGCGGTATGGCTCCAAAGAGGTGCCTGTACAATTGCCAATGCATTGTGAGGTGTATGGCAGGTACCGCAAAGTTTATTTGTTGCTGCAGTATTCCATGCCTGGGCACTCATGTCGTGAGGAGTACCGGTAATGGTTTGTCCAAAACTTAGTGCTGTAAAAGCAAAAAGTAAGATAGCTGTAAAAAATAGATTTTTCATTTTGATTTTGATTTTATGATTAAATTTAGGTATAAATACTGTTGCAAATATAGATTTTATCTTTATTGCAGATGACTTCTCGCATATGTTTTACAGCATCGTATCTGGTTTTTTGCATATGTAATTGTTGGCATTTTATTGTATTTCAATTGATTTAAAATGTATGTTTTTAAACAAAAAATTAATATATCACAGCGTTATGATTTTTCCCATGACAACTAAGAGTACAACTCCCTTTCCGGTAGCCATCATCCTGAAAATAAAGATTACCATTTAAGGGCGTTACAATATTTGTATTGAAATTAATTAAATGGGTGTTTCTGCCGGGAGTTCCCTGTAAACTGCTTATTCCATGCGGGTCATGGCAGGTATTGCACGAAGTTTTAACTTCTACCACATGTTTATAATGTATATTCTTTTGCGCATTATCTCCGGCATTGGCAGCATACTCATTCCTGTCGTGGCAGGAATAGCATAAGGCATATTTTGAAGGGGATTCAACAGAATTATCTGCTTTGGAATATTGTAATTTTAAGATCTGAGGATAAACAGAACCATGCGGGCCTGGTGATTCGGAGCCATCACCGGCATGACAATCACTGCAATAAATTAAACTATTTACTGTCAAAGGTGAGATAAGTCCGGGAACATTCGGATTTTTCCCCTGCACAACTACCGGATGTGATGAAATTGCCGAGGGATCGAATTCAAGACGGGTATTATTCTGGGAAATCTGCCTGGTTGTAGGCGAAGATGTGGCCGGGTAATCGGAATGACAACGGAAACATATTTCATATTCGAACTGTGCATTCAGGGTGTTTTTTCCGGTTATATCCACACCTGAAACATTAACATTGGCGCCTTTTACAAATGGCGCTTTTGCATCCGATAAATTCGACGAATGCGGATTATGGCAATCGCTGCATTCCACGTGCTTTTTTCCCGCACTTACCATTGCTTCTTCGTTAGGATTATGAATATTCACATATCCTTCCACGTTATGACGGTACATTTTTGCAAAATCTTTCTGAATATTCGTACTGCTTACATTTCCATTATGGCAATCGTAGCAATTGTTTTCTTCAATCTGGTATTTCATTAACTGTTTTTTACCATCGGCATTGTGAGAATCGTGACAATTTTCACATGCATTCTGAGCAACGGTAGAAAAAGGTTCATCGAGATGCTTCCAGGGATTAATCCCATTGCCATTCCAGGTTTCTGCTGATGTTTTATGAGAAGAGGTCTCCCAGTCTTTAACACTATGACATCGAATACATAAATCGGAAAATTCATTGGAAGCCCGTAAAAATTTCGTAAAATTATTTTTATGAGGATCGTGACATGAAGTACACTGTACTTTCGACCGGGAATCTAACATAACACCGGAAAGAGGCGGTGTTTTCAGCTGACCGTCTACAGCTGCAAGTGATGAATTGTAAACAAATGAAATAGGATGTTCGTCGGATAAATCGGTAGTAAGGTTCCCTTTTTTCAGGGGAGAATTCATGGCTATCTGCACGGTTCTGCTGGAAACATCGCCCAACGCTATGGTTCCGTCATGACAGGAAAGGCATAAAATACTGGAACCATCAGGCTGACCTGGTTTAGCGTTTAAAGTAGAACTGTTATATAAAGTATAAAATGTTCCTTTGCTTTTCCGGTTCCATAAAGGGGCTTCGGGCATGGAATTATGCGAAGTATGGCAAAATATACAAATATCTTGTTCGGAGATGGCTTTAACCGATCCTGGCCCCGATACGGACAAGTTATGCACCGTGTTTGCAACGGACTGTGCATCAGTCCGGCACAACACAAAAAAGAAAAAACTTATTAAGATACTAATTTTCATTATTCCATTTATTCAATCGTTCTCAGTAAATATAGTGTTTTATTCTGAAATTTTTATTTAACGGGTATAAAATTTTTCTTTATGACAGGCATTTAAACACGAACCTCCGCTTTCGCTGTGGTTATATTGCTGTTTAAGATTTTTACTTCCAAAATATAAAATATCGGATATTAAATGATCGTTAACTGAAGCATGAACATTATGACATAAGATGCAGCTTCTGCCTTTCGTTCCATTAATATGCAGGAAATGAAGATTTTTATCTCCATTGCGAAAACCGGTTGCTGTTGTGGTTTTTTCACTTAGTAGTAATTCGCTGTCGTGACAGGTAAAGCAGAGGGCAAAGCTATCTTTACTGGCAACGGCATATTCTCCTGAAGGAAACACATCCGTCAGTAATTTTGGTTTTCCTGAATCATGAGGGTTGTGACAGGCAGTACAGCCATCGCTTTCAACAGGGCTATGAATTACTTTGGCATTACCCAATATCTGTTTGATGTTTCTGATTTTCCCGTTTTGAGTATTATATTCTTTATTATGACATGTCAGACAAAGAGTTTTCTGATCGGTTAATAATAATTTAGCCTGCGTTGAAGAGTGAGGGGAATGACAATTGACACACTTCTTTTTTTCCTTTACGGCGCCATGGGTAAATAAAGATTTTTCTACACTTTCATGGCAATTGTAACAAAGATTAGGTAAAACATCTGCCATTTTAAAACCTTTATTACTGGCATCGGGATGAGCTGCTCCTGTTGACGTATGGCAATTTTCGCAACTTTCGGCGGCGGCATGAACCGTAGGTAATTCTGTTACATTTTTATGACAATCAAGGCATGTTCCTTCATTCTTTACATTATTGTTTAATGTAACATTTGTGTTAAAACCGATAATCCAGATCAATACTTTTATATATATTACTTCCATTCTTTATTTTTCATTTAAAATCTTCTTGCTATCTGAACATATCCGCCTCTGAAATCGATTTTTTCATTTATGTAATTCCTCTTATAGAATTCAAGTCCGACGGATAAAAATAATTTACGGTATGATGTAGTAAACTCGAGCCTGGAAGTTATTAAATCAAGATCAATCTCACGTCCGCGCTGGTTACGGTACCCCCCCTGAAGTTCAATTTTCGACCGGGATGTTACCATATAAGAAATCAAAGCAGAAATATCAGCATAACGCTGATTAATATCATCGTTAATCATTTTGTAATCCCGGTAATTTCCGATTAACGAGCACATCATTTTTTTGTTGACATTACCCTGAACCTGGATAAAATATCTCATCATTTTATAGGGGATTATAGAGCTGTTGTAATAATCGTATTCTGCACCGGCACTCACAAAGTGATAATCCAGTTTGGTTCCGATCACATTCTGTGTATAATAATTTAAGGTTATAAAATCTGTTTGTTCAATATTTACATAATCCTGTTTTGAAAACCGATAATAAAATTCAATAAACTTTTTAAATAAAAACAACGATGCATTTAAATAATGAATATTAGCATTGTATTTATAATCGCCGGGTTGAATTGAAATATAATCCACATATACGGTTGCGCCATTGGCGATCAAACCACCAGGCATTCGCTGAATTTCAAGGTAATTGTTTCTCTGTATAAGAACATAATCAAAATTCAACTGGTAAATTACCGTGCCGGTAACATCGGTAACAACAACTGAATTAATATCAACATAGGGTTTGTTTAATAAAATCATTGATCCATCAGTTAACACATATTCTTCATTCAGTACCTGCAATGAAGACGGGTCGCTGTTTCGAACCTGATGCTGGCGAATATATTTATAAGACAACATAATGTCTGCAACAGATATTTTCCTGGTATACAGAAAATCAAAACCTTCCCTTGTCCTGGTGTCTTTATATAATGTATGGTTTGTCTGAATAAAATCAAACGTCAGGTGAGAAGTAAAATTGTTAAATAATTTATGTTCCAGCATGGCATCAACATTATGCTGATTCATATCAAATTGTTTACGCATTATGTTGTTATAGCTATAATTAGAAAGAAGTCTCAGGTTTTTTATAAATCTGAAATTAAATCTTTCGTATGCTGTTAAGCGGGTAAATTCATCAAGCCCCTGCTGATCAAATGCCGATATCATCGAGCTAAAGCTATAATTACGTTTCCTGTCAAAATACACGGAATTATTTAAACTCAGATTATCCGAGATATTTTTTGAATTAAAATAATTTGCTTCATCCCTGTAATATTTGTCGTGCGAATAAACCAATTCATGCCTGTCTGATAATCCGAATGATTTTGACAATCTGGCTTCTGCTCCTTCCTGTTTATACTGAAATATTCTTCCTGTTTCTATTTCCTTCTGATTCCATTTTCCATTATGGTAATTGATTGTAACAGGAACTATCTTATTTGTATAAGACAACATTCCCCCGTAATTCTGATAATTGGTTTTAAGGTTTGTTAAATACTCCCGGTTGCTGTAATTCTCGCTTAAATTAGCAAAACCGATTAATGTTAATTTCCGTTGCTGAAAAAATGTTGTTCTTATATCCAGTTTTTTTAAATTGTTAACCTCTGACTGGTCAGGGACAACCAAATAGTTTTCCAAATGTTTTTCAGGATTGTATTCCCCGTCTACATCGAGTTTTAAAAAGTTCGGATGGAAAAAATAACTGCTTGTTTTTAACGCAATACCTCCCTGTAAAAGCCTGGTTTCCTGAAAGTCGTAAAAATCTCCCCGATATAACCGCTGTTCGCGATATAAACCTCTTGCTTTAATTTCTCCCGAAAGAGAAGTAAGACGCCAGAATACAACAGAATCATTCCTCCTTTCCCCAGGATCTTCACTCGAAAAAAATAACTGCTGGGCAAGTCCTCTTGTTACAAAAGAAAAAATGATTAATATAAAAATAATGTACTTCATTTTATTTTAACATAAATTTATCTGTTCCGCCATGTGGATTATGACATTCTGTACAGCTCATATCACCCAAATCTGCATGAACCTCATTTTTCTTAACCTGGACAAGGCTATGGCATTGAACACAAAGACTCTGACCCGTTTTTACCAGGAGTTTTTCATTTTCTGAGAAATGCGGACTGTGACAGGCTGTACAAAAACCACCGGAAACGGGACCATGCAATGAAGCGAATTTTGAAGTAAAATCTTCGTGGCATATATAACAAAGAGCAGGTTGAGTTTCAACCAGTTTAGACCGGTAAGTGGAATTATGACAACTTTCGCAGGCCCTCTCTTTATAAGGCGGATGATAAATGTATTTCGACTTTTGTGAAGTTATGGGTACGTCTTTTAATTTTAAGCTGTCTGTGCTTTTAATTGAATCGGTTTTTGCTATATCTTTATGATTTGGATCGGGAACTCCCTCAAAAAATACAGCAAGATACTTATAACTGGTTTGTGATGAACAACCAAAAATCAAGAGTATTATTAATAACCCAAAAAGTTTTTTTATTTTATTCCCTTTCTTCATTTCTGTAATACTCCTTTAGTACCAACGGCACCATACACATTTATTTTATCGGGTCCATACTGGTTTGTAACAAATATCAGATATTTCAGTTTATAATCAGGATCAACCATCGGTTCAAAATATTTTAAATTATCATAATCTATTGTTATTTTTGCAGGTAACCACATATCGCCTGGCCCTTTGTATGAACCTCCAAAAAACATTAATAATTTACCTTCATTATTGAAAATCTGTACATTTTCGAAAGCAGCATCTACTACATATAAGTTCGATTGCATATCAACAGCTATACCTTTTGGTCGTACTAACTGGCCAATATTGCTTCCATAATTTCCTATGGCGCTTATAAATTTTCCATCCTTTGAAAATATCTTTATTTTAGAATCCCCCAGATCACTAATGTACACCTGATTTTCTGTCACATACAGGTTTGTAGGTGTGTATAAATAATCTTCATTACCGGGAACAGATTCTGGGAAAGAAGTAACCAGTTTATAGCTATTGTCATATACGTTCACTCTGTGTGTCTTAGAGTTTGTAACCCAGATTTTATTATCAGAAACATATACATCTGTCGGTCTTGAACTTCCTGTATCGCCGATAACATTAACATACTTCAATAAACTGTCATAAATAACTACCTGTGATCGTCCTGCATCAGCAATAAACAGAAAACCTTTTTCATCAGCAAAGCAGTTTATTGGTGTTTTTAACTGCCCCTTTCCTTTAGGAACAAAATATTTAAAAG
Organism: Bacteroidota bacterium; assembly: GCA_037441645.1. Lineage (GTDB taxonomy): Bacteria > Bacteroidota > Bacteroidia > Bacteroidales > GWA2-32-17 > GWA2-32-17. Next base: position 18,416 of record JBBIRU010000009.1, read on the forward strand.
AACTTTTTTTCAAATCAATTATTTCAATTCCATCAATTCCTGCATCGCATACATATATTTTTTCGTTTTTAACTGAAATTCCGTATGGTTTAACAATTGGAAGCGATACATTATTTCCAAGAATAAAACGTAAAAACGCTGATCTTTTCTTTTCAACCTGAACAGAATTACTTATGCTGGTTAAATATTGAATTCTGGCTGTATCCGGTGGCGGAGGATAAATAACCACATCCTTTGAGGACGAAAGATTTGTTATTTTATTATTACAGGAAAAGACAAGTACAAGCAATAAACACGAGAAAAGGTAAATCGCATCCCTTTGTAAATTCATGGAAAATTCTTTAAATTATAAAAAAAGGGCATTCTGCCCCTTATTTATATTGTAGATTAAAAAACTATTTATTGTGACAGGTTAAACAAAGAGCGCTACCTGTATTTGATTTTCTTAATAAGAAAGCTATACCACTGCCGTTATGAACATCGTGACATGAAGCGCACTGCATTTTACCGGCAAAAAGCATATCTGCATTAATGGTACTACCTAAACCTGAGGTCTGGGTGGTGGGATTATAAACTCCTCCATCGGTAGTTGCTAAAGCTGCATCATAAGTAAAAGAAATGGGATGATCATTTCTTAAATCGGTACCTAAAAGTGCGTTACCGGTAACATATGTTGTTCCCGTTGTTGTACCTCCGAAATTTTCTAAAGCTACTGAACCATCATGACAACTTAAACAAAGTTTTGAATTTCCGTCAGGTTGTCCGGTTGTTGCATCAAAAGTAGAAGAAACCGTATTGTCATACACAGTAAATGTAGAAGCAGTAAGTTCATGATTCCATAAAGGTGATTGTGATACTACCATTGCATTATGCGGTGTATGGCAGGGTAAGCAAATTTCTGTATTTGCCCATGCATTGGCTGAAAAGTCGTGACCCGATCCAACAATAGTCTGACTAAAACCCAACTGCGATATTAATACCACAACTGCAAATGTTAAAAACAAATTTTTCATAATAGTAATTTTAAAGTAGATGATTAAATTGATTTTTACTGTAAAAATATATTTAATTCTTTTATTAAAAAATGCTTTATAATATCATTTATTTACATGTACAACTATACAAAGACGTTAATTTTACAGAACATTATTCCTTATGATAATATTGTCTGTGTGTTATAGCTTTTATTATGATCTGTATTTTATTTTCTTTTAATTTACAATATATATTATATGTTGTATAACATGTATTATTGTTGTAAATCCCTGAAATTTGATCTGTTTTTGGTTTTAAAAATTCATTGCATTTCCTCTTCTGTCTTAGTGATAATTGTATCGTTTTATAAAAAGAGTGGTCAGGGTTAGTATAATTTCTGAAAAAACCGATTGTATTTACATTTAAAGTAAAAAAATTAATGGGGATTTCATTTCTAAAATCCCCATTCCTGAAGAAACAAACAAACTAGCAAAAATTCTTATTCATTTTTTACACAGCGCACGCTTAAAGCGTCTTTTTTAAAATAATGAGAACGGCTTATATCGGAAGTGTCATAATAAAGTCGCCTTGATCTTGCCTTTTTGCTGTTGAATTCTGTACTTGTCCAGAAATATCCATATTCTCTGATCAACAAAAAGCTACCGTTCAGATACCTTATTCCACCAGGCAAGCCTGTAAATCCACTGCTGTTATTTGCTCCTGTTTCCGGTAAATCCCAATGAATATGACCGGCTTCTTTCATCATATTTCCGACTTTTTTTCCACGTAGCCCATTTTTCCCATGATCTTCAGCAGAGCAATCAGGATCGCATCCTGGTTCAAGAAAGTTTTCAAGCATGCAAAATTCTTCATCCGAGGGGACATGCCAGCCATCCGGGCAAATTTTTCTTTTATCAGCAATAACATACCACGTATAGAGCCTTCCATAAATTGCTGTCAGACTATCATTGCTTTGGTATGCCCATTGGAATTTAGGCTGTATTGTATTTGTCAGTTCCAAAGTGTCAGGAGAGGATGTCTCTATGGGATCGCCATTATTATAATGAACGACTTTTAAATTCTCCTGCATCCAAACCTGATTCCCGATTTTTACTGTTTTATAGATGTTTCCGTCAATATCTTTTATAGAATTAATGCTTTCCTGAGAGTAGGATATTAATGAAAGATAAAAAATACAAAGTATTAATATTTTAAAAAAAATGAATTTAACCATCTTTATTCATTACCACATTAATAAGCTGGATTATAAGTTTTAGAGCCTGTACTGTGCGATACCCCATGACAGGTTAAAACACATGCATTTGTGGCAGTTCCGGCAACATGATTAAAAGCACTTTGTGATGTGTTATAAGGGGAAGCTCCAAAAGCCGTTATACAACTGGGAACATTCCTCGAGAAATTCATATTGTGTTCTCTTTCGCTGCCATGGGAATCATGGCAATCATAACAGGTAGATGTTTTACCATAATGATAATTATGATATTGAAATCTGGAATTTACATCACCAGAAATATAACTACCTGGTTTATGACACTTAGTACAAACGGCATTTGTATTGGAAGCACTATGATAGGTAGGATAGTCTGCTGTTCCGGCTGCTCCTTTATCCAGCATGTGTAAATTAGATGAACCATGTGGCCCATTCCCATGTCCTGCAGTTGTTGCAAGTGGATTGTTATGGCAGTCTGTACAATACATTCTTGATTGGTATGTCCATCCTGTCTGAAAAGTATTTGCATTTATGTTCAGATTCTTTCCTGCGGCTAAAACAGGGTGATAAGCTGCGTTGTTTGGGTTAAATTCCTGCGCCATATCCCTCGAATCAGCAATCTGGCCATTGGTACCGCCTGTAGTAAGTTTTTTTAAACCATCAGCAACCAGAGTTGTATTCTGAATACCGCCGGGTAAATAAGTTGGTAATGTAGTGTAACTTGAGTGGCATTTAAAACAAACCTGGTATTCCTGTGTAACAGAACTTTGCCAGGTGAACCCGGTAGGTGCTCCTGCTCCCGCATAACCTGGTTCAACACCTGTTTCGCCAATTAAAGTTGGTAACAATGTTGGAGCAGTAGCTGTTCCTGCCTGAGCCCCGTGCGGATTGTGGCAATCAACACATTCAACATGCCGGTTTGCACCTCCGAATGTAGCCCCGCCGGTTTCACCATTTACATGTTTCCTGTAAGTTGCAGTTGGATCATGTTTATAGAAATTTGTGGCTGTATTTGTATATGAACTAAAGGCAAGATGAACTTTTACTGAGGCTGCACCACCGCTTCCGTGACAGGTAAAACAGAAGCCTTCCTCTTCGTTCATTAAATCGGTTCCTGTTCCCGGGCCTGAATATGTATAAGGACCAATTAAAGTGCTTTTATTTGAACCATGCCCGTTATCGTGGCACCCCAAACAAGTGTTGGAATTTGCCGAAGCGCTTGTTTTATGAGCCGAAGCTGTCCACATAGCCTGGTCAATTACAGGTACTGTTACATTATCGCTGAAAGGCGTTACATCACCGTTAGCCCCATTAGAATCGTGGCATTTCAGGCAGAAAGATTCAACACTCGATTTATCGGCAGGATTATAAGTAATAATATTGGCATATCCTAAGTCAGGATCAAACAATTTTACTTCACCGCGTTTATGATCACCCATATAATGACATTTAATACAATCGCTTACATTAGGAATCGATCCGTTTACATGGTGCGATGTTCTTTTAAAATCGCCACCTGCACCCGTTCCGTTTCCGTTTGCATCAACAATTTGTCTTCTTCCTCCAACCGGACCTACTCCGGGCTTATCCTGAACAGCATTATGACAATCAAAGCAATTTGTTTGTGCATAAAATGCCTGGTTGTGCGGATGACAGTTTACACATTTCTGAGGAGCAGGAACATGCCGGGCATCAGCAGTTCCACCACTTGTATTGGTATAATGGTCGGTATTGGTATGGCAAACTTCGCATACTCCATTATAAGTTCCGCTGGCATCTCCATAATTTGCTGCCGTTGTATTTACAGTAAACACAACCGGCTTTAAACCGCTGTTAGGTGTATTTATGTTATCATTAATAAGGTATATGTTTCCTGAACCGGTTTGGTGTGCATAATGACAGGTAGTACAAGTCATTCCTTTATGATTCAATGTTATATTATAGCCATTATAGGTATGGCAATCTGCACATAAGTTATCGCTTGTTGATACCCTTAATAAATTACCATCAGCCGAAACGGATGCGTGAACTTTATGGCAGGTAGAGCAAACAACATTACCACTGCTCATCGGAAGAGTTGTGGCCTGAAAACGGGAATCAGCCAGGTTATAAGCAATGTCAATCGGGTGTGTTCCCTTGTTTGCAGGATTCATTGCATAAGTGGTTTTAATTCTCGCCGTATGACAATTCTTACACAAAGCATCACTTGTATTCGGTTCTCTTAAAAACGGAGACGCCGGCGCTGATGTGTGCTGGTTATGGCAGGTTGAACAGATAATAGAATTGCCGGGCAGTCTCAACAACATACTGTTAAACGTAGGCATATTTGTTTCATAAGGGACATTCACTGCCGCCATATCCCACTGATGGGACGTTCCGCTGGTTCCCGGAATAGCCTTCATGGCACTGGTAAAGGGCTTGGAACTAGCGCTTCCACTGGGATTATGGCAATTTATACATAGATTGGAATTCCCATTTATCTCTGTTAATTGTCCACCCGGGGCAGTATGGTTTATATGGCACTGGCTACAGGTATTATGTGGAGGAACTATAGAAACAGCCAAACTGGATGCGGCGCTTGTTCCACATGCATTTGAAGCTGTAACTGTAATGTTTCCATTCTGGCCAACAGCACCGGAAGTAACAGTAATAGCAACTGTTCCGGCACCGCCGGTAATTGTCCATCCCGCAGGAACTGTCCAGTTATAGGATGTGGCACCGGCAACAGCCGCTATGCTATAAGTAAGACCCGTGCTTCCCGGGCCAGCGGATGTAGGGCCTGTAATCGCACCCGGAGTAGCCGGAGTACCATTTACAGTCATTGTAATAGTATTTGAAGTTGCAGTTGTTGGAGAAGCATTACATAAATTACTTGTCATAACACAGCTTACCTGATCATTATTTATGAGTGTGGAATTAGTATAGACCGGATTATTTGTTCCAACATTACCACCATTCAGTTTCCATTGGTAAGAAGGTGTGGTTCCTCCATTTACAGGAGTTGCGGTAAAAGTAACAGATGTTCCCGAACAAATTGCTCCTGCCGGTACAGCGGCTATGCTGACAGTTGGCGTTACCGTTGTTGTAGTGCCGGAAACAACAAAGTTCTTTACATATAAATTAGTTGTATTTATTGCATTTGTTGAACCATACAATCTTAATCTGAGAACCTGGCCTACAGGTACATTTACAGATAACGCCGGACTATTATAAGCTGTTGATGTTGTATTAACCGTAATATCACTGATTGTTGTATAAGCCCCTCCATTAACCGAATAACGTAATCTGAAATATCCATTCGTACCATTCCTGAAATGAGTAAATGAAACTGATTGAAATGTTAACGCGGCACATGTTGGGGTAATAGTAAACTCTAAATATTCTGTGGTCTGTGTTACAGGATTTGCATTTGTCGCCCATTGGTTGGTTTGTACTCCATTGGTCGCTCCATAAGCAACAAGTGTTACGCCGGTTCCGGTCATCGTCGTTGCCGTTATATTACCTGTTGTTGTAACATTCGCATTTGCTGTAAGTGCCCATGTAGCAGTTGCTGCCTGGCCAAATATTTTATTACCCTGAAAAAAAAGTAACAGTGTTAATGACAGAAATAAGTATTTGTAAAAACAGAGATTTTTAATAATAAAATTTTTCTTCATAATGTTTGATAATTAAACAATTATTTAACAATAACAACATTTCCGTTTCCTGATATTTCATCAGATATTATTCTGAGTGAATAAATACCGGAAGGCAACAGGTTTAAATCAATATGTTCAACCGGATTATCATAAGTTCCGAAAAATACCTCCTGTCCTAAGGTATTGGTTATATTCAATGACCAGGGCGCAGATAAATTTCCGGAAATATTTATAGTAAGATATCCATTGGACGGATTTGGAAAAATGGATATATTTTCTGTGCTGAAATTGTTGTTCACGGATGTTACTACATCTATAATTTGCATGAGAGAACTATCGGCACAAATACCATTGGATGCTGTAAGAATTACAGAATAAACAGCCGGTGAAATATATTGATGCACAGGATTTGTTAATGTACTTGATTGCCCGTCGCCAAAATCCCATAAATAACTGTTTGCATTTAATGAATTATTGGTAAATGTTACTTCCTGCCCGTTAACATTATATGTAAATGAGGGATGAGCTAATAGCCCGGCTTCAACGGTAGTGCTTCCTGTAATACTGTTACCTGCACAATTATTGGTTGCAATATCTGTAATTTGATATAAGCCGGCATTTGCAGCTACAAGTGAGTATGGATTATCTGATGTTATAACCTGCAATGGATTTATTCCATCAACCGTGTAGGTAAATGTCCAGGGTGAAATACCGCTAAAAGCAACAGGAATATTTACTGCATTACCGTTACAGATATAGGCGACAGATGATGTCATTTCAGCCGAAGGAAGTGGTGTAACTAATACTTCCGGGGTTCCAAGAGTGGAATAATTTATACAGTTTGCATCAGCAATCGATTGAACTTCATAAATACCTTCTATGACTGAGTTTAAAATATATGGATTATCAGTTGTGGTTATTGTAGAAGGGTGTATGTCATTTATTGTATATGTAAAAGTCCACGGAGCTGTTCCGGTAAAATTAATCAGCATATTGGCCGACTGGCCTTCGCATAAAGGAATCTGGTTATTGCCATCGGCAAAAACAGAAGTAGGTAACGGGGTTGTGTTAACGGTAGATGTTCCGGTAATGCTTGTTCCTGCACATCCGTTTCCGTCAATGGTAATAACATGGTATATGCCGGGATCGGCAACCGAAAGGGTAAACTGGTTATCGTTTGTGGAAACAGTCTGAATAATTGTATCATTTATGGTATAACTGAACGTGTATGGTGCCATACCTGTAATATTTACCGGGATCTCAAATAAAGATCCGGCACAATTGGTTAAGTTCAGATTTGCCATACTGATGGTTGGAATTGGAATAAAATTTAAATCCGCTGAGCCCTGGTTGTCAATAGAATTACAGTGCACATCAGACATGGAAGAAATCTGGTATTTTCCCGGCTGGGTTACTGTTAGAAGGTAATTATTGTCGGATGTTGAAGCCGTGGCAGGGTTTTGATTATCAATGGTATATGTAAAGGTATAAGGAGCAGTTCCTGTAAAGCTGATGGGTATTGTGGCTGTTTGTCCCTGGCAGATGGAGGACATGGAACCGGCAGAAATTACAGAAGCGGGCAAAGGATATTGAGAAATATTGGCGTTTCCGATAAATGTATTGCCCTGGCAACCTCCGGCAGAAACTGAAGTTACTTCATATAACCCTGCATCGGAGGTGTTTATTATATAAGGGTTATTGGCAGTAGTAACGGTAACCGGGTTCAGACCATCTTTTGTATAAGTAAAAGTCCAGGGCGATGTTCCGGTAAATTGAACAGGTATATTTATAGAACTTCCTGTGCAAACAGCAACATTTCCTGTGGTCATATTGGTTGTCGGGATAGCGCTGTTAACTGTAATTTTAGCACTGCCGGAAAAACAGGTTCCTGTCTTATTTATATCTGACAAGGCAGTTATTTCATATACCCCCCCCTGTGTAGTATTTAAAATATAAGGATTATCGGAAGTCGTTATGGAAACCGGATTTAAACCATCAACCGTATAAGTGAATGTCCATGGAGATGATCCTGTAAAATCAATGGTAATATTTGCAGATTGTCCCGAACAAATTACTGCATCTGAATTAGCAATATTAGACGTAGGTAATGAGTCATTAACATGATATACTTCAAGTGCTCCATTATTCATAGAGGCAACAATAATTCTTTCCTGTGAATCAAACAAAATATCAATTGGAACATTCAAATCACCGGGCTGGGTTCCGAATTGGCCAAAACGGGTAAGAAAAACATTGTTTTCACTAAAAACCGAAATATTTCCCTGGAAGGGATCACATACATATAAATTACCGCATTTACCAACAGCCATTCCCTGAATTCTGTAAAATTTTCCGTTCGTATTTCCAGCCGAAGCAAAACTTCCCTGTAAAGCACCTGCAAGATTAAATACCCAGATTTTACATACGGGAAGATTACTCATTCCGACTCCTGGCCCAACGCCTCCGTGTTCAGAAACAAGAATTCTGCTGTTTCTTTTATCATAAACCACTTCGGAAGGAAACAATAATGTACCTAAACCAATAGTTTGAATTACGTTTGCAGAAACATCCAAAGCAATAACCTTTTGAAGTTTACCATCTGCCACATAAAGAATACCTTCAGGACTGAAAGTCATTGCATTTGGGAAAAAGCAACCGGTATAAAATTCTGTCATCGTTCCATTCGATTCAACTTTATAAATTTTACCGGTTTCACCATCGCCAACAAACAATTGTCCGGAGCCATTTATAGCAATAGACAACGGAGCAACTCCCACATGAATGGTATCTATAAAATTCCCGGAAGCATCATATTTTAAAACACTTTTTTGAAAGTCGTCCGTTACATAAATATTATCTGATGCATCTATAGCTAATTTTACAGGTGCTTTCAGGTTTTGATTATAGGTTGAAACATGACTAACATCATTCGCCGATGTCTGGGAAAAGCCTCTTATCACACAAATAAGTGTAAATAAAAGAATGCCAATAATTAAAGTAAAAGTTTTCACGTTATTTTTTTCTTAATTAGTAACTAATATATACGTTTTTTAATTTTCTTGGTTATTACAAATACCATTCGAAAAACATGTTTTACAGCATAATGTTTACAGCTATTTGTCATTTTTTTCAAGGTTTAAGACGAAAAACAGAATGAATAGGTTGCCCGCGCTAATATACTGTTGAGTTATGTGCCTTATTATGACAAGTTAAACTGCAATTGCCGGTTCTATAGCCATTATCAACATATTGCACATTTCCATTTAATGGTTTCACAATGTTTTTATCAAAATTTATCAGATTGGAATTATTTGTTGAATTTCCCTGGACGCTGCTTATTCCATGCGGATCGTGACAGGCGTTACAGGGAGTTTTTTCAATAACAACATGTTTATAATGGATTTCGGACTGTACATTATCTCCACCGTCCAGAATAAATTGATTTCTGTCATGACACGAATAACAAATAGCATAAGAATTAGCCGATTCGGTAGTGTAATCGGTTTTTGAATACTGGTATTTTAAAATCTGCGGATAATTTGATCCATGAGGGCCTGCTGAAGCATTGTTTCCGTCACCGGAATGGCAATCCGTGCAGTACATTATACCTGATTCAGTCCAACCGTTAATCAAAGTTTGAACCGATGTGTTATTTCTTGGCCCGGCAACAGGGTGAAATGAGGGATTTGTAATTTCAAATTCGAGACGTGTATTGTTTTGTACAATCTCTCTTGATGTTGATGGTGCCGTAGCAGGATTATCCGAATGACACCTGTAACAAATCTGATATAAATATTGAACTGGATTAACTGCAATTCCTCTTTGATCAACTCCTTTAACGCCTGCATTAATCCCTTTTACATTGGGCGCAGAAGCTGTTGTATTATTTGTCTCGTGAGGGCTATGACAGTCTTCGCATTCAACATGCTTGGATGTAACAAGTGCACCCTCGGCAGCATCATGAATTCCGGTATAGTTCTCAATTTTATGACCATAGGGCTTCGAAAACTGGGACTGTATATTTTTTTCTGCAACATTACCATTGTGGCAATCAAAACAATTATATTCTTCCTGTGTATATTTTAGTAACCGGGGCTTGCCATTGGCATTATGCGGATTATGACAATTTTCACAGGCATTTTGTGCAACATTTGTCCATGTTGTATGCGACCAGGGGTTGGGATCGGAACCGTTCCAGGTTTTCACAGAAGTTTTATGGGAACTATTTGTCCAATTTGTTTTTTGATGGCAGGTAACACATAATGTCGAATACTGGGTAGTTTCAACAAGAAAATCGCTGTAAATATTTTTGTGTGGATCGTGGCATGATGTACACTGAAGTTTACTGCTTTCCAGTTTAACTCCATGGGTAATATTTTCAGGATTTGCAAGTTGACCGTCTACCGCTGCCAGGGATGTATTATAAATAAATGAAACAGGGTGATCATTTGAAAGATCTGTAGTTAAGTTTGAATTGCCGGAAGGCATGGTAGTAATACTGGCAGTAAAATCAATATCATTCTTTCTGCTGATTATATTTCCAAGCGCAATTGTTCCGTCGTGACAGGAAAGACAAAGAATGGACGATCCGTCCGGTTGTCCGGTCACTGCCTGTTTGGTTGAACTATTATATAATGTGTAAGGCCCGCCGGGATCCTTTCTGTTCCAGAGTGGTGATATTGGCCTGCTATTGTGAGGAGTATGGCAAAACAGGCAAATCTCATCTTCATTGGTTGCCTTTATTGAACCGGGACCTGAAACGGATAAATTATGAACCGTATTTACAATAGATTGCGACTGTACAACTCCAAGCGCTGATAATAAGAAATACAATAAAGAAATACATCCTTTCATTTTATACTTTTAACATTAATTTTAAATATCTGAACTCTTGAATTATATGTGTCTGAAACATAAATAAAATCACTTTTATCGATATAAATACCCGATGGCATCCAGAACTGACCGGGTTCTCTGCCCTGTTCGCCAAAATGATATAAAAACCTTCCTTCTTTATCGAAAATCTGTACTGTGTGAAAAAGGGCATCGGTTATATATATATTACGGTACGAATCTGTAGCAATTCCTTTCGGCCGGGCAAAATATCCGGAAGCATCTCCCTGCTTTCCAAATGATAAAATAAATTCACCTTCCTTATTAAAAATCTGTACCCTGTAATTCATTGCATCTATCACATAAGCAAGTCCATCATTATCAATCCAGATAGAAGTAGGGTAATTAAATTCTCCTTCACCCGTTCCTCTTTTTCCAATTCTTTTTATCAACTCTCCTTTTTTATTCAGTACCGAAATTCTGTGAGCCCCGGTTTCAACTACCCAGATTTCATTTTTTATCAGAGAATAAGCTATTCCGGTGGGTTGATTTAATTCAAGAGAATCATTTAAAATCCTTACTTCTTTTTGGTCTGCTAAAATATAAAATATTTTATTCAGCCTTGAATCGGTAAATAACATTTCCCGGTTAGTAAGGTAAGAAGAATTAACCAGTGAAGGGAAAAAAAGGTTCTTCTTCTTACAGCATTTAATAAATTCAAGCTGCTGGTTTTTAACATAAAATGGCTGTCCCTTTTCCTGATCGAAAACGACAAACGTATCAGGATTTGAAGCAAGAACAGACATCGGTTTAACTAATGTTAACTGATCGTTTTTGCCTGTAATTAATTCCGTGATTTTTTTGAAAAAGAGGAGCTTGGCCTTATTTTCTTTAACCGGTGGAAACTGTCTTATCCACTGAATTATAGTATCGTTACTGCTATTTATATTTTGAGATTTTAAAACAGAAATATGACAAAATACAGTGATTAAAGCAACTGCTGTTGTAAATTGTTTAGTGTTATTAAACATTATGGTGTCTTCTGAATTTTTAAAGGTAACCAATTTTTAAAAATGCCTCTAAAAATTCACATTCTATTTTGTATTATGTCATTTATGTTGCATTATTACATTTATCTTCAATAATGATTGCTATTTATTGTGGCATTTGAAGCACAGTTCACTTTTTTCATTGTTCATTATTAAATAATGAGGATAGGTAGATTGGTGAGGATTATGACATGATGTACATTGCATTTTCCCTGAAGACAATAAGTCTGTTTCTATTGTTCCGCCCAAACCCGATAAGGTTATAGAAGGATCATTCAAGCCTCCGTCAATTATTGCTAAAGCTGAATTATAGGTAAAAGATACCGGATGATCGTCGCTTAAATCGCTACCTATATTGTTTGTTGCAATAGTCCCGTCGTGACAGCTTAAACATAATTTGGAACTTCCATCGGGCTGGTTGACATCGGCATTTAACGTTGGTGAAGTATAAATTGTATATGTTTTATTTAATACTTTATTATTCCATAGGGGCTTATATTTAATTTCAGTAAGGGAATTTTGCAAAGGATGACAAATTTTACATTCCTCGCCATTAGCGCCCCAGTCATCAGCATTTACTTCATGAGGATTCTTTGTATTATCACCGTAATTAAATTGTATCATTATAAATGACTGGACTACTATTAATACCATCTTTAAATTTTTCATAACCCATTCCTCCTTAATTTTATTTAGCCGTTAATTCTTCTACATCATTTATTCTATACAAATATTCTTCTTATACGTCTGAATTAAAAGAGAATAAACACGGAGAATTAAAAGTATAATTACCTGTTTTATAACAGTAAAAAACACCCTGGCTCTTTTTATATTAGCATATATAAACCGGGAATGAATTCAATATTTAGCATATAATCAATTATTTTGCTGCATGTTATTTTAAAAATCATTTCGTTTTTACAAATTCATTAACTTGGCGAATTTGCCAAGATTGTTATTGAGCAACAATACAAGCTCGTTTATTAAAAAAATAACAAATACACATGTAAATCTATAGCTATTTAACTATTTTCTCTTAAAACAGCATTTTTTATAATTTACAAATACACAAAAAATTAAGCATTGTTTCTTTTAATTAAACAACAACATTACATATTGTTTTATGTTATTAAACATGTTTCATGAAAAATTACTTGTCATTCTGAACAATATTTACAAGTTGAAAGCCTTATATCACTTAAATAATAAGTACAAACAGAATTTACAGAACCCCTGACAATCCTTATATTATTTAAATTTTTTCATTATATTAATTATTCCTCCTTTATTATTAAAAAAGATTTATAATTTTGTGCATCCAACAGGTTATATTTTTAATATTCTGTTGGCATGATATTTGAAAATTTTTAATCATTAAAAATAAATTTCGATTTAATACTAACTAAAAAAGAAAACAGTTTATGAACAGTAAAAATTTAATCATTCTTGTTTGCCTGGTTTTAATGGGCAATGTTCTTTTAGCACAGAACACTTACATTGGTGCTGCAAAATGCAAAATGTGCCACTCTGGTGCTGCTAAAGGTGACCAATATCTGAAATGGTCAGAATCCAATCATGCTAAATCAAATACTGCTACAGGTGTTGCAGGTAAAGCAGAATGTGAAAAATGTCATGCTCCTGTTGCTGATTTCAAAGCAGAAGGTGTAACTTGCGAAGTATGTCACGGTGCAGGTAGTGCTTACAAAAGCCCGACTATTATGAAAGACCTGGCTCAGGCTAAAGCAAAAGGTTTAGTTGTTCCAACTGAAGCTACATGCAAAAATTGCCATGATGCAGGAAAAACTCCTAAAGGTCACAAAGCAATATCTTTTGATTTTGCTGCTGCTTCAGCAAAAATTGCACACAAAAAACCGTGATGATTAATTGAAATTTATTTAAAAACCTTTGTGCTTCTGTACAAGGGTTTTTTTATTTCTAATTATTACCTTTACCCTTACTATATTTCGTTCCCGTTATGAATTCTGAATCATTTAAAAATACGATTAAACAAGGCATTCCTGAAGTATTACCTGAACCAAAGCCTTTTGATACTAAAATTAACCATGCTCCTAAAAGGAAAGATATTTTAACTCCTAACGAGAAAAAATTAGCCATCAGAAACGCTCTGCGTTATTTTCCCAAAAAACATCATGCATTATTGGCTCCTGAATTTTTAAACGAACTTAATACCTATGGCCGTATATATATGTATCGTTTTCGACCAGATTATAAAATTTCGGCCCGGTCCATTTCAGATTACCCTCACAAATCCATTCAGGCTGCAGCCATAATGTTAATGTTGTCAAACAATTTAGATAATGCGGTTGCCCAGCATCCTCACGAACTAATAACTTATGGCGGAAATGGCGCTGTTTTTCAGAACTGGGCACAGTTTCTTCTGACTATGAAATATCTGAGCGAGATGACCGATGATCAGACTTTGGTTTTATATTCAGGTCACCCGATGGGGCTTTTCCCATCCCACAAAGAAGCACCGCGGGTAATTGTTACCAACGGAATGGTTGTTCCTAATTATTCATCCAGAGATCATTATGAAAAATTCAACGCTTTGGGTGTCTCACAATACGGACAAATGACCGCCGGATCATTTATGTATATCGGTCCCCAGGGAATTGTGCATGGAACTACTATTACCATAATGAATGCCGGAAGATTGATTTCTAAAGGGAATAGCTCAATGGCCGGAAAATTATTTGTGTCGAGCGGATTAGGCGGAATGTCGGGAGCACAGCCCAAGGCAGCCGTTATTGCCGGGGCCATTGGTGTGGTTGCAGAAATAAACCCCAAAGCTATACATACACGTCACTCGCAGGGTTGGGTTGATGAAGTTTTTTCAGATCTTGGCCTGCTGATTACCCGGATAAAAAAAGCCAAAGCAGCAAAAGAAGTCGTTTCTATTGCCTACCAGGGAAATATTGTTGATTTATGGGAAAAACTTGTAGCAGAGAACATAGAAGTTGAGATGGGCAGCGATCAGACTTCGCTTCATAATCCTTTTGCCGGAGGATATTATCCTGCCGGTTTGAGTTTTGAAGAATCCCATGAAATGATGTCCAAAGACCCGGAAAAATTCAGAGAAAAGGTCTATGAAACACTTCGCAGGCATGTTACGGCAATAAATACCCTGGCTTCACGCGGAATGTATTTTTTCGATTACGGAAATGCATTTCTGCTGGAAGCCAGCCGGGCCGGCGCTGATATCCTGTTACCCGGTGGAAATTTCAGATACCCTTCTTATGTGCAAGACATTATGGGGCCTATGTGTTTTGATTTCGGATTTGGTCCATTCCGATGGGTTTGTACCTCATCCAAACCGGAAGATCTTGATTATACCGACAATCTTGCAGCAGATGTGCTCGAAAAACTCAGTAAAGACTCTCCCATCGAAATAAAACAGCAAATGCAGGATAATATCCGGTGGATAAAAGAAGCCAAGAAAAATACCCTGGTGGTAGGATCGCAGGCGCGGATTCTGTATGCCGATTCCGAAGGAAGAATAAAAATTGCACATGCATTTAACAATGCTATACGTGAAGGAAAAATCTCTGCCCCGGTTGTATTAGGCCGCGATCATCATGACGTTTCCGGAACAGACTCGCCTTATCGCGAGACGTCCAATATTTACGACGGCTCACAATTTACTGCCGACATGGCGATACAAAATGTTATCGGTGATTCATTCCGGGGAGCTACCTGGGTCTCCATTCATAACGGAGGCGGTGTTGGATGGGGAGAGGTAATAAATGGCGGTTTCGGAATGGTGCTGGATGGTTCCCCCGAAGCTGATACCCGACTGGAAAGAATGTTATTCTGGGATGTAAACAATGGAATATCACGCAGAAGCTGGGCAAGAAATAAAGGAGCCATCTTTGCCATAAAAAGAGCCATGGAAAATGAACCTAAGCTAAAAGTTACCCTGCCAAATCTTGTTGACGATCAACTAATTAATTCTTTACTATGAAAAAGTCTATTTTTCTCTTCATCCCCTTTTTTTCCATATTTTTATTTTGTACTCCCAAGAAAACAGAATTTAAAGTAATAGACGGCCAGACCCAGGGAACTACTTACCATATAAAATATAAAGTAAATGGCGATAGTATAAATCCCTCAGAAATAACATCGTTATTGCATAATATTGATCTTTCTATGTCGGGTTACATCGACTCCTCTGTTATTTCAAGAATAAATAATAATGATCCGAATGTTACAACCGATAAATTATTTAATGAGATCTATAAAATAAGTCTGAAAATTTATAAAATGACCGACGGTTTTTTTGATATTACCGTAGGCCCTCTCGTCAAAGCCTGGGGTTTTATGCCAACAGGTCATCTCCAGATGGATTCAGCGAAAGTCGACAGCCTGAAACAATTTGTGGGCATGGATAAAATTAAACTTGTAAATAACCGGCTGATAAAAGATGACCCGCGGATTCTGCTTGATTTAAATTCTATTGCCCAGGGATTTTCCGTTGACTATGTTGCATCATACCTGGAATCAAAAAAAATTACAGATTATATTGTTGAAATCGGAGGTGAGGTAAATGCCAAAGGATTAAACGATAAAGGCGAACTATGGAAGGTAGGTGTTGATCTACCCGAATCAAATATAGAGAACAGGGGCCTTGAAGCCGTTCTTTCCATCAGCGGGAAATCAGTAACAACGAGCGGGAGTTATCGTAAGTACTTTGAAGAAAATGGAATAAGATATTCACACACGATAAACCCTAAAACGGGTTATCCTACTCATCACAACCTGTTAAGCGTAACCATAGTTGCAGACAATTGTACTATGGCCGATGGTTTTGATACGCCTATTCTGGTTATGGGCCTCGAAAAAGGTAAAGAATTCGTTAAAAAACATAAAAAATTAGAAGCCTTTTTTATTTATTCCGATGAAAATGGCGAATTAAAGACCTGGCAAACAAAAGGTTTTGATAAATATTTGCAAACGGTCAATTAATATGCTTTTCTGCATGATAAGAAGAACGAACAAGATTTCCGCTTTCAACTATGCTAAAGCCCTTCATAAATCCGGTTTTTCTGATTTCTGCAAATTCTTCGTGTGAATAAAATTTTATTACGGGCAAATTCTCTGGTGTAGGCTGAAGATACTGTCCTACAGTAAGTATTCTGCAATTTATTTTCAGAAGATCATCCATCGTTTTATAAATATCTTCCACAGATTCACCTAATCCTATCATAATTCCACTCTTCGTTGTTACACCTTTTCCGGAAAGATAACTTAATACGTCAAGACTTCTCGAATATGTTGCCTGAACCCTGACATCCTTTGTTAACCGTTCTACCGTTTCCAGGTTATGGGAAATCATTTCAGGCTTAGCAGATATTATCATATCTAATGATGATTTGTTAAGCTTAAAATCAGGAATTAATACTTCAATCGTTGTTAATGGGTTTAAATTTCTTATAGCCAAAATTGTATTTTGCCAATGCAAGGCGCCGCCATCAGCCAGATCATCCCTGTCCACACTGGTAATAACACAGTGCTTCAATTTCATTTTTTTAACAGATTCCGCAATCTTTCCGGGTTCGTCCGGGTCAGGAGGCAAGGGTTTGCCTGTAACAACAGAACAGAATCTACAGGAACGGGTACATATATTTCCCAGAATCATAAATGTAGCTGTGCCGTTTCCCCAGCATTCAGCAAGGTTCGGACATTTACCGCTCTGGCAGATGGTATTTAATCCGTGTTCTTCAACGGTTTTCTTTACAGAAAGATAAGATTTACCACCGGGCAACTTAACTTTAGGCTTATTGGGATCAATCGTATGCTTTTTTGCATCGGGATTATTCATCAAGAATGAATGTTTTCTTATTCCTTATACCTACCCTGCCAAATCTGAAGCTGACAAATAAAGAGATAAAAATCTTATCGTTTTTTTCAGTAGCCATAATGGGAACCTCGGAATAAAAACCATCCACAAGAACTCCCGCCTCAATGGCTTTTAAGGCATCATAAGCATTACTGTAAACAAATGATAATCCAAGTTTTAAATATGCTCCGGGTTTAATTTTTGTTTCACCTATACCTTTAAAAAATGAAGAACGGCTATATATGTCGTCTACTGAATGTATTGAATAATCAAATTTTTTATCGCTTAAA
Organism: Bacteroidota bacterium; assembly: GCA_037441645.1. Lineage (GTDB taxonomy): Bacteria > Bacteroidota > Bacteroidia > Bacteroidales > GWA2-32-17 > GWA2-32-17. The sequence continues at coordinate 36,289 of JBBIRU010000009.1, forward strand.
TAAAGGTATCTTTCATTATTACTTACCGTAGAGCTGTCTACCACCTGGTAATACATCGGCTTAAGTATTCCCAGGGTAATCCCTGCTCCATAAAAGAATTTGATTGCCACTCCCCCTTTATCGAACTTACTGTAAATTTCTTTTTGTAAACCAATCCCGCCCCTCAATGCAAACATTGTATTCAGTTTGCCAAATACGAACCTTTTCTGATTTTCGTAATACGGATTTTGAGTTTTAATTTCCTTCGGATGTTTAATATATGAAAAATCAATATCAAAAATTCTCCTTCTGAAACCATCTAACCTTTTTCCATAGCGATAATTAAGACCCCAGCCATTAGAATTCAGTAAAACAGCATACGAGTTTTCATTTCCTGTTACAACTCTGACATCACCGGGTTGTTCAACCTGCGAAAGGCTGGTTAATGAAAAAAATATTAATACTGTATATAGGGTAAAGCGTAACATAAAAAAATTTCACAAATTTATTGAAATAAACTTGTGAAATCAATATATAGGGAAAATCTATTTTTTGCTGATTATGCGTGCTGGGTAGTCTGTGGCTCACTTACCTGACCATAAGCGGGACAATGCTCGCTGCTTTTGCAGGCGTTCATAATAAAAGCAAGTGCTACAACAACCAATAATAAAGTGGCTATCTTTTTCATTTTTTTGTTTTCTTTTTATTGTTCTGCAAATATACAAAAATTAGAATATCAATTAAATTTGACTTGCTTAAATATTGATTTTTTAATTATTAATTTGAAAAAGTTTACCATATAAATGCGCATAATACTGAACATGTGTAATATATAAAAATATTGTTTTTATTGACCGGAAAAATTCTAAACCGATTAAGTTTTTTTAATGGGATATTTTTTTCACTTTTTTAACGACAGAAAAATGACCATATTTGTAAAAAAGATTAAAAAATGAACGATTTCTTCCTTCAACATAAATCCATTCGGAAATATAAACCCGACCAAATAAGTGACAAGGTTTTGGAACGAATTCTTGTCGCCGGTACAAGAGCCTCAACTACAGGGAACATGCAGGTTTACAGTATTGTTGTAAATAAAGAAAAAGAGTTAAAAGAAAAGTTATGGGCCTCTCATTTTAAACAGAAAATGGTTTTAGAAGCCCCTGTATTGTTAACCTTTTGTGCCGATTTTAATCGTTTCAATAAATGGTGTGAATATAGGAAAGCAAGTCCCGGATACGATAACTTTCTTTCTTTTTTTACAGCGGCCATTGATGCCCTGCTGGTTGCTCAAAACGTTGCACTGGCTGCCGAAGCAGAAGGATTAGGTATTTGTTACCTGGGAACTACAACCTACATGGCCGGACAAATTATTGAACAATTAAAATTACCAAAATTTGTTGTTCCGGTTACTGCAATTACAGTGGGTAATCCCGATGAAAGCCCGCCTCTTACCGACCGTTTGCCGCTTGAAGGTATCGTTCATTATGAAACCTACAAGGATTTTTCGCATGAAGACATCAACAGAATTTATCACGAAAAAGAATCGCTTCAGCAAACACTGGATTTAATTAAAACCAATGAAACGGAAACACTGGCACAGATATTTACCGATAAACGTTATACCAAAAAAGACAATATTGCTTTTTCGAAAGCGTTATTAAATGTCCTGGAAAAACAAGGATTTATGAATAACGGTTGAACAATCTGCTTTACACCCGGAAAATATTGCTGATTGTGGGTCTTTTGATTCACAGTTTATTTCATTGTTATTCTCAAAATCGAGTTATAACAATTTTACCTGAAAATAATTTAAAAGATTGTAAAAAGTGCCGTTCCCAGATTAAAATAAAAAAACAGGCGGAATCAACAGACTCTTTGGCAAATGTTTATCTTGAATGTGTAAGAAATAAAGGCTACATAAGCGCTTCCATTGACTCAACTGAAATAAAAAATGATTCCGCTAAATTTTATTCCTTTATTGGAACAAATTACACATGGAAAGAAATAAGGATTACAGACGACCCTTTGAATTTAATTTCAACCTCTTTATTACGAACTGATAATCTGATTGGAAAACCAGTAAATTACAAAAAATTCACCGGTATTAAAAGAAAAATTATTTCGAAATATGAAAATTCCGGATACCCCTTTGTTTGCATTAACTCTGATAGCCTTGAAACTCTGTCCTGTTTAATTTCAATAAGGTGTACTGTAAACAAGGGCGAATTCATTGCATTTGATACTCTCGAAATCACCGGAACCAAAAAAATATCAGGCAAATATTTACAACACTACCTCGGTATATTACCCGGAAATGCATATAATGAAAAAAGGTTAATATCTATTCCCAAAAGATTAAGGGAATTAACTTTTTTAAACGAGGCCAAACCCTCCGAATTATTTTTCATTGAAAAAACAGCCCATGTCAGGCTTTTTCTGAAAGACAAAAAATCAAATCAGTTTAACGGGATACTGGGAATATTACCCGATAACCAGAACCCGGGAAAATTTATTTTAACCGGCGATGTTTCCCTGAACTTAACCAATTCATTTAAACATGGCGACCAGATTGATTTTATATGGAAAAAACTGGAATCTTCCTCGCAGAACCTGTTTGCATCCATTCAATGGCCTTACCTGTTTAATCTGCCGCTGGGAGCCGATGCTTCTTTAAAGCTTTATAAAAAAGACAGTAGCTTTGTAAACGTAACAACACATCTCGGATTACCGTTTTTTTTAAACGGATCGAACACGCTTGGTCTTTATTATGAAAAAGGTTCTTCCACCCTTTTGTCGTCGTCACTTTTGGCTTCATCAACTGTATTGCCGGTTGTATCGGGTTTTACATCTCACATTTTCGGAATTTCATTATTTTATTCTGTTCTGGATTATAAGTTCAATCCCCGTAAAGGATTTACCGTTAAAATGCAGGCAGGGTACGGTAAAAAAACAATCGACAAACATCCTGAAATAAATCCGGCTCTCTATGAAAATATTGTTTTAACCTCCTTCAGGAATGAACTTACAGCCGATGCCACAGGCTTTGTTCCATTGTACAAAAATTTTGTTTTAAAACTCCGGGCACAACTGGGTTATATAAATTCAAGAAACCTGGTAAAGAATGAACTTTACCGGATCGGCGGGTTATCTACCCTGCGTGGATTTGACGAAGAAAACATGTATGCTTCTGTTTACGGAATAGGCAGCACTGAAATCCGTTTTCTTTTTGAAGAAAATTCTGCTCTTTTTGTTTTTTACGATCAGGCTGAATACAAAAATCTTGAAAAAAAACTTGATACTCCTTCAGGTTTTGGTGCGGGTATCGAATTTCAAACCGGGGCAGGCATTTTTACACTAAGCTACGCATTAGGAAAACAACTTGATAACCCTATAGAATTCCGGAATGCAAGAATTCATTTTGGCTTTGTCAATCGATTTTAAAAAAGATTTGAAAAAATTTGGAAATCTTTAACGGTTTAGATACATTTGAGCCTGCTTAACTAACCATACAGGGTCATATGAAAAAAATTTTTACTTTATTTCTATGTTTTCCATTGGTTTATGCAATATCATGTAAAAACCAGGGAAGTAAACCTGCTGACAATTCTGCCGACAGTTCCGGTACCCAGACTGCTTTTGTCCAGCCAAACGACAAAGAAATTGAATATTACGACAATGGTCAGGTTCAGTTTATGCAACAATACCTGAATGGGATTAAACATGGTGAATATAAAGACTGGTATAAAACCGGCCAGCTTCGTACGGTTGGATTTTTCAATATGGGCATGCGCGATGGTACCTGGCAATGGTATGGCGAAAAAGGACAGGTAACCTTACAGGTAAAGTACGACAAACAGGTAGCCCAGCTTAATGTCAACTATTGATTCCGGAAAATTTTCTTTTTTGTTTTTATTTTTTTAATTGTTAATAAATAAATTTACCTTTTTCGTGTAAAATATATTTATTTTGAAAAAATATTTTATATTTTTACCCTGAAAACCGTATTAAACGGTCTTTTATTGTCAATTATTTGACTCTCTGAAGTTGAGTACCTTGATGGATGTTGTTTAACACATAAACAACATGGCTGAAACCAGCTTCGTATAAATTATTATAATAATTTTGCGATGAAAAGGTGCTTCCATAATCCACTAAAAAAACATCTACTGACCCTGGCAGGGGTTATTTTGTTTACAGGGATGAGTTGGGGACAGGCAACTTTACCATTAACAAGAACAACCTGGGATGCAACACCTACCGGATGGACAGACTCTCCTCTTCAAAGCTACCTTACATCCTTTGCCTGTAGTGGAAACAACGGAGGAAAATTCGCAGCAACAGGAGATAGATATTTAGTTTACTTTAATAGTGCCCCTAATCAACTATCATTTGTAATTAAATCAAATTCAGCAACAACTTCGAGTTTGTTAGTCGAGGAATCTTCAGATGGAATAACATTTACTACAGTTATAAATCTTGTTGCAACTGCAGATATGCCAACAACTTGTACAACAAAAGGGCCTTACAGTTTAAGCGCTACATCAAGATATGTAAGATGGACTTTTACAAAAGGTTCGTCAAATGCTACAATTGATGACATTTCCATAACTATTCCCGGATGCACCCCGCCAACAACCCAGGCTTCAAACCTATCTTTTTCAAATGTTCAGACCAGCCAGATGGACGTTTCTTTTACACGTGGCAACGGAAACAGAGTTCTGGTAATTGCCAAAGCAGGAAGTGCGCCCACTGACCCAACTTCAGGAACATCATATACGGCAAGTGCAACTTATGGTTCTGGTAATGTTGTCGGAGGTGGTTTTGCCGTTTATGACGGTACAGGGTCAGGTTTTACACTGTCAGGCTTGTCGCCAAATATAACGTACTACCTGGCTATATATGAATATAATACAACCGGCACTTGTTATAACTTAACCGAACTGGCAGGTAACCAGATAACTCTTTGTAATGATCCGACAACACAAGCCAGTGCTATAGTTACTTCTTCCGTTACCTCAACTACAGCAACCATTTCTTTTACCAATGGTAACGGTTCCAGCAGGTTAGTAGTTGTAAAATCAGGCTCTGCCGTTGGAGGAATTCCTGCCGACGGAACAGCATATACTGCAAATACTGTTTTTGGAAGTGGAAATACCATTGCGGCAGGAGAATATGTTGTTTATTCAAATACAGGATCTTCTGTTTCAATTACAGGCCTAACAGCAAATACAACTTATTATATTTCGGTTTTCGAGTTTAATAACACATCCAACTGCTATTTAACTTCTTCTCCAGCCACATCAAATTTCATAACAACTTCTGCCGCAACCGATTTTATTACTGCAAACGGTGAGTCTGCAACAATTTCCTCTTTAATTAACACAACCGGACCCTTAACTTCTGTACAGGGAACCCAGGTCTGGCAATTTACCATTCGCGACGGGGGCGCCGGTTTAAATGATGCAGATAATTTACCCAGTATAGTTACCGCCATCACTTTTTCCCAGGCAACAGGCGATGCAGTAGGAACCTGGAACACCGCTATTCAGGCTATTGATTTATTTGACGGTGCCACTAACATTGGCTCAGGAACCGTAACGTCAAACCAGGTTCAGTTTACCGGGTTAAATATTAATGTCCCTGACAATACACAGAAAACCATAAGCGTTCGCTTAACTCTTAAATGTCCATTAGGTGCAGGAAACCTAGACAATGATGATTTTGGATTTCAAATATCCAATGGAAATGTAACATTATCCTCATCAGGTTCCGGTAAATCAGGTTTTGCAGCAATTACTACTATAAATGGACAGAACGCTATTTCTGTCGCAGCAACTCAGCTTACTTTTACTCAACAGCCTTCAAATACAGGATCCGGCCAAACCATGTCTCCCGGTGTTACTGTTGCCGCTACTGACGTCTGTGGAAATACCGATATCGATTATACCGGTACTGTATCATTGACTTCTACAGGGAGTATGACTGTTTCGCCAATAAATGTTGCTTTAAGTTCGGGCGTTGCAACATTTAGTACAATAATACATTCTGTTACTGGTACCGGTATTTCCCTTTCAGCTTCCTTAGCAGGCTTAACCAGTGCAAATAGTAATACTTTTGAAATCACTTCATATACAGCCATCCCCGACAATGGTTGCGCAACTTCTAATTTTGCCACATCCGTCATTAATTACACAAATAACCTGATTATCTCTGATGTAAATGTAGGTGTAAAAATTTCCCACACGTACAGGGGGGATCTTAATATTTATTTGGTTGCACCCGATGCAACAACGGTTCTTCTTATTGCCAGCGTGGGCAGCACTGCCGATAATCTCGACGGAATTATTGACGACCAGGCATCGGCAAACCAGTTCTCTATTGTTACAAACCATGTGATTGATGGTATTTATGATGTAAACGGTAAACCGGAAGGAACCGGAACCGGCTTGTTGTCTGCCTTCAATGGCCTGAGCTCTTCAGGCAACTGGACGTTAAAAATATGTGATGATGCCGGAGTCGATATCGGAGGTTTAATCAGTTGGGAATTATTTATTACGGGAACTCCACCCTGTGCATTCAACGCAGGATCTGTTACCGGGGCGCCCTTTTCTGTTAATTGTTCAACCGGTTCTGCCGGAACCGTTGCTTATTCTTCTACCTGCACATTTACAGGAAACACATTTACCGCACAACTGTCAAATGCTTCAGGAAGTTTTGCTTCACCAACCAATATCGGTACTTTGGTCAGTGATGTAAATACCGGAAATATTAATATAACGATTCCTGCAAATACGGTTACCGGTGCCGGCTATCTTATTCGAATCATTAGTACAAGCCCTGCTTATACCAGTTCAAATTCCGCGGCATTTTCAATTAATAATACCGTTCCTTGTACTATTACGCCCGGGGCCATAGGTGGTGCGCCGTTTAGCGTAAATTGCACAAGTCCGGCATCGGGTACCATTGCTTTTACTTCAACTGCGACTTATACAGGTAATACTTATACCGCCCAACTTTCAGATGCAACCGGAAGTTTTGCCGCTCCGACCAATATCGGAACCCTTGTTAGTAATGCCAACTCCGGAATAATAAATATAACCATTCCTGCCGGTATGCCCACAGGTGCAGGGTATGTAATAAGAATTATAAGTAACAGTCCATCTGTAACCGGAAGTTCGTCCTCTTCTTTCGGTATAACCCTTAGCGGCGGACCATGCCAGGCTTTCGAAATTCAAAGTATTCTGGTTGATGCATGCGATGGAGGAACAGGGCTTGAAGGAGAAAATGAAATGGTGCGTTTCCAAGTCGGGGGCAGTGCATTAAATACTTCCAATTTAACTGTTTCATGGCCTAATGCAGGTAATCCATGGCGGGGCATCTGCCAGAACGGAACAACAGCTGCAACTGTAGCTGCTATTAATTCAACCATTACCGGGGGCGGAATGTTAATTGAGCCTACCGGGGGAATTCTCCCGGCAAATGCCCAGGTAATGTTTTTTACCAGTACTGCTTTTAATTATACTTTATTCGATTTCACCTCTCTTAATTATACTCTTTATGCTATTTTTCAATGTTCAGGAAATACTGCCGGCCACTTTGTAAATCACAGTTCTACAAATCCTACCAACAGAACGCTTACTATGACTTTTACGGGATTCGGAACGGATGCTGTTACGTATAATGCATACTATGTTTACAGCGGCGATGGCGGCGCTGTTGATTTTACACCTGCCGGAGTTCCTTCATATGGATCAACAGGTGGTTGCCTTGCACCAGTTTTTCCCTTACCTGTTGAACTCGGTAACTTTTCAGGAAAACTTATAGAGAAAAAAGTATTACTTACCTGGCAAACCGTGTCGGAAATAAACAACGATTATTTTGAGATTGAAAAAAGTAGCGATTTAAACTCATTTCAAAAGATTGGTACTGTTGCAGGCGCCGGGAATTCGAATACAGTTTTGTCATATGATTTTATTGACGATAATCCATTCCCCGGAAATAATTATTACAAATTAAAACAGGTTGACTTTGACGGTGAATCAACTGAAAGCAATATTATTGTCGTATCCGTCAATCAAAATTCCTTTGTGAACGTCTTTGTTTCTGCAAATTCCACACTAACTATTTCTGCCACAAATTCAAAAATTGAAAAAATTGAAATACTGGACATTACCGGAAAAGTTATTTCTGTCATTAGTATTTTTAATGAAAACACCGAGATACAGTTCAATACCACTGGGATTTCCCAGGGTATTTACTTTGTCAGAATCATCGGTAATTCTTTTACCGAAACGAGAAAACTGTATTTTCCTTAAAGAAATAAAAAAGGCCGGCTGATGAAAAAGCCGGCCTCTGATTCTGTTTGGAAAATCCTTTTTATGCAAGCACATTCTTTTCTTTAGAAACAGGTACTATCTCATACGAAACTGCAATAATTTCGGTGGACGACTTTTTATTTCCTTCTTTATCGGTATAAGAACGATTGGAAAGACGTCCCACAATTGAAACCCTGCTTCCTTTTTTTACATCTGCGCCTGCAGACTCGGCCATTTTATTCCACATAACAATGTTGTGCCATGTGGTATCGCGCACCCATTTACCCTCGCGGTCTTTATAACTCTGACTTGTTGCCAGGGTGAAACGCAACATTTTGCTTCCGTTTGGCAAAATTCTGATTTCAGGATTGATTCCTGCAAATCCGCTTAATTCTACCTTGTTAATCATTTTTTCCATAATACATGAATTTAAATTAGTAATTAAATAAAAAATTTATTGAGACAAAAGTAAGGTCGCCAGATTACATCATTCGTCTGATAATCAGATATATTCGTTTGTTTTGTAAATATTATCGATTGTACTCGTTTGTCGTCGCTTTATTATTTGATATTATGAATTTTACTGACTTTATTAAAATCATTTATGGAAAACAAAAAAGTTTAGCATCTCATTGCCAAAATCAAAAAATTAACTTAAAAATCAAAAATCATGAAAACAACATTTTTTTTATTGATGATGCTAACGGGTTATTTTTATTTACCCGTTTCTGCCCCTCAGCCAAATTCTGTCTCGGGAACAGTTAAAGACGCTTTTAATGGAAAAGGCATTGACAAAGCAACGGTTTCTCTTTTTAAGGATGGAAACCTTGTTACTTCACTAAAAACCGGAACCAATGGCACTTTTCTATTCCCTAATGTAAAACCGGGAAAATATTCTGTAAAAGCAGCTAAAACCGGGTATAAGAATTATACCGGTCAGGTATTTGATTTTAAAACAGGTGATTCAAAAATTCTGTCCATTACATTAAAACAGGAAATTATTGAACAGCAAGCCGAAGAAATTAAAACAAAGGTCGAAAAAGAAGTAAGTATGAACCGGAATGCTGCCGGATGTGCAAAAACAATGGATATGGCCTACGGTTATGCGCCTGTTTCTTCTGATTATATTGAAATTGAACACAATACCGAAGCTTATGATAAAATTACCGAAAATTCATTTAAAGATGCGCTTACAAATCCTTTATCTACATTCTCAGCTGACGTTGACAGAGCTTCATATTCCAATGTAAGAAGATTTTTAAACAGCAATCAGATGCCCTATAAAGATGCCGTAAGAATTGAAGAAATGGTAAATTATTTCGATTATAATTATCCCCAGCCCACGAATGGTGATCCTTTCTCAATCAACATGGAAATCGGGAAATGTCCCTGGAACGAAAAACATGACATTGTAATGATTGGGCTTCAGGGTGAGAATATTGCTGCCACAAAAATTCCTCCCAGTAATTTAACTTTCCTTCTTGATGTATCGGGCTCAATGAGCGATCAGAATAAATTGCCCTTACTAAAACAGGCATTTAAAATATTGGTAAATAATTTACGCGATGAAGATAAGGTTGCCATAGTAGTTTATGCCGGTGCGGCAGGTTGTGTTCTGGAATCGACTCCCGGAAGTCAAAAAGAAAAAATCAATGCTGCACTTGATCAATTACAATCAGGAGGAAGTACCGCTGGTGGCGAAGGAATTAATCTTGCCTATAAAATTGCTAAAGAGAACTACATTCAGAATGGAAATAACCGCGTAATACTGGCAACCGATGGAGATTTTAATGTTGGTTCGAGCAGTGACGGTGAAATGACACGGTTGATTGAGGAAAAGCGTAAAGACGGTGTTTTCCTTAGTATTCTTGGATTCGGAATGGGAAATTATAAAGATTCGAAAATGGAAAAAATTGCCGATGCAGGAAATGGTAACAATTATTACATCGACAATATTATGGAAGCAAAAAAAGTATTCGGAAAAGAACTATGGGGAACTCTTTATACTATTGCCAAAGATGTAAAAATACAGGTCGAATTCAATCCCAACAAAGTAAAAGGATATCGTTTGATCGGGTATGAGAACCGTTTATTAAATAAAGAAGATTTTAACGACGACAAAAAAGATGCAGGTGAAATTGGCTGCGGACATACTGTTACGGCACTATACGAAATCATTCCTGCAGGTTCAGATGAAAAAATTGATAATACCGATCCCCTGGAATACCAGCAATCAAAAGTCATTAACAGCAGCGATATAATGACCGTGAAACTTCGTTACAAAAAACCCGATGAAGATGTGTCCAAGCTTATTGTTCAGAAAATAAAGGAAGGCGACAGGAAATCAAAAAACACCGAAAACTTCACTTTTGCCACTGCCGTTGCCGAGTTTGGAATGCTTTTAAGGGCTTCGGAATTTAAATCAAACTCTTCATATTCCCAGGTTTTAGCTCTGGCAACATCTGCAAAAGGGGATGACAAGGAAGGATACCGCTCGGAGTTTATGAAACTGGTAGAAACTGCTGATTTGTTAAATAAATAAATTTTTTCAGATGATTGAAAAAGCGTGGTTCTAGCTACGCTTTTTTAATTTCCATAAGGTTAAGAAAGTATTGAACATACTGGTTTTTAAATGCATCAACGCTGTATTTTTCGATGACGGTTTTTCTCCCGGCTACACCAATTTTATTTCTTAATTCCGGGTTTTCAATTACAACTGAAAGTTTTTCAATCCATTCTTCTTCGCCAACGGCAAGAAATCCATTTTTACCATCCTGGATAATTTCAGTATTTACTCCAACCGGCGACATTATTGTCGGTATTTCCAGCGACATATACTGCAGTCCTTTAAATCCACACTTCCCCTTTGCCCATTCATCATCCGGCAACGGCATTATTCCAATGTCTATTTCCGACAAGTCTCTTATTTCATCTTTTAACGACCAGTTTGAGGCTTCTATTTCTAATTCCGGTACTTTATATGGAAAATTGACAATTACTTTAAAATAAATAAGGTCATTGTATTTTTTCCTGATCTTTATTAAAATCGGAATAATCGTTTCGAAATGTTTCAGGGTAGTCGAAGTACCTGTCCATCCTATACATATCCTGGAGGATTTTTTTTCTTTATTCTCAACTTTATGATAATTTGTATCTATTGTTGTAGGCATAATTTCAACCCTGGGGTTGAAGGGTTGCGCATAGTTTGCCAGGTAATTATTTCCGGCTAAAACCAGGTCGGACATTTCAATTATTTTAGCCGTCTTTGATGGTTTTTTCAGCCAGGAAAGATTTTCGTTTCCCTGGGAAGTATCGTTCAGCCAGATGGCATCGTCAAAGTCAAATATTATCCTGGGATTTCTTACTCTTAGCCTTTTTTCGAAGAAAGTAGTACCGAGCATAAATGCTTCCCTGTAAATAAATACAATATCATATTTTTTTGCTCTTCTTACATCTTTCAGCCGTTGAAAAAAACTGGAAAATAAAATCCATGTTTTCTTTAAATACTTTCCTTTTGAATAAAATATCTGATCGTCTTTTTCAGAAATGATATTTGAATAAGTAATAGTAAATCCAGCCTCTTCCAGCGGTTTCACATACTGCTCACACCTGAATCGTTGACCGGGTGAACGGTTTAGCCTATGCGGAACAACATATAATATACTTGGCATAAATAAAACTTACTTGCGCAAAATAAATAATTTCTGCAAAATTTATTGTGATTTGAGAAACAAAGCAAGTTTATTTATTGCCAGGGCACGGTGACTTATTTTATTTTTTTCTTCAGGTGTCATTTCTGCAAAAGTTTTTGAATACCCTTCCGGAACAAATATCGGGTCATATCCAAATCCATCACGACCCTTTTTGTACGATATTATTTCACCTTTAACTATACCTTCAAAAAGAAATTGTTTTTCATTAAGAATTAAAGCCACAACGGTTCTGAACTGTGCCTTGCGGTTCTTTTTGTTTTCAAGATTTAATAGAAGCTTGGTAATATTTGATTCTGCATTATTTTCAGGTCCTGCATATCGTGCAGAAAAAACTCCCGGCTCACCTTTTAATGCCTCAACTTCAAGTCCTGTATCGTCGGCAAAACAATTTTTTCCGGTTTGCATATAAACGAATCTTGCTTTTTCAAGGGCATTTCCTTCAATTGTAGCCTGATTTTCGGGAATCTCTCCCTTAAATCCCACTTGTGACAAACTTAACAGGTTGAATTGTTTACCTACAATTCCCTGGACTTCTGATAATTTATGTAAATTGTTAGTTGCAAAAATAAACTCCATTTCTGTTAATATTTTACAAACTCCAGCGATTCCAAACCTTCAGGAACAACCAAATGAATGTTGTATTTTCCTTTTGCATAATCTCTAACATCTATAATTAACCTGTTAAATCCGGTTTGTAGTTCATATTCCTGGTGGTTTACCAGTCTACCGGCTTTATCAACAATTTCAATAGTAGATTTTCCTGAAAGAGCAATGTATAAATCAACATTTATTTCTGATGAAGCAGGGTTGGGATAAAGATTCAGTACAAAATTACTTTCACCAAGTACCTCGCAGGCCTCGTTATTTGTTAAATCTGCATCTGCCTGGCCTGCGGCAAGCATCCCTTTTGCACAAATATATTCAGGCGTATTTTGAAGTGTAACCGGGAGTAACGAATTAAAATTATAAGTAACAATTTGCCCTGAATATATGGTATCGTGACAGACTTCCATTACCGGAGTATGAATATCTGTATATAAAATAAGCGATGGATTTATTATGGGCATTGTTCCAACATTGGCTACCAGGGTAACGGCACTGAGATATCCGTTACTCCGGGTTGATGAAAGATTTAATATAGCAAGATTATATATTTCAGGCACAATTTTAACAGCTACCGAAGATGAATCAGAACAACCATGTTCATTTTGTATCTTTAACCAGATTGTAAAATTCCCTGTATCCGTATAGACATGAACAGGAGTTACTAGCTGGCTGGTCTGCCCATCACCAAATGTCCAGTAATTATAACCGGTGGAGGAGGTATTTGATGTCAGTATCTGCATCCCGGGAGGACCAATTGTTGGGTTAACGGAAAAATCTATCTCCGGCAAAGAATATACATGAACAACTTTTGAAGTAGAATCTTTACAATCCACATCAGAAGTTACTTCGAGCTTAACCAGGTAATTTCCTTCAACATTAAAATATGCAGATGGGTTTTGCAGGTTCGAAACCGAACCGTTACCAAAGTTCCACTTCCATTTATAAATAGAACCATTTTCTGCATAAGAAGTATCATTAAAATTCAGCGGGACACCAATACATGCACTATCGGCAATAAAACCGGCTTCGGGTTTTGCAGATACATTAACCGTGTTCGTTGCTGTTGAGGTACAGCCATTCAGAGAGTTAATGGTCATAGTAACATCGTACTGGCCAATTGCAGCATAGGTATACGATGGGTTTTGATGATTATCTGTTCCCCCGTCTCCAAAATCCCAATAACGGTCAATTATCGGAAAAACCGGAGAAACAACAGACGTATCAAAAAACCAGGTAAGATTACCGGTACAGGCTGGTGAAAAATCGAAACCGGCCAAGGGCGATAGTTTAATCTGAACATTTGAAATTAACGAGTCTTCGCAACCAAAGTTATTTACAACGCGTAAAGTAACCGGATAATTCCCTACTCCCGAATACATATGCTGAGTATGATAAAGTGAAGAACTGCTGTTATCACCAAAATCCCAGTACCAGTCCGACAAATATCCCAAAGGAGTATAGCTTAAATTCGTGAAATAGGTTGTATTGCCTTCACAAGTACCTTCTACACTAAACAATGAATGTGGTGAAGGAAATATAATTACGCTTTCCGAAATTGAATTTGAACAATTGCTCGTTGTTGTAACGGTTAACTGAACATCATAAGTGTTAGTTGTAGCAAATGAAACAGAAATGTTCTGCGTGCTTAATGTATCATTATCTACTATCCATTGCCAGGCAGAAATAGTGCTTCCGTCCAATGTGTGCGATGTATCTGTGAATATTGTCTGATCTCCCTGACAAGTATTTGTGTAAGAAAACCCAGGTACAGGTGCAATGCCCTGGATGTTGGAATAAACGGAATCGGCTGCATGGCAATTATTAATATCGGTTACCGTAACTTTGTACCAGCCGCTAAGCAAGGGTTGAACCTGGGGCGTACTTTGGCTGCCGGGTTGCCAAAAATAAGTAACAATGTTATGATTTCCGACATCTGCACTAATACTGTTACCATAACAAATCTGAATAGTATCGTTTAAAAATATATTTTGGGATTGTAATGAATCAATATTAACATAGAACCAGAAAGTATTGTTACAACCTCTTTCATCTGTTACCGTTACCCAGCCGCTTCCTTCCTGGGAAAAATATGTTTGTGAACCGGTACTTCCGTTACTCCATAAAAATTGATATTTTGCACCTAATCCGGACGAAATCAATATTGAATCATATAAGCATACACTTAACGTATCTTGTATTAACGCTTCCGGGAAATTGACATTTATAGAATCGATGCTAACCCTGCCAAAAATATCGGTAACGCTTACCCAATATACCCCGCTTTGATTAACAGAAACTGAAGGTTGGGTCTCGCCCGTTGACCAATGATATGAAGTGAACCAATCTCCTGCTACCAGGGCAGTATCACAAAAGGAGTCTGAGTATATATCAGGTCCGATATTAACAGGAGGAGCATATTTGTCCATTAAATATTTTTCCACAAACTGTTTTTCATAAATAGTTAAAGGCCGGTTATAAATAATTATCTCGGGGAAATCGCCTTCCCACCACCCATATTGATTCCTGTCGTTAGTAATATACTGTGCTGTAGCGCTATCTGTTGTTGATATGGTAACTATTTCATATTGTACAGGTTTTAAAATAGAATCAACATTTGATTGAATTCCATTCACATAGAAGTTGCCATTTTTTATTGAAGGTGGCATGTAAACAGGTGCAAATAAATTAGAGCCTGAATTTCCAATAAACATTGCATCAACGGGATTGCCTAACAAAGGAGGATAATTTGAAGATGTACCTGTTGAATGTTTACAAAGAATAAAAACCGTTCTGATATCGGTTATTTTATTAAATTCCATAAAGTCATCAATCCCGTCGAACCTGAGAGCCGATAAATGGTTTAACGATGTAATATTCTGTACAAGAACAGGCCGCTTACTGCTATCTGCCTGGTTCGCGTTATTATTGTTCAGGCTTTTATCAATCCAACTGCTAACAGCGTTACTATTGGAAACCGTACTGTCCGAGGCATCGTACCAGACAGACAATCCCTGGTAGCTGGCCGGACTATATCGGAATAACTGAAAATAAGAGGAAGCTGTTGAGTCTAGGCATCCGTTATATGACAAAACTCTCCAATAAACAGTAGTATCCTGTTGCACAAAAGAAAAAGAAAAGTGATTTAAAGTAATTAATGGAGACGATTTATAGATTTGATTAAAGGACGGATCGTGTGCAATTTCTATTTTATAATAAACATTGTTATTATTTGCATTCCAGATAAAAGAAATAATACTGTCGTTTTTATTTACTCCATTCTGAGGAAATACCGGGTTTGCTATAACAGGCAATGGAAGTGTATCTGAAATGGAAATTATTTTAGAAATGGTGTCTTTACAACCATTAATTGTTTCAACGCTGTGTAAAACAGTAAAACTGCCATTTTGAGAAAACTGGAAACCGATGCTGTCGCCCGTTAATGTATTCCCACTTATTTCCCAGGTATATGCGCTTAAAGAGTCAACCGATGAAGGTACGCTCATAAAAATTGATTCGTGGTTTGTACAACCACCGGTAAAATTAAAGTCTGAAACAGGAGAACTATAAACCGTATCCGTTAAAGATATAAATCCATTGCATCCATTTGAATCGATAACCTCAAGAATGGTCTGGTAAATTCCCGGCTGCGAATAAACATGTATATTGTTTTGGCTGTTATTGGTAGTATTGTCGCCAAAAGTCCACTGCCATGACTCGATGTTACCAGTAGAAGAGCCTTCATATAATCCAGGTTTCTGATGGCATAATTCGTTATGATTCACCGAAGGTTGTGGCCTGGTTCCGTTAATAAACAGATTTGTACTGTCAATTGCCTCGCATCCATAGGAATTTGAAACTGTTACAAAAACAAATCCGGCCGTTGTTGCAATGTTATATGAGTTTGTCGAATTATCAGACCACTCATATGAAACCGCTCCCGTACAGTTAATATTTATGGTATCGCCAAAACATAACAACAAAGAATCGGGAAGAAGTTCGGTTGATGGAAAGGTATCAAGTGTTACAACATAGTTATCAGAAACAAATATGCACCCCAGGGTATCAGAAATTGTTACATTATATGTTCCTCCCTGGGTAATATTAAAATAAGAGTTAGTATCACCATTCTGCCATAAAAAATCATAATCGGCAGGATTTAGTCCTGTTTGAATATTTAATGTATCATTCTCGCAAAGTTTTTCCGGAACAGTAAATGAACCAGGATATTGAACATAAACCGAATCGGAAGAAATTCTGCCGAATATATCAGTCACGGTAAGCTTATAGTATCCGGTTTGGGAAACACTTGTTTGATTTGTATTATTCCCATTGCTCCAGTTATATACTGCATATATTGAGTCTGCGGTAAGAGTAACCGGGCAAAATCCATAATTATTAATCGTATCCTGGGCAAAGTTAAGAGAAGGAGCATATTTATTCATCAAATAATTTTCTACCGTTATTCTGTCGGCATCATTTAATGGTTGATTATAAATAATAATTTCAACAAAGTCTCCATCCCAATAACCATATAAATTCCGATCATTTGTAATATAATTTGCAGCAACATTTCCTGATGTAACAATGCTTAAGAGAGAATATTGAGATGGTTTCGGCAAATACATATCGGTTAAAATCCCGTTTTTATATATATTGCCATTAACGATATTTGAATTTAAATAAGTTGTATAGAACAGACCTGTTGAGGTAGTGCCAATAAAATCATACAATATGGGATGTCCTAAAATCGGCTGATAGCCATTTCCTCCCGCATCACCCGTCCTGTGTTTAAAAATGACAAACACTGTGCGAATATCCTGTATCTCATTGAATGCCATAAAGTCATTGGTCCCATCAAAAGTTAAACTTGAATAATGGTTTATCAATAAGTTATTTGTTTTTAATAAGGGCCGTTTTAAGCTGTCTGATTGTAAAGCGTTATTCATCAAAGCGCTATTATCATTCCATTGCCTGACCTGTCCGGATAAATCTGTTATAATACCATTCTCCGGTGTCAGCCACAGAGAAAGACCAGGAATTGTATTCGGCTGCGAAAAACCCAATAAGACTGCATAGTTGACCAGTATTAAAATAATAAATACTGATTTAAATACTGATGATATGCAGTAATTAAGCATAGAGACCTGATTCTTCATATATTTGTACCAAATTTACAAAAAAAAGTTATAAAAACATGGAAGTTGAGATTAAGCCTGTAAAGGGATTTTTCTACGATTTAAAAGAGTTAAATGAATATAAAGAGATATTGTACTTTTTAGCATGGAAGGATATTAAAATAAAGTACAAGCAGGCATTACTAGGGTTTGTATGGGCTCTTCTTCAACCGGTAATGATGATGATAGTTTTTATTATTTTCAGAAAAGTTGTATTTATATGGACAGGAAATGCGGATGTTCCTTACCCGATGTTTGTTCTTTCCGGGATTCTTTTCTGGAACTTATTTTCAAACGGAATAACACTTTCAAGTAACAGTATTGTTTCAAACGCCCATATTATTAAAAAAATATATTTCCCGCGAATTTTTTATCCAATCAGCGCAATATTAGTTAGCCTGTTCGATTTTTTAATGGGTATTCTTATTTATTTGCCAATCATGATTTATTATAATCTTTATCCCAATGTGTGGTTTATCCTGATTTTACCCGCTGGTATAATATTAACTATTATGATTACAATGGGTGTTGGTTCATTTTTTTCAGCTTTAAATGTAAAATACAGGGATATTAAATATGTATTACCTTTTATAATACAACTGCTATTTTTTATTTCACCGGTATTTTACTCGCATTCATTTATAACAAATAAATTCCTGCAGATATTCTACTATATAAACCCAATTACCGGAGTGCTTGAGTTAATCCGTTTTGGTTTATTTGGCACCCCTGTTAATGCTACAGGATTGATAATTAGCTGCACCTGCGCTATTGTCAGTTTTATTTTTGGAATGATGTATTTCAGACGATTTGAAAATAATTTTGCCGATATTGCCTGATTATGAAGCCAATAATTGAAGTTGACCATTTATCTAAAAAATACAGACTGGGAGCGTTGCATCAGCCTTATCACACTGTACGAGATACAATTAAATCTGTTTTTAATTCGTTTAAACAAAAAAAAGCCGACGAATTTTATGCACTTCGTGATGTAAGTTTTACTATCAATCCGGGAGAGAGTGTTGGTATTATTGGTAAAAATGGCGCAGGAAAAAGCACTTTGCTGAAAATTTTGTCACGGATTACAACGCCAACAACAGGAAAAATTTTATTAAGAGGCAGGGTTGCCAGTTTGCTTGAAGTTGGTACAGGATTTCATGGCGAACTAACAGGGCGAGAGAATATCTTCTTCAACGGGGCTATTTTAGGCATGAAGAAAAAAGAAATTCAGTTGAAATTTGACGAAATTGTTGATTTCAGCGGAGTTGAAAAATTCATGGACACACCTCTTAAACATTACAGCAGTGGTATGCAGTTGCGCCTGGCATTTGCCGTTGCTGCTTTCCTGGAACCGGAAATTCTGTTGATCGATGAAGTTCTGGCTGTAGGCGATGCCGAATTTCAAAAAAAATGTCTTGGTAAAATGCAGGATATTTCTGATTCAGGCAGAACCGTATTCTTTGTCAGTCATAACATGGCAGCCATCGCTACTCTATGTAATAAAGGGCTGTATTTGTCGGGAGGAGAACTTCATGCAGCCGGTAAAATGCAGGATATAATCAAATTATATAAGGCAGATGTCAATCAAACCGCCCGGAATATATCTGTTTCACCTGGTATTTTCGATATCTCCATACACCCGAACAAAACCTATGATCGTAAATTTGGTATCCAGAAGGTACGTTTATATTGCAACGGCGAACTGAGCAATTCCATGTTTTCCGGATGTGAAATGAAATTTGAATGCATTTTACAAAACAAAGTTGATATAACAAATCCGCTTGTCGGCTTTGTTATAAAGAATGATGACGGAACGCCCATTATTGGTATTAATAATAAACACCTAGGTGTTAGGTTGAACAATAGTGTTTTTAACAACGGGATTTTTTCCTGCATAATTCCCGGACTACCCTTATACGGAAACAGAACCTATTTCGTAGATTTATACTGGGGAAATAATGATGAGTGTTTTGATATTGTTTTAGATGCCTTTAATTTCAGCGTCGAACCGTCTGATGTTTATAATACGGCACATATTCTTGATGAACGGTTAAACACTATTATAGTTCCTAAAATCAAGTTTGATCTCACTATTGAAAGATAATGGATTTCAGTCAGATATATAAATTAAGAAAATACAGATACTGTAAATTGTACCATAAGTATAATTCTTATACCATGATACCTGAAAATATCTTTATAAATAATCTTGAATTGTGTAGTCTATATAAAGGAATCATGGGAGATGTGGTTGAATGTGGAGTATGGAAGGGAGGAATGATCGCTGCCATTAGCGAAGTTCTTGGGAAACACAGGAATTATTATTTATTTGACAGTTTTGAAGGATTACCTCCGGTAAAGGACATAGATGGCCCGGATGCAAAACAATGGCAGGAAAACAAATCGTCCCCCCTGTTTTACGAAAACTGTAAAACAGACGAAGCAATTGCTGCAGAAGCTATGACAAGAGCAAAGACAGAACGGAGATTTATTGTTAAGGGATGGTTTAATGAAACGTTACCTGCTTTTTCGACGAAGGATGGAATTGCTATTTTAAGGCTCGACGGGGATTGGTATGAATCAACTATGACCTGTCTCGAGCATTTATTTCATAAAGTGAATAAAGGCGGGTTAATCATAATTGATGATTATTTTATGTGGGACGGATGCACAAAAGCTGTTCATGAATTTTTAGTGAAGAACAGATTATCAAACAGAATCCGCCAATTCAATAATGGTGTTTGCTATATTATTAAGTGAAAATGGCAAATAATTCAATTGAATGTCCTCTTTGTAAAAAATGTACTCCTCTTGTAAACAGGAAGTATGATGTTCAATGGCTTATCGATCAATACAGCAAAATCCAGATAAACAAACTCCCTTTGCAAGAATCGTGTAAAGCGTTTTATCTGATGAAATGTTCAGGCACCGGCTATCTCTTTTTCTATCCTTCTGAACTACAAGGGAATGTTGAATTTTACTCTCAGGTTACTAAGGTACGCGATTATTTCCTGCCCTGGAAATGGGAATATTCAAAAGCATTGAAGTGGATATCTGAAAATGATATTCTGCTCGAAATTGGTTGCGGGAACGGAACTTTCATAAGAGAAGCCAGCAAAAAAGCAAAGCATTGTACGGGTATCGATCTGGTTACTTCACCTGAAAAAAGAGAGAAATTTGAAATTGAACATTCCGACTTTCAGTCATTTCTTGTTTCACACCCGGGTTCATTTAATTCAATTGTCGCTTTTCAGGTTCTGGAACATATCTATGATGTAAACAATTTCTTCCGATTAATCTCTGACAGCTTACATAAAAACGGAAAACTTTTACTGGGTTTGCCTAATAATGACTCTTTTCTGATTAAAAACGACAGTGAGCTGGCATTAAACTACCCGCCGCATCATATGGGATGGTGGACTCCGGAATCGTTAAAAAAATCAGCAGAATTACTGGGCTTTAAGGTTATCAGTCAAAGCATTGAACCGCTACAACCATATCATTATAGCAGGTACTATTTTTTAAAATCAAAATACTGGAGCCAAAAATATGGAAGGCTTGGAGATTTTGCTGATAAATGTTTTTATCCTGTTAGAAATCCATTACTTTCGGTAATGAGAAATATGATCAGCGGACATACATTTTTTACCGTATTAGAAAAAAAATGAGATCGTATATCAGGAAAATATTAATAAATACTGAACGATATTATAACGAAAAACAGTTTATAGTTTCTTCTGTTTCGTTTTTTCTTAACCCGCACTTTATCATAAGAGGTTATCTGTTTTGGGAACTTAAACGTTCGGTAAAGAATATTTACGGAAAAGTACTCGACTTTGGGTGTGGTAATATGCCTTATAAATCACTCTTTACGTACGATGAATATATCGGCGTTGATTATGAAACCGGACAAAAAAATGCCGGAATAATCTATATCCGGGATTCCGTACTTCCTTTTGAAAATAACACCTTTGATTCCATTATTGCAACCGAAGTTCTGGAACACGTTCCTGATATTGAAAAGACTCTCACCGAACTCTGCAGGGTCTTAAAAACCGGGGGAAAAATAATCGTATCTGTTCCATTTGCCTGGATTGAACATGCCCATCCTTATGATTTCAGGCGGTGGACGGAAAGCGGGATTGTCAAAGATTTGAATCGGAAAGGGTTTCGGGTGTTACAGGTTAAAAAAACAACATCTGTTGTACTTACAATTACCCAGTTATGGGCCGAAATAATACGTAGGAAGTTGTTCATTTACCGTTATTATAATATACTAACAATAATGTGCAATATTTTATTCCACCTGATCCTGATTGTACCTTTGTTTATAACAGGGTATATTGTAAACCTGTTTGTCACAGACAGGAATAAAATATTTCCTTTAAATCTAATGGTAATTGCCGAAAAATGAAACGTGTCCTGTTTATATCGCCCTATATGGGCCGTACCGGCTCAGAAAAAGCAATTTTACAGATAATCAATAATTGTACTCTGATTCAGCCGGCATTGTTCTCTGGGCAAAATGGTACACTTCTGAATGAAGTCATTCAAAGCATTCCTGTTTATATTAATCCCTTAACCAATATTAATAAAAACCGCATTCAAAGAATAAATAACAAATTCGGATTAAAAACACCTTTAGATAAATATCTCGATAAAATTCAAAAAGAGTTTCAACCTGATTTGTGGATTCTGAATACTCTTGTTAATAATTCTGTTATTGAATACCTGAAAAAATCAGGATTAAGTTTTGCGGTTTGGTCTCATGAACTGTTTTCAAGTTTTGAGAACATTTCCGGTTCCGATCTTGCGTATATAATTGATAATGCAAAATTTATTATTGGTTGTTCGGTTCAGGTTTGTCAACAATTTGAAAAAGCAGGAGCAAAAAAAGTAGAATTATTTTATGAAACTATTGATATTTCAAAAATAAAAGAAGCGATAAACACATCGAATAAATCACAAAAACAACTTGGAAAATATAAACATGTCTTTGTTATGTCGGGACAAAAAGGGTTCAGAAAAGGATTCCACTTATTACCTGAAATAGCCCAGATACTGGCTAACCAGAAGGCAGCCCTTGTCTGGATGGGCAAATCAAATGACTATGGTTTAGAAGAATTAATTAACCGGCAGATTAAAAACCTGAAACTGGAAAATGTTTTTTTCACAAACGAATTATCTGATGATTATTATAATTGGTTTGAAACGGCAGACTATTTTCTTCTGACATCCATTGAAGATCCATATCCATTGGTTATGTTAGAAGCAGCCTACCTTCAAAAACCAATTATAGCTTTTAATTCAGGTGGTGCAAACGAGTTTATTAAGCAGGGAATGGGAACCGTTGTTACAAATTCTGATATTTCTGCTTTAGAACCTGCCATTAGCGAACTAATTGAAGGAAAAACAATCATTGATAAGAATTTACTGAGATCTGAAGCAGAAAGACATGATATTAAAATCAGAATAAAAGAATTTGAAAAAATCGTGCTTTCTTATCTTTAACAGAAATTTGCTTATTAAGGCGATATAACAACTTTATGGTTTCAATAATAATCTTAAATTACAATACATTTGATTTAACTTGTCGCTGTATATCTTCCATTTTATCGGAAGTAAACCATAAAACAGAGTATGAGATTATTTTAGTCGATAACGCGTCTACTGAATGTGATCCCATAAAGTTTCTGGAAACTTTTCCTGATATTAAATTAATTAGAAATATTGAAAATATTGGTTTCTCCAAAGGCTGTAATACAGGAATTCAACATGCCGGTGGCGAATATATATTATTGCTAAACAGTGATACGTTACTTCTAAATGATGCCATAAGCCTTTCTTTTGATTTTTTACACAAAAATGAAGATACGGGAGTTCTTACGTGCCGGGTTGAAAACCCTGACGGAAGTCCTCAAAACAATTGTCAGCACTTTCCGGGGATACGGGTTAGTTTACTGGAAGGATTAAGGCTTCACAAACTGTTTCCCGCCAGAAAAAGAGGTAAGCTTTTATTTGGTCCCTATTTTTCATATGAAGAATTCGCTTATCCTGGTTGGGTTTGGGGGACTTTTTTTATGTTTCCCAGAAAAATATTGGATGTTTTTCCTGAAAAGAAATTACCCGAAACTTTCTGGATGTACGGAGAAGATATGGAATGGTGCTGGCTTATAAGGAAAGCTGTCTATAAAATTGCTTTTGTTCCCGATGGCCGGATCCGGCATTATAATCAATCCGTTGATTCCGGTAACAGCAGGAAAAAAATAATAGCTTCAAATTATATGAAGTTTGTCCATATCTACTACTCCCGTTATTATCGAATAATGTTTATTGCTTTGTGTAAGATAATGAATTTGCTAAAATGACTCTGATAAAAAAAATATACCATATTCTGCCTTTCAAGAAATGGGTCTTTTACATGGTAAGGGTTTTCACCCCTCCGGAAAAGATTTATAAACATCTTTATTTTAAAGGAATCATTAAAATCTCTATTGATGCAGAACATTCTTTTAAAATGATGCACTATGGTTACCAGTTGGAAAATGAAATGTTCTGGAAAGGAATTTCAAAGGGGTGGGAAAAAGAAACATTAAAACTATGGATAAAAGCTTGCAGGAAAAGTAAATATATAGTTGATATCGGCGCCAATACCGGACTTTTTGCACTTATTGCCAGGTGTGTCCAACCCAATGCAGCCGTTTGGGCGTTCGAGCCGGTATCAAGAGTATATAACAAATTACTTAAGAATATCCGGTTAAACAACTATGATATAGTCGCATACGAGTTAGCCATTTCGAATTATTCCGGAAAGGCATCCATTTTTGATCCCATGACAGAACATGTTTATTCGGTTTGTGTGAATAATGATGTTTCGAACGGGAAATTAAACACACAGGAAGTAGACATTCAGGTAATCAGCCTTGATTCATTTATTACGGAAAAAAATATTACTTCTTTTGATTTGCTGAAAATTGATGTTGAAACACATGAACCGGAAGTTTTAGAAGGCTATACTGAACATATACTGAAACATCAACCCGTCATTTTTATTGAAATCCTGTATGATGAAATGGGGCAGAGAATAAATAGCTTTATCAGAAATAACGGCCTGGCATATAAGTATAT
Organism: Bacteroidota bacterium; assembly: GCA_037441645.1. Taxonomy (GTDB): domain Bacteria; phylum Bacteroidota; class Bacteroidia; order Bacteroidales; family GWA2-32-17; genus GWA2-32-17. Next base: position 61,207 of record JBBIRU010000009.1, read on the forward strand.
TTATATTGATGAGATTTCGGGCCCTGTTATCGTTGATGAACTGAAAGCCCGGAAATATTACAATTATATATTGGTTCCGGATGAAAAAGAGATATTGAATGATTTATTGCATTAAGGAATCATATCCCATGCAGTTTAAACGCTTCCGCAAAATTTGCTACCTGGTATTCCCTGGAATATTTATTGATTTTACTGATATCGAAATCAAATGAATCAAATTGATTGGTTTTAAATTTAAGATAAAACCCGGTAATTGTCTTCAGGGTCATTTCTTTATCTTCAACAATATAACCGGTCTTTGTCTCGGTCAATAATTTTTCAAGAATATCATGATCTGACTTACAAAGTAAAATTGGTTTCTGATAAGATAAATACTCGAAAATTTTTGTTGATGGAATTCCTTTATAATTGGAATATGCAAATTGCAAAAAAACATCTGTCTGCTCGTAAATTTTATGCATTTCTTCAGAAGAAACACGGGGTAATATGTAAATAGAATCAGATACTTCATATTTATTTAACATTTGTTTTTGTTCTTCGTCAAATCCTGCACCTACAAACAAAACCCTAGCAACATTTCCATACTGCATAACAAATGATGAAAATGCTGAAAGAAAAAAGTCAACATCCTGGCCTTTGTATAGCGTTCCTGAATAAAGAAAAGTTAACCGTGGATCAGCTCTTTCAATTGTACTTTGTTTTGGAAGTTCAAAAAAACCATTCATAACAACGATTCCCTTTTTAGAGGTGAATTTCTCTATCCGTTCTTTGTATTTTTTTGAAACGGTTGAAAAGAAAAGAGCATTTTTTATCCATTTCTTTTCAAGCCAGGATGTATACAAAAAAGTAATTCGCTGGACCAGGCTTTGAGGACGATTTAATTGGTTGGTATTCCAGTCATCCCGATAATCAAGAATGTATGGAATTTTATACTTAAACGATAGTTTTTTTGCAAACCTGAAAAGCAGGTATGGGTTTCCGGATGCGATAATAGTATGGTAATCTTCTTTTTTATTTGCAATAAGTTCCGCCGAAAACCTGTAAATATTGTTATATGAATAAAAATAATTTAACAACCCGGTGAACAGGTTTTCAGTAAAAGTCAGGATTTTTCTGATAATGCTGTAATACTTATGCTTAGGATATTTAACAAAGAACCTGTCTCTCAGTGAAGGATTGTAAGGCAATAGGTAAGCTTCATAGTCAGAGGTTTTAATATAGTCGATATTTTTTTTTGTCTGAATAAAGGAATCATAAATCCTGCTCCCGTGATTTTCCCACTTTCTGCTCACAATAACAGGATAATATCCGTGCCTGTGAAAATACCTTGCAAAGCCCAATAGACGAAGAGATGCAGGCATAGATGAAGGGGGAAAGTAATAACCCAGAATAAGTATTTTTTTTAATTCTTCCGGCTTATTCATTTCTTATTCGGTTTTAATTTGAATATAATCCTGGAACTCATCTTTGTTATAAAATAATCGGGGTATCTTATTAATCCTGTAACCAGATATCGCAATCCTTTTATTTTCTTCATTTTAATATAAGAAAATGCAAGTATGGAATATTTATAAAAATGAGCTTCTCTTTTTAATGTGTCCGGAATAAATTTATTTATTTTTAACAAATTATAAAATTGTTCATTATCAGAAATCAGGGCCGGAGTAAGTTGATTTGACATACTATCACTTCTTACCCGGTAAAGCAATGGATATCCAGGAAAATATTCACCTTTCGAAAATTCATTAAGCTCTAATAAAAACAGTTTATCGGCAGTACTTGACAATAACGGGTTAAATAACAATTTATAATCAACTAAAACCTGGCGATTAAACATATAATTGGATGGAACGGTGGCATGTTCCGGCGAATATAACAATATCTCAGGAATTAAATTGTCTGCACAACCCTTTTGAACAGAAATAATTTCATTTGGCTTATCAGAAAATCTAAAAATATCACAGCAACAATAACAAAGTTCCGGCCTGCTTTCCAAAAAATTAACCCTGGATTCTAAAAAATCAGGAGACATCATATCGTCAGAATCAAAAAAAACCACATACTTTGACTGGCTCGCCAGAAAACCATGGTTTCTGGCTTCTGAGACCCCCCGGTTGGATTGGTTTAATATGATGATCTTTTCCTTGGAAAAAGAGTTAACAATTTCCAGGGTATTATCTGATGAACCATCATTTACCAGAATAATTTTCCAGTCTGTAAAAGTTTGTACAACTATCGATTGTATACAATCATAGATGTATTCACCAGCATTATAGGCAGGAATAATTACGCTAATTTTTTCCCTGTCCATACAAGAGAGAATTATATATTTTTTCTGTTTTTTCTATTTTATTTCTAAAACTAAACTGATTTTTCACCACGGCAGATCCTTTAATTACTCTATTTCTACATTCTTCAATATTTTCAAGCATATATTTCAATCTATTTAATATTGCTTCACTATCACGATATGGAACAATCTCAGCATAATTATCAATATTTTCAATTTCTGGAGCAATGCCCGACAGAGTAAAAACGGAAGGTACTTCTAATGCCAGCGCTTCAATATATACCTGCCCAAAAGTTTCAGCCGTTAAACTTACCGGGACATGAACAAAAAGTGTAAAACTTTTAAAAAGCGCATATATGTCTTTTTCAAAAGAAATTAATCGATAACACTGTTCAGGAAGTTCCTGTAACTGCTTTATAATTTCTTCTTTCGAATCTCCTTCGGCATTTGTCATTACAATAACTGCCTGGGAATAAGTCTTTAATAATTCTTTGAACGCTGTTATTGTATAAGTAAGACCCTTCCATTCTGTAAAACGCGAAATAGTGCCAATAACCGGGAATCCTGTTAAATTGTATTTTTCTTTTATCTCCATCACCATTTTAGGTGTAACTGTCTTTAATTCATTAAAATCAAAGCCATGAGAAATGACGGTGATTTTTTGTTCAGGTACTTTTTCTGAGTGGATCAAAACCTTTGCAACTTGTACAGAAGGGGCTACAATATGTTTTGACCAGTTACTAATCCATCTGTCATATTTAACTGCATGAGGATGATACAGGTGGTGTAAATCGCCATGATGCCGGGTCGACATTCTGTTTTCAATTCCCAGTATTCGTGCCGCTAAAAGCCCGGCAAAAGAAGCATCAAATAATTGAGTATGAATTATATCTGGTTTTAATTTTCTATATAGTTTTATAAGTCTGAGAAGAGTCATCAATAAATCTTTTTTCCCACGATATCGGAGGTGAATTGATTTTACTCCAAGAGCTTCTATTTCTAACTGTACAGTACTAACAGAAGGATTAAGGAAAATGCAGGTCAGGTTAAACTTATTTTTATCAAGAAATTTACTATACCAGACAAATTCCCTGGCATGTTCAATATTTGAGAATATTGCAAGTATATTATGCTTTTCTGGTGTATTCATTATATCCTTTTAAAATAAATGCTCCAGCCAGTCCATTGTATATATTAAATTTCATTCGATCTAACCACTGACAGCTATCCATAATACCAAGTACGGGAATAATCAGTCCGGAAAATATATGTATAAGTTTAAACAGAAAAGTTTTAATACGGGAGGGTGAAAACACAAATTGTGAGTCGTTGAATAATTTAATGTAAACAGCTCTTGTCGCGCCTTCCCTGTACCTTCTGGCTAACCACTCTTTCACGCGGAACCGGTCAAATTCATTATGTAACACCAGGGTTCCTGAAAGTTCCATTTTTACAGAAGAATTTTTTAACCTGCAGGAGAAGTCAAGGTCTTCAAAACCGGCAAAAGGGAATTGCTCATTATATCCGCCAGTCAGATTGAAAATACTTTTCTTCATAGTTAAACAATAAGATGCGATATAAGGCGCTTCCCATTTATTATCTGTTATTTTAATACATTCGTTTATCCACTTTTGCCAGTAGTAATTTTCATTTTTAATAATATATCTTCCGAACGATAATTTTTCTAATAGCTGGTATGCTTTTGGCGAATAATCCCGCATAAAGTATAAAATATGATTCTTTGTTTCATGAGCATGAAATTCAATAATCTGAAAAGCGGCTTTATCAGTTAACAATATGTCGTCGTCCATAAAAATCAGATTCTCCGATTTTGCCAGCCTGGCCCCAAAATTTCTTGCAGATGCAACTCCCTGCTTATGATTCTTATAAACGTTGACGTTGTTTGACTTATAACTTATTTCTGCTGTTCCGTCGTTGATAACTATAATTTCGTAATTTATAGTAATTTTACCCAAAACATTTTCAGTGTTTTCTATGGTTTGATATAGAACATGGTTTCGATTATAAGTTGGGATGATTATCGAAAAATCCATTCAGAAATGAAATTATTAAGCGTGATAATATCGACCAAAGATAGGAAAGAAATTCTTTCCGAAACACTTTCACATATTGCTAATAATGTTAGATTTGATGCTCAGGAAATGGAATTCATTATCATTAATGATGGTGATGAAGATATTCCTGAACAAATAATTCCTTCAGAATTAAATCCAAGAGTCATTAATATCCGGCAAAAAAGCCTGGCAAAAGCACGCAATGCGGGTGCAAAAAATGCAACCGGTAAAACCGTTCTTTTTCTTGATGATGATATTCTTCCTTCAAAAGATCATTTTTACAGGCATATTCAGTTACAGGAAAAATTTCAACCCGCAATTATTACAGCTAACCGGTTCTTTCCTGGTAAATTAATTTCAAAAGGGGAAAAAACTCCCTTTGGTCGTTATAAGCTAAAAAATGAATATAACTGGATGGCCGGAACATCTCTGACTGCCATAGAAAATAATCCGGGTTTGTATAATGCCGAAAACCTGGCAGGATTCAGCTGCAGTATGCCCAAAGAAGTCTGGATAAAACTAGATGGATTTAACGAACTTTTTACAGATGCCGGTTGCGAAGACAGTGAGTTTTTTTACAGGGCTAAAAAGCTGGGAATACGGCTGATTTTTGACGAAACAAATCATTGTTTACATAATGAACCTGATAATTTTTCACTTATAAACTGGTTAAGAAGACAGGGTACGGGAGCAAGAAGTACAGTTGTTATTTGTGAATTTCATCCGGAAGGAAAGGCTCATCCGAATTATGCTTTCAACACTCCCATTTCATTTAAACAGGATAATTTCAGAATGATTCTTTTGAAAATGAAAAGAAGCTTTTTAATGAACAGGCTGGTTTATAAATTTTTTCTGTTTTTTACAGGACTTTGTGAAAGATTGAACTTTTCGGACAGGTTTCTTTTTAAACTTTACAATGCATTATGGATTTCCAATACTGTTTATTATTTCAGAAAAAAACTTAAAGAAGTACAATCTTATTAATAACAAAGTTCATTGAATAATAACTATCATATAAAATGCCCTGTCTGCCATTCCCAAAAGATTTATCCCAAAGGAAAATATTATAAAAAGCATGAAATGATGCAGTGTAAAAACTGCAGAGTAATATTTATGCATCGAAAACCTACTTTAGCTGAATTAAACAACCACTATTCCGATTATCCATATGTTTTTCCTCAGAGCGTAAGGTTATCCATAGAAAAAAGTTATGAAGAACTTTTGATGCAGTTGGAACCCTATCGTAAAAATAATAAGTTACTTGACTACGGATGCGGAACGGGAATATTTCTTCAAAAAGCAATTGAAAAAGGATGGCAGGCTATTGGAATAGAATTATCTGAAAAAGCTCTTATTGAATGCCGGAATAAGAATCTTACGGTTTATACGTCTATTGAGGAACTGCCTTCTGAAAAAGAAGCAGAGTTTGATGTAATAACTATGTTTGAAGTAATTGAACATCTTTCTGAGGTGAATGAAACGATTGATTTTTTATCCTCCTTATTGAGAATTAACGGAGTCTTCTATAACACTACGCCTAATTTTAATAATCCCGCCCGCTGGCTGCATAAAGAAAACTATCATATAATAGAATATCCTGAACATTTATTGTACTTTTCCTGTGCCTCGTTTAATAACTGCTTAAGGCTACATGGGTTTTCTAAAAAACAAATTTCAACAACAGGTATTGATATTTCTTCCAAAAGAAAATTTTTTTCAGATGTAACGTACTCAAAATCGCTAACTACAAATGAAATAATATTAGTAAAATCCCAGAAAAATGTATTTTTAAAATTTTCAAAAAAAACTGTCAATTATTTTTTAAGTATTTTCAGATTGGGAATGACCATTAAAGCATTGTATATTAAAAACAAATAAAGCGGAGAAATGAGTTATTATCAAAGCATACTCACCATTTGGGATTATTTTCTGCCTCCCCTTTATCTGCTTATTATTTTTGCATTCGGATATTTCTATAAACAAATTAAGATAGGAAAAAATCCCGAGTATAAGTACTTCCTGAGCGGCTTAATGTTAAAAATATTTGGAGGAGTCGGATTTGCGGCAATTTATCTGTTTTATTATCAGGGTGGCGATACAACTCTTTATTTTGAGAGTACTAAAAGCTTATTGAATCTGGCAGAGATATCGCCTCTTAAATTTTTAAGCATACTTTCCGGGAATTTGTCAAATGAAAACGCAGGACTTTTTGGGCCGCAAATAGGGTACAATTACTATTACAGGGACTTTCAGTCTTATTCTGTTGTACGGTTTTCTGCGATTTTCGTGTTTCTGGGTGCAAAAAGTTATATTACATCAACCATACTGATAGCATCATTTACATATTTAGGATTATGGCGCTTGTTCAGAATGCTTTATGATCAATTTAAAGAAAGCAGGAAAAGTACTGCTTTTGCAATATTATTTATTCCTTCAACTCTCTTCTGGGGATCGGGAGTTTTAAAAGATTCTTATACTTTAATGGCTGCCTGTTTAATGGTGGTTTCACTATATAAAATATTTGTGTACCGGCAAAAAATTAATTTAAATATATTTTGGTTAATTGTTAGTTTTTATATTCTTGTTTCTCTGAAACCCTATATCTTTTTTGCCATAATGGCCGCTTTTATTGTTGCCATGTCTCATCAATATATCAAAGCAATTAAAAACAAAGTTGTGAAGACATTTCTGGTACCTGTTATTATCACAATTGTATTCGGTATCGGTGCGCAAATAATGCTCGTTGTTGGTGAAAGTGTGGGAGGACAATATTCTTCCATAGATAATCTTTTATACAAAGCTTCGGCAACACAATTTGATTTAATCCAGGATTATTACCAGGGGAATACATTTGATATAGGAAAATTTGAACCAACCGTTACAGGAGTTCTGTCAAAAGCTCATTTTGCCATTCTTGCAGGGCTGTACCGCCCTTATCTCTGGGATAGCAGAAATCCGGTAATGTTTATCTCTGCACTGGAGAATTCTTTGTATTTGGGACTTTCGCTCTATTTACTTCTTCTTTCCTTTCTGACCTGGCGAAGAAATGGTTTGAAATTCCTGGGAAAAATCTTATTTTACGATTCATTTATTGTTTTTAGCTTAACTTTTGCCATTCTTTTTTCATTCTCTGTTGGATTAAGCACTGCCAATTTTGGCGCATTAGTGAGGTATAAGATTCCTTTGATACCGTTTTTCCTGACAACGTTATTTTTCTTAATAAGAAACTTTAACAAGGAAAAGGAAGTTTTTAATTAACAAATGATAAAGAAAATGATAAAGAAAATTTATAAAAAAATAAATATAACATTATTAAACATAAATTTATATCTTTCAAAAAAAATTCTAAACCATTATGGATTAAACGATGATAAAGTTTCTGATGTACTGAAGAAAAGAGATATTAATATTTCGTATTTGTCTGATTATTCATCTCCGTTACCGGTTCAGGAATCTCTCAGGGAAAATCGGTCAAGATGGGAAAAGCCCAGTAAACTTGGAGGAATAGAATACGACCTGGAACTTTTTAAAGAAAATGTTAAAAGATTAAAACCATTTTTCGAAGAATTTTATAGTTTACAGGAGTATAATAAAGTTGTTAAATTACAGTATGGCCCTGGATATCCTGAGATTGATGCTATGTTTTTATATTCCGTTATCAGAGAATTAAAACCAAAAAAGTATTTAGAAGTTGGTTCAGGGGTTTCCAGTTTTTATGCCTCACTGGCAGTTGCAGAAAACAAAGTTCCGACACAAATAACCTGTATTGATCCGTTTCCTTATAAATCGTTATATTCAATACCCGGTATCGAAATAATAAAATCTGAAGTTCAGAATGTTGATATAAACACATTTGCCTCTCTTTCTAAGGGCGATATCTTATTTATCGACTCCAGTCATATTTTAAAAATTGATGGCGATGTCCCCTTTCTGATTCTTGAAATATTACCCCTTCTTCGGAAAGGAGTTTTTGTTCATATACACGACATTCCCTTTCCATATAATTTCCCTTTTCCGGCTGATTACTGGTTATTCAGGCAACCGTGGCCAAAATATTGGAATGAAGCGATGGTATTACAGGCTTTTCTGTGTTATAATTCTACATTTGCAATTTACCATTCCATGCCTTTGTTAAGGTACAATGATGAGGATTTCTTACGAAAAAATTTAAAAAACTATATGTCCATTCAGGAAAATATGAATACATTTAGTTCAATTTGGTTGGAAAAAAAATAAAACGCAGATACCATGGAGAGAAGTGCATTAGTGTTAGGTGCAGGCGGCTTTATCGGAAGCCATTTAGTTAAACAGTTAAAACATTCCGGATTCCGGGTCCGGGGAGTTGATTTAAAATATCCTGAATTTTCGGAAAGCGAAGCAGATGAGTTTATTATTGGAGACCTGAGAGATCAACTGGTATGTAAAAAAATTCTTGACAGATCTTTTGATGAAATATATCAGCTTGCTGCAGATATGGGAGGAGCCGGATATATTTTTACCGGCGAAAATGATGCAGATGTAATGCATAATTCTGCCACTATCAATTTAAACATTGCTCATCTTGCAGCAATACATAAGGTGGGAAAAATATTTTATTCTTCTTCTGCCTGTATTTATCCTGAATATAACCAGTTAGACCCTGACAATCCAAAGTGTAATGAAGATTCTGCATATCCCGCCCTACCCGACAGTGAATACGGGTGGGAAAAATTATTCAGTGAGCGGTTATATTTTTCTTATTACAGAAATTACAGGTTAGACGTAAGAGTTGCCAGGTTTCACAATATTTTCGGTCCCGAAGGAACATGGCAGGGAGGAAAAGAAAAGGCCCCGGCAGCGCTTTGCCGAAAAGTGGCTATGACAGAGTCGGGAAATTCCATAGACGTTTGGGGAGATGGCCTGCAAACAAGGTCATTTTTATATATTGATGAGTGTCTTGAAGGAATAAGAAAACTTATGGATTCAGAAAATTTCCGTGGTCCTGTCAATATCGGGTCCGACGAAATGGTTTCTATAAATGAACTGGCCAAAATGATTATTTCCATTTCAGGCAAAAACATTTCTATTAAGAATATTCCCGGCCCCCTGGGAGTTAGAGGAAGAAATTCCGATAATGAGCTTATATTTAATCAGCTGCATTGGAAACCTTCTCGACCCTTAATAAAGGGACTTGCTTTTACTTATCATTGGATTAGCCAGCAGGTGGAATCATTGTCGAACAAATAACCACTGACACGATGAATCCAAAAGTTTGCCTAAACTTATTGATCTTTATTTGTGATCGGAATTAAATATGCTTTTTAATTCGATTCATTTTGTTTTCTTCTTTGTTATTGTTACACCTCTGTATTTTTTGTTGCCACATAAGTACAGATGGTTTCTGTTATTGTCTGCAAGCTGTTATTTTTACATGGCATTTATTCCGGTTTATATTCTTATCCTCGGTTTTACTATTATAATTGATTATTTTGCCGGAATATGGCTTGAAAAAACAGAAGGAAAAAAGAAAAAATGGTTTTTAATCGCAAGTTTGGTCGCCAATATCGGGGTTCTTGCTGTTTTCAAGTATTATAATTTTCTGAACGAGAACTTGTCAGTTCTTTTAAACACTTTTGGTTACCAGAACCATATATCAAGCCTCGGGATTTTACTTCCTATAGGTCTTTCCTTTCATACTTTTCAGGCAATGAGTTATACTATTGAAGTATATAAAGGGAATCAAAAAGCAGAACGGCATTTTGGAATCTACGCTCTATATGTAATGTTCTATCCTCAATTGGTTGCGGGACCGATAGAACGTCCCCAAAACCTTATTCACCAGCTTTACGAGAAACACTTGTTCGATTATAACCGGGTTGCAGATGGGTTAAGATTGATGTTATGGGGACTGGTAAAAAAAATGGTTATTGCCGACAGGCTGGCTGTCTTTGTAAATGAAGTTTATAATGATCCAACATCATACCAGGGATTTCCGTTGATCTGGGCAACATATTTCTTTGCCATACAGATTTATTGCGACTTTTCCGGATATTCTGATATTGCGATTGGGGCTGCCCGCGTTATGGGAATAGAACTTATGCAGAATTTCAGAACTCCGTATTTCTCAAAAAGTATTCAGGAATTCTGGTCAAGATGGCATATTTCACTTTCTTCGTGGTTTAAAAGTTACTTGTATATCCCACTCGGCGGTAACAGGGTTGTAGCATGGCGAAGATATTATAATCTGATTATTGTTTTTGCCGTAAGCGGGTTATGGCATGGAGCGAACTGGACATTTATTTTATGGGGGCTTCTTCATGGCTTTTATATAATTGCAGGAATTATTCTTACCCGGTTTGCTCAGCTCTATTGGAAAAAGATATTAAATATAGGCAAGAGTAAAATTTCCCGGATAATTTTAATGTTTATCACCTTTCATTTAGTTGTAATTACATGGGTACTATTTCGTGCAAATAATATCCATGATGCTATTTATATTTTTAAGAATTTCTCTTCCATTTCGTTTTCATCGCTTATCGGCGTTCCTACTGTTTCTTTTAAATATTTTATTATTTCGCTAGCAATGATTCCGTTATTATTTGTTAGTGACAGGTATGTGTTTTTTACAAAAATCAGCCCCATTCGTTTTGTAAACTATGTTAAGGTTTTATTTTTAATCTCTTTAATATACATATTTGGTGTGTTTGAAGAACAACAATTTATTTATTTTCAGTTCTGAAAGATGAAAAAATTATTCATAGAATTGTTGCTGGTTATATTTTCAGGAATCGGGCTGATTTGTCTGTTCGAGCTTTTATATGAAAATTATAAATCGCCGGTTGATTATAAAATTGAAAAAATTGAAAAGAATAAAAATGAAATCACGGGAATTATAATCGGTAATTCTCATATGGAAGCTATCGGAAATCCGAAAATATTTGATAATGATTCATACGTAATTAACCTGTCTATGGGGGGACAGGATTTGTACCACATGCTTTTATATATTGAAAAATGTGTTCCTGGTATTCCCAAATTAAAATATGTTTTATTAGGCCTGGATTATGAACTGATCGGGTATAATTTTACAGCAGAGAACCAGGCATGGAAAGACCGGCTTTATTATTCTTTTAATAAAAATATTTATGATAAGTCATTACCAAATGTAATTATGGCCCATTTGAATTTCTTTAAAGCAAACAGGGACCTGGCATATCTCTTTTCCGCATCTGAAAATACAGAAGAAGACAAGAAATTTATTCCTCCCGGTATAAATAAAAAAACAGAAAATGGGTGTAAAAAAAGAGCTCTTGAACATTCTCTTTATAAATTTAAACCTGACCTTATTGCTGAAAACATTGGATACCTGGAAAAAATTGCTGCTACCTGCAAAAACAACAACGTAAAATTAATTCTTGTCAATAGCCCTAAAACAGATTGTTATACCTCTCACTACAGAATCGGGGTAATTAATCGTGCACAAATGGAATATCAGAAATTCTGTTTGAAGAATCAATTAATATTTATAGATTTGTTTAATTCAGAAATGTTTACCGATGCTGACTTTATTGATTATGATCATTTAAATGACAGGGGAACAAAAAAACTGGTTGAACAAATAAGAAATAGTGTTTTAAAATCCGGTCAGTTAAACCAGTAATTCAAAAACAACGTGACTATTAAAAGAATGTTATATAAAAATTTTGACAGGATTCATTATCTTAAATTAATATTAACATTAAATACCGGATATTTAATTACGAATCTTCTTTGGTTTTATTATTCAATAATACCTGTCAGAAAGAAGCGGGAGATTGATATAATTTTCTTTCCTTATGCCCAACCCGGCAGTGATGGCTATAAAAGAAGATTCGAATCTTACCTGCCGTATTTTAATAAAGAGAACATTCGTTTTATTATATGTGATATTATAGATGATAAAAAACTTTTAGAAAACCTTGAGGGAACCAAACGGCAACGATACCGGATTTTCAGGCAAATCTATTGGAAACGGTTACAGCAGGTACTTCTGGCAAAAAAATGTAAGGCTGCTTTCATACAAAGAGGTTTGTTTGTTGCTTTCCCCGATCAGCATTTTCCATACCTTGAAAGATTATTATCTAAGCTCAATTCAAATATTACTATTGATTTCTGGGATTCTTTTTGGGTTAATAACAATTTACTTGTTGATAAGGCAGCTTCCTATTGTCATAAAATTTCCTGTGTTAATAACTTTGTTGTATCACATTTTAGTTCTCTTCATCAACCTAAATTATTATTTCCCATTGGTGTCGATCTTTCTAATTATTTACAGAAAAAGGATTATACTATTAAAGGTACGGTAAAGTTCTTTTATACCGGATTACCTTTTAATGTTGAACATTTTATATCTATAATGTCGCCCGTTTTTGAAGAATTAATTAAAAAGACAGATTTCAAACTGATGCTTGTTACAAGACACAGAATGAGCAATTTAAAGTTTCCTGTGGAATACCATTATTTTGATGAGTCTACTTTCTATAATTTGTTATTAAGTGCAGATATCGGACTTTATGCAATAGACGACTCTGAAATCAGCCAGGGAAAAATGGCTTCAAAGGTACTTGATTACATGGCTACAGGGTTACCCTCGGTTGCTTCTCCTTATGGCCTTACTTCTTATGCAAAACACAACGAAAATATATTAATAGCTTCAGATAAGGATGAATTTTTGGATTCTATAAATAAACTTGTTTCGGATTTGCATTTAAGAGAAAAAATCGGAAAGTCTGCTTACCAGACAATTCTCAATTCTCATGAAATCAGCCAGTCCTATACGACATATAAGAAAATTATTCAGGAATCAGCGGATTAAATTATTCATCCTTTTTCTCAACCCCTTTGTTATAATTTTTAATTCCTGTTTCATTAAATAAAACTCAGAAACATATTCATTATTTTTCTTTTGAGAATTTAAATACTCTAAAACCTGAGATGCCGGTACAAACCACCCGTCCTGCTCTGCTAAAAATGATACTTTCTCCTGAAACTCATTATTCAAAATGTTATTTTTTACAAATCCTGAAGCAAAATGAGTATATATAATACACAGACCCTTTTCTTTTATCAGTCTTTCTATATTTTTTTCATTTAATAATTTGTTAAATTTATCTATATCTGAACCGTCAGTTGAACTGAAAAGGAAATTTGCATATTTCTTATTTTTATCTCTGAAAGGCATCTTCGGATCAAATCTTAAGGTGTTAATGTTCTCGCAACTCCGGTGCCTGATGTATTTTATGTTTTCCTTAACAAAGTCTCCCCAGAAATATTCACTGTTAACGTCACTGCCGTAATAATTTTCTTTAACCTTTCTGAAACTGGAATATAAACGTAAAAGAATATGGTAACTCTGGTTTCCCCAGTATATATTGTTAGGGTTTTTTGAATGATTAATATGAATATTGGGATATTGTCCTAATTTACTCTTATATATTTCAAGGCCTTCAAGAATTTCATTTCTTTTATAGTCGCCGCTTCCTATTCCATGTAGTGCAATTTCAAATCCTTTATGTTTTAAATCGAGAATAAAATCACAATAGTTGTTATCCAATAAACAATCACCCGTAAACCTGTCCCTGGAGGGATATACCCAGACGGTTTTAGTGGTAAGAATCTTTTTGCTGAATAAAAAATCATAAACAGGTTTTATATCAGACAGCGTGGCATTATCGGTATCGTCTATTATGGTAAAAGCAAATTGTTTTTTTTCAGGCCAGTTCATTTATTAATATTAAAGATGTTATAGTCTTTCGTTTTTAAGTCTTCTAAACAGTCATTTAAGGAGACTTCTCCTTTTGTAGAAATTAATGTGATATTATTATTGTCTTTTGATTTAATTGCACTAACCCGAAATCCGGCTTTTTCCCATTTTTTAAAAAAATCGAGGCCATACTGACGCTTTCTGAATGAATTCTCTTTTAATGGTCTTTCCCATTCAATCGTTTTATTTAATAATAAATCAACACCTTCCTGTGTGATTGTGATGCCCCTGGGATTTAATACCCTGTAAATTTCAGACATCCCTTTCGAATCATCTTTTAAATAATCCAGGACATGGTAACAAATAATCATATCGAAGCTGTTGTTCTTAAAGGTAAGGTTTTCCAGGTTCATATGATACATAGCAAATTGCGACGATAAATCAACAGAAAGGTACTCTATATCATTTCTTTTTTTACAATAGTCGCTGAATGCTTTTGTAGGAGCAATATCTAAAAGTTTTATGCCGGGTTTATCTATTAATTTTTCAACCTGGTTAAAGATTATTAAAAATTCCCTGTGACGTTCTAATGACAAACACCGTGGACATACTGCATTTTTTCTGATATTTGTTATTCCGACAAATGTTCTGAATTTATACCCCTGCCATCCGCAATAATTACATTTAACTTTTGCCCTGACAAAAAAATCGAAAAACGATTCAAAAATTCTTATACATGCTCCCATGAAATTAACATACGATTCATGCCACCTTGCTTTGAAGAAAAGAATTATTGATTGATAAAAGTAAATGGCAATGTTCCGTAATTCCATCAATTATCGATATTTTTCTGAAAATTTGCAGACAAGAATAAACAAAGTTATAGATTTATTAAATTATAAGAAACTGTTTTGAAATAATATAAGTAATTAAAATTATGAGTATTATATTTTTATGTGATTTGGTACTTTAGTGTTTTTGTGGCGAAAAAGATGCCACTAAATCTCTTGTTGAGTTAATTTAATAGCTTTGTAGAAAGATCTCCAAACAAAAAATATGTGCGGAATAGGCGGCATTATTAATTTTTGTGGCGAAGAAGTGTCTGGGCAAAAGCTACTGTTAATGAGCCATACACTCCGGCATCGCGGCCCTGATGGGAATGGGCATTGGATGAATCCTGAAAAAAATGTCGGAATTTTTCACAGGAGGTTAGCCATTATTGATTTGTCGGTAAACGGTAATCAGCCAATGCATTATTTAAGCCGCTACTCCATTGTTTATAATGGTGAGATTTACAATTATATTGAAATCCGCCAGGAGTTAGAAAAAAAAGGCATCCTGTTTAATTCTTTAACTGATACCGAGATGATTCTTGTTTCATATCATTTATATGGAATTAATTGCCTGAAATCGTTTAACGGAATGTTTGCCTTTGCTATCTGGGATAACGAAAACAGAACTTTATTCTGCGCCCGTGACAGGTTTGGAGAAAAGCCATTTTATTATCATTATTTTAATGGAGAATTTAAGTTTGCCTCTGAAATGAAAGCTCTGTTTGCTGCCGGAGTTTCAAATGCTGTAAACCAGGAGATGCTTTTTTTATATTTAAAATGGGATGTGGTTGAAAATCCGGAAAAGAAATCAGATACGTTTTACAATAATATTAAAAAACTGCCGGCTGCACATTATCTCCTGTTAACAGAAAAATCCCTGTCTGTAAACAGATACTGGGATATTGATTTAAATAAAAAACAAGAATCCATACATTTTAATGAAGCTGTAGACCAATACCGGTCGTTATTTTTAAACTCAGTAAAAATCCGGCTGCGTTCTGACGTCCCGGTCGGATCTTCATTGTCCGGGGGGCTTGATTCTTCTTCTGTTGTAATGGCTATAAATCAACTAAAAGGTAACCAGCATAAACAGGCAGCATTCTCAGCACGTTTCAGGGAACCGGAATTTGATGAAGGATTTTATATAAATGAATTATGTAACAAAACAAATATAGCATCATTTAATACTTACCCTTCAGAAAGTTCTTTTCTCGATCAGATTGAAAAAATATTTTACCACCAGGAAGAACCTTTTGGTTCTGCCAGCATAATTGCGCAATGGGAAGTAATGAAATCAGCCCGGCACAATAATTTCCCCGTTTTACTCGATGGCCAGGGGGCCGATGAAATACTTGCGGGGTATAAGAAATACCAGCAGGTTTATTTACGGGAATGTTTCCTTAACAGGAAAAAGATGTACCGGGAAGAAAAAAAAGCATTAAAAGAGATAACCGGGATAAATCAGTCAACTGGATTTATGTTTGTTACAGAATCATTTTCTCCCTGGCTTTTAAGAAGCGGAGGAAAAATAAAAAGGTTCATCTTATCAAATAAAGAAAACAAAGTGTTTCACCCTGAATTTTTAAACCATTTACAAAACCAATCTCCTCCCTTTAGAAATTTCAATTCTCTTAATCAGACCTTATATTATGACACCGTTATCTATGGTTTAGAAAAACTTCTCCGGTTCAGCGACCGAAACGCAATGGCTTTTGGAGTTGAGGTAAGGTTACCATACCTTGATCATAATCTTGTTGAGTTTGTGTTTTCATTACCTTCATCATTCAAAATTCAAAAAGGTTATTCTAAATATCTGCACCGGCAGGCAATGGCGAATATAATACCGGATATCATTTGCTGGCGGAAAGATAAACTGAGTTTTCAGGTTCCTCAGAAAAAATGGTTTGAACATTCCAGGGTTAAGGAACTATTGCAGGATTCGGTATCAACGCTTAAAAAGGATCATATTTTAAGTAAAGATGCTGTTATTGACCCCTGGAGATCTGTAATGTCGGCTTTTCTTTTAAAAAACAATTTTCAACCGGGCAACATTGATTAACTTAGCTGCTTCTGAATGCAAAATAAATGAGTATTAATTTACATTTATATCCTACAAGCATTGTATCAGAAAGCCGGTTTTTCCGGACTGTAACTTCCATTTCAGAAAACTTTAAAAACCTGGAAATTCACATATGCGGGATTTGGAAAAAAGGATTGGCAGAAGAAGAATTAACAAGTAATAGATTGTTTATTAACAGGTTTAAGATAAATGTTCGAGGTTTCAGAGGGACAAAATCTTTATTGTATTACCATGATTTTAAAAAGGCTGTTTTAAAAAAATATGCTGAAGAAAAAATTGAAATCGTTCATTGTCATAGCTTATTTGATCTGGGAATAGGAGTTTATTTAAAAAAATTGCATCCCGGAATAAAATTAATCTACGATGCACATGAACTGGAGACTGAGAAAAACAGGCTTAAGGGCATTTATAAATATTATAACAAATTAAAGGAAAAGAAATACATTAAAAAGACAGATGAAGTAATCGTTGTAAATGAATCTATTGCGAGATGGTATGTCGCAAAATATAAGATTTCAAACATAACAGTAATTAAAAATATAGTTGTCGTAAAGAACAATATAGTAGAAGATCGTAATTATTTCAGAAACAAATTTAATATTCCATCCCGGGCGCTCGTTTTTATATATGTGGGATCACTGCAAACCGGAAGAGGAATCGAACTATTATTACATGTTTTTAAAACAAGTACACATCATTTGGTAATAATGGGATTTGGTGAACTTGAAAGCACTGTTCTGAAACATTGTGAAACAAATAACAATGTTCATTTTCACCCTGCTGTTTCGCGGGAATATGTAATTCCATATACTTCAACTGCCGATGTAGGAATGGCTTTGATTGAAAATTCATGCCTGAGTTATTTCCTCTGTCTTCCAAACAAATTATATGAATATCTTTTTGCCGGCATCCCGATAATTTCCAGTAATTTCCCGGAAATGTCAAATCTGATTAACAAATATGAAGCAGGATGGACAACTCCTGTTGACATTAAAAGTATTTCAGCTATAGTTAATAACATTTCCTTTGAAGATGTTAAACAAAAAAAACTAAAAATAAGTTCTTCTGTATTTGAAAAATGGGAAACAGAAGAAAAGAAGTTAATAGAATTATATAAAAAACAACTTGCTTCATTTCAGTAAATATTTATCTTGTTAAATGAAAAAAGGCCTTTCAGCTGCAATCGGTAATTCATTTCTTTATTCCATATCAGGCATCATTCTGAGAGCCTCTTCAATTATACTTTTTCCAATATTTTCATTATACCTCACTAAATTTGATTATGGCGTATTATCTATCACACAGTCGATCACAACATTTATCACGTTGTTCGCTTCTATGGAGTTATCAAGAGGGTTAACCCGATTCTTATATCATGAAGAATTTAAGAAATATTCTCAGAAACATATTGCAGGAAGTGTATTAATATTTATAATCATTTCAAATGTTGCGTTTACCTTACTGTTGATACTCACTGGAAATAAAATCCTAAAGCCTCTGTTGGGAGAGATTGATTTTTATCCTTTTATGTTCTTTTCCCTCTTAACCATACCATTTACTTCATTATTCGATTTTTACAGAGCTTTTTTAAAATCAATCGGAATCGGAAAAAAAGTTTTAATCCTTGAACTTTTATATTATAGCGGCAATATTATTCTTAATCTCGTTTTAGTTGTTATTTTAAAAACCGGAGTTTAGGCATAATATACAGCACTTTAATCATAGGGGTTTTGTTCTCTGTTATATTTTTTATTCAGAACATTGACCGGTTTATATTTAAAATTGATATTAATATTCTTAAACCACTGGTCAGATATTCATTCCCTTTATTTATATATATATTATTAGGGATTATTTTAGAAAGCGTAGATAGATTTTTCCTGAACAATATTAAGGGGGTTAATGTTTCGGGAGTCTATTATATTGCCTTAACCTTTGCTACAGTATTTTCGGCTGTAAAAGAAGCATTTAATTCTGCCTTTGTTCCCTGGTTCTTTAAAAACATAAATGAATATTCTTCCGGGGAGATTAATAAAATATTTTATTTAATAATCATTGGAGCAGGCATATTTTGTTCCGGGATATCTATGTTTAGTTACGAAGTTCTCTTTTTATTATCAAATAATCCCGAACTTATTGATGCGGCTAACTATATACCTCTTACCGTGTTTTCACTATATATTGTTTTTATTGGCCAGATCTATAATATTCCGGTACTTTATGATATTAAACGTTCGGGAACATTAATCTATTCTAATTTATTTGCCATTATTGTCTCTGTTGTTTTAAGTTATTTTTTGATTCCGGCTTATGGTGAGTACGGTTCTCTTGTTGCAAGGCTTGTTGCTTTCACAGTAATGGCTGTAATACAGCTTATGATCTGTTCAAGGATTTCAAAACATAGTGTTAATTATTTCATTATTACCGGAATTTCATTGCTGTTTCTATGCGTATCGTTTATAGGATATCTGCCAGTTTATTATCCTTACCTGATCACATTGAAACTATTACTATCTATTATCATTTCCGGGACTTATATGTATTATGTTAATAAAGAATATAAAATCATTTCAAATCTTAAAAAGAAGTATGATTTATTCTAAAATGAACTTTAATAATGCCAATTAAGATCATGGCATTAATCACTGATTATTAATTTTGGATGAAAATACAGTATATTTGAAATTATCTTAGTTAAAGCTGATGGACTCTGACCAGAACATTAATTACTATAACAGCAAAACAAAGCATACATATATGTATGCAAACAATTATGACTTGTTAATCGGAGACTTTTTAAATCATTATCAATTAAACCAAAAGAACGTGCTTGAGATCGGCAGTGGGTTTGGAAGATACACCGCTTTGCTGGCTGAAAAATGTAACAGGGTTATTGCCTCTGAACCCAATGAATTTATGTTTAATGAATTAAAGTCGTCAGCAGGTCATTTATCAAATGTTGAAGTAATTAATAAAGATATTGATGGCCTTTTAGCAGATTTTCCTTACCAGGTTGACTTTGTTTTTCTGTTTCATGTAATTCATCATTTAAAAAAAGAGGAATTGGATTCGTTATGTGAATTTATTAAAAAAAATAAAATAAATACCATAATCCTAGAACCTAACCATTTAAATCTCCTTTTCTTCTTTCAGATTTTAATAACAAAGGATATGAAATTCAGTGAAGAAAAGGGAATGTTTGTTGATAATTCAAAGAAATTAAAAAAATCAATACCGGATAATGAATTCCAATTTAAAAGAAACTTTATAGGTCTTTTACCAAGAGGGATAACTAATTTTTTAGGCAGAAAAATGTCTTTTTTCAAAAATTCTTCGCTATTTTCAACTAAAATTTCAAATCCTTTTTTTTCATACAGTGTATTTCACATATCACCTAAATAATTAATCATGCAATTATCTGTAATAACCCCGATATATAATGAAGAAGAGAATATCTCTGTTTTCGTTTCAGAGTTACAGAAATCGTTAGCGAAAATTACAGATGATTATGAGGTTCTTTTTGTAGATGACGGCAGCACCGACAGAAGCCTTGAACTGCTTATAAATATTCACAAAACGGATAAAAGATATAAAGTGCTGAGTTTGTCCAGAAATTTTGGTCACCAGTCTGCTTATACTGCCGGGCTGGAATTTTCAAAAGGCAGGTTTGTGGTAATGCTGGATGCTGATATGCAGGATCCGCCTGAATACATAATAAAAATGTATGAAGAAATAAACCATCATGATCTGGATGTTGTTTATGCATACAGGAGCGACAGGAAAGAAAAAGGATTTAAAAAAATCCTGATTAAACTGTTTCATGTTGTTTTCTCACAAATGAGCAGTCACCAGGTACCTACTAATGTTGGTAATTTCTCGATAATGACCCGCCAGGTGGCACTTGCCTTGCTCGAACAACGTGAAAAAAACAGGTATCTTCCGGGACTGCGCTCGTTTGTGGGTTTTAAACAAGGTGTAATTAATTATTCCCGCCCCGACCGTGCACACGGACAACCTAAAATGACATATCGTAAGTTATTTAATCTTGCGATAGATGCTATTTTTTCTTTTTCTAATATCCCTTTAAGGGTCTGTTTATATTTAGGAGTATTTGGAATTATTATTTCATTTTTAGTAGGAACTTTTTCTTTGATATCAAAAATATTAGGAATTGCTTCTCCCGGCTGGTCTTCAACTTTAATCAGTATATATCTTTTTGGCAGTATTCAACTGGTTTTTTTAGGGGTTTTAGGTGAATATGTTTACAGGATATATAAAGAAGTACAAAACCGTTCGACCTTTATCGTCAGGAAGTATTATGAGGATTGATTTCCGGTCTGTTACTTTTAAATTACTAATCGTTATTTTTTTAGGGTTAGTATTACGTTTCATTTTTACTTTTTTTATTGCCCGTTCATATTTTGGCAGGGAAAACATTTACCTGGATTATGATTTCTGGGCCTGGGCCAACTCTTTTGAGAATTTCATTAAATATGGCACTTTCACATTTGATTTAAATAATCCATACGGATATTTTGGCAGAATGCCCGGTTATTCCATGTTTATTGGGATCTTTTATTTAATTACCGGAAATTGGCAGGATGCCTTACCTGTTATTGGTATAACCCAGATTTTTCTGGATTGCCTTGCTATTTATCTTCTTTTTAAAATCGGACAAAAAATATTTAAAAATGATGGCACTTCATTATTGATATCCTTTATGTATGCTACTTATCCCTTTATAATTGTGTGGAATCCGGTAGCATATTCCGAATCGGCAAGTATTTTCTTTATCCTTTTATTTCTTTTCCTGTTTCTTAAAAATACTCCCCTGTTTATGTTTTTTGCCGGGGCAGCCCTGTCGTTTGCAATTCAATGCCGGCCTCAGATTCTTATTTTGATTCCTTTAAGCTTTTTATGGTTTTATTACTTTCCCGGAGAAAAAAAGTATATTATCAGGAAAATTACTTTTTATTTAGTGGCAATCCTTTTGTTTTATGGTTCATGGCCTGTAAGAAATTACCTTTTATACAATAAAATAGTTCTTACACAGGATATTCGTGCATTTAAAACTGCAGGCGACGACTGGTTATCGTTTTGTCAGTATTTATATTCAGTTAAAACAGACTTTGAGCCCCAGTTTTCCCAAATTATAAAGAATCAGAAAGTAGAAATGCCTTTAATAGCATATTCTGTACCAGGCGATTCTGTTAAATTAGAAAAAGCACTTGCCCTTTCAAAAGAATGTGGTTCAAGCTTTAGCCATTGGAGAGGGTATTGGAAAAAACCTTTTGATGAACCCAACTGTAACCGGGAAATAGCACAGTTATTTGATGAGTTGCGTGAAAGTCAGAAAAAAAACAATCCATTTAATTATTATATTTCAGTCCCTTTACAAAATTTACAAAAAGCATTATTTAAGTTCCGGCTAAACAATGCTACCGGAATCAGAAATCTTGCCTCATTATTATTTATTTATCGTACATTTCTAATTTTTATCGGAATTACAGGACTTATCTGGATGTATATACGAAGAAACAATAGGCCATTTGTTATATTTATATTTGTATATTTTGTGATTCTTTATTTGTTGTTATGCGCCGGCACCGGCCCTCAGCTCAGAAACATCGAAATGAGATACTTTCTTCCGGCAGATATCTTATTATTAATTCCGGCAGCTGCTTTAATACAGCATTTATGGCTTTATTCTTTCTCAAAATTAAAAAACAGATAATGGTGTATTGTTTCTTTTACATATGTCGAATTAAATCTGTTTTTACATTAACTGAGCTTAATATTCTATTACTTTTATAAATAAATCATGCATCTGTATAATTGATTATGCCTGTTCCTGTTCTATATTTAAGTTACGATGGAATTTCTGATCCCCTGGGGCAGTCACAAATACTTCCATACTTAAGAGGATTAGCATCAATGGGATATTCCATACATTTGGTAACAGCTGAAAAAAGGATTCATCCTGAAAGTGCAAATGAATTAAAAAACGAATTATTAAGAGAAGGCATCGAATGGCAGTATATTAATTATACCAAATGGCCTCCTGTAATTTCTACCCTATACGATATCCGGCAAATTAAAAAGAAATCGCGGCAAATTGTAAAAGATAAATCCATAAAACTGATTCATTGCAGAGGTTATATAACCGGATTGGTTGGTTTGTTGTTTAAGCTAAAAAAGGGCATTCCATTTCTTTTCGATATGAGAGGTTTGTTTGCCGATGAGCGTAAAGAATCAGGCAACTGGAATATTAAGAATCCTGTTTATAAAACAATCTACAAATGGTTCAAGAAGAAAGAAATTTCTTTTTTTAAAAATGCGGATTATATTATCAGTCTTACTGAAAAAGGAAAAGAGATAATCCGGAAAGAAATAATTCCATCAGGTCTTTCAAATATTGAGGTAATTCCATGCTGTGTTGATATGCATAAGTTTGATTATACGCCTTTTAATTTTGATATTGAAAACAAGAAAAAAAAAGAACTGAACATCCCTGATGGCTCAAAGGTGTTTACTTACCTGGGATCGGTGGGAACATGGTATCTGCTCGATGAAATGATTGAATTTTTTAAATTGTTATCCATTCAGATTCCAAATAGTATATTTTTATTTATTTCAAATGAACCGCCGGCAATTATTGAAGAAGCTATTATCAGAAAAGGAGCCGATAAAAACCGTTTCAGATTGACAAGCCAACCCAGTTCTATGGTTCCTGAATACCTTTCCATTTCTGATTGGGGATTATTTTTTATTTTGCCTGTATTCTCAAAAAAAGCATCTTCACCAACAAAGCTGGCGGAGTTTCTGGCAATGGGTATCCCGGTTATTTCTAATTCCGGGGTCGGAGATGTTGACAACATTGTTCTGAATAATAATGCGGGGATCATCGTAAAGGGAACAGATAACAATTCATTTGATGAAGCTATTCAGAGAATAATTTCTTATGAAAGAAAAGAACCTTCTTTTTACAGAGCTGTTTCTGAAAAATATTTTGATGTGAAAATCGGAATAGGCAGATACAATACGGTTTATAAGAAAATACTTGAGCCATTAAACTTTTAGCTACCACTCATCCTTCTTCACCTTGTTGGCTTCTTTCATAAATTTTTCAAAATTCGAAGTAACATCATTCATTAATGAGTCGACCTGGGTTAAATAATAATAGTTCTTTGTTGTGAAACCGGGAGCGGTTTTATCGAGCCACTTCTCGATGGGGGTATAGGATGAACTTTCAAGGTTAAGCTCAGAAATAACTATTCTGGCTTTATTTTCTTTAAATTGAGTAGTAACTGTATATTTTACAATACCTTTCATTGTTTGAATTCCCTTTTTGTCAGCGGGGTTTAATACTTTTACCTGGTGTTTACCGGCGATTTTTCCATTAGCGGCATCTTCTTCCTTTATGACTCCTGTTGGGTTTTTATAAAATGTATAAAACCATTTTTTCCCTTTCTTAAAAAGTGAATCTTTATTGGCAGTTACATCAACCACTTTTGTGTAGGTAATAAGTTTCGATTCCTGGTCAACAGGCAATGTGGGTTCTTTATAATCTTCCTTCTGGGAAAATGCCGCAACATTCAATAAAAACAACGAAATAATAAAAAGAAACAGGTTTTTCATATAATCAGATTTTAATAATCGAAAATACTCTTTTTTTTTAATATCAAAAATTGTGCTTTAATAAAAACTGTTGCAGAATTATCAGGTTCCATACCCTGTTATATAAATACGATCTGCCCGATTGGTATTGTTTAATCAGTTTTTCAACCTCGGAATATTTTACTATTCCGGTTTTATTTATTGCCGATTCCGATAAATTTTCGGGAATTAAATACTGCAAATCGTTTTTCAGCCACTTCTCCAAAGGTATAGCAAAACCTCTTTTAGGCCGATCAAAGAATTCCTGCGGGCAGTACTTATAAAGAAGTTTTTTTAAAAGATATTTTTGCGTACCGTTTTGAATTTTTAATTCAGGGCTGAGATTAAGTGCAAAGGCAATAATTCTGTAATCAAGCAACGGGACTCTGACTTCGAGAGAATATTTCATGGAAGCCCTGTCCACTTTTACCAGTAAATCATCTTTTAAATAATACCGGATATCAAAAAGTGCCTGGTTTTCTGCAGGAGTTAATAATCTCTTTGCATATGTTTTTTCACAGGTAAATCCTTTTGAAATTTTTAATCTGTCCTGCAAAATTTTTTCCATTTCATTTTCCGAAAAGAAGTATTGTTCCTGTGAAAAAATGTGTGATTCAATATTTTTTTGCCGGAGTAGTCAAATTACCCTGGATGCTCTCCTGTATCTGTTGTTGCCAACTTTTAAACCGGCAGCGATCAGTTTTCGCGATGATTTTATGAAAGGGTTATTTAGTCTGTTTGCCCATTTGTATGCTCCGTATCCATGAAAAAGCTCATCGCCACCATCGCCCGAAAGTACCATTTTAACTTCAGTGGCAGCCATTTTGGAAACCAGCATGGTAGGAATAGCAGAGGAATCGGCATAAGGTTCATCGTACTGGCTTAAAATATCAGGAATCAGGTCAAGCGCATCTTTTTCAGAAACAAAATATTCGTGATGATCGGTTTTTAAATGAGTTGCCACTTGTTTCGCAAAAGAAGCCTCGTTGAAGCTTTGCTCTTTAAATCCTATGGTATAGGTTTTTAATTTTCGGGAACTTACTTTTGATGCAATAGCGGTTACCAGGCTTGAGTCAATCCCGCCACTTAACAATGTTCCGTAAGGAACATCGCAAATCATCCGGTATTTTATACTATCAGTTAAAAGCCTGTCCAATTCTTCAAGAGCATGTTTTTCTTCAGAAATCACTTTTTCTTCAACTAAATTTTGCGGATTCCAGTATTCAGAAAAAGTAAGTTCTCCGTTTTTTAACAGGGCATAATTCCCTGAAGGAAATTTAAAAATATTCTGATAAATGGTATTGGGCTGTGAAATATAACCCAGGTGCAGGTAACTCTTTATGGTATCTGTGTTAAGTGTTAAATTCTTTGAAATATATGGAATATTAATAAGCGCTTTAAGTTCCGAAGCAAAAGCAAAAACATTCTGATCATAAAAATAAAACAGGGGTTTTATTCCCATTCTGTCGCGCGTTAAATACAATTCGGCACTTTGTTTATCATATATGACCATTGAAAACATTCCATTGAACATGGTTGGAATTTCACACCCTTTTTTAGCAAAAAGTTCAAGTATTATTTCAGTGTCTGATGAGGTTCGTTGCTGAATATTGAATTGTTTTGCCAATTCCAGGTAATTGTATATTTCACCATTAAAAACAATTATATATCGCCCGTCGGACGAAGACATAGGTTGGTTAGCGCTTTCGGACAGGTCAATTATACTAAGTCTTTTATGACCTAAAAAAGTTTCATTATGATGAAAAATCCCTTCTGCATCGGGACCGCGATGATTCATTCGGGATAATGCATTTCGAAACTCAGCCTCGTTGAGGTGAACCTTTCCTGAAACATATCCGAGAATTCCGCACACGATTTTCTTTTTTCAAAGATACAAAGGGGTTTATTAAAATAAAAACGCCCGGAAAATCCGGGCGTTCAATAAATTCTCAAATAGCATTATTTTAGAAGTTTTGAACTGAATGTGTTTCCATTTACGCTTACGGCTACAATGTTATACATTCCTTTTGAAAAATCAGAAACATTTAATTTAATTTCCGAACTACCTAACGAAAGCTGTTGAAGTACAACCCTGCCCTGGATATCATAAATAGTTACGGCTGCCAGGGACTCTTTTGCAGAAATTGAAATAAAACTGGTTGCAGGATTGGGATAAATATTAGCTTCCAATGTATAATTATCTTCCATTCCTGAAATTGTAACATCTGCAGCACTTCTGGGTTCTACTCTGAATTCACTGAAGGAATAATAATCCGGCCCGGTTATGTCATAAACAAAATTTAATGTAGGTGTCATTGTATAAAGCAAATTGTGAATTTTACAAGTATCACCGGCAGTTGTTCCATCATTTACTGTCCACATTCCAAAACCTGAATTTGTATTAACACATTTTGCATTTTTTATCTGAACAAGTACGCTTTCGTAAAGCTCACTTTTTACTCCCGAAGAAGTTACAACACTGGCAGCAGGTTCAGTATTCCCTGATGAATTTACAGTTAACGATGCTAACGATTTTATTTCTGTATATTCATAATATTCGTAAACCAATCCGGTTAAAGTTACGTTATCACCCCTGTTTACGGTATATGTATTGTTTAAAACAAATATACCGTTCCAAGGACCTGCCCCGTCCTGAATAAAAAATCCGGAAGCACAGGTTCCTGTTACAATCCCGCTTGTGGTTACCAGCGAATCCAAGTAAGGTGAATTAGCAGGTGTAGCAGTTGTATATTGAATCTGGTAAATAGTTTTTACCAAAGGGGTACTCAGGTTAACAATAATGTTTACAGAATCTTTTACTGCAGGAGAAAGAGAATTATGTGCGTTGTCTACCAATTCCAGAACAACCATATGGCTTCCATGTGTTAAGCCGGTTAAGGCAATCGGATTTGTATCATATACCATATTAACAGCGCCGCCATCTACTTTATAATGTACATGTCCATCACCGGTACCATTAGCTACAACAAAGTTAGCTACTGCAAAACTTACATTTACATCAGGGGAGTATACAACCTGGTTATATGATGGCGAAGTTATTGTCAAAACGGGAGAGGGACCATTTGGTCCGTTAATGGTAACATCATCAATCTGTAGATGGTCAATATCGGCAACGGTATTTCTTATTGAAAAAATAAATTCAGCGGTTGAATATGAATTAATACAGATTATTGTATCAGTTATTTGTGCCCATGATGAAGAATTCACAGTAGTATAAGGCCTATACCAATAACCACTCTGTACCGTTCTGTTATCGAATAACCCAATTCGTACTTCACCGTGTCCCCGAACCCAATACGTTACAGTATACGTGGTTCCTGTTGTAACGCTAACAGGTTGAGAGGTAAACCTTTTGTGGCTGGTTGTAGCATTAGTCAATTGCACAGCATAAGTTCCGCTATGCACATTAGAGGTATACTGGGTAACACTTGTTGATGTAAACGAAGTTTTTACACCAAACCACATTGTAGGGTGATTGGGGTCGTTCCAGTTCTCAAAACCGTCGCTTACAACGGTTTGCGCATTAACGTATATTGCAGTTAGAACTGCTATCAACGTAATTATTGAAAAAGTAAAAATTCTCATAATATTTTGGATTAAATTATTTTTTTACAAAGGTAAGGGATTTCTTCATCGGGAAAATATTTTCAGAAAAATTCATTTTACAAACAAAAATGCCCGGAATCACCGGGCACTTTTAATTATTTTTTTAAAAACTATTTCTCAAATTTCGAATTAAACACATTGCCATTGGTACTATAAGCAACAATATTATAAAATCCTTCAGGAAGTTCGGCTACATTTAATTTTATTTCGGAAGTACCGTTAAAATCATATTCCATTACCTTTTTTCCCTGGATATCAAAAACCTGAACCTGGGAAAGATTTTCCTTGGCAGAAATGGTAACAAGGTTGGTTGCAGGATTTGGGTAAAGCGAAATACTATTTACAGAAAGATTTTCTTTGATTCCAGTTGTTGTTGGCGTAACCGATGCCCATGTTGTCCCCACTCTAAACTCATCTATATCAATAAATGGAGTTGTTGTTGTGTTTGCCTGTCTGACAAAAAATCTGTCAATCTGGGTTAAATCTGTACCACCTGTATTTGTAACGGTTAATGTTGGAGTTGGGGCTGTAGCTCCATTAAAAGTAGAGGAACTTGGATTAATCCAGATATTTGCAATGTCGTTACCTGTTCCTGAAACTATTTCATAAGAAACTACAACAAAAATGGGAGTATTAAGACTCATATCTGTAGCGTAATATGAGGTGTTTGCTGCAGTTGTTCGTGCGTTAATGCCTAACTGAAAGGCCGTTCCACCAGCATTTTTCTTAGACCATACGCTTGATCCAAAGAGAGTTGTACCAGCTCCTAATCCTGAGAAATAACCACCGGTAGCGGTTAAGCTATCAATATTGGTTACCTGTAAAACAAAAGACATATAAACAATACCCGATGTTTGAGCGGTAACGGTTCTTTGATAATCTCTTCCCCCGAAATTAAATGAAATCTTATTACCAAGCGAGGGTGCTAATCCGGAATAATTCACGCTACCATTAGTAACTAAAATCTGGTCGCCTGAATTTATACCAATCCATCCATGTTGAGGTAAAGAATCACCAACCGGATATTCAAATCCTTCATAAACAAGATTTTGTGCATTAGTTAAGCATGCAACAAAAACAAATGATAGTCCGAGTAAAAGATCTTTCATAAGCAAATATTTTTAAAATTAGTTTTTTACAAAAGTACGTTTTTATTCCTAAACTATTTAGAAAAAAATCATATCAATCCCAAATCGAGTAAAGCTGCATCACTCATCATATTTTTATTCCAGGGCGGGTCGAATACAATATTTAACATAAAATCAGTTACCCCTTCGAGCGTCTTAACTTTATCGTGAATTTCCTGCAATAAGTTATCTACCATCGGGCAATTTGGTGATGTTAATGTCATTTTAATTTCAACTTTCCCTTCATCCGAAACAATTACTTCGTAAATAAGTCCAAGTTCATATATGTTTACAGGAATTTCAGGATCGAAAACTGTTTTTAAAACTTCAACTATTTTACTTTCTAAAACTTGTGTGTCCATTTTTGACAAAAATTTAAGTTATTTAAGAATATAGAGGAGATGAAGTAAATAAGGACATTGGAAATAGGAGGGGAAACAGGACAAAGGAGAAATTGGAGAATAGAAGAGTATAGAAAGAAAAGGTTAGAGAAAAGAAATTTATATTTTCGTTTGTTAACATTGATATTACCTTTGTTATTTGATTTACGAGTCTTGTGCAATTACTCTATTATAACCTAAATTATTTATAAGTTAGGTACTCCCCAGATTTCCCTTATAGCCCTTCCTCACTATGCCTTATACTTTGTTTTAAATGCAAGGGCATACAGCTTCATTTGTTTTACCATCGAAACAAGGCCATTGGAACGGGTCGGCGAAAGGTGTGTGTTCAGGCCAATCTTTTCAATAAACCATAAATCGGCATTGGTTATCTCATCCGGTTCGCGGTTTGATAAAACACGAATCAATAAAGCTACCATACCCTTTGTTAAAATAGCGTCGCTATCGGCATAAAAAATTATTTTTCCATCCGTATATCCAGCATGCAGCCATACCTGTGACTGACACCCCTTAATTAAATTGGAACCTGTTCTGTATTCGTCTTTAAACCCGTCAAGTTCTTTACTTAATTCAATCAGATAAGTATATTTATCTGTCCAGTCGGCAAATGCCGAAAATTCTTCTACGATCTGTTCCTGTGCCTGATCTGCTGTCATATTACGAAAATAATTTCTTAACTTTTAACAAAGAGTCAATAAAATGATCTATTTCTTCAAAAGTATTATAAAAAGAAAAGGAAGCCCTGACGGTACCTTCAATGCCAAAAAATTTCATCAGGGGTTGAGTACAATGATTCCCTGTACGAACAGCCACATCCATTTTATCGAGCATCATCCCGGTATCAAAATGATGAATGTTTCCAAGCAAAAAAGATATTACTCCTACCTTTTGTTCCGATGTGCCATACAGCCTGATATCGGGAACTTTTACAATCTTTTCGGTAGCATATTTTAAAAGAGAATGTTCATATTCAAATATTTCATTTTTCCCGATATTTTCAAAATATTTAATAGCCGCACCTAAACCTATGGCTCCGATAAAGTTGGTTGTACCTGCTTCGAATTTAAATGGTAATTCGTTATACTCGGTTTTTTCAATCGTCACTTTTCCTGCCATAACCATAGCTCCGCCCCCTTTATAGGGAGGTAAATCGTTGAGCCATTTTTCCTTTCCGTATAAGACTCCGATACCTGTTGGTCCATATATTTTATGACCCGAAAAGGCATAAAAATCGCAATCTAATTTCTGAACATCTACTTCCTGGTGATGAATTCCCTGGGCGCCGTCAATCATAACAGGAATGTTACGGGAATGGGCAATCTGAATTATTTTTTCGATAGGGTTAATGGTTCCTAAGGTATTCGACACATGATTAACCGAAATAATTTTTGTTTTTTCGGTAATCAGTTTTTCCAGTTTTTCTATTTCTAACTCGCCACGGTAATTAAATGGAAGGGCTTTTATTTTAGCTCCCTTCCTTTCGCACATCATTTGCCAGGGAACAATGTTACTATGATGTTCCATTTCCGTAACAATTATCTCATCGCCCGGAAAAATATATTTTTCTCCAAACGTAAAAGCTACAAGGTTTACCGCTTCGGTTGTGCCGGAAGTAAAAATTATTTCATGCTGATGTTTCGCATTCATGAAATGTTTTATTATTCGCCTGGAGTTTTCATAAGCTTCGGACATTTTTTCACTCAGAAAATGTACCCCCCGGTGTATATTACTATTGTATTTCTGATAATATTCCGAAGTAATATCAATTACTGCATTTGGCTTTTGCGTGGTTGCGGCATTATCAAAATAAATAATCTGCCGGTTATATGTTTTCTGCTGTAAAAGCGGAAAATCTTTTCGTATAGACTGAACATCAATCATGTGAAAATATTTTTAATTCTCATTCTTTGGTTGCAAGTTAAGAAAAATCCTTATTAGTTAATCTGCATTTAAATAAAGTTAACTTGCAAAGTTATCTGTTTCATCAATTATTTTAGAATTTCTCCTTGTCAAAATTGTACTTTTGTGTGATTAGAATTTGAATTTATGACTCAACGATATGATTTTTTAGTAATCGGTTCGGGCATTGCAGGATTGGCTATTGCACTTAAGGCTTCAAAATTCGGAAAAGTGTGTGTAGTAACCAAAAACTGTATCGACGAAACCAATACCAGGTATGCCCAGGGTGGAATTGCAGCGGTTACATATCAACCCGATTCGTTTGAAAAACATGTACAGGATACTATTGTTGCCGGTGCAGGATTATGCAACGAAGAAATTGTCCGGATGGTTGTTAGTGAGGCGCCCGAAAGGATTAAAGATCTGATTGAATGGGGAATAAATTTCGATAAAAACCAGGACGGAAGCTTTAATCTTGCCCGGGAAGGCGGACATACTGAATTCCGGATTTTACATCACAAAGACAATACCGGCAACGAAATTCAAAGAGCGCTTTCCATTCAGGTTAAAAAAAATACAAATATTACTTTGCTCGAAAACCATTTTGCTATTGACCTGATGACACAACATCATCTTGGAAAAGAGGTAAAACGTTCAAATACCGATACAGAATGTTACGGTGCTTATGTTATGAACATGAAACATCACCAGATTTTTCGTGTCCTGGCAAAAAATACATTTATTTCGACCGGGGGGGTCGGAAATTTATATAACACCACCACCAATCCGACTATTGCAACCGGTGATGGAATTGCTATGGTTCACAGGGCCAAAGGGATTACTGAAAACATGGAATTTATTCAGTTTCATCCCACCTCTTTGTTTTTTCCCGGCGAACGCCCCTCTTTTTTAATCTCAGAGGCTATCAGGGGTTTTGGCGCTGTGCTGAAAACTATTTCGGGCAGAGAATTCATGCCCGAATATGATCCCAGGGGTTCGCTTGCACCCCGCGATATTGTGGCACGCGCCATCGACTATGAAATGAAAAGCCATGGCGACGATTATGTTTATATCGATTGTACACGTCTTGACAAGAACGAACTGCAATTCAAATTTCCCAATATTTATGCAAAATGTTTAAAAATCGGAATTGATATTACCCGTGATCCGATTCCTGTTGTTCCTGCAGCCCATTATTTGTGCGGTGGAATTAAGGTAGATAAAAACGGCTGTACCAATATTCATCATCTGTATGCGGCAGGTGAAGCGGCCTCCACCGGGCTCCACGGAGCAAACAGGCTGGCTTCAAACTCGTTGATTGAAGCGCTGGTCTATGCTCATAAAGCTACTGAACACGCCATTACTAATATTTCATCAACAGAGTACCAGGACAATATTCCTGAATGGGACGACAAAGGAACAACCCAACCCCGCGAAATGGTATTAATTACCCAAAACACAAAAGAATTACAACAAATAATGAGTCATTATGTGGGAATTGTTCGTTCAGACAGTCGTTTGGATCGCGCTTTTTCGAGACACAAAATGATTTACAACGAAACAGAAGAATTGTATAAAAAATCGAAAATCTCTCAGAAACTTTGCGAATTACGTAATCTTATTACCGTAGGATATTTAGTCATAAAATCTGCTTCTGCCAGGAAAGAAAGTATTGGGTTACATTATAATATCGACCATTCGTTTGAAAAAATCAAGGAAAATCGTCGTTAATCTGCAACCTTTAGCTCATTAATTATGTCTTTTTATAAATAAATCCAAACCATTTTTAATTTTTTACTTATATTTGTATTTAAACATAAACTTTAAAACAGAATCCATGAGAAAATTTATTACCCTGTTTTTGATAGTACTCTTTGCATTGCCGGTTCTTGCAAAGAAAGTAGATGTGGAAACAGCTAAAATGGCTGCAAAAAATCTCTACTACATGAGAATCAATAATGTTAAAACTGTTGATTTATCAAGTATAAATTTAACACTTGCATATACTGAAACAGCCAATAATGAACCTGTTTATTATGTGTTTAATGTAAACGAAACCGAAGGCTTTGTTATGATTTCTGCTGATGATATTGCAAAACCCTGTATTGGTTATAGTTTCGAAGGATCATTTCAAATAAACAATTTGCCTCCTGAATTTAATTATTACATTGGTGGTTTCCGTGACCAGATATCAGAAGCGGTTTCTCTGAAAGCAGCAGCTTCACCCGAAGCAACCCAGGAGTGGTCAAAACTGCTTACCGAAACACCTGTTTTTTCCAAGGCCAAAAGCCTTCAGCCTTTATTACTAACCACCTGGGATCAGGGATCATTTTATAATGAACTATGCCCGGCCGACGCAGCCTGTACTTCTTATAGTGGCCATGTATTAGTTGGTTGTGTTGCTATTTCTATGACCCAGGTTATGAAATACTATAATTATCCCTCAACTGGTACAGGTTCTCATACAAATTATAGCGTTTGGAACGGAGGTTATGGAAATAAAACGGTCAATTTTGGTAATGAAACATATATTTGGGAAAACATGCCTAACTCACTTTCTTCATCTTCATTAGATCTGGCAAAATTACTTTACCATGCCGGCGTTGCTGTTGATATGAACTGGGGTTGCGATGGCTCAGGAAGTCAAACTACCAAAATCGTTACAGCATTGGAAACATATTATAAATATTCAACTAATTGCCAGGCTGTCAGTCGTTCAAGTTATACTACAACAGCATGGGAAAACATGATCAGGGCCCAGATTGACAACAAATGGCCTATTGTATATAGCGGATCCGATCCTGTTGGCGGCGGTCATGCTTGGAATTGCGATGGTTATAATGCTACCGAATTTCATATGAACTGGGGCTGGGGAGGTTCAGCAAACGGATTTTTCAGCGTTGATAATTTAACCGCCGGCGGTTATTCATTTACAGAAACCCAAGCTGCTGTTATTAATATTTACCCGGCAGCGAATTACCCGGAAGGTTGTTCATCAACGGCAAAACTTATTACCGGTAATGCAGGTACTTTTAATGACGGAAGCGGAAATCAGAACTATTCTGACAATACAGATTGTCAGTATTTGATTCAGCCGGCCTGTGCATCTCTTATAAATTTAACTTTTGACAGATTTGATCTGGGAACAGGTGATGTTGTTTATGTTTATGACGGCCCCTCCACCAGCGATCCTTTGCTTGGTACATTCGACATGAACAACCAGCCATCAGTCAGTGTTACTGCAAATCACGGTGCAATGCTTATACGCTTTGTTTCCGATGCAAGCAATAACGCAACAGGATGGTATGTAAGTTATAGCGCTTATCCATGTTCTGGGTCGAAGTTTTTATATGATCCATCGGGAACCGTAGTAGATGGTAGCCAAACATGTGATTATAATAATTCTATGATTTGTTCATGGTACATTCAACCTGTAGGAGCTATATCCTTTGATTTGGCTTTCCCGGACTTTAACCTTGCCACAGGAGATGCCGGCGATATATTAAAAGTTTATAAAACTTCCATCTCGCCAACTAATCTTATCGGCACTTATACTTCAACCACCCCTCCTCCTCCCACTCTTAACGTTGTTACATCAAAAATCATTCTTCGTTTTCAGACAAACAGTGCAAACACAGGCGCAGGCTGGACAATTAATTACAACGCTACCCTGACAGGAATAGAAAACAACCTGGGAGAATTCCAGGCATCAGTATTCCCTAATCCATTTAATAATGATGCTACTGTTTCGTATACTTTAACCGGGCCAACAAAAGTAAAAGTTACCGTCACCAATATTCTTGGTGAAGAAGTCGGCATATACGAAAACCAGGATATACAGGGAAAACATGATTTACAATTAAGTTCCTTTATAAATAATATTTCGCAGGGAATGTATTTTGTTAATTTATCATTTAATGATAAATCAACTTCCATTAAAATTGTTTGTACAAAATAAGCAGTGAAAGGCCGGTCTAAACCGGCCTTTTTAATGTATTATAACATGAAAAACAAATTTCTGGTTACTTTTATAATAGTAACCTTTTTTATTCATCAGGGTTTTTCGCAAATAAGAAACTGTTACTCGTCTGAGATAAATAAAAAGGCAGAGCAGGAGAATCCGGATGCTTTAAAAGCTAAAACAACGCTCGGTTTATTTACAAAAAATTACCTTAACAATAATTCCAAAACCGAAGAAGTTTACATTATACCTGTTGTTTTTCATGTAATGCATAATTACGGAGGAGAGAATATTTCAAAAGCCCAGATTCTGGATGCAATAAGGATTTTAAACAATGATTTCAGAAAATTAAACCCGGATACGGTTGATATAATTCCTGAGTTTACAGGAATATCTGCCGATTCAAAAATTGAATTCAGACTGGCAACGATAGATCCCAACGGAAATTGTACCGATGGAATAGTAAGAGTTGCAACTCCCGGTACTTATTATGGCGACGAATCAACCAAATACGAATCGCCTGCATGGCCCCGTAATAAATATTTAAACATATGGACTGTCGAATCTATTGCCATGGGTGCGGCAGGATATTCCTATTATCCGTCAAGTGTTGACGGTAGCTGGGGCGAAGCTGTTGATGGTGTTATGATACTATATGATTATGTAGGATCATTCTGGCCAAGCTCCCCGCTAACTTCAAGAACTCTTACCCATGAAATTGGTCATTATCTTAACCTGATGCATACCTGGGGAAGCAGTAACGAACCCGGTCTTTTATCAAACTGTGATATCGACGATGAAGTTAGCGACACTCCAAATACGATAGGACATACAAGCTGTAATCTTTATTCTGTAACCTGTGGTTCGCTTGATAATGTTCAGAATTATATGGAATATTCCTATTGCTATAAAATGTTTACCGAAGGACAAAAACAAAGAATGAGAGCTGCTCTGAACAGTCCCATTAGCGGGCGAAATAATTTATGGACCCCTGCTAATTTAATGGCTACAGGCACCAACGATGGGGCTGTTGCTCAAACATGCTTCCCTATGCCTGATTTTTCTGTTTCCAATCCTTATGGATGTAATAACTTATCCGTTCAATATACAGACATGACCTGGAATACAGACACCATTACCTCCAGGAACTGGCTTTTCCCCGGTGGCTCACCTTCTACTTCTACAGCTTTAAATCCCATTATTAATTATTCTTCTGCGGGACAATATGATGCAACCCTCACAGTGACTAATTCAAACGGAACAAATCAGATTACCAGAACAAGCGTGGTTCATGTACAAGATCCGTTAGCAGGAGAAAACATTCCCTGGGTTGAAGGATTCGAAAATGTTGCTTTTCCTAACCATCCGTCAGATATGTCGAAGAGCTGGGAAATTATTGGCGACGGGAGTTCGCAATGGCAAAGAGTATCCGGAATTTCGTTTTCAGGTCAGGCTTGTTCTGCCATTGAAAATGCTAACAACGTAGCAGGACAAACATCATCCATGATGTCACCCAATTTAATTCTGGCCGGCAATAATCCCGGCAATACGCTTAAGTTTAAAGTTGCCTATGCTCAGAAAGATGCTAATTCAACCGATAAATTATTTGTTTTCCTGTCGGATAACTGTGGCCTGACGTGGTCGTTGCGATACAACCGCTCAGGGGTAAACTTATCGACAAATGGCGGAAACTACGAAAACTCATTTATTCCTTCTGCTTCTGAGTGGCGGCAGGAAATCATCACTCTTAGTTCCATGCAAAACAAACCCCATCTGAGAGTAAAGTTTGTTGCAACTTCAGGTAACGGAAACAATATCTATATTGATGATATAAATCTTGATCAGGCAACCAGCATAGAAAATTTATCTCTTTCAGAAAAAATTAACCTGAATATATTTCCCAATCCTATAAATAGCGAAACCCGAATTATTTTTGATATTCCTGATAAATCAAAAGTATCTTTTACCATTAACAACCTGATCGGAAAACAGCTTGCAGGATTTTCTGAAACGTTTAAAGAAGGCCATTACGATTTCTTAATAAATGAGATGTTTCAGGTTGAAATCCCTGCCGGAATTTATTTTATCCGGACAACTATTAACGGGCAATCAGAAACAAATAAATTGATTAAAAACTAACCGTTTATTTTATTGCATTCCAGCCTTGTGCTGTAATCTGAATTAAATTTCCATCAGGTGAAACAAGGTTTAGGCCATCTGTGATATCTGTTACGTTTCCAATTATACTGACGTCTTTTATAGATTTTACTTTTTCATAATCTTTGATCGAAACTGTAAATAACAATTCATAATCTTCGCCTCCGTTTAACGCTGCTGTTTCTGCCGCCATGTTAAATTCCTTAGCCATTTCACA
The DNA here is from genome assembly GCA_037441645.1 of Bacteroidota bacterium. Classification (GTDB taxonomy): domain Bacteria; phylum Bacteroidota; class Bacteroidia; order Bacteroidales; family GWA2-32-17; genus GWA2-32-17. Next base: position 99,251 of record JBBIRU010000009.1, read on the forward strand.
TGTTGTTACATCAATGGGAATTCTTTCGGAGTAAATACGACAACCTATTTGAGAATTCTTACAAATATGAATTAATTCGGAACTTAGCCCATCAGAAATATCAATCATTGCGGTAGGTTTTATACCTGCAACTTTTAAGCTTTCTATAATATCTAAACGAGGCTCGGGTTTTAACTGTCGTTCAAGAATGTAATCATATCCTGATAAATCTGGCTGTACACCCGGATTTTCTGTGAAAATATTTTTTTCGCGTTCTAAAAGTTGCAATCCCATATATGCCCCACCCAAATTACCCGAAACACAAATCAGGTCTGTGGGTTTTGCGCCTCCCCTATATACAATGTCGTTTTCACCTGCTTCGCCTATTGCTGTAACAGAAATCAGAAAACCGGTTAATGAACTGGACGTATCTCCTCCTATTAAATCAACATTATATTTTTTACAGGCGAACTTAACTCCATCATAAAATTCAGTCAATGCTTCTACCGAAAATTTTGAAGAAATGGCAATCGAAACAGTTACCTGCTTCGGTATTCCATTCATGGCGCAAATATCCGACAGGTTTACAACAACTGACTTGTATCCAAGGTGTTTTAATGGTGTATATATTAAATTAAAATGAATCCCTTCGACTAACAAATCTGTTGTTACCAAAATTTTTTTATCCTGATAATCCAGGACTGCCGCATCGTCACCAACACCAAATATCGTTTCGGGATTTAAGATCTTTATTCCCTTTGTCAGTTCTTCAATTAATCCGAATTCACCTAATTCTGAAACAGGAGTTGAATTGACTTTTTGCATTTTTTCAATTTTTAGAATGCAAATGTATCAATTATAATATTTTTTGTGATAATGAACTTTAACCTGAAAAGAATTATTATGGTACTTTTTATTCGTCAATCCTGTTCCCATTACTATCGAACTTGATTACCTTAACTTTTCTTTTCTTTTCAATAACATAGAAAGGAACAAAAAGATTATCGAATTTCTCATCGATATTAAGTTCGAAATTGTTTTGTAGTAATTGGAATTTTTCGCCCAGAACCTTTTCGTCCATTGTTAAAATATATTTTCCCATAGGAACATACATTTCGAATGAACCATCAAATGAAGTTAGTGTTGTAAAAGTCCGGTCGTTTACTGCCGAAATTTTTATCCGGGAAAGATCCAGGGGCTTATCGGCTTCAGCAGAATATTTCTCCCGATCCAGGAAAACTTTTCCGGTTACTTTAACGCCCCTTGCAAACGGAACAAATATTTTGCCTGACGTTGTCAGGTAAAGAGTATCGTTTATATGCGGGAACCAACCGTTAAGATCAGCAATAGAAAAGACATTAAACAAATATGGTCCAACCGGAACATTAACAAGGCTTGCTTCACCGTCTTTATTTGTGATTACCTCCCATGCATCTACTTTTATTACCACATTTTCTATTAAATCTTCTTTACGGTCGCGTTTGCCATCTCCATTTATATCGTAAAAAGCAACAAATTCGGGAGTACAGTATTTTTTCTTTGTTTTAGGAATAGGAATTCCAAATTCTTTTTTAATCCCTGTACCTAAATAAAAATTTCTTGACCATGCAGGTGTTGCACTTTCATTATTGCCGGATACAGGATAATAATTTTCGCTTACGTTATTTTTAGCCCCGATGGAAAAATTAATTTCCGCAAAAACCCTGAATCTCCATCCTCCTTTGGTAAAACAATATAATTCAGGATTCAGGTTTATACTTTTCCCGGATAACGTTGAATAAGAATAACCTACGGCATTTTGCATGACAAAAGCCGGACGTTTAAATACATATTGATGACGAAGTGTTAAGCTTATATTCTGTGGGTTCTTTACACTGTTATAAAGAAAATAATTCCGGCTTACACTAAAGTTTCCAAGATTATATCGGGTCATAAAAGAAACTGTTCTTACCTGAATAAATCCTGCTAACTGCAAAAAGAAGAAATCTTTTTTTATAGTATCAAGTGCATGATTATATCCGGCCCGAAGGTTTAAAAAATAACGGTAATTCTCATTCAGATTATACTTTCCAACATTTAATCCAAGGCCTCTTGCATGTACCCGAAACTCTTCAATTCTCGATAAATTATAAAAGGCAAAGGGTGTAAAATTTCCGGCTTTTGAATTCAGCCTGTTAAAATTTGCCTGATTGTTCAGCTGAAAATCAACCCTTGGATTAACTATTGTAATACTATTCGAAGGATACCGGTATAAATTGTTTTTTAAGCTAATGGTCCATTTATCGTTCAGGTGATATTCGTTTCCGGCATTTACAGTGAGTCTTTCATAATTCAGTATTCCAAAGTCGGGAGAAATAAACATGGCACTAATATGACTGTACATCTTTTTATGAAGATATCGGCCGGTATAATAAACACCCCCTACAAAACCATATTTTACAACTACGGAATCCTGTTGTACGTTGCGGCTTACCCCTGCCCTGATTCCAAATGAGTGATTTTTAATAAATGTAGTGGATGCATTAACATTTAGCACATCAGTAAATTTTCTGTTCTGGTTATCGATACTATGGCCAAACTGTGAATTAATACGAATGATAGAATTCTGAAAATTATGATTTAACCCAAATGTGACGTATTGTGGATCTTTCGTGAAAAGCCGGGGGCTTGATGTATAAAAAACGCCTATTCTTTGTTTATTGTCAATATAATATTCTCCTTTAAGTCCCTGACCATTCTGATAAGTACCCAACACTCCACCGGTCATGTTTCCAAACTGAACATTAAATTTTGAATGAAAATATCCTAAATAAAGTGTTGCATTTTCATAAGGGTTAGTAGTAAAAATATTGGTCATATAAGTCAGTTGCGAATTGTATATCAACGATGAATTTTCATTCAGGCTGGCCTGTCCGCGAAGATTCAGATTCATCATCGGATAATCTCCCAGGATATTGTATGTATTCATATCAACAATCAGGGGAATAACATCAGTACCATACCGGTTCACCTCCCACCTGTCGGTTAGCTGAACAAAATTTATTTTTTCTCCGGCTCTGAATTTATTATAATCGGCCGGGTTGGGTGTTGTAGAATTTACCAACACGGAATATTTATGTTCGTCACCCAAGCTATATGGATTGTAGCCTTCAATATCAATCATTCTGAAATTACGGGGCTCAATTTTTTTCGAGAAAGTATAATAAAACGATGTATCGTTCTGCGATTCAAGTTTAAAAGTTAAGGGCGTTTTGGCATTTAAATTTCCACTGGAGTCGAGTAAAATTGTGTTTTTCGAGATCGCCTGCAAGGTCAAATGAATATCCTGTTCTTCCAAACCATTGTTCATCAATGATACATTAAAAGGAACGCTTGTTTGCCCGTTCAGAAGGTATATTTTTTTTTCGGAAGTACTAAGGTTCCACGAAATATTCTTTTTAATAGAACCATAAAAATATGAGAACCCAAGTGGTTCATTGTTTTCACTATAAATATATGCCGTAAACAAAAAACGGGTACTCCCTTTAAGATTCACCTTGGGAAGAATATGAAAAGGAACAAATAAACTATCACCCGGCGCCAATTCATATAATCTGTCCTTTTTCGAAACAGCTTTCCATTCGGAGGGTATGGATAAATCAACATAAAATCTGACCGGCGTACTTTTTCCATTGTAAACTGCCAGAACATTTGAAATCATTTCACCTTTAGTGAAATCGACCAGTTCTTTCTTAAAATTAAAATGAAAAGGAGAAGTTACAGGTTTAACAACAGGAATTGTGTCCTGGGATTTTCCTTTTACAAATAACAAGGAAAATATAAAAATAAATAATATCTGGAATAAATGATTTTTCAACTTTTATAAATTCTAAGGTACTTCTACCAGGCAAAAATTAATTTTAATCTGGTAAGCTCCGGGCTTTAAAGTATAACCCGGAAGAATTCTATAATCAACGGTAAAATTATATTCGTTATAATCTGTTAAAAAACTTCCGGGACCGTTAATGTTTGTTCCGTCGCAGGGCCCGGGCATATTTCTTGGAATAAGATCGGGAATTATATCGAGAATATCATATTGCACATTCCCGGCAAAAGTCTGATATACTCCATTATTCAACGGAGTTCCGCAGCCATTGTAAACCTTCACCTGGATTAAATTCAATTCAGGATTGCTGCCTGTTGCTCCGTATGTATTTATTGGTTCCCATTCATTGTTGGGAAGATAACCGTTGTTATCAACATACATCATTAATTTCCATTTGCAGTTTCCTGCAATAATTTCATCCACTTTTAACCTTAATTGTGTTGATCCGCTATGAGTAATACCATTTACGTATTGCTGCATATCGTTAAAATCAAAATCCACATTTCCGGAAGTTGACATATAAAACCGGCTGGTTCCGGCAATTGCATCGGCACAATTAGAAGTAACCGGATTAACACAGGGCTGTGAATAGCCTTTTATGCACAAGACAATAAATAAATAAATCAGGAATAATTTACCGTATCTAGGGGTCATTCGGTAAGAGGTTGGTTTTTAAAAGAATAAAAGAGTCGGCTATTCAGCCAACTCTTTTATCAATAATTTTTATTGATCTTCGAGAAGAATGTATTTAACATCCATGGTATAAACACCTGGGTTTGCATAAGCACCAGCAGCGTTTACTGTTACCAAATCTTCAGCAACACCTGCATTTGTACCGGCATTGGGGAAAATAGCAGGTAAGCCCGGAAGAATACGATAATCAATAGTGAAATAATAATCACTGAAAGTACCTGCTGCAACTACTGCGGTAAGATAGCTTCCGCCGGGAGCACCATCTTGTCCGGCAACTGTTCCGCTATGACCCTGAATGTATTTTTCAGCAGCACCGGGAGCAGTATAAGGAGTAGCGCTGTACCAAATACTGTTTACTCCTACAGCGGGTGTGTTTGCAGGACTGAATGCTGCGCTATAGTCAGTCTGAGCACCGGTTGCGTTGGCATCGTACTGGTTTGCTTCATACTGATGCAATTCCAACAAACTTAAAGGAAGCTGGTTAATTGCATTAGCACCACCACCACCGCTATAAGTCATCTGCTGGTCCCAGAAACCTGCTGTTTGGGATGTTCCAACAGCATAAAGATCCCATGATACAGAAGAAGATACTTTTAGAATGGTAGCTGCATATTTAATAATACCGCCATAATAATCACGGATATCATCAAATACAAAGTCAACCTGGTCGGGTGTCGTCATGTGAAGTTGCAAAACGGGTTGCAAATCCATGGTAACGGTAACATTTTTTTCGTCGATCAGCTGTCCGAATGAGTAAGCTGAGAAGAATCCTAAGAAAGAAACAATTAATAGTGCTTTTTTCATATTTTATCAATTTAAGTTAAACTTTACAATTTTATGGCCTTTACTACGCGAAGTCCGACGCGTTTCAGAGTTCTATGCTTCATAAAACACTGATTTAACTTTTCTTGCTTTCTTTTTCTCCAAAAAATTTTTTCTAAAATTATTGGGTTATTAACATGATATCAACAGTATTTATACTTGTTTTTTTAAATTAAAGTTTCTTTTTTTTAAGGAACTTCAAATTCTGCTTCAGCGGCAACAATTTCTTCGGTGCTTCCGAAATCAACAACACCAACAGCAGTGTACTTTCCCGAAGGTAGGTCGGAAGGAAGATCGTAAAAGAAATCGCGGAAGTATTGTGGCAAAATAGTAAATCTTTTTACCTGGAGTTTATCCTGTTTCCCGGTTTTAAGGTTGGTAAGTTCAACGTAAGACCGGCAAAAACTAATACCATCGCCAGTATTTTTTACTGACATTTCCACTTTTCTTTTGCCATCTTTTTCAAGAAATAAAAATTTATCGAAAACCACGTTGTTTATCTTTACATTTGGAGGGTTCTGATAAACATAAACTCCAAAACCAAAACTGGGATTAATGCCAAGAGAAAGGCGATTTGGTTTGTCCGTTGCATCAAGAGGGGCGCGATCTTTCACCTGGTCAATGGTAATAATTGTCCACGAAGAACGATAAGCATCCGAATCTTCAGGTATCGAAACCACAACCTTTAGTTTAATTTCCTCACCCGGTTTCATATCAAAGTATGAAGGCGAAACATTAATATATTTTGATAAACCATACTTTCCTTCTCCTTGTTTTAAAGAAACGGGTTTTCCGTTCCTTCCCATTTCAAAGTCGCAGTATCCCACTTTAAAACTATAATTTGTCTTTGTTGAATTGTTTACCCTGATTTCTTTCACAACGGAGGTTCCGGGCTTAATATTTAAATGCATACTGGAAGGAGAGACTGAAACACCCATATCGTTGAAAGCAGAATCAGGAACTTCCGGACGGGGTGTATATTTTAAACTATCTTTCTGTCCGAACGATAAAACAGAAATAAAAAAGAATGTTACAAAAAGAATTTTCTGGGACATAAATTATTGTTTAGGTAACGGTTTTTTACGCTGATAAAAGTGTTAGGTTGCAAATTATATCAGCTAATTTTTATACCTGCTGATATTTTCACCTTATTTTCTTTTCACGACTTTAATTAATGAAATAGTTAAAAAAGAGCATATTTTTTGTATTTTCGGGCTAAAATACAATGTATGAAAAAGACATCCGTTTCTGTACTGTTTTTGTTGATTGTTTTTACAGTTATTTATGCATTCACAAATACGACAAACAACAGTGATTCCATAGTTGTTATCGGGACAAAATACGGGAATATAAAAGTTAAGCTGTATAATGAAACGCCTTTACATAAAACCAATTTTTTAAAACTTGTTTCGCAAAATTATTTCGACGATTTGCTTTTTCACAGGGTAATTAAAGAATTTATGATACAGGGTGGCGATCCTGATTCAAAAAACGCACAATCCGGTGCCATATTAGGTAATGGTGGCCCCGGTTATACTATTCCTGCCGAATTTGTTCCCGGATTAATTCACAAAAAAGGGGCACTGGCAGCAGCCCGTGAATCGGACCAGGTAAACCCTAAAAAAGAATCATCGGGTTCGCAGTTTTATATCGTTCAGGGCAGGGTTTTTACCAACCAAGAACTTGATATATACGAATCAAAAATGAATCAGAACCTGAAAAATCAGATTATGGGAAAAATATTAATGGCTCCCGAAAATGAAAAACTTCGCCTGCGTCTCGATTCTGTAAAAAAAATCGGAACCCAGGATGCGTTAATGAACTTTATAAAAGAACTTGAACCGGAAGCTGAAAAAGAAATGGCAAAACAAGGTGGTCTTTATAAATTTTCACCCGAGCAAAGAAAAATTTATACCACTATAGGCGGAACGCCTCATCTCGACGGAAGCTATACGGTTTTTGGAGAAGTCATTGAAGGAATGAATGTGGTTGACAGTATTGCCGCCCAAAAAACCGATAAAAACGACCGCCCCCTGGTGGATATTAAAATGAAGATTAAACCGGCAAAGTAATTTGTATGAAAGAAAAAATTGAGCAATTATTATCTGAAATTAAATCGCTGCAGGTTTCTAACAAAGCCCAGTTAGAAGAATTTCGTTTAAAATATCTTTCTAAAAAAGGAACTATCTCCGAATTATTTGAAGGATTTAAAACCGTTCCTGCCGAATTTAAAAAAGATGTTGGCCAATTGCTAAACAAGCTCAAAAACGAAGCACAGGTAAAATTCAATTCCCTTGCAACTCAAGTTGAAGAATCATCCGTTTCAGACGAGAAAGCCGATCTTACTATGCCCGGTGATTCCATTGAACTGGGAAGCAGGCATCCGTTAACAATTGTCAGAAATGAAATTATTGATATCTTCAGCCGGCTGGGATTTACTGTTTCAGAAGGCCCCGAAATTGAAGACGACTGGCATGTTTTTTCTGCCCTTAATTTCCCCCCTGAACACCCTGCACGCGATATGCAGGATACTTTTTTTGTCGAGAAAGATCCCGATGTTTTACTTCGTACACATACCTCATCGGTACAGGTAAGGGTAATGGAAAAACAACAGCCGCCCATCCGGATTATTATGCCCGGAAGGGTTTTTCGTAACGAAGCAATCTCTGCCCGTGCCCATTGTTTTTTCCACCAGGTTGAAGGTTTATATATTGATCATAAAGTTTCTTTTGCCGACCTTAAACAAACATTGTTATATTTTGCCCGCGAAATGTTTGGCGCCAACACTAAAATCCGTTTACGTCCGTCTTACTTCCCCTTTACGGAACCATCAGCAGAAATGGACATTTCGTGTAACTTATGCGGCGGCGAAGGCTGCCCGTTCTGCAAACACACGGGCTGGGTTGAAATTCTTGGCTGCGGCATGGTTGATCCTAATGTCCTCGAACATTGCGGTATCAACAGTAAGGAATTTACAGGCTTTGCCTTTGGCATGGGAATAGAACGTATAACAAATCTGAAATACCAGGTAAAAGACCTCCGAATGTTTTCCGAAAATGATGTGCGGTTTTTAAAGCAGTTCTCGAGCGCGTTTTAATTTTTTTACTTTATTAATACTCTCCCACCGCCAGTAACACTAATGTGCAGGCATTTTCAACCCGGATGTCTCTTTCTTTTGCCATTTTTTCGAATTCGGGATTTTCTGCACCGGGATTAAAAATAATTCTCTGGGGATGTAATGAAAGTATGTAATCGTAATACAACGCCTGGTTCTGAGCCGACAAATAAACAGTAACAGTATGTATATCTGTATATTGTTCTTGTTTTTTATAAATTTCTACATCACTCACCTTGCCCTGCCTGTTTCCAATGGCAACTGTCTGATATTCATGTGATCGCAGGTTTAAAATCGCTTTATGGGAGTATCTCCAGGAATTTAAACTGGCACCCAAAACCAGCGTTTTTTTATGAAAATTGCTGTTATTCATCAGTGTTATTGAACACCTGTAAATATATACATTAACTGTATTTTTGCATATTATTTTGATTCATTTTTTGTAAACATCGTTTTAAAAAATACTTTTCATGAAAAATTTACCCACTATACCGGTTTGTGACGAATGTGTCACTGCCTCCAATTCTATTTTTCGTCATCTCAAAAACGAAGAAATAGTACAGTTAAATTTCGAAAAAGGCTGTAATTTTCACAAAAAAGGAAACATTATTTACCACGAAGGAAGTCATGTAAATGGCTTTTACTGTGTAAATAACGGCATCATCAAATTGTACAAAACCGGCCTCGAAGGCCGTGAACAAATTATTTATTTTGCCAAGAAAGGCGATATTATCGGTTATCGTTCTCTTTTAAGCGGTGAACTTGCATGCCATACAGCTAAAGTACTCGAAGATGCTGTTCTTTGTTTTATTCCGGGCGAAGCACTTTTTAACCTCCTGCGTAAAAACCCAGAATTTTCAATTGAACTTATTCAGCTTATCTGCCGAGAATTAGGAGAAGCAAATGCATTTATTACCGATATCGCACAAAAAACGGTAAGAGAACGTCTGGCAGAAGTTCTGTTCATTTTAAAAGACACTTTTGGCGTGGACGATCAGTCGGTATTGCAAATCTCACTTACACGCGAAGAGCTGGCAAATATAGTTGGTACGGCAACAGAATCGGTAATTCGTTTATTAAGCGAATTTAAAGACGACCGGTTAATTGAGCTTTCGGGAAGACACATAAAATTACTGGACGAAAGAATGCTTAAGAAAATAGCAAACATGTATGTTTAAGCTTGTTTGCTGAATTCTTTTTATGTTTTGGCTAACTCCTTAATGACTGCTTTAATTTGCTCTGTTTTAAAAAAGCGACAAACAGAAAGACTTTAGTCCTGAATACATTCAGAGAAAACGTATAAAACGTTATCCGAGTCAGCATTTTTTGTACATTTAACCAGTTAATTAAAAATTAAGATGATAATTGCCGACATCCCTTTAGTTGACTGGTCAAGAGCACAAATTGCCATCACCGGTATTTTCTATAATCTTTTTATACCGTTGACAATTGGTCTTTCTATTATTGTCGCCTTTATGGAAAGCCTTTATGTAAAGACCGGAAACGCCGAATGGAAAAAAATGTCGCGATTCTGGATGTTCTTTTTTATGATAAATTTCATATGTGGATTTTTTCCATGTATTATACTTGAATCCGAAATTTTTTTAGATATACCAAAAACCATCTGGAATATAGGAAGTTTTCTTGGAAGACCAATGGCTATTGCTGCACTCTCAACTTTAATGTTGGAAACGGTTCTGGTTGCTTTGTTATATTATAGAGGCAGATATCCCGGTCGCGAAAGCCATATACTTCTTACCTGGCTGGTAGCTATAAGCTCCACTCTTTTTACCATTCCTGTTTTAGCTGTCAATTCCTTTATGAATCACCCTGTAGGAATGGATTTAGATCCGGTTACGGCACAAAACGAAATAATAAGCTACACTGAAGTATTATTTTCTCCCTTTGCCATTCAGAAATATCTTCATACTGTTTCGTCGGGATGCGTGGTAGCATGTCTCTTTGTTACAGGAGCAAGCGCCTGGCTCCTTATAAAGAAAAAAAACACTTCCTCTGCTTCAAAGAGTATTGTTGTTGCTTCTGTTTTTGGTTTTCTTTCCTCGCTTTTTGTTTCCCTTACCGGCGATACTTCTACTTACCAGGTTGCTCAGAATCAACCGATGAAACTGGCTGCCATGGAAGGTTTGTATAAAGGCCGGACAGAAGCACCTTTAATAGCCATCGGTTTCTTAAACGATAAAAAAAAACCGGGAGACAGTCTTGAACCATTTCATTTTAAAATCGAAATTCCATCTATGCTTTCAAAGTTGGCTACCCGCGACAGGAAGGCTTTTGTGCCTGGCATTGAAGACCTGTTATTAGGGAATTACCGTTATGGACAGGAAGCTGTTACGAGTAAAATGGAAAGAGGTACAAATGCCATTATTTCAATGGCACAATTCCATGCAAATCAAAAAAAGGGGAACACTTCCGAAATGCAGCTTTCATTTGCCAGCTTAAAAGAAAACTATAGTTATATTGGTTACGGGTATCTCGAAAAACCGGAAAAAACAGTTCCATATGTTCACATTGTTTTTAATTCTTTTCATTCAATGGTACTGCTTGGTTTTTACTTTATTTTTTTATTTGTTATTTTTATTATTCTAACATTGAAGAGAAAGACTTCAGATTTTAAATGGCTGTTATGGATGGCTGTTTTAACCATTCCCCTGGGGTACTTTGCCTATGAAATGGGATGGGTTTTATCTGAAGCAGGACGTCAGCCATGGATTTTGCAAGATATTATTCCGGTAAACAGAATAATGCAAAATGTAAGTGTCAGCGGTATAAAAACCTGTTTTATTGTTTTTGCTGTTTTGTACTGTTTTTTGCTGTTTATGTTTATACGGCTAAGTTTTAAACACATAAAAATCGGACCCGAAAAATAATTTTATAAAAATGAACTTTTCTATACTACTTTTAATCAGTTGGCCGGTATTTATATTAATTTCGTATGGAATGATTGTACTCATTTTGAAAAAAACAAAACAATTAAAAAAAACGGAGGATAAAATATGATCTCAAAAAAAGTTGAAAAAGAGCTTAACAAACAATTAAATGCTGAACTTTATTCTGCTTATTTATACCTTGCCATGTCGGCATGGTTCCAGGAAAAAAATCTGAAAGGATTTGCTCAATGGATGTATGTTCAATACCAGGAAGAAACAAATCATGCCCAGTTGTTTTATAATTATATTTTGGAACGCGGCGGCACAGCAGAATTTCCATCCATCGCCTCTCCAAAATCTACATGGAAAAATGTAGTTGATGTGTTTTCTGAAACATTAAAGCACGAACAACAGGTTACTTCCCTCATTAATAATTTAATGAATGTTTCGTTAACCGAAAAGGATCATGCTGCTTCCAATTTTCTTCAATGGTTTGTTAATGAACAGGTAGAAGAAGAGGCAAATGTGATTGATATCCTTGAACAGTTGAAAATGATTGAGGGAAAAGGGGCCGGGTTATTTATGATGGACAGGGAGTTGAAGCTAAGGATTTTTACTCCTGTTACGTTAACCGGTGGAAGTATTGCATAAATAATAATTTTAAAAAACAACTTATCCGATTGATTTTCTTTTTATTATATGAAGAAAATAGTTTTTACCATAAAAGATGAGTTTATTGAATTAAACCGGTTACTGAAGGCCACTCATGTTTGTCAAACCGGAGGGGAGGCAGGATTTTTAGCTATCAGTGGAGAAGTTAAATTAAACGGAATGGCAGAAACACGCAAACGGGCTAAAGTCAGGAAAGGCGATAAAATAGAAGTTAACGGGATAGAAATTCTGGTTGAATAAGTTCATACAATATGTCAAAGGGAACAATAATTTTAAATATAATTTCAATTATCATCGGGATACCCTCCATGGCTTATGCCGTTGTAATGCCCTACATTGGTTCGTTTGCACTCCCATCTTCGCTTCTTGCGCTGTTATTAAGTACGATTGCGCTGGTTAAAAGCATTCGGAACAAGCAAGGTAAAGTATTCAGTATTATTACCATTCTGGTTGCATTAACCGCAACTATTGCATCCATTGTATGGATTATTGAATTACAACATGTAGGACATTTGTTGTAAATAATCTCTTTATTCTTTTCCCCTGAGGCCAAGAAAAACCCAGTACCTGAATTTTAATAACATCCATCCCTTTGCAGGACGGATTGTAAAAAGATACCATAAAAATAATGCTTTAGAAACACCCCATTTAATAATTTCTTCGAGAATTTTTTTTCCAAACCCGGTACCGGTTGAAACAATTCTGATACGTTCGCTTTTTCCCACGGCAATTGATTGTTTCCGGATAAAAGGGGTAAGAGTTCTTTCAATGGGAACCATATGATAAATTACCGCTTCGGGCAAATAATAAATCAATTCGTTGCCTGAATATATTCGCTGGAACATTTCTTTTTCTTCGCTTCCAAGCATTCCTTCGCCTTTTCGTCCCAGTTCGGGGTTAAAAACTCCGTACTTTTCGAAAAGTTCTTTCCTGTAAACCATATTTGATCCACGGGGATACTGTTTTTTATTGAACACCCTGATCTTCTCCCACGGATTGTAATATCCTAAAAGCGAACCTAAATAATGAGTGTACCATGCCGGTTTTGTTTGCTCAAAATGAAGAAGAATCCTACCTCCAACTGCCTGAACATTTGGCAATAATTGAAAAAAAGTTAAAACATCTTTAATGTAATTTTCGTGGGCAAAAGCATCATCGTCCAGAAATGCAAACAAATAACCATTGGAAACTTCTATTCCTTTGTTGCGGGCATGCGATAATCCTTGTTTGGTTTCTGTTGAATATTCAATATGAATATTCTTTGATTTTTCCTTGTAAGAAAGAGAAATTTCTTCAGTGTAATCGGTAGAATTATTATTTACGATAACTATTTCGAAATCGCCCGGCTCAACCCCTTTCTGATTCAACAAGGCATCAATGGCCATGGGAAGATACTTTTCCCTGTTGTAGGTACAGATGATAGCCGAGAGTTTTACCATAAACCCGCTTCAGTTTTTTTACAAATGTATCGTATTTTCTAAGATTAAGCTATTTTTGTGAAACAACAGGAAAGCGTCAGTGAATAAAAAAATAGTCATAGTCGGGCCTTCATATCCGTTTCGGGGAGGGATTGCAGCAAATAACGACAGGCTGGCCCGGGAATTTATGAATTCCGGATGCGAAGTTGTCATTTTTACTTTCAGTCTACAATATCCGTCGTTTCTTTTTCCGGGAAAAACACAGTATTCAAACGAGCCTAAACCCGAAGGTCTGGACATCCGGGCAGAGGTTAACTCTATCAACCCTTTTTCGTGGATTAAGGTTGGACGAAAAATTAAAAAAATGTGTCCGGATATTTTGCTCATCCGTTTCTGGCTTCCGTTTATGGGGCCTTGTTTCGGAACTATTGCAAGGATTGCAAAAAAGAACCGTCATACCAAAGTAATTTCTGTTCTCGATAATTTCATACCTCACGAAAAACGCATAGGCGATAAATGGCTGGCAAAATACTTTATTAAACCGGTGGATGGTTGTGTTGTTATGTCTCATGCGGTAAAAGCAGATCTTAAAAAAGCAACCAACAATGTTCCCATTGATTATTGCCCTCATCCGCTGTTCGATCATTTCGGAGAAATTATTCCAAAGGAAGAGGCCAAGAAGATGATCGGGGTTGATATACGCTCACGATGGATGTTGTTTTTTGGTCTTATCCGCGATTACAAAGGCCTCGACCTGTTGCTAAAAGCAATGGCCGAAACACCCGCCTCAGCACCTGATTTAAAACTTATTGTTGCAGGCGAATTTTATTCCGACTCAGCCCCATATTACCAATTGGTAAATGAGCTTGGCCTGAAAAACAGGGTTACTTTTTTCCCGGAATTTATTCCCGACAGCAAAGTTTCCGTCTTTTTCAGCGCTGCCGACATTGTTGTCCAGCCTTACAAACATGCCACACAAAGCGGTGTTACGCAAATTGCATATCACTTTAACAAACCCATGATTGTAACCGGTGTGGGAGGGTTAACCGAAATGGTACCTCACGAAAAAGTCGGATTTATAGTTGACACCCATCCAAAAGCAATAGCTTTAGCCATTGAACGTTTTTACAAAGAAAACCGCGAAAAGGAATTCACTGAAGGCGCTCTTAAAGAAAAATCCAAATATTCCTGGAAACGAATGGAAGAAACCATATATCTTTTATATAGCAAAATCACCTCCAGCGACAGCCAGTTCTCAAATTGAAAAACTCATTAACTATGGAAGAACACATTAAATCCATTATAAAAAACAACATACAGGTAAAACAGGGTATGCTTTCAGAACCTGAAATTATCAACACTGTTCTGAAAGTTGTTAAAGAAATTGTCAGTTGTTATAAAAACGGGGGGAAAATTTTGCTTTGCGGAAACGGTGGCAGTGCTGCCGATGCCCAGCATATCGCTGCAGAACTTTCGGGTCGTTTTTATTTCGACAGACCTTCGCTTGCTGCTGAGGCAATTCATGTAAATACCTCATATTTAACTGCTGTGGCCAACGATTATTCATTTAGCCAGGTTTATGCACGTTACGTTTCGGGGGCAGGAACCCCCGGAGATATCCTGATAGGAATTTCGACTTCCGGAAATTCAGAAAATATTATTAACGCTTTTAGTGCAGCAAAAAATAAGGGAATGATTACGGTTGGATTATCCGGATCAACGGGTGGCAAAATGAAAAACAACGTCGACTTTTTAATTGCCATTCCTTCTGATGATACACCACGTATTCAGGAATCCCACATACTTGTGGGCCACATCCTTTGCGAGCTTGTTGAACGTGAAATGTTTCCGAAGTGAATTATTTTTTCTTAATAATTCCTAACGGATTTAATATTATCGGCTTTTCAATTTCCCGGAATGCTGTTTTGTCGGGAATGCTTATTTTTTCAGGGGAAAAGGAATATTCAGGTGTTTCGCAGGAAAATAAATAATCTTTCCCCTGTTTTAAAATAATAACATAGTTTCCATTTTCCTTATTAGGTTTATAGCGTCCTATATATTTACCCGAGGAAGCCTCTTTAACAATTATTACTATATCTTTTGGAATTTCACCGGCGCCTTCCATTTGAACCGAACCTTTAATAACAGCCGACGATCTTTCGGGTAAAGAAAGTAGGTTCATAACATATATATCTTTACCGCCAAATCCATCTTTCCGAACAGATGAAAAATAAGCACGCTTTCCGTCAGCTGAGAGAACATAAAAAACATCATCAGAGGTTGTGTTAACCGGGTATCCCATATTTACAGGTGTTCCCCAGGTTCCATCGCCCTGAAGTTCGCTGTAAAAAAGATCATACCCTCCCATGCTGTTATGGCCTTTAGATGAAAAATACAAGGTTGTTCCGTCAGGATGCAAAAACGGCCCTTCTTCATCATATTTCGTATTTAACACTTCTCCCATATTCTGGGCCAATCCCCACTCTCCACCGGGAAGCCTGTGAACAAGATATAAATCTTTACCGCCTTTTCCGTTACCACGGTCGCTAACAAATATCAAGGTGGTTCCATCGGCTGAAATAGTAGCATGTGTTTCGTTGGCTGAAGTGCTTATATTTGATCCGACTTTTTCTGGAACTGTCCAGTCATTTTTCTCAAATTCGCTCACATAAATATTACCTTCACCATTATTCCCTTTATAAATATATAATTCGCGCCCGTCCGGCGATAAACAAATAGTTGCTTCATGTCCGGGTGTATTTATACTGGGGCTTATTTTTTCCGGATTAGTCCATTTTCCGTTTACTTTCCGGGAAACGTAAATATCTTCGAAATAACGTCCGTCATAATCTAGCGTTCCGCCGGTACTTCCCATCCGGCGGGAAGTAAACATCAGGGTTTTTTCATCAGTTGTTAATACGGGTGTATGTTCATCATATTCGGTGTTAATACTGCTTCCCATATTTTCAATAGAAATTTCAACCGAATCGCCGGTTAACTGAATTCCATTCTTACAGATTTCTATTTGTCTTTCGGCCAAATCCAGTTCTTTTGGATTATCAGAGACCTGTTCTTTATATTTATTGAAATAATTTTCCGCTTTATCAAACTGGTAAATAAAACTATAAGCCTGGCCTAAATAGAACATGGTTTTATAGGGCGTCTTACTTTCATTTATTTTCAACTCCTTATAACTCTTTGTCATGTTGGCTGAAGCTCTTTTTAAATATGGAATTGCTTTCTCTTTCTCAAAAGAAGAATTTATATAACAAAGTCCCACCAGATAACTGAAATTGGCATTCCCGGTATCGTTTCTCTGCAGATTCAAAATGATAGGTAAGGCGTCCTGGTAATTTGAGAATAAAAGAAAACGACGGACATCGTTAAATGATTTCTTTCTGGCTCTCTTAGATTCTGTTTGTGAATTTCCACAGAAAAAAGAAAATAAAAGACAAAAGAATAAAAGACAATATGTAAACTTTTGCATTGTTTTATGTTTGAAACAAATATACAATATGGTATATATATTTCAAAAATAAAGTTAAAAAACAGGGCTTTATACCTGTTTTTTTAACTTTCAAAAAAACTTATTTAAATTTTGACATGCTGATTATAAAGGCATCTTCGTAGTTGCCCGTTTTTTGAAGTTTTTTCAGCTCTTTTCTGGCATCATCAATAGTTGAATACAAACCATATATATATTTATATTTTCCATCGTTACCAATAAGTTCTTTTACTCCCTTAAGTTCTTTAAAATAACTAAGGAGAACCGGAGCTGCAAGTGATTTTAGCTGAATGGTAAATTCTCCTTTTGTTTCTACACTTTGTTTTGTTCCGTCTGTTTTAACAATAAATGCACCTGTAAAGCCCTGGTCAATCATTTTTTGTTTTTCTGCCTGAGCTTCTGTATAGCCGGTAAATGCACCATAAGTGTATCGATAAACACCATCCTGCCCATAATTTTCTTTAATTCCTTTCATGCTTTTAATAAACGATGGATCTGCAGGTTTGGTAAGAGCTTTTAACTGGATAGTATATGTGGCATCTTCTGTATTCGATTCGACAGCCTTTTCCTGTGAATAACTCAGGTTTATTTCTTTCTTTATACTGCTTATCTCATCCATACTTACAATGGATGCATCAGGAAACCCTTCATCAATAATGAGGTTAAGGATTTTCATTGCATCTGATTTGTTATTAAATTCACCCGTGGTAAACATAATCATGTCATTTACTTTGGTTTCATTAACAGGAGGCGTGGCTGAAGAAGCATAATTCTCGTTCTTTTTCAAAACGGAAGTTAATGTCAGCATGCGACCCAGATCATCGGTACTGACAAGTTTTTCCTTTTGTTTAAAAAGAAGAATGGTAAACTTATCTGTAGAATGTAGCCTGCCTTCTCTTGAATATTTTAGATTGTCGGGCACTTTTATTTCTTCAACAATAATGTTCTCCGGGGCGGCATTCAGAAGTTTTATTTCTACCCTGCGGTTTAACTGCCTGCCTTCGGGATTGTCGCTTCCGTCAGGGTTCTGGTTAATTGCTATAAATTCATTTTTACCCATTCCTTTGGAAACAAATCTGTTTTGATCTATTCCTAGCGAAACCAAATAGTCGATAGCCGATTTTGATCTGTTTTCGGATAGTTTCTGGTTAAACTTCACGCTTCCCATGGCATCGGTATGGCCAACAATCTCGACCAGGAGCGAAGGATTCTTTTCCATCAGATCGGCTAAACGCTGCAATTCTACCTGCGATTCCCTTCGTAAATCAAATTTTCCATAGTCGAAGAAAATATTACGAATAACATAGTATTCTCCTTTACTGACTTCAAGAGGCGTCATTTCAACATCGATAACAATCTCTGTCCTGGTGTAAACTTTAGGGATATATAAAGATTCGTAATGTGGCAAATAACCACTGCATTTATATTCTATTTTAAAATTACCTGATTTTACTATTGTCTGGTATGTCATACTTGCAAAATCCGGTTTAAACTGTGTCAGCGTATCCCCTTTTATACTATCGACAACGGAAATCAGGAAATCATGTGGAAGTTCGTTAGCCTTATCCAGAAGGGCAATGGTTCCTTTAAGTACAATTTCGGTTGTATCGTTATCGGGAAGACTAACAGCTATGCGAAAAATATCATTTGAACCAATACCTCTTTCATTATTGTTAAGCGGGAAAAAAGCGTATTGTCCATTTGCTTTGGGCATATAAAACAAATCATTTCCCACTGTATTAATCGGGTAACCTATATTTAAAGGAGACGACCATGTGTTGTTTGCCAGTAATGTTGTATGGAACACATCAAAACCGCCCATGCTGTAATGTCCCTGGGAACTAAAGTACATGGTTTTACTGTCATTTAATATAAAAGGCGTTTCTTCGTCATACTTTGTATTTATTGTTGGGCCAATATTTACGGCAGGTCCCCAGTCGCCGTTTTCATCCTTATCCGATCTGTATATATCAAGCCCTCCATAACCGCCAGGTCTGTCGCTGGTAAAATAAAGGGTATTTCCATCTTTGGTCAGAGTGGCATGAGATTCCCATTGCTTAGTGTTAATATTTTTATTTAACGGTTTCATCGGGCTCCATTTGCCATTTTTAAAGTGGCTTTCGTATACATTTCCGTTATCATTATCATCGCGAACCAGGAAAAGGTCCGTTCCATCTGCGCTAATTGTAACAGGGACGGTTCTTGATGTTGCTCCAAGTTGCTTTGTTATATCTATGGGATCAGACCACTTTCCTTCTTTTTTTAAGGAATAATAAATATTATCCATCTGGTAGTCATAATTAATAACATTAATGTCAATTTCCGGAGAAAAGACATTTTTATCACCAGCCGTGAATACCAGCATGGTTTCATCATCGGAAACAACAGGACAATTTTCTACCCTTGTTGGAGAATTAATTACCTGGCCAAGATTTTCAGTAATAAGATTCAGCGGTAATTTCACTAATTCTTTGGCATTTTGAGTACACTGAATTTCCCTGTCGATATAATCAATATAAAATACATCTTTTACATTTAATATCTCGCGGTATTTTTTATACGCTTCCACAGCTTTATCAAAATCCAATTTGTTACGATAAGCATTTCCAAGATAAAACAGCACATCTTTCGGAGCTCCTTTTTCCATATAAGAGCCTTCTTTATATTTTGGGCTTATGTTTTGAGCTGCTTTAAGAAGATAAGGTAAGGCTTTTTCGTTTTCTTTCGGGTCGGGAATATGCAAATAACAAATACCTGTCCGGTAATTTAAATTGGCATTATCGGGCTCCATTTTAAGAAGCTGAAGATATATGGGAAGTGCTTCACTGAATTCCTCCCATAAAAAATAATATTCAGCATCAACAAATTTCTTTTTAAAATCCTGTGCCTGTATATTACTGGTTATAAGACATGAAAAACAAACTATAAAAAAACAAAAGGACGATATCGAGAACTTTCTCATTTTAAAAAATATTCTAAATTGGCTTATACGATAAAATTTATTAATGGTTTTTCAACTTTAAAACAATATTTACTTTTCTAAGTTGTTAATCCTTTGAAGAAAGCAGACATTTTCCCAGGTATTTAAATGAAGTAACCAATCTTTAATAATTCCACAGGACTGAAAATTGAGTTTTTTAAAAAGTTCTTTGCTGGCGATGTTACTTTCTCCGACAAAACAGTGAACCTGGTGAAGATTGAGAACACCAAAGCAATAATTTAATACCATTTCAACAGCCCGTTTGGCTATTCCCTTTTGCCTGTATTTCTCGTTCCCGATTAAAATTCCAATTCCTGCTCTGCGATTAACGGCATCATATTCGAAAAGATCGACCATTCCTACCGGAACATAGTTTCCATGCTCATTAACATCGATCATTAAACGAAGTTGCTTTGCTATATGTATATCTACGTTAGCTGTTGAGCAATATTCTTTTAATGTATACATAGAAAAAGGAACAATTGTCTGGCTCACTTTCCAGACGGAAAGATCATTTTCCCATAGATATAAATTGTCAAGGTCTGCAGGTTCTACAGCCCTGAGTTTTACATTTTCTTTTTCCAGATTCATTCTCTTATTCAACAACAACTAATGGGTCTATTACAATTGGTTTCTGAAGATAGTAGAAAGAAGAATTTTCAGGAATTGACAAGGGCTCTGACGGAAATTTATAATTACATCCTTCGCACGACAAGGTATATTGTTTCGATTTAGGAAGAACAATCGTGTATTTCCCGGTTTGTTTATTGGGCTTAAATTCTCCGATAAGCGACCCTGTTTTAATATCGTTAATTTTTAATACGACATCTTTAATAACGTCGTTCGATTTTTTATTTCTTATAAAACCGGTTACCACTACCAAAGCTCTTTCTGGTAAGGACAGGAGATCCATTAAATAAATATCTTTTCTGCCAAAACCACCGGGCTGAATAGTAGAATAATATGCTCTTTTCCCGTCTGCAGAAAGAACGTAAAAAATATCATCATCAATCGAGTTAATCGGATAACCCATGTTTTCAGGACGGGTAAATGTACCATCGTCTTTTAAGATGGTAAAAAAGAGGTCGTATCCACCCATGCTGTTATGGCCTTTTGAACTAAAATAAAGAGTGCTTCCATCGGGATGAATAAAAGGGCCGCTCTCGTCGAATTCAGAATTAATCGTAGATCCGGCATTCTGAGCAAGACTCCAGTCACCATTGGGCAATCTTTTTGAAATATAAATATCGTAACCTCCAAAACCACCGGGCCTGTTACTCGAGAAATATAATGTTGAACCATCCGATGAAATAGAAGCATGGCTTTCATCGGAAGTAGAATTAACATTTGAACTGAGTTTTTCGGGTTTCGTCCAATCGGTTCCGTTAAAATGACTGACATATAAATTCCCATCACCCACATCGTCTTTATATATAATCAGATCGTTTCCATCGGCCGACAGAGCAACCGATGCTTCATGTTCCATAGTGTTAATATTCTCGCTTATTTTAACCGGCGCCGACCACTCCCCGTTTACTTTATGAGAGATATATATGTCTTCGAAATATTGTTTATCGCTGGTTTTAAAGTTACCGGTGCTTCCTTTGCGTTTCGATGTAAAAATCATTTCCGTTTCATCAATGTTAAATACCGGGCTATGGTCATCGTATTCAGAATTAATGGTTGCCCCAAGGTTAATAATATTTATTTTAACAGGTGTCTTAATGAGTTCTGCCGCATTTTTCGAAAGAAGCAACATCTTTTCGGCATCTTTTTCCAGTTCTTTATTATTAACAATGTATTCTTTATACTTTTCGAGCGATGAATGTGCCTCATCGAACATGCTGTTTTTATACTGGGCCAATGCCAAAAGCCATAATGCTTCAGGAGAAGCCTTTCTTTCTTTTACACTGGCATTATCGTATGCTGCATTTATTTCAGATACTTTAGTTAAATAGGTTAATGCCATTTTTCTGGTTGGATCGGTTTTAGTATAACACATCCCCAATAAATAATTTACATTGGAATTTGTTGAATCATTTTTATAATACAACAATAAGTCTTCTATTGCATCCTGGGTTTCGCCAAGCTGAATATGCTTTTGTGCATTGATAAATGTTTGTTTTGCATTAAAACTTTGTGCGCCTGCAGGTTCTTTAACAAAGAAAAGAATTGCAATAATTGCCGGGATTGAATATTTATACATAATTATATGTTTTCGTTTGATTTTTATAGAAATTGCTGATTTCTTCATTTTTTGTGCCACTTATTTCAAGAGTCAGCTTATTTAATTTTTAATCTGGTATTTTTCGGGAACTTCAACTGTCTTAAAACGAATGGGTGTGGTTCCTTCTTTAACAAGCTTAAAATCTACTCTTCGGTTAAATCTGCGCGAAGCCGGATTTATATTTAATGAAACGGGCTGCGACTCGCCCAGTCCTTTTATTTTTATTGCCTGTCCATTAACTCCTTTGCCTGTCAATTGTTTTTTAACAAAGTTCGCCCTCCTTGTACTTAATTTTTTATTGTAGGAATCACTTCCCTGATTATCCGTATTACCTGAAATCTCAACTATGGCACCGGGATTTGAAATCATCCACCGGGCAAGTTTATCAAGGTTTTCGTTATAGGCAGTTGTTGAAGCTTTATCAAAATCGTAAAAAACAGAGGTTATCTCAGGAATGCTTCCGTCTCCCTGTTGTATTTGCTGATTATTGTTGTTTTGATTCTCTGTATTTATTGCAGCAATTTGATTGTCGTTTTTATCGGTTACGATAAATAAACGTATGGATTCATTTATTCCGGAAGGGGTTTTTAGCACTTTGATATGATCTTCAGAAATATTGAAATCGGTTAAATTCTGGTTTAATATTTCTGCCCTGATATTATTCAAATCTTTGTTATCATTATTTTTAGGTAAAATAATTTCGGCTTTGTACTGATCGGCATATTTCAGAATTTTAGAAATAACAACCAGGCTGTTTGCCTCTTTTTCATTTAATTCTGTGCTTCCTGCCGGAAAATGGAAATAATAATCCTTGGTAATCTGTCCCAGAATTATTGGGTCAAGTTTTACCGCTCTTTGAATTTGCTGATATGCAGTACCTTCTTTTACATATAAATTTTCTGTAAACGGCAGAAAATTTCCGGCATCAATTGTAACATTGTAATTCTTTCCCGACTTAAGAACGAATAAGTATTTTCCTGTTTTAGAATTAGGAGTATAGATACCAATAACTTCTTTTGTATCGATATCGGTTACTGTAATCGTTACGTTTTCGGGAGGAGTTCCGTCGGCCATGGTAATTAATCCCGACATTACAGTAAGAGACTTTTCTTCGCTTTCGGGTAATGTTATTAAATAAATATCATTTCGTCCAATGCCTCCGGATTTGTGTGATGCATAATAAGCTCTGCGCCCATCGGGGGTGGGAACATAAAATACATCATCCGAAGGAGTATTTATAGGATACCCGATATTGGTAGGCTGATCCCAAACCCCTTCCTCGTTTTTACTGCTGAAAAAGATATCAAATCCACCCATGCAGAAATGTGACTTGCTGCTAAAAAAAAGTGTAACGCCATCGGGATGAATAAAGGGCCCTATCTCATCTTCTTTAGTGTTAATTGTTGATCCCAGATTCTGTGCCTCGCCCCATTCTCCGTTCGGAAGTTTTTTTGCAATATAAATATCCATACCTCCAAATCCTCCCGGCCGGTCGCTGGTAAAATACAATTCCATCCCATCGGCAGATAAAGAAGCATGATTTTCGTTGTATTTTGTGTTAATTGTGGGACCTAATTTTACCGGAGTTCTCCATACATCACCATCTATTTTACTGTAATAAATATTTCCGTCTTTTTCGTTTACCATGTTCGATTCGTCTTTGTAGATAAACAACTCCTGCCCGTCAACAGACAAGCCAATCGAAGCTTCGTGGCCAGGTGTATTAATATTGGAACTGATGGATACGGGAGCATTCCATTTTCCATCACCGCTTTTCTGGGAAATATATATATCCTCGAAATACTGGCCGTCTTCTGTTTTTTTATCACCGGTACTGCCGGCCCGTTTGGATGTAAATATTAATGTGGATTCATCCGCGGTAAAAACAGGACTGTGCTCATCGTATTCGGAATTAATCCCTGCCCCCAGGTTAGTCACGAACATTTTAACCGGGTATTTCATTAACTGTATTCCATTTTTACAATATTCTTCCAACTGATCTATGTCAGAAATAAATTCTGTTTTGTAATTGGGAACCGTTATTTTAAGGGTATCCAAAACATTAAGAGCTTCCTGGAATCTTGAATTAAGATGATAGGCCTGTGCAAGATAAAGATAGGTTTCGACAGGCGCTGCTTTTTCGAGGTGGTTTTCGGGTTGTGCATCCATAAAAACTTCTTTGGTTGCTCTTCTGAGATATTGAATGGATTTATCTTTTTCCAAAACTGTATTCAGGTAACAATAACCAATTTTAAAGCTGATATTACAATTAGTAGAATCCATTTTTAATAAATCCAGGTATAATTTCAGCGCTTCATTAAAATCTTCTTTTTCTACTAAGCCTTCTGCCAGATAAAAATTTCTTTCAAACAGGTCTTTATCATATTTTTGTGCAACGACTGAAAGGCCAGAAAAAATGGTTAAAACAAAAACAATAATGCATGCTCTCATTTTAATAACATTATAATTAATTGTTAATTAAGCAAATAGGTGAAATATTCTTTGAAAAATAACCTTGCAATTTAGTATAATATTTTAAGAGATTGGCAATTGATTGCTAAAATTTCCTTGAAATATCGAAATTTTGAATCGTATCTGCTATCTTTTTCAGAAATGCTCCGGCTAATGCTCCGTCAATTATTCTATGGTCAAATGTTAATGAAACAATAACTTTATGCCTTATTGCAATAGCATCGCCTGCCGGGGTTTCGATAACTGCCGGCATTTTTCTGATTTCACCCAGGGCAAGAATAGCTGCTTCCGGCTGGTTTATAATAGGAGTTCCAGTTAGTGTTCCAAACGAGCCCAGATTGGTTATTGTAAAGGTTCCTCCTTTTATTTCATCGGGAAATAATTTATTTTCTCTTGCCCTGTTTGCAAGATCGTTTAACGATTTGGCCAAACCAATAAGGTTTTTCTGATCGGCATTTTTAATTACCGGAACTATTAAACTTCCCACTGGAAGAGCAGTTGCAATTCCTATATTTATATTTTTTTTATAAATAATATTATTCCCTTCTACCGAAACATTTACCTGGGGATAATCATTCATTACCATAGCCGAAGTCTCTATAAATACCGGCATAAAAGTAAGTTTTACCCCATGTTTTTTCTGAAATTCGTCTTTCACATGATTTCTCCACTCCACCAGTCGTGAAACATCTATTTCAATAAAAGATGTAACATGGGGTGAGGTTTGTACCGAACGAACCATATGTTCTGCAATTAGTTTACGCATACGATCCATTTCAATAATTTCCACTTCAGAAGAAGAATAAGTTGTTTCGGTGGCTTTTTTATTTATTGTTTGAGAAGGAATTACTTCTTCGGCAACAGAAGACAATACCGTTTCCCGGTCTTTTTTAAATTCGTTTTTTTTCTGTATGAATTCCTGTATGTCTTCCTTTGTTATACGATTGTTAAGCCCTGTTCCGGTAATTTTATTTATTTCATCACCGGTAAGCGAAAATTCTTTTATTAATTGTTTTACCAAAGGACTCAGAAATTTTTTATTTTCATCTGTTTCCTGTTCCGATTCAACTTCTTGAGCAGAAATGGCAAAAGTTGAAAAATTATTTTCAGAAACGGTTTCGGTAGTTTCCTGTGATGTTGTATTTTCTGCTGATTCTAAAACCAAAAGAATATGACCTACTGGCACCACATCGCCTTCTTTGCAGGTTAAAGAAACAACCTTTCCGGCAAAGGCAGATGTAACTTCCGAATCCACTTTGTCGGTGGCAACTTCGGCAACGGTGGTATCTTCCCCTACCTGATCGCCTACTTTTACCAGGTATTTAATTAATGTTGCATCGGTAATGCCCTCCCCCATTGACGGTAAGGTTATATTGATATTTTGCATTCTTGCTTTTATTTAGTCTAAATAATGTGCTAATTTAAGTCAAATTCATTAAAAACCAAAATTTGAAAAAATAAATAAAAACAATTATCTTTGTCAAAAATCTTATTATGAGGACAATAAATTATATTATTTGCTTTGTTTTTATTGTTACATTTTTCTGGTCTTGTGCTCCGGCATACACTCCAAATATGGTAAACACTCCTTTACTATCATCAAAAGGAGAGTTTCAGGCTACCATTGGAACCGGCACTTCCGGGATTGATCCCCAGTTTGCATATGCAATTACCGATCATGTTGGCATTATGGCAAATGCAAGTTTTGCAAACCGAAGTGACAGTTCAAATTTTCATAAACATTCGTTTGCCGAAGTGGGAGGAGGTTACACTCTTTTGTTAGGTGATGCCGGCCGTTTTGAAGTCTATGGAGGAGCCGGAATGGGAAATGTTGATGCTATGTATAATGAGGATATTTTTACCGGAAGATCAAATGCTGTTTTTACAAGAATTTTTGTTCAACCCTCTATTGGAGCTGTAACCAGCGCTTTCGACGGGGCATTTACACCGCGACTGGTCTTTGTTAACATTAACCATAGCAACAGTACTTTAAATACAAATACTTTCGATCCGTTTTTTGAACCTACTTTAACGACCAAATTTGGATGGAAATATGTAAAAATGATTATTCAGGTAGGCCTTTCTTTTCCATTAACCGAATATAAAAACTATACCAACCAGCCCTTTATGTTTTCTATCGGTTTGGCCGGGAAAATTCCGGGTAAAAAACAGTCGAAAACAAAATCATAACAGGGTTTCAATTATTTTAGGGTAATTCTCATATTCTAACTGGTGGACTTTATTTGCCAGGCTTTCCGGAGTGTCTGACTTTGTTACCTCACATTTTGCCTGAAAAATTATATTGCCCTCGTCATATTTTTCATTTACATAATGAATTGTTATTCCTGATTCGGTTTTCCCGGCTTCTATTACTTTTTTATGGACATGATCGCCAAACATACCCTTACCGCCAAACTCCGGTAGTAATGCCGGGTGTATATTTACTATTTTATTATTAAAGGTACGGGTAATATTCCCGGGTATTAGCCATAAAAATCCGGCCAGGACAATAAAATCAATTTTATTTTCAATTAAAATATGCAGCACTTTAGAAGTATTATAAAAATCATCTCTATTAAATATTATTACAGGAATTTTTAACGAATTTGCTCTTTGAATAACAAAGGCATCGCTCTTATTTGTCAAAATCAAAGAAATAATCGCCGAACTCCTCTCTTTAAAATATCGGGCGATATTTTCCGCATTAGATCCTGATCCAGAGGCGAATATTGCCATTCTTTTGGGTTGATTTTTCTTTTTTTTCTCAAAATTGTTCATAAATTATAAAATCATATGTAATTGTTAATCAGTACAGAAACATAATCGGATGGCAAATTTTATGATTTTTTTTTGATTAATCGCTATCAAATATCTTTCTTTGCAGTCTCAAATTTACATGTTTTAGTATTAACCAATAAATTTTTTACTATGTCTGACATTGCTTCAAGAGTTAAAGCAATTATCGTTGACAAATTAGGTGTTGACGAAAACGAAGTTACAAACGAAGCTAGCTTCACCAATGATTTAGGTGCCGATTCACTTGATACAGTGGAATTGATTATGGAATTTGAAAAAGAATTCAACATTGCTATTCCAGACGATCAAGCAGAAAAAATCGGAACTGTTGGCGACGCTGTTTCTTATATTGAAAAAAACGCAAAATAATTTATCTTTAACTCAGTTTTATGGAACTTAAACGGGTAGTAGTAACCGGTCTAGGTACAATAAACCCATTGGGCAAAACGGTTCCCGAGTATTGGGAAAACCTTGCCAATGGGGTAAGCGGTTGCGATTTAATTACCCGCTTTGATGCGTCCAAATTTAAAACAAGGTTTGCCTGTGAAGTAAAAAATTACGATCCGGGTAATTATTTTGACCGCAAAGAAGCCAGGAAACTGGACAGATATTCCCAGTTTGCCCTGGTTGCCGCGGAAGAAGCTATCGTTCATTCCGGCCTCGATCTAACAAAGATCGACCTTGATCGTGCCGGTGTAATCTGGGCTTCGGGTATTGGCGGGATTGATACATTTCTCGAAGAAGTCAGAAATTATGTACAGGGAGACGGAACTCCCCGGTTCAGCCCCTTCTTTATTCCTAAAATGATAGCCGACATTGCTGCTGGTCATATATCAATGAAATATGGATTCCGGGGCCCTAACTTTTGTACCGTATCTGCTTGTGCATCATCTACACATGCAATTATTGACTCTTTCAATTATATTCGTTTAGGAAGGGCTGATATTATTATTACCGGTGGTTCTGAATCTGCTATTAACGAAGCCGGAGTTGGGGGTTTTAATGCTATGCAGGCCCTTTCAACCAATAATGACAATTACAAAACAGCTTCCCGTCCTTTCTGTAAAACCCGTGACGGCTTTGTTATGGGTGAAGGTGGAGGTTCGTTAATTTTAGAAGATCTTAATCATGCACTTGCCCGTGGTGCTAAAATATACGGAGAGCTTGTTGGCTCAGGCTTAACTGCCGATGCTCATCATTTAACAGCCCCACATCCTGAAGGAATTGGCGCCAGAAATGTTATGCTTAATACTTTAAAGGAAGCTGGAGTTGGTCCGGAAGTTGTTGATTATATTAATGTTCACGGCACAGCAACACCCCTTGGTGATATTGCAGAAACAAAAGCCATTCTGGCTGTTTTTGGCGAACATGCATACAACTTGAATATCAGTTCAACCAAATCAATGACAGGCCATCTGTTGGGTGCAGCCGGAGTTATTGAATCTCTCGCAGCTCTTCTTGCCATTAATAAAGGAATTATTCCTCCAACTATTAATTTGCACGAAAAAGACGAAGAAATTGATCAAAAATTGAATCTTACTTTCCACAAAGCTCAAACCCGGGAAGTTAATTATGCTATTTCAAATACATTTGGCTTTGGCGGGCATAATGCCTCTGTTCTCTTTAAGAAGTATTTAGGTTAATACATTGCCTCCCCTTTTTTTTCACCGGATAAATAAACTTCTTCTTAAAAAGAACAGGTTCTCTGATTTTATTTACCAAACTACCGGTTTCTCGTCCTTTGATTCTGAAATTTTTGAGCTTGCATTAACTCATCGATCTGCATCAATATATCATGGAAAAGGATTTTCTGTAAATAATGAACGACTTGAATTTCTTGGAGATTCTATTCTTGATGCCATTATTGCAGACTATTTATTTGAAAAATATCCTAACGAAAACGAAGGTTTTTTAACAGGCCTCCGGTCAAGGGTAGTAAACCGGCAGTCGTTAAATGAACTGGCCATAAAAATAGGGCTCGACAAACAGATCATTTGTCATATCGACAAAACCGAGCTGCCACCGTCGCTTCTTGGTAATGCCCTAGAAGCTTTCATAGGAGCAATTTTTATTAATAAAGGATATAACGCTTCCCGAAAGTTTGTTATCAAAAAATTGATAGAACCTCATACCGATCTTAAAAAACTCAGTTGTATCGACACTAATTTTAAAGGCAGGATTATCGACTGGGCACAAAAAAATCGCAAGGAAATTGAATTTATTTGCCGCGAGGAAATTGTTACGTCTAAATCCGGACATCTTTTTCACATTACGTTGTTACTGGATGGAGTCGAATTTAGCGTTGGACAAGCAGAGTCGAAAAAAGAAGCTGAACAAAGGACTTCGGAAAATGCCCTGCGAAGACTAAACCTGCTGAAATAAAAAAATATTTTAACAATTTGTACAAGAAAAAATATGCCGCCGGAATATTTTTATAGTAAAATATATTCCACTTCCTTGTCCTTATCTAAAGCATACAAATTTGTCCTGTTTTTGACATAACGCTTATTTCTGCTAAAAATTAACTATATTAGTTGCAGAAAAAGATTCTCAAATGGGTGAAAAAAAAATTCACAAATTACTCCCTCAGAAACCTGTTTCGTTTCAAATTGCCGGCATCGTATCGCAGGAAAAAATATTTATTCTTTCGAATGAATTCAGGCGCCTTACAGACTTAAAGCTCGATCAGTTAATATCCATTAAAATTCCCAAAAACGAAGTTATGCAAATGTTTAACTCGTACAGTAGTTTACCTGATGAATCAGGAAAAGTTATTTCGTTAATCTCAAACCGGTGTTCAGATGGAATATTAATGGAAAGCTTTAAAAACATCGATTATTTTCTAACCTGGTCAAGTGAAACACCAATAACGGCTGACCTTTTACTGGTAAAAAAAATAAAAGAGTCCAAATTAATTTTAGGTATTTCTATCCTTACTTTAAATTCTTCCAAAGAAAATAAATCGTTTTTGGAAATAATAAATCTGTTTCGACATTAAAATAAGAAAAGAAGGCCTTCGACCTTCTTTTCCCTAACCTAAAACATTACCCTAATAAAAATCTACTTCACAAAACTTACACCACTACAAAGTTAATATGAAAGATTGTTAACGAGGTTTAAGCGGTGTTAAAGAGTGTTAAGCCTTTGATTTAATTTTAACTTATCCCATTATCTTTGTCTATATGTCAAAAAGACTAATCTGGATATTGATTATTGTAATGACCTCTGCTTTGGTTGGTCTTATTATTTTACAAACGTACTGGCTTAAAAGTGCTTATAAAGTTAAGGAAGATCATTTCAGCCAACAGGTAAACCAGTCCCTGTCTGAGATATGCAAAAAAGCTGAAGAACGCGAAACAGTTGTTGAAATATCAAATGAAATATTTTCCTTAAACAATAATGTTCAGGATATTCCCGGATTATACAGGTATTATAATCCAAATGCATTTGTTCACGACACCTCAAAAACCGGAGTTGCTGTAAGTAAAGAATCCATTCTTATAAACCGCAAAAATAACCAGCATACGAACACAAAAATTACCATCGTCAGCGGAGACTCTATTATTTTCAATAAAATTTTATCGAAGTGCAAACCCGATAATTTTTGTAAAACACTTTCCCAGAACGATATTGGTAAAGAGCTTGTAAACAAGAAGATTAACAAAACGTTGTTTGTCGAAAAAATCATGAATAAGCTGATGAATTATAACGAAGACCTTTCCAAACGAATCGACAAAGAAACTCTACAGGCAATTATTGAATCTGAACTGAGAAATCATAACATCAATCTTGCTTTTGAATTTGCAGTAAAAGACAAAAACGGAAAGCCTGTTTATTCCAGTTCTCAATATAACAAACACTTTTCAGATGTTTTTAAGACCCAGCTTTTCCCCAACGATTTTTTTTCAGCACCCAATTATCTTCTTATGTATTTTCCAAAGAAAGACAATTATATTGTTACATCCTTAGGATTCATGGGTGCATCGAGCATACTACTAACGTTAATTGTTATCTTCTCGTACACTCTAACATTGTTCATTATTTTACGCCAGAAAAAACTCTCTGAAATGAAAAACGACTTTGTTAATAACATGACCCATGAATTAAAAACACCTATTTCTACCATATCGCTGGCATCGCAAATGCTAAAAGACAAGACAATCAGTGAAAATCAGAAAAATTTCGACAACATTGCTCTTATAATTGAAGAAGAAAGTAAACGATTGGGATACCAGGTTGAAAAAGTTCTTCAGATGGCTATTCTGGAAAGAGGTAATTTTAAATTCAGGATTGAAACTATTAATACCAATGAGCTAATTAATAACATTTATAATAGTTTTATCATACAAGTAAAAAAACGGGGTGGCACATTAAACACGAATATTAAATCCACGATTACACAAATTGAAGCTGACGAAATCCACCTGTCCAATGTAATACTTAATTTGCTTGAAAATGCTCTGAAATATTGTCAGAAAGAACCTGAAATAACCATTTCAACCAAAGATTCACGCGGGGGGATTATTTTCTCGGTAAAGGATAATGGGATAGGTATTAGTCATGACGACCAGAAAAGAATTTTTGAAAAATTTTATCGTGTTCATACCGGCAATGTTCATAATGTAAAAGGATTTGGATTGGGTCTTAGTTATGTTAAAGCCATTGCCGATGCTCACCAGGGATGGATTAAAGTGGAAAGCGAACTTAATGTAGGATCAGAATTTTTAGTATATATACCTTTAAAACAAATAAAATCATGAAGGAATCTAAAGCAAAGGTGCTATTAGCCGAAGACGATCAGAATCTCGGCCACCTGTTACGGGAATATTTAAATGCTAAAGGGTACGATGCCGATCTTTTTATAAACGGAGAGGTTGCCCTTAAGGGATTTAGAAACAACACATACGATATTTGTATCCTGGATGTGATGATGCCCGTAAAAGACGGGTTTGCACTGGCCGAAGATATCCGGGTTACCGATAAAGATGTGCCTATTATCTTTCTCACAGCCAAATCGATGAAGGAAGACGTTGTGGAAGGCTTTAAACTGGGAGCCGATGATTATATTACCAAGCCCTTCAGCATGGAAGAACTGTTATTCAGAATTGAAGCTGTTCTGCGCCGTACAAAAGGAGGAGCAACTCCCGACCAAAGTGTTTATCCGTTGGGAAAACTAACCTTCGATGCCAATAAGCAAAGCCTCCAGGCAGGAACGAAGGTGATAAAATTAACAACCAAAGAATCGGATCTGTTGCATTTGCTTTGTCAGAATCTGAATGGTGTTCTCGACCGCAACTATGCTCTTAAAAAGATATGGCTCGACGATACTTATTTTAATGCCAGAAGTATGGATGTTTATATTACAAAACTAAGAAAACACCTGAAAGAAGATCCTTCCTTGGAAATTATCAATGTTCATGGCAAGGGATTTAAACTTTTAATTGAATAATTATGAGCATCTGGTTTAAACCATATTTGATTGAAGATTTACTTAAATGGCATATTAAAGGTACCATGGCTGAAACATTGGGTATTGAATTAACTGAATTGACTCCGGAATCGCTCAAGTGCAGGATGGAAGTAAATCATAAAACAGTTCAGTCAATGGGCATTTTACACGGAGGTGGGTCTGCCGCTTTAGCCGAAACTCTTGGAAGTATTGCTTCTAATATGGTAGTTGACGACAGTAAATATTTTTGTGTAGGGTTGGATATTAATGCCAGCCATCTTCGCCCGGTTAAAAGTGGTTTTATTTATGCCGAAGCAACCCCGGTACATATTGGAAAAAAGACTCATGTCTGGAAAATCGAAATCAAAACAGCAAACGGGAAATTAGTCTGTATAAGCAGATTAACAATGGCCGTTTTAGATATCTCCGAAAGAAGATAAAATAAAATTATGGTTTACTGTTAATATTTATTATCAGTAAACCATAAACATCAAACGTTTTAAACTTATCCGATCTGAGCCTGGTATTGTTCAGCCGTTAAAAGTTCATTGAGTTCTGACAGATTAGAAATTTCTATCTTAATCATCCAGCCATCGCCATACGGATCTTTATTAATAACATCGGGTGACGAATCGATTTTTTCGTTTTTCTCTAATACTTTGCCTGAAACAGGCATGTAAGAATCGGAAACGGTTTTAACCGCTTCTATTGTACCAAAAGCTTCACCTTTTGAAAGTGTTTCACCCACTGTTTCAATTTCAACAAAAACAACATCACCTAACTCGCCCTGGGCAAAATCGGTAACTCCTACAAAAGCCATATTTCCTTCCACGCGAATCCATTCATGATCCTTAGTGTACTTTAAATTGCTGGGAACGTTCATTTTTATAAATATTTTTTAAGTTTTTTCGATGTCTCAAAAGTATAAAATTTCATGAACATCAGTAATGTTTTAAAAGCAAAAATTATAAAATTTCACAATAATATTGAATTTACAATAATATATTAGACAGATGTTATAAAACATCTGAAAAACAAAAAATCATCAAATTTTTCATTCATTCAGAAAAATCTGATAAAAATCAACACAAAAAACTTTCTTTTTACTAATTTTGAATCCCAATCAAAAGAAATTTAATAAATTATTGTATATTAAACAATTAAAACATATTTCTCTATGATCTTTAACATCGATATGATTCGTAAAGTGTATGCAGAATTTGGAAACAAAATTGAAGCAGCACGTAATGTGGTGAATAAGCCTCTGACATTGGCCGAAAAAATTCTTTATGCTCATCTTTTCGACGGAAAAGCTACCACTGCTTTTACCCGAGGTAAAGATTATGTGAATTTTCATCCCGACCGGGTTGCCATGCAGGATGCCACTGCACAAATGGCGCTTTTGCAATTTATGATGGCCGGAAAACCAAAAACTGCTGTACCTTCTTCAGTCCATGCCGATCACTTAATTCAGGCAAAAGTGGAAGCCAAAACAGATTTGGCTCATGCCAATGTTACAAATCGTGAAGTATATGATTTTTTAAGTTCCATCAGCAATAAATACGGAATCGATTTCTGGAATCCCGGTGCAGGAATTATTCACCAGGTGGTTCTCGAAAATTATGCTTTCCCTGGCGGAATGATGATAGGTACCGACTCTCATACAGTAAATGCCGGCGGGCTTGGAATGCTTGCAATAGGCGTAGGCGGTGCCGATGCTGTTGATGTTATGGCAGGAATGGCATGGGAACTTAAATTTCCTAAGCTAATCGGAATAAAACTTACAGGAAAATTAAACGGTTGGGCTTCTGCTAAAGATGTTATTCTGAAAGTAGCCGGAATTCTTACTGTAAAAGGCGGAACCGGTGCTATTGTTGAATATTTCGGCGAAGGTGCCCAGGCTCTTTCGTGCACTGGAAAAGCAACCATTTGTAATATGGGTGCTGAAATTGGTGCAACATGCTCAACATTTGGTTATGATGATTCTATGGAGCGTTATTTATGTGCTTCCGGCAGAAACGAAGTTGCTGACCTGGCCAATGGAATCAGACCTCACTTAACAGGTGATGCAGAAGTTTATGCTAACCCCTCAAAATATTTCGATCAGGTAATTGAAATCAATCTTTCAGAACTGGAGCCACATTTGAATGGTCCTTTTACACCAGATCGCGCCACTCCGGTTTCAAAAATGAAAGAAGAAGCTGCAAAAAACGGCTGGCCAACAAAAGTAGAAGTGGGTTTGATTGGGTCATGCACCAACTCATCCTATGAAGATATTTCACGTTCAGCATCCATTGCAAAACAAGCCGGCGAAAAAAATATTAAAGTAAAAGCAGAATTTACTATAACACCTGGTTCCGAACAGGTACATCACCTGATTAAACGCGATGGTTACATTGATATTTTTGATAAAATCGGCGGAAAAGTTTTTGCCAACGCCTGTGGCCCATGTATTGGTCAGTGGGACAGAGAAGGTGCTGATAAAGGATTAAAAAATACGATTGTACATTCTTTTAACCGTAATTTTTCGAAACGTGCCGATGGAAACCCCAATACTCATGCATTTGTTGCATCTCCTGAATTAGTCACAGCTTTAGCTATTGCCGGAGATTTAACATTTAACCCCATCACCGACACTTTGAAAAACGAAGCCGGACAGGATGTTAAATTAGATGCACCACAAGGATTAGAACTTCCTCCAAAAGGATTTGAAGTTATTGAAAGTTGTTACCAGGCGCCTGCTGCTGATGGATCTTCCGTTGTTATTAAAGTGGATGAAAAATCTGACAGGCTTCAGCTTCTTGCTCCGTTTAAAGAATGGGACGGTCATAATTTCAAAGAACTTCCTTTGCTGATTAAAGCTAAAGGGAAATGCACCACCGATCATATTTCTATGGCTGGTCCATGGTTATCCTATCGCGGTCATCTCGAAAATATTTCTAACAACATGCTGATTGGTGCTGTAAACTGCTTCACCGAAAAAACTAATTCAGTGAAAAATCTTTTAACCGGCGAATATAACGAAGTTCCAAAAGTAGCCAGGGCATACAAAGCTCAGGGCATTGGATCAGTTGTTGTGGGCGATGAAAATTATGGTGAAGGATCATCACGCGAACATGCCGCCATGGAACCACGTCACCTGAATGTTAAAGCAGTATTGGTAAAATCGTTTGCCCGTATTCACGAAACCAACCTGAAAAAACAGGGAATGCTTGCATTGACCTTTGTTGATAAGGCTGACTACGATAAAATTCAGGAAAATGATAAAATAGATATTATGGGATTACACAAATTTGCTCCCGGAAAAAATCTGCTCATTGTTTTACATCACGCAGACGGAACCCAGGAAGAATTTGAAGTTGCTCATACTTATAATGAAATGCAGATTGGCTGGTTTAAAGCAGGCAGTGCTTTAAATTTAATTGCAAAACAGGCACAATTGGCATAAGCTTAAAAAATTAAATAAGATTCAAAAAATGGAAGAAAAATCACCGAAAATTATCTGGACCAAAATTGATGAAGCGCCTGCACTTGCTTCGTATTCTTTGTTGCCAATTGTGAATGCTTTTACAAAAGCGGCAGGTGTTGAGGTTGAAACCCGCGACATTTCACTGGCAGGAAGAATTATTGCAAATTTTCCTGAGAATTTAAAAGAAAATCAAAGAATTCCTGATAACCTAACCGAATTAGGCAAGTTGACTTTATCCAGGGAAGCCAATATTATTAAATTACCTAATATCAGTGCTACGGTTCCACAATTAATAGCGGCCATTCAGGAATTACAATCAAAAGGATATAATATCCCAAATTATCCCGAAGAACCTAAAACAGAAGAAGAGCATAAACTGGTTGAAAGATTTGCTAAAATTTTGGGAAGTGCTGTAAACCCGGTATTGCGCGAAGGTAATTCTGACAGACGTTCTGCAGCCTCTGTAAAGAAATTCTCTCAGAAAAATCCCCACAGAATGATGAAGCCATGGAGCGCTGATTCAAAATCACATGTTGCTTTCATGAAAGCAAATGACTTTTTTGGAAACGAAAAATCTTTTGTAGCTCAAAACAGTAATGGTTTCAAAATTGAATTTACCAATACAAAAGGAGTTTCCTCTGTTTTAAAAGATGGCTTGAAATTTACTGCCAGCGAAGTAATTGATGGTACTTTTATGTCGGCAAAGGCATTAAAAGAATTTTATGCGCAGCAATTTAAAGATGCAAAAGATAAGGGAGTTCTCCTTTCGTTACATCTGAAAGCCACCATGATGAAAGTTTCTGATCCGGTTATGTTTGGTTATGCTGTTGAAGTATTTTACAAAGAAGTTCTTGATAAACATGCTGATGCTTTAAAGGAAATCGGGTTCAATCAGAATAATGGTATTGCTGATTTGTATGCCAGACTGGAAAAACTTCCTGCCGAAAAACAAAAAGAAATTGAAGCTGATATCCATGCATTGTATTTAAAACAACCTGCACTTGCTATGGTTGATTCAGACAAAGGAATTACCAATTTACACGTGCCCAACAATATAATTATTGATGCTTCCATGCCAGTTGTCATTCGTGATGGTGGCAAGATGTGGAATACGGCAAATAAACTCCAGGACACAAAATGTATCGTTCCTGATCGTTGTTATTCTACTTTATACCAGGTGGTCATTGAAGACTGTATTAAGAACGGTCAATACAACCCTGCTACCATGGGGAGTGTGTCAAACGTAGGTCTGATGGCTCAGAAAGCAGAAGAATACGGTTCACATCCAACAACTTTCATTATAAAAGAAAACGGTACTGTTAAAGTGGTTGCCGAAGATGGCGCTGTTTTAATGGAACAACCTGTTGAAAAAGGAGACATCTGGAGAATGTCGAGAGTTAAGGATATTCCAGTAAAAGACTGGGTAAAGCTGGCGGTTACAAGAGCTAAACAATCAAATACCCCGGCCATTTTCTGGTTAGATAAAAACCGCGCCCACGATGCACAGATTATTAAAAAAGTAGAACTCTATCTGAAAGACCATGACATAACAAATCTGGAAATTAAAATTATGTGTCCGGATGATGCCATTAAATATACGCTCGAAAGAACCAGGGCAGGAAAAGATACCATTTCTGTAACCGGAAATGTTTTGAGAGATTATTTAACCGATTTATTCCCCATACTTGAACTTGGAACAAGTGCCAGAATGTTATCCATTGTTCCCTTATTGGGAGGCGGCGGTTTATTTGAAACAGGTGCAGGAGGTTCGGCTCCGAAACACGTTCAGCAATTTCTTGAAGTAAGTCATTTAAGATGGGATTCTTTAGGCGAATTTTTAGCGTTAACTGTTTCGTTGGAACATTTAGGATACAATTTCAACAATAAAGTAGCGTTGAATCTTGCAAAAGCCCTTGACAATGCTGTTGGTAAATATCTCGAAAATCAGAAAGAACCATCCAAAAAAGCCGGTGAATTGGATAATCGTGGAAGTCATTTTTATCTGGCTATGTACTGGGCACAGGCGCTGGCAGAACAAAATGAAAATATGAATCTGAAAGAAAGGTTTGCTCCCGTTGCAAAACAACTGGCAGAAAATGAAAGCACAATTATTAAAGAAATTGCTGCAACCGTTGGAAAACCTGCTGACATAGGCGGTTATTATCTGCCCGATGATAAAAAAGCAAATCAGGCTCTACGTCCAAGCAATACTTTTAATAGGATTATTGATTTAATTTAAAAAATGCACTATGTTAAAAACCTTAGAAAAATCTGAGGTTTTTTTATTTTAGCTTATCGGGATTATAAATCCGGTACAGCTTTTCGGCTTTGGCAAATATTCAAAAATAATTCTTCGTATTTCTTTGTTATCAACTCCCAGCTGTTTTGCTTTTGAAATTCTTTTGCCGCATCCTGTGCACGCAAATTTCCCGGCAGATACTGTTCAAAATAAAATTTCTGTAATTGATTGGCAATCTCATTGTAATTTCCCGGGTCGACCAGTACCCCATTTTTGCAACACGACAACATTTCACTATTACCGCTTACGGGAGTTGCAATCAGGAAGACTCCGGCTGCCAGGGCTTCCATGTTGGCAATAGACATTCCTTCGGTAAGCGACGGTGTAATTATAGCATGGGCTTTCTGATAATAGTTAACAACTTCATCCTGGGGAATCCAGCCGGTAAAGGTCACATCATCAAGTTCGTTTTTGTCAACAAATTTCTCCATTTTCTTGCGCATAGGCCCGTCTCCGACAAGAAAAATATGAAACGGAATATCCATCCGGTTTAATTTTTTTAATGCTCTAAGTAATGTTATCGGGTCTTTCTGCTGAACAAATCTTCCCACGAATAACAATGTGAATGATTGTTTTTCCCTGCTCCTTACAATAGAATCAAAGGGTACCACGCCATTAGGAATAATGACGTTTTTTGCAGCCATTTTCTTCCCAAGGAACTTATCAATGTTTTTCTTCATGTATCCGGTCTGGATAAAATTATATGAAGACTCTTTACAGACCGACCTGATCTGGAAATAAGTTAATAAATGATAGAAAAACATTTGTTTTTTATAATACCACGGGATATCATGCCCATGTGATAATATACAAAAGGGTATTCCGAATTTCTTTTTAATAAACTTTGCCACCAACCCACCTGGAATTGAAAAATTGGCCAGGCAAACATCAAACTTATTATTTGCCAGGTATTGTGATAAAAAACTTTTTGACCCCTTCATCCACGAAAGCATTTCTTTGGGCGAAGAACTGTGCATCTGCTTTCGATTCGATTTCAATCGTATGATTTCAGGAAGCCCTGCCTCATTTTCATGTTCTGAAAGTCCCTCAAACCATGTTGTAACAACAAGTATTTTATGTCCCGACCTGACAAGATTTTGTGAAATATGCCGTGTAATATTACCCGCACCACCTCCCAGGGGAGGGTATTCGTAATTGAGAACAAGAATTCTCATCATTCAGGAATATTAATCTTTGTCTCAATTACATATAAAGGCCTTCCTTTAACCTCGTCGTAAATACGGCCGATATATTCGGCCACAATCCATATCAGGATAAACAAAAAGCCAATTAAAATATAATTAAATACGGCAAGCCACTCGAGCAATTTGTAAAACTGGTTATCGAAAAAGAAGCGGATTCCCAAATAAATAAAAAACAAAATCCCGGTAGCAATAATAAAAATACCCATAATTAAGCCCAGTCGTAATGGGAACAGGGAAAAATTCAGTATTCCTGCCATGGCAAAACGGGACATTTTGATAAGACTGAAGCCGGTTTCACCTTTTTTTCTCAGGGGCCGGACATAATCAACAACGGCATAACTAAAGCCCAGCCAGGGAACCATTCCACGCAGGTACCGGTTTTTTTCTTTCATCTGGCGTAATTCACAAACAACCGATTTATCGATTAAGCGGAAATCTCCAATGTTTCCCATTATTTTAATTTCGCTGGCTTTATAAAGCAGTTGATAATACATCTTTGCAGAAAACCGCTTGAAAAAACCATCTTTTCTGAATGACCGCCGCCCATAAATGATTTTATTCCCTTCTGTCCACATTTTTACCATTTCTGTAATCACTTCAGGAGGGTCCTGAAAGTCGCAGTCCATGGTTACAACTGCATCTCCGGCAGCAATATCAAGACCTGCCGTAAGAGCTGCCTGGTGCCCGAAATTACGGGTAAACGAAATGACCTTAACATGATTTTCTTTTTCTGCCAGGCTCCTTAGTATCATAAGCGAGCGATCCGTACTTCCATCATTCACAAAAATAAATTCAGCGCTGGCATCCAGGTTCTTCAGGACTGCTGCAACAGCATCATACATAGGAATAATGTTGAGATCTTCGTTGAAGACGGGAATAACAATAGAAATAGTTTTACCTGATACAGAAGTATTCATACTGTAAAGATACATGATTTTTAGCGACACTTAAAAAACAAAGAATTTTGATGTTTTCTAATGAATCTCTGTTTAATATTTCCCGAAAATTTATTTATAACCGGATGACTATTTATTACTTCCATCCTAAAAAAAGCATCTCTTCATCAAATTTTTTCATGAGTTCAGAAAATATATATTGTTTTTTCAAATAAGAATCAGACCTTTGCTGCCTTTTAAATTTAAGTTCTAAACATCAAGATTCAACCAATCTAAAATCGTAAATATTTAATCCCAAATCATTAAATGTCATTAGTTAAACTCAGAAACATTGGAATTGCCGCTCATATTGATGCGGGAAAAACAACAGTAACAGAAAGAATTCTTTTTTACACCGGGGTCACCCGTAAAACCGGAGAAGTTCATGATGGACAGGCTACCATGGATTTTATGAAACAGGAACAGGAAAGAGGAATTACCATTGCCTCGGCTGCTATTTCCTGCCAATGGAACAACCATAATATAAATATTATTGATACTCCCGGCCATATTGATTTTACCATTGAAGTAGAACGCTCGCTACGTGTGATTGACGGAATGGTAGCCGTATTTTGCGCCATTGCCGGAGTTGAACCGCAAACAGAAACCGTATGGAATCAGGCCGACAGGTATAAAGTCCCCCGCATTGCTTTTGTCAATAAAATGGACCGTAGCGGAGCTGATTTTTCTGAAGTAATTTCGATGATGAATAACTATCTCGACGCTAATGCTGTCCCTTTTCAGCTTCCCATCGGAGCCGAAGAAAACTTTAACGGAATTATTGATATTATTGAGAAAAAAGCTTTTTCGTTTTCCGAAAAAGAACCGGAAGAAATACCCATCCCGGCAGAGATGATCGAAGCAACCCATGCTGCCCGGTTAAAACTTATTGAGACCCTGGCAGATTTTGACGATAACATTATGGAACTATTTCTTGACGAAAAAGAAGTCAGTTCTGATTTAATTAAACATGCTGCCCGTGAAGCATCCCTTAAAATGCTGATTACTCCCGTTTTCTGCGGGGCTGCATATAAGAATAAAGGTGTTCAGTTATTGCTCGATGCTGTCGTTGATTATCTCCCTTCGCCAGTGGATGTTGGTGCCGTTGTAGGAACCGACCCCGATGATCCGGAAAAATCCCAGAAAAGAAACCCTACTCCCAAAGACCCTTTTTGCGGCCTGGCATTTAAAATTATTAACGATCCCTATGTCGGC
This sequence comes from Bacteroidota bacterium, assembly GCA_037441645.1. GTDB lineage: Bacteria > Bacteroidota > Bacteroidia > Bacteroidales > GWA2-32-17 > GWA2-32-17. The sequence goes on from JBBIRU010000009.1 coordinate 141,255, forward strand.
CAGCAGACCTTTGTCAGAATTTATTCAGGAACTATTCAGAGCGGCATGCCCGTACTGAATACCACCAAAGGAAAAACCGAAAGAATTGGCAGAATTCTGAGAATACATGCCAAAGACAGGGAAGATATTAACGAAGCAGGACCCGGTGATATCATTGCGTTAATAGGAATGAAACTTACCAAAACAGGAGATACGCTTTGCGATGCTAATGAACCAATCCTTCTCGAAAATATTCATATCACCCCTCCGGTTATCGAACTGAAAGTTAGTCCGAAAATCAGAAAAGACCAGGAAAGAATGGGAGAGGCCTTAAAAAAACTCTCTAACGAAGATCCTTCATTTACGGTAAGATATGACGATGAAACCAACGAAACTATTATTGCAGGGATGGGTGAATTACATCTCGAAATTATCATTGACCGTTTACGTCATGAATTTAAGGTAGAGGTTGATGTTGACGAACCTTCTGTTTCATTCAGAGAAACCATGACGGTTGAACAGGAATGTGATTTTAAATTAGCCAAACAAACCGGTGGAAAAGGTCAGTTTGCTCAAATGTCTATACGAATTGAACCCAATCCGGGCAAAGGATACGAATTTATTGACAAAATTAAAGGGGGCGCTATCCCTGCGGAATTTATTATTTCCATCCAAAAAGGAATTCAGAAAACATTAACCGATGGAGTACTGGCTGGTTTCCCGGTGGTGGATGTAAAAGTTGTATTACTCGATGGCAGTTTCCACCCGGTAGATTCATCTGATATGGCCTTCCGTACCTGCGCTTCGATGTGTTTCAAAAAAGGATTTATGAAAGGGGGGCCTATTCTTCTGGAACCTTTGATGAAAGTTGAAGTAAACACACCCGACGAATATATTGGTGATGTAGTTGGTAACCTCAACCGGAGAAGAGGAAATATTGAATCGATGCGACGTTACAGGAAAGGTTCGCAAAAGCTTAATGGACTGGTTCCTTTAATGGAGATGTTCGGTTATGCTTCGCAACTCAGAAACATTACCAGCGGAAGAGCCAACTATTCGATGGAATTCCTGCGTTATTCACCGGTTTCTGCTTCTATACAGGAACTGGCTTTAAAGAAATTAGCGGAGAAAAAGAAAGAAGCCGAAAAACATGCTTAATAAAAAATCCCGGACAAACCGGGATTTTTTATTATATAATTAACATCGCATCGCCGTAAGTGCCAAAGCGATATTTTTCTTTCACGCCTACTTTATACGCTTCCATAAGAAGATCGAATCCGGCAAAAGCCGCAACCGTCATCATGGTTGTTGACTGGGGCAAATGAAAATTACTGATCATGCAGTTGGCAATACTGAAATCAAAGGGAGGAAAAATAAATTTATTGGTCCAGCCATCGATGGGTTTTAAAAATCCATCGGTAGAAACAGAACTTTCGAGTGTACGCATTACTGTTGTACCTACAGCGCATACATGTCTCTTATTTTCAATAGCTTTATTAACTATTTCGGTTACCTCCTGGCTGATATGAATTTCTTCGGAATCCATTTTGTGTTTCGTAAGATCTTCAACATCCACCTGGCGAAAATTGCCTAACCCTACATGCAATGTGATCTGTGCAAAATTTACCCCTTTAATTTCAAGGCGCTTTAACAGGTTTTTGCTGAAATGCAGTCCGGCTGTTGGAGCAGCAACGGCTCCTTCGTGAAGAGCATAAACTGTCTGGTAACGTTCTGCATCGCTTGCCTGAACTTCCCTTTTGATAAATTTTGGAAGGGGGGTTTCACCTAATTCGTACAAGGTTTTCTTAAATGATTCATATTCCCCGTCATATAAAAAACGAAGAGTTCTTCCGCGGGAAGTTGTGTTATCAATTACTTCAGCTACCAATTCGTCATTTTCGCCAAAATAAAGTTTGTTCCCGATACGGATTTTCCTGGCAGGATCAACCATTACATCCCACAAGCGCTGTTCACGGTTCAGTTCCCGAAGGAGAAATACTTCGATTTTGGCACCTGTTTTTTCTTTATTTCCATACAAACGGGCAGGAAACACTTTTGTATTATTTAATACAAGCACATCATGTTCTTTAAAATAGCTGATTACATCACTGAAAGTTTTATGTTCAATTTTATTTTTAGTCCGGTTAACCACCATTAATCTCGACTCGTCTCTGTTATCGGAAGGATGCAATGCAATCAGGTCGTCAGGAAGTTTGTACTTAAATTGTGATAGTTTCATTTTTTTATTTCAATTATAATATGTTCTGAATCTTAAAGTCCGGCATTGTTATACGAACAACTTTGTTAATAGTTTTAATAAGACAACAAATATTTTTATAGGGTTGCAAAAATAATGCAATAATTACCAAATTGTTCACTCTATATTAAACATTGTTTTAAAATCATCGGAATTCATGGCCTGTTCAACTTTATACGATCCAATCCTGGTACGGCGTAACGCGGTTAAATGAGCGCCACTTTTTAAATCGTTACCTATATCGCGGGCAAGAGCCCGAATATAGGTTCCGCGGCTACAGACTATTCTGATCCGGATTTCTGGCAGGTTCATGTTTAACAGTTCCATCTCATAAACATTAATTCTAACAGGTTTTATTTCCACCTCTTCCCCTTTGCGTGCAAATTTATAGGCTCTTTTGCCATCAATCTGTTTGGCAGAAAAAACTGGTGGAAGCTGATCCTGTTCGCCTTTATATTTCAGAACAACATTTTTTACCATTTCCTCGGTAATGTGTTCATAAGGAAAATATTTATCAACAGGTTTTTCCAGGTCGAAGCAGGGCGTTGATGATCCAAGCATGATAGTGGCAACATATTCTTTTTCAAAATCCATAAACTGCGAAATGGATTTTGTTTCTTTTCCATAACAAATAATTAATAGTCCGGTAGCCAACGGATCAAGAGTTCCAGCGTGGCCTATTTTATATCGTTTCCCGGTAATGTGTTTGATTTCATTCCGTAATTTGTTCACCACATCAAAAGATGTCCAGCGATAAGGTTTGTCGATCAAAAGAATTCCGCTTTCCCCTATCTTATCATTCATTATATGACACTTAAATTATAGCCAAAGGCAAGAAAAATGAGAATGGCTGCGCCTAAAATAATTCTGTACCAGCCAAAAAGTTTAAATCCATGTTTTTGTAAATAGGAGATAAAAAATTTAATAGCCAGCATGGCTACAATAAAAGCAACAAGATTCCCTATTCCTAATCTCAGGAGGTTTTGTTTATCGGTAAGTATTTCGGGATTTTCCTGAAAAGTCTTTAATAACTTGTAACCTGTTGCTGCAGCCATAGTAGGCACTGCCAAAAAAAAAGAAAACTCAGCCGCCACATGCCTGGTTAATTTCTGCTGCATTCCTCCGATAATACTTGCCGCGCTTCTGCTGATTCCAGGAATCATGGCCAGACACTGCCATATACCAATCATAAATCCCTCTTTATAATTGATATTTTTTTCATCTGTAACAACCGGTTTTTTAAAAATATTATCGATAAACAAAAGTACAACTCCGCCCGTCAACAAACTAATAGCAACTACAACAGGGCTTTCCAGCAAGGAGTCGATTTTATCAGAAAACAGTTTTCCTAAAATTAAAGCCGGTATTACAGAAATCATGAGTTTTATATAGAATTGCCATTTTGAAAAATCAAAAAACTTTTTCCAATATAGTACAACAACAGATAAAATAGCGCCGAATTGTATTGAAATTTCAAATAATTTGGTAAATGTATCTTTTTCGATTCCCATGAGGGAACTTGTGATAATCATATGCCCGGTTGATGAAACAGGCAAAAACTCAGTAATTCCTTCCACAATGGAAAGGATAAGCAAGTCTAACCAACTCATACTTTGATTTTATTCTTTGGGCTTTAAGGTTAATGCAACAACATCAATGGCAAAGCCCAAGAGCACAAGAACAGGCGCAATGGTTATGCGGGTAGTGCTGAATAATTCTTCGGAAAAAACATTAGGATCGGTAGCCTTGCCCCCGGTCATTAACAAATAACCAAATATAATGAACACAAAACCAATGGCAAGCAACATATAGTTTCTTTTTCCAAGTACGTTTCCGTTGTTGTTTTCTTCTTTTGACATATGATAATTTTAATTTAATATAAATCGGCAGATTTTAATCGTAAATACCTGTTTACTGCAAAAAATGCGGAGAACGAGGTAATAATTACACCAACAATTATCTGAAACCCAAACAATGTACCCACAAGGGCAAAATCATTTAAGCTCACAATGGAATCGAGTTCCCGTTCGGCAACTGAAATTACGGCAGATAATAACCCGATGGAAATAATAGCTGCAAAAATTCCCTGGTAAACACTGGCTTTTAAAAACGGCCAACGTATAAAACCACGGGTAGCGCCAACCAGTTGCATGGTTTTTATGGTAAATCTTTTCGAATATACCGAAAGCCTCATGGTGTTGTTGATTAATGCTATTGCCACTACCAGTAAAAGTGCGCAAAAAACAAGAACAACCAGGCTTATCCGGTTTACATTATCATTTACCAGCGAAACAAGATTTTTCTGATAATAAACTTCATCCACCTGGGGGAATTCTTTTAGCTCTCTTTCAATAATTGCAATACTGTCGGGATTGGCATATTCGGCATAATATTTTACCTCAATGGCAGGAGGAAGTGGGTTGTAATCGAGCGCATCGACAAACTCTTCGCCCAGATCTTTTTTCAACTGGTCGGCAGCCATCTCTTTGGTGACAAAGAGCGTTGACTTTACATAAGGGGCGGCATCCAGATTTTTTTGTAAACGAAGTATGTCGACATCTTTAATCCCTTCTTTTAGGAAAACCGAAAAACTGATATTTTCTTTAACGTAATCGCTCAGTCTTTTTGAACTAAGCGCCATAATTCCGATAAGCCCCAGCATAAACAACACTAAAGAAATGCTGATAACCGTTGTAATATAGGAACTTATAAGCCGTCTTACAATAGATTTGTCACGGTTTGGTTTCATGATTTTTGCCACTTCGGTGTGCGAAGGTAAGAAATATTCAGAACCATTGATAATTAAAAATACTTAAAAAATCTGCAGCAAAGTTTATCCTTATTGTTATTATTCATACTTTAGCATTGTTAAAAACACTAAATGAGAATCTTTCTGCTTTTATTCCTTTCCCTCGGAATTTACTTCTCTGTAAATTCACAAGACTTCATTAAAAAAATTTTTTATTTAAATGGGGCCTGGATATAATGTTCCTTTTGATAAAATTGATCCGCTGTTATATTATTATTATCCGATTAACGCTGTAAGTTTTACAGGATTAATTCCGGAATTTGGTATGGGTGTCAAATTCTGATAATTATTTTAAAGCAATCCTTCACGATTGCCATTCTTTTGAATATTTTTACGCCTTAAACCTGACTCTTGGGAAAACTTAAACAATTAGCCGGACAAACCGTTATTTACGGGCTTAGCAGCATTGTTGCACGATTGCTCAATTACCTGCTGGTTCCTCTTTACACCAACGTTTTTAATCCGGGAGTTTATGGAATTTCAACTGAATTCTATGCTTATGTTTCATTCCTGATAATTGTACTCACCTATGGAATGGAAACGGGATTTTTCCGGTTTTCGGAAAGTGAAAAGGGAAATCCAAAAGTATATTCCACCACCCTGATTTCATTAATTTCAACATCTGTACTTTTTATTTTGTTAATTTCTTTGTTTGCGCCTTCAATCGCCTCTGTCTTAAGCTATGAAAATAATCCCGAATATATTATCTGGTTTGGAATCATAATCGGTGTTGATGCCATAACTGCTATTCCATTTGCCTGGTTACGTCAGCAAAACAAAGCGCTAAAGTTTGCCGCCATAAAAATATTTAATATCCTGGTTTTTATAGGATTAAATCTTTTCTTCCTGGTTCTTTGCCCTTACCTGGTTAAAAAAGGGTTTAGCCTTCCTTCATGGATTTATAACCCGGAGATAGGGATAGGGTATGTTTTCATCTCAAATTTAGCTGCCAGTGTCTTAACCCTTGTTGCACTATTTCCCTCCATGAAAATAGAATGGAAATTTGACTATGCCTTGTGGAAAAAAATTATAATTTATTCTCTTCCTTTGCTTATTGCCGGCCTGGCGGGTATGGTTAACGAAACTTTTGACCGGGCCATGTTAAAGCGTTTGTTGCCCGACGTTACAACAGCGATGGATCAATTGGGAATCTATGGTGCAAACTATAAAGTAGCTGTACTAATGACACTTTTTATACAAACCTTCAGGTATGCGGCAGAACCCTTTTTCTTCAGTCAGGCTAAAGAAAAAAACGCAAAAGAACTATATGCCGAAGTAATGAAATTCTTTATCATTTTCGGTTTGTTTATTTTCCTGGGTGTAATGCTTTATATAGACATTGTTAAGTTTTTTATAGGAAAAGAATACTGGTCGGGATTGCCCGTCGTTCCCATATTGTTAGCGGCTAACCTTTTCCTGGGTATTTTCTATAATTTATCAGTCTGGTTTAAACTTACCAATAAAACCCGTTTCGGCGCTTATCTTGCCATATTCGGAGCAACCATAACAATTATCTTGAATTTCTGGCTTATTCCGGTTATGGGATATATGGGATCGGCCTGGGCAACACTAATCTGCTACTTTGCCATGATGGTAGTTTCCTTTTTCTTGGGAAACATCTATTATAAAGTAAATTATCCCATTCTTCGTATCGGGTTATATTTTGCTGTAGCTACCGGAATTTTTGTAATTTCTCAATTTGTCCATTTCAATTCCTATTATATTTCATTGGGAATTAATACTATTTTATTGATTGGTTTTGCAGTCCTTGTTCTGGTTCTCGAACCTACCCTCCTGCAAAAGCTTAATAAGCGTTAAAACATCTGTACCCGCCTCATTCAATTTCTTTATTTTAACTTTTTAGGTTACCTTAGCGGGTTAAAATTGTGATTGTAAGAAAGTCCACTTTTTTCGTTACGCTTAATATAAAAAGGCTTATTTACATTAGTAAACTCCGCTTTTTATAGCTTCGCAAGCCTCAAAATTGAACTTTCTTTCCGGTCACTGAAATTTTATAGTAGACATTAAATAAATAAATATGAAAGTTAAAATAGTAAACCATTCCAAACACCCAAATCCTGCATATGCTACAGAATTCTCAGCAGGCATGGATTTAAGAGCAAATCTTGATGAGCCGGTTACATTAAAATCTCTTGAAAGAAAATTAATTTCCACCGGGATATTTATTGAACTGCCTAAAGGATTCGAAGCACAGATAAGACCCAGAAGCGGTCTGGCATTAAAAAAAGGCATTTCGATAGTAAACACCCCTGGCACCATTGATGCCGATTACAGGGGCGAAATTGGTGTAATTCTTGTTAACCTGTCGGCCGAAGAATTCGTGGTTAATGATGGCGAAAGAATATGCCAGATGGTTATTGCAAAACATGAAATTATTTCTTGGGAAACGGTGGAGCAATTGGAAGAATCGGACAGAGGAGCCGGCGGTTTCGGGCATACCGGGAAGAAATAGAACCATAACATTTTGTAGTTAAAATCAGATTCTAAACAAAAAGAAATGAAAATAATAATTCCAATGGCCGGTATGGGTAAACGTATGCGCCCCCATACGCTAACCGTTCCAAAGCCATTGATACCAATTGCCGGAAAACCCATAGTACAAAGACTGGTTGAAGACCTGGCTAAAATTGCGACCGAACCCATCGAGGAAGTAGCTTTTGTTATTGGCGATTTTGGGAAGGAAGTGGAAGACAGCCTTTGTTCTATTGCCCACGAAATGGGCATTGTTCCTCGAATTTATTACCAATCGCAACCCCTGGGAACTGCCCACGCAGTTTTATGTGCAGCTCCTTCGCTCTCGGGAAAAGTGATTGTTGCATTTGCCGACACCCTTTTCAGGGCAGAATTTAAAATAGAAAACCATTGCGACAGCATGATTTGGGTACGCCAGGTGGCCGACCCCAGTTCGTTTGGCGTTGTTAAAACCGATAAAGACGGATTTATTACAGATTTTGTTGAGAAACCGAAAACTTTTGTATCAGACCTTGCCATTATCGGAATCTATTATTTTAAAGACGGCCAGAATCTTAAAAACGAACTTCAATTCCTGATTGATAAAAATATTTCTGTAAACGGTGAATACCAGTTGACCGATGCACTTCAGAACATGAAAAACAAAGGAATGAAACTCCGTATAAGCCAAGTAGAAGAATGGTTCGATTGCGGAAATAAAGAAGCCACGTTACAGACCCTGAAAAGAATCCTGGAATTAAGCAAGCCCGAACAGCTCATTTCTGAAGACGCGGAAATTATTAACTCGGTAATAATTCCACCTTGTTTTATCGGCAAAGAAGCAAAAATTGAGAATAGTGTTCTCGGTCCCTATCTTTCGGTTGGAAAACACTCCTGCATAAAAAATTCTATCATCCGCGACAGTATTGTTCAGCGTTTCACGTTTGTTGAAGAAATAAATATCCAGAATTCAATTGTAGGTAACCATGCCGACATTCATGGAATATCATCTGAAGTTAATATTGGTGATTATACTTCTTTATACAGATAATCTGAAGAATGGTAAAGAATCACGCTATATTAATTTTATTACTATTTCTTCTTGCCAGCTCTTGTAAGGTGCTGAAAAACTCCGAGAAAAAGAAAAACTCTATCCCGGAAAAAGACCAGTTCGAATTCAATTATGCATTTATAGAAGCAGAAAAACAAAAGATGCTGGGTAATTATGATGATGCAGCTTTACTGCTGGAAAGATGTAAAAAAATTGATCCGACAAGCGCTGCGGTAAATTACGAACTTACCACATTATATATACAAAAAGAGCAATACGACATTGCCATTGAAAGCGCTAAAACAGCAGTAAAACTTAACCCCGAAAACACCTGGTATAAGGCTATTCTTGCAGTCCTTTACAAACAGACCAATAATCCCGAAGAAGCTATAACAGTTTACAAAGAATTAATTAAGGAAAATACCGACCGGGTTGACTTTTTATATGAACTGGCCACTTTGTATTCCCAGGTAAAAAAATACGATGAGGCTATTAAATATTATGATCTTATCGAATCAAATTATGGCCTGAATGAAACCATCTCGCTCGAAAAAGAAAAGATATTCTTTTTAATGGGGCAGAATGAAAAAGCACATAAGGAAATTCAAAAACTGATCGACAGCAATCCCGCTGAAATACGTTATATGGGAATGCTTGCCGAATCATACGTAAACGAAAACAATTTTACCAGGGCACGTGAAATATATAACCAAATGATTTCAGCCGACAGTTCGAATGGGCTTGTACATTTGTCATTAGCCGATTTTTACAGAATCACTAAAGAATACGATAAATCTTTTTCGGAACTGAAACTGGCATTTGGCAGCACTGATGTTGAAATTGATGTGAAAATCAAAATGTTAATCTCATTTCTTTCTTTCACCAATGAAAGTGAAGAACTGAAAGGACAGGCCAAAGATCTTTTGGAGATTCTGTTAAAGACCCACCCAGATGATACTAAAGCACATACATTATTTGCCGATTTCCTGATAAGAGATAAAAATTACGCAGAAGCAAGGGAACAACTAAGGCTTGTTACTAAAACTGAAAAAAGCAAATACCTGATATGGGAGCAATTGCTTTTACTTGAAAGCGATCTGACAGATTTTAACAACATGTACTTAGAAAGCGATGAAGCGCTTCAGTATTTTCCGAACCAACCTGTCTTATATTATTTTAAAGGCTTATCATCCATGCAACTGAATAAAACCGAAGAAGCCATTTCGGCCCTTAAAACGGGGGTAGAACTTGTTGTTGATAATCCTTCATTAAAAGCCGATATGTATTCCATTCTGGGTGATGCGTATCATAAAACAGGTCAGATGAAAGAATCGGATGCCGCCATGGAACAGGTTCTTAAAATCGACAAGAGCAATAAAATCATTTTAAATAATTACAGCTATTATCTTTCGCTTCGGGGCGACAGTCTTGATAAAGCCGAGCGGATGAGCCTGGTTTGTGTAGAACTCGACCCAGACAATCCAACTTACCTGGATACATATGCCTGGGTTTTATTCAAGCAAAATAAATTCGATAAGGCATTGATCCAGATTGAAAAAGCATATAACAACGGGGGAAATAAAAGTGCGGTAATTGTGGAACATTACGGAGATATTTTATTTAAACTGGGCCAGACCGAACGTGCCAATGAACTATGGAATGAAGCATTAAAGCTGGGAAAAGGATCAGAATTCCTCAATAAAAAAATAATTCAGAAAACATTGATTGAATAAGTGATGTTGGAAAAATTAAAGTACATTTTTACAGGGCTTATTATTATGGTTATGTTTGTTTCATGCAGGCAAACACGTTTACTAAGTAACGAAAAGGTGAGACCGATGGGTGCAAGAAAATTATATTCAAATGTAACCGGCAATTACCTGCCTTATCATACATTATCCATAAAATTTGAAGTAAATATCCAATCCGAAGATATAAACCAGTCACTAAGCGGAACTCTAAGAATAAGAAAAGACAGTTTAATCTGGATAAGTATTACGCCGGCATTGGGCATCGAGGCAGCAAGGCTCCAGTTTACGCCCGATAGTATTATGTTTATGAACCGGTTAAAAAATGAATATTTTATAAATCCATACGATTATTTCGAAAATAAATTGCAAACCGAACTTTCGTTTAACGACTTGCAGGCTGTGTTTTCCAACGAAGTTTTTCTTTATTCGGAAAGCGATGAAGAATCAAACGAAAAGTTTAATGCCGACAGTTTAGACCGGGATTATTTCAGAAAAACATTTATTTCATCTACCGATTCAAACCGGTATGTTCTTAAAACACACCGAAAACACAAAATTAAAAAACACATAAAAAGAAATAAAACCAACGAATTAATTGTTGAGACTCTTAAAATTGCACCGGAAATTTTCAAACTGACCGATGTAAGCATAAACGACTATACCGAAAAAAGAAACCTTAACATCCAATATTCCGACTTTATTGATGTTAATACTAAAGTTGTGCCCTCGTTGATAAATATTGAAATAAAAACAGCAGAAAAGCAATTCCGGGCAGAAATAAAATACAATAAAATAACCGTCGATTCAGATGTTAGTTTTCCCTTTAAAATTACCGAGAAATACAAAAGAATAAACTAAAATGTTTTCCTTTAAACCCCATATCATCTTTTACTTACTTCTTTGTACTCTGTTACAAAACACCTCTTCATTTGCCCAAACCCGTAAAGATCTCGAGAAAATACATAAAAAAACCCAGGAAGACATTAAGTATACCAACAGCCTTTTAAAGAAAACACAACGCGATAAAAAGATATCGATGAACCAGCTTCTGATTCTTAATAAAAAAATTGCTGCCCGCCAGGAACTTATTAATACAATCACCAACGAAGTTAATTCTATCGACAATAAAATAAATGAAAACCAGGAAGTAATTAATAATCTCGAAGGAAACCTTAAACGGCTTACCAGGGGTTATGCCAAAATGATTGTTTTTGCTTACAAAACACGCTCCTCCTATGATAAAGTAGTTTTTATTCTTGCTGCCAACGATTTTAATATGGCTTACCGCAGGCTGAAATATCTACAACAATATGCCGATTACAGGAAAAAACAAATGGAGAAAATAATTTCTACCCGACAGGATCTGTCTCAGAAGGTATCAGAACTACAGGTAAAAAAACAGGATAAAGAAAGTCTGCTTTCAGAAGAAAAAAACGAGACCAGCCAATTGAACAATGAAAAGGGAGAACAATCGAAAATGCTTACGGTGTTAAAAACCAAGGAAAAAGAACTCACAAAAAAACTCGCCGAACAAAAACTTGCCGATCAGAAACTTAAAAATGCAATTAACGATCTGATTGCCGAAGAAATAAAAAAAGCCGAACTGGCAAGAAAAGAAAAACTGAGAAAAGAAAAAGAACAACAGGCGAAGTTAAATGCAAATAATCCCTCCAAAATAGAAACCCCGGTAAAAGTCGAAAAAAATGTTAAACCTACCGTTTTTGATCTTACACCGGCAGAACAGATTGTTTCCGATAAATTCGAGGCAAACAAAGGAAAGTTACCATGGCCGATAGAAAGAGGAGTTATCACCGGAACATTCGGCGAACACGAACATCCTGTTTTAAAAGGAATTAAAGTAAAAAATGACGGGGTTTATATTTCTACAACTCAGGGCTCAACAGCTCGCACAATTTTTGATGGAGTTGTCAGTAAAATTATTTCTATTCCCGGAAAAAACAAAGCCATTATCATCAGGCATGGCGATTTTTTAACAGTTTATTCCAACTTAAAAGACGTTACTGTAAATGTAGGAGACAAAGTGAAAGCCAAACAAAAAATCGGTACCATTTTTACGGATAATGACGACGATAATAAAACCATACTTGAACTTCAGATATGGCAGGGAACATTAAAACAAAACCCCGAAACATGGCTTTCGTCATCTAATTAATCGTAAATGAAAAAAAGAACCAAATACCAAATACCAAATACCAAAATCCAAGCATGGTTTTTCCTTTGGATCTTGGGGCTTGGAATTTGAATCTTGGTATTTTAAATTACTTGCTTTATGTCAGAAGACTACAACACGCTTGTTCATCAGCTCGACACATTTATCCGGAAATATTACCGGAATGAACTTCTGCGTGGTATCATTTTATCATTTCTTGTTTTTTGTATCTCTTCATTATCTGCAATAATTCTTGAATACTTCGGCCATTTTGATATTACCACCCGTACCATTTTGTTTTATACTATTTTCTCGGCATATCTGCTTGTTTTTCTGAAATTTATTCTGTGGCCATTGTTGAAATTTCTGCAGATAGGAAAACAAATCTCACATAAACAAGCTGCGGCCATTATCTCAACTCATTTTACCGAAATCCAGGATAAACTTTTTAATGTTCTTGAACTTGCCGAAATGTCGAACCACAAAGGATTCTCTCAACACCTCCTGAACGCCAGTATCGAGAATAAAATGGCAGGGATACGCGTACTTCCTTTTGAAGCTGCCATAAACGTAAAAGATAACTTCAGGTATTTTATTTATCTGGCATTGGCTCTGACTGTTTTTTTCAGTATTTATTTTATCTGGCCACAGGTAATAAAAGATGGTTCGGGACGGTTGTTACATCATTCCGTTTTTTATGCCCCTGCTCCTCCGTTTCAGTTTATACTTCAAAACGATTCATTAAAAGTTGAACAAGGAAAAGACTTCGATCTGCAACTTCGCATTGAAGGAAAATATGTGCCCAAAAACGCGTATGTACAAATCGGCAGTAATAAAATTTTACTCGAAAAACTAACCCCAACCACTTTCAGATACACCATCAAAAACATTAACAATTCCATAGATTTTAAATTTACTGCCGATGAAATTTCTTCGGAAGAATACCGTCTTTCTGTTCTTCCGGCACCTGTTATTACCGGTTTTAAAGTTGAAATTGATGTTCCCGCATATACCGGCGAATCTGACTTTATGATGGATAATACCGGCGATTTTACCATTCCCTGCGGAAGTACTGTAAAATGGATATTTAATACAGCCAATGTTGAATCCATAAAATTATTAATCAACGATTCCATTTCAAAAGTTGTAAAACAGGATGGAAAACAGTTTAATACATCGAACAGATTTCTGACTTCTTCCAGTTATTCTGTTTTTATGTCGAACTCCTTCATCAGATCAGTTCAGCCGGTAAAATACCTGGTAAATGTTGTGCCGGATTTGTTCCCGGGTATTGCAGCAGAATTTATTGCCGACACATCACAAATGGGAATGTATTATTTTAAAGGCATTGTGAACGACGATTATGGTTTTAATAAACTAACCTTTAATTATAAAACAAGTAATTCCGGCGATTCGATTTCTTCCATTTCTGTCCCTATTAATAAGAATGTAAAATACCAGGAATTTTATTTCGCCTTCGATTTCAGCACATTAAAAGAACAGGGAGGCGAAGTTGAATATTATTTCGAAGTTTGGGACAACGATGGAGTTCATGGTCCGAAATCGAGCCGTTCAGCATTAAAAAGCTATAAAATTCCTTCGGACGAAGAATTGGATCAGTATCGCGAAAATGCCAATAAGAACATTGCCGAAAAGCTTAAATCGTCACAAAACCTGAGCGAAGAAATAAAACGCGACATTAAAAATCTTCAGCAAAATCTTTTGAATAACAAAAATAATTCATGGGAGCAAACCAAAAAACTGGAAGATATTGTTCAGAAGCAAAACCAGCTGGAACAATTAATCAAACAGCTTTCGCTCGAAAACAAACAGAAAGATAATTTCATGAATACATTCTCGGAACAGGATAAACAGATGATCGAAAAACAAAAACAAATCGAAGATCTGCTTGAAAACCTGATGGATGATGAAATGAAAAAAATGATGGAAGAACTGAAAAAGCTGATGGAGAATTTCGATCGTAACAAGCTCAACAACATGGCCGAGCAAATGAAAATGAATTACGAAGACATGAGTAAACAGCTCGACCGTAACCTTGAAATGCTTAAACGACTCGAGATAGAAGAAAAAACAGGTGATCTTTCCAAAGAACTGGATAAGCTTTCGAAAGAACAGGATAAACTCTCTGAAGAAACGACCGACAAAAAAAACAATACCGATTCGCTTAAGTCAAAACAAGATGAACAACAGAAGAAGTTCGACGAGCTGATGAAAGAATATAATGAACTTCAAAAGAAAAACGACGAATTAAAAGACCCGGCAAACATGAAAGATTTTCAGCGTGAAAAAACCGATATAAACAACGAATTTCAGCAGGGTAAAGAAAACCTGGATCAGAACAACAGAAAAAATGCTTCCAAAAGCCAAAAGAATAATTCACAAAAATTGCAGGACATGTCGCAACAGATGCAGCAAATGATGCAGGATAACGAAATGCAGCAGGAAGGAGAAAATGAAGAAAATCTTAAACAAATCATTGATAACCTGGAGAAATTCTCGTTCGATGAGGAGTACCTGCTTGGCAATACCGGAAAAGTCGGAACAACCGATCCTTCTTATATGAAAGATGTTGAAAAACAGAAAAATCTTATGGACGATTTCCAGGTCATAAAAGATTCCCTTTACGCATTGGCAAACCGCTCACCTATGCTGGGCTCCGAAATCAATAAACAACTCAAGAAAATTGATAAACTGGGAAATCAAACCATGAATTCTTACGAAGAAAGAAATACTTCCCAGGTTAAAATTAATCAGCAATTTATCATGACTTCGGCTAATGACCTTGCATTGCTGCTGGGTGAAGTACTTCAGCAAATGCAGAACCAGTCGAAACAACAGTGCAGCGGAAGCAAATGTAAAAAACCCGGGAAAGGGAAACCTTCTTTCTCGCAAATGTCGAACATGCAAAAATCACTTAAATCGCAGATGCAGTCAATGATTGATGAACTAAAAAAGGGTCAGGGACAAAAAAGTGGCAAAGAAATGAACGAAAAACTGGGAAAAATGGTATCTATGCAGGATAAATTTAACCAGATGCTTAACGACCTGATGCAAAACGGGGGATTAAGTCCCGAAGCGGTAAAGCAGCTGAAAGAGATAAAAAATATGGTGAACGATGTAGAAAAAGATATAGTGAATAAAAATATAACACCGCAGACAATGCTGCGCCAGGAACAAATATTAACACGTCTCCTTGAAGCTGAAAAATCAGATCAGGAAAGAGAAACGGAAAATAAACGGGAATCACACGAAGGGAAAAATGATAAATTAAGTAACCCCGAACAAATATTTAAGTATAAAGGAGTAAATTCACAGTATAATGAAATACTCGAAGGAAGTAAAATTAAATTATCCAAATACTACCAGGACAAGTATAGAAAATACATGATTAATCTTAATGAGTAGGTCATGAAAGACGAAATAAAATTCTATTCAAAAATTGAAAACATAAATATTGTCGAGAAACTCGTCGACGACATTTCTGCCCAGCAAAATTTAAGTTCAGAAATCTATGGGAATCTTTTAGTTGCTATGGTAGAGGCAGTTAATAATGCCATCATTCATGGAAACAAGCTCGATGAAACCAAAGAAGTAGTTGTTACTTATGGCATCGATGAAGGATATTTCTGGTTTCATGTAAAAGATCAGGGTCCGGGTTTCGATTTCACAAAACTTCCCGATCCAACATTACCCGAAAATATTGAAAAACCTCACGGAAGAGGCATCTTTTTAATGTCGCATTTAGTAGACGAAATTAAATTCGAAGAAAACGGCACCAAAGTTTGTCTAAGAATTAAAATCGAATGCCAGTAACATTTCATCAGCAGAATGTAAACACACAGCTGCTTCGCGGCCAAAAGCGTAAAATTTCAGAATGGATTAACCTTATTGTCGAAAGCGAAAAACGTATTACCGGCAATATTTCTGTAATTTTTACCGGTAAGGCAAAGCTGCTGAAAATGAACAAAACCTTTTTAAATCATAACTACCACACCGATATTATTACTTTTGACTACAATCGCGGGAACGTTGTTAATGGAGATCTTTTTATCGGCATTGACCAGGTTATTGATAATGCGAAACTATATCATACAAAACCTGCAAACGAATTACAGCGGGTAATTATTCATGGAATCCTTCACCTCCTTGGTTATCCCGATTCGACCGAAGAACAAAAAAAGAAAATGTGTGAGAAAGAAAATTGGGCGCTTAAAATACTCAATAACCTAAAGCAATCATAAACTCGTCAATAGTCATTAGTAAAATTGTGTATTCTGCTTTTCTGCTAATAACCACTGGTTAGGGACTAATATCTAACAACCAATATATCTCGAAATAACAAGCCGTTGAATTTCAGAAGTTCCTTCGCCAATTTGTAACAGTCTCTGATCGCGGTAAAAACGTTCAATGTTATAGTCCTTCATTAAACCATACCCTCCGTGAATCTGAACTGCCTCATCGGAAACAAATTTTGCTACTTCCGAACAATATAATTTCGACATGGCAGCTTCCTTGGCAAAAGGTTTATGATTATCTTTCAGCCAGCAGGCTTTGTATAACAAATTGCGCGCAAGTTCAATTTTTAATGCCATATCGGCCAGCTTAAATGCTATTGCCTGTTGTTTGCAAATAGGTTTTCCGAACTGAACCCTTTCCTGCGCATACTTTAATGCAAGTTCAAAGGCCCCCTGTGCATTTCCTAATCCCATTGCTGCAATTGATAACCGGCCACCATCCAAAGTACTTAACATTATTTTCGAGCCATCTCCTCTTTTCCCTAGCAGGTTTGATTCCGGAACTTTGCATTCATCAAAATAAAGTTCTGCGGTATTGGAAGCTCTCCACATCAGCTTATCGTGCATTGTTTTTGCTGTAAATCCAGGTGTTCCGTTTTCAACAATAATGGCTGAAAATTCCTTGTTACCGGCATAACTTCCAGAAACTGCCTGTACTGTAGAGCCAATGGTTATTTCAGACGAAGCATTGGTAATAAAAATTTTCGATCCGTTAATATTCCAGATTCCATTTTCGAGCGTGGCAGTGGTTTTAGAATTTCTTGAATCTGACCCCGCTTCCGGTTCGGTTAATCCAAATCCCCAAAGTTTTTTACCGGCACATAAATCAGGTAAGTATTTTTTCTTTTGATCTTCGCTACCGAAGTAATAGATTGGATTTAATCCCAGGGAATTTCCGGCTGCAATAGTAGCTGCTTGTGAGCCATCAACGCGGGCAATTTCTTCAACAGCAATAATATACGAAAGATAATCGAGTCCTTGTCCACCATATTCCTGCGACACAACCATCCCAAACAAGCCGATTTCTCCCATTTTCTGTGTTAATTCAACAGAAAATTCCTGTTTTTCATCTAACTCTTTAGCACGCGGCTTTATTTCTCTTTCAGCAAAATCTCTTACAGATTCCCTGATCATCTGGTGTTGTTCGGTCAATAAAGGATTATCCATATTCATTTTTATTTTGGGACTCGAATTTATAAAATTCTCTTCATTCTACAAACAAAAAAGAGCCCTTAGGCTCTTTAAGTGATTTTTAATATAAAGTATCTTTTAATTTAATATTACTTTTTTCTTCTCTTTCAGATGTTTTGGAATACGACCTGTACGGATACATTCCGAACGAAGTTTTCTTCCTACAATCCTTTCAACCATCTTTCCTGTAGCAAGAACTTTGTCAATATCAAGATTGGTTTCAATACCCATTTCATCCAACATTACCACCAAGTCTTCGGTTGAACACAGACCGGACAAAGATGGATCGGCATAATAATAAGAACCTGTACCAGCCACCGGAACTCCGTCAACAAAGTTGGCCGGCTGCCCGCCTATTCCACCCATAGA
The DNA here is from genome assembly GCA_037441645.1 of Bacteroidota bacterium. Taxonomy (GTDB): domain Bacteria; phylum Bacteroidota; class Bacteroidia; order Bacteroidales; family GWA2-32-17; genus GWA2-32-17. The sequence goes on from JBBIRU010000009.1 coordinate 159,620, forward strand.
ACTTTCGTAATTGGTCATTCCGGCCTGAAGCGCTGCCAGCACATTGGCAAGTCCCCAGCCACGGGTAGTATGAAAATGCACAATGTGCTTATCGGGTTGCCGGAATTTATCCAATAACATAGAAAAATATTTATAAATACGGTCGGGTGAAGCGCTTCCGTCGTGGTCGGCATGTTCAACATCATTGGCGCCAACATCGAACCATCGCTGGGTAAATTCAAGCGCCTTGGACATTTCGGTGGGACCTTCTATTGGACAACCCCAGATGGTACTGACAGTTCCGTTTACTTTTATTCCCGCATCGCGAGCCAGGGGAATATATTTTTCCGCCATTTTCCAGTAATCTGCCAGAGACAATCCACTGTTTTTTCTATGGTGTGATTCGCTGGTAGAGACCATTAACAAAATACGGTCGGGGCCAAAGCCTTCTTTGCGTGCTTCGATGGCACGTTCGATGGCTTTTTCGCGAATGGTTACACACGTAAGAGAGGTATCATTAATAAGATGGGCAATCTTGGAACTATTACGGATATTTTTCATGAGAATATCGGCATCTTTAAACTGGGGCATACCGGTCGGGTTTCCGAAATTAGTTACTTCAATATGCCTGAATCCACAAAGAATAAGCTGTTCGGCAAGCCAAAGCTTGGCATCGGTAGGAATAAATTTTTCTTCATGCTGAAAACCATCGCGAACAGTAATGTCGCCAATTGTAACTTTTTTTGGATAATTCATAAAATGTTTATTGTTCATCGTTTAACGTTGGATGACTGATGAGCTATTGAGCTAATTCATTGTTTGTTTTCACATTGGACGACAAACGCTGAACTATAAACTCCATACAACCCAATTCACAACTTCCCGCTCTTAAGTCAATTGGGCTAATTTACAACATTTTTAAAATTTCCGGCAAATTAGATGGTTAAAAAACACAAATATGAGATGAAAAGCAAAAAATAAATGACAAACCTTATCTCAGATTCAGATGATTAAAATAATAATTTCAACAACATTATATCTTCATTTCAGGAATTTCACCTTCAACAATGAGCTTACCTTCAGTAGCCTGTTTAATTTCGTCAACAGTAACGCCGGGAGCTCTTTCGAGGAGCCTAAAACCTTGCGGAGTGACATCCATTACAGCCAGGTCGGTTACCACTCTTTTTACACATTTAACACCAGTCAGTGGTAAAGTACATTTTTTAAGAATTTTCGATTGTCCTTTGTTAGAATGTTGCATGGCTACAATAATATTTTTTGCTGAAGCCACCAAATCCATAGCGCCACCCATCCCTTTCACCAGTTTGCCCGGGACTTTCCAGCTGGCAATATCGCCTTCTTCGGAAACTTCAAAAGCGCCAAGGATGGTTAAATCAACATGCCCGCCACGAATCATGGCAAAGCTGGTGGCAGAATCGAAAAACGAAGCGCCGGTTGCATACGTTACTGTTTGTTTACCTGCATTAATAAGATCGGCATCTACTTTCTCCGGTGTTGGAAAGGGACCAATACCCAGTAATCCGTTTTCAGATTGTAATGTTACTTCTATTCCTTCAGGAACAAAGTTGGCAACAAGGGTTGGAATTCCAATGCCAAGGTTAACATAGTAACCATCTTTCAGTTCCTGTGCAATTCGTTTTGCTATTTGATTTTTATCGAGTGCCATATTAGTTCCATTTAAAGATTCTTAAATTATAGTCATCCTGAGGCTCTCGAAGGATGATTGGTAATTATTAATTTTTTTTATTCAATTAGTCATGCTTCGAGTGCCTCAGCATGACTGTGTTTTTATTGTTTTGGTGTAGACGTTGTTATTTGTTCAATTCGTTTTTCGTAATCCACTCCCTGAAATATTCGCTGAACAAATATGCCGGGCGTGTGAATGGTATTAGGATCAAATGTGCCTGCCGGGACAAGTTCTTCTACTTCTGCAATAGTGATTTTTCCGGCCATTGCCATCATATTATTAAAATTGGATGCCGTGTGACGGTAAATGAGGTTCCCGTGAGTATCACCTTTCCATGCTTTTACTACAGCGAAATCGGCAGTAAGAGCATGTTCTAAAATGTGCATTTTCCCATTGAATTCACGTTCTTCTTTGCCCATGGCAACTTCGGTTCCATATCCTGCAGGAACAAAAAATGCAGGAATACCTGCTCCACCGGCACGAATACGTTCAGCCAAAGTTCCCTGTGGATTCAGTTCCACTTCCAGTTCACCGGAAAGCATCTGGCGTTCAAATTCGGCATTTTCACCGACATACGAAGCTACCATTTTACGAATCTGCTTGCGTTGCAACATTAAACCCAGCCCAAAATCATCCACCCCACAATTGTTCGAGATACAGACCAGTCCTTTTATATCTGTTTTTGCCAACACCCTGATTACATTTTCGGGTATTCCGCACAGGCCAAATCCGCCAAACATAACCGTCATGTTGCTGGTCATTCCCTGTATCGCTTCTTCTGCGTTTTTAACTACTTTCTTCATAATATTAGCTTATAATTCTGCCACTAGGCACTAAAACACTAAGAGTCACAAATTTTTTATTAATTATCGATTTTAATGGCATTAAAAATAATAAAAAATTATTTCCCATAGTAAAATAGTGAAATATCCTCTTTTGGGCTTAAGCCCGTGGTTAATGACAATAATTCTCAGGCGGGCTCTAGTCCAAAGCATTAACCCGCTTAATCGTATTGGTAAACTTCGATAGCCATAGTAACGGCTTCTTCGAGTCTTTCACGGCTAAGTGGAACGTCCAGTTTATTTGATACCAGATATTCCACTAATTGTTCGGTACTTAAATTTCCCACCAGTTTATGAGCCGACATAGGGCAGCCTCCCATTCCCAACATGGCTGTATCGAAATACCGGCAACCTGCTTTGTATGCCGAATCGACCTTTTCACCCGCTTCATCTAACGAAACATGCAAATGCAGTCCTAATTCAATTCCGGGAAACTCATTTTTAATCAACCTGAAAGAATTTGCAATGACTGTATTGTCGCCTATACCAAGAGTATCGGCAAGGCTGATTGTTCTAATCCCGATTTTCTGAAGTTTTTCAATTTCCTTTATTATCTGTTCATTGCTGTGCGTATCGCCATAAGGGTTTCCGAAAGCCATTGAAAAATAGATTACCAGTTCTTTATTTGATTTGATACAAATATTCTGCATTTCGGAAATTGTTTCCAATGCGCCATCAACTGTTGAATTAATATTAAGTTTCAAAAAAGTAGGGGATGCCGAAAACGGGTATCCAAAATAATTTATTTGTTCGTATGAAGCGCCAATCAGTGCCCCTTTTATGTTTCCTACAATGGCTAATAATTTCGATTTTGTTTGTGATAGATCAAGCAGCTTCAAAACCTCGGCAGTATCGCTCATTTGCGGTACCGCTTTGGGAGAAACAAAACTTCCAAAATCAACGGTGTCAAAACCCACTTTCAGCAGCATATTTATGTAATCGGCTTTTATTTTAGTAGGAATAAAAGTCTTTTTACCCTGCATTGCATCCCGTGGAGTGACTACAATTCTCATAACATTGTTTTATTCTTCTAACGAAATTAACGCTGTTGTTGTTTCAACCATATCTCCCGGTTTAACATTTATTTTTTGAATGACACAATCCTTCGGTGCAAAAATGCGGTTTTCCATTTTCATTGCTTCAATGATTATAACAACATTTCCTTTCTTAACTTCATCGCCTTCAATTACATTAATTTTTATCACTTTTCCGGGCATTGGCGATGTAAGTGTATTGGTATCCTGAACATAGTCTTCCATGCGGAAAACAGAATTGTCTTTGGGTAAAATATCTTTTCTCACCAGATTAAAAATATGCCCATGATAGCTCAGAAATGCATTTCCTTTCGAATCTTCGGAAATATAGGTCAGATAAAAATTATTGTTAAGGTAAAAAGAAAGTTTGTTATCTGTATTTTCTTTTAATTCTGTAATATATTTCTGCCCTTCGATTTCAAATTCGTAATGATTGTTTTTGTTATATTCTATTGTAATTTCATGTTCCTTATCACAAAACATAATTTTTAATTTCATAACATCTCGCCAATAACCAACAATGTTCCATATGTTATGCTCGTCAGTACTGTGTTTTCTTTCTTGTATTGATTTGTTATTAAGCGTATAAAGAGCATATGCAATCAACGGTATGTGGGAAGGAATTTTATCTTTTTCCTTGTTAATTTTTTCAATGATATCAGGAGTAAATGTGTCACAAAATTTTGTTGATATTTTATTCTGAATAAACTCATCACCTTGTAACAATGATGTAAGGTATGTAATATTTGTTTTTATACCATGAATAATAAAATCGTTGAGGGCATGAAGCATTTTTTTGGTAGCCAGTTCACGGTCGGTATCCCAAACCACTAGCTTGCAAATCATCGGGTCGAAAAAACTTTTAATTTCAGTCGATTTTGAAATCCCGGTTTCAATCCGGATATCAGACATTCCGGGTTCTTTAAACAAGTACATTTTACCTGGCGAAGGCAAAAAGTTATTCGAAGGATCTTCGGCATAAATACGGCTTTCGATGGAATGTCCGTGTTGCTTTATGTCTTCCTGTTTCAGACGGAGAGGATTGCCTGCTGCAATAAAAATTTGTTCTTCTATAATATCTATTCCTGTGACCATTTCCGTAACAGGGTGCTCAACCTGAATACGGGTATTCATTTCAAGAAAATAGAAATTCAGGTCTTTATCCACCAGAAATTCGATGGTCCCGGCATTATTATACCCAATTGCCTTCCCTATAGAAACGGCTGCCTCACCCATTTTCAGGCGGACTTTCTGTGTAAGAGTTGGAGAAGGAGACTCCTCTATAATCTTCTGGTAACGACGTTGAATGGAACATTCTCTTTCGAACAGGTGAATAACATTTCCGAAATTATCGCCCAATACCTGGATTTCGATGTGGCGGGGATTTTCAATAAATTTTTCTATATATACTGTTTCGTCGCCAAAATAAGATTTTGCCTCGCGACTCGTAGATTCAATAGCATCAACCAGTTCTTTTTCGTTATAAACTATGCGCATTCCTTTACCGCCACCACCTGCCGCTGCTTTAACAAGCAAGGGATAGGCAATCTTTTTCCCGGCTGAAAGCAGGGTTTCCATGCTGCCGGTTATACCTTCGGTTAAAGGGACTTTTAAGGTTTTAACAAATTCACGGGCTTCAATTTTATTTCCCATGATTTTCATGGCGTTGGTGCTTGGCCCTATAAAAGTAATGCTTGCTTTGTTACAGGCATTTACAAAGGCCGGATTCTCCGCCATAAAACCATAGCCCGGATGAACGGCATCGCAACCGTATCGTTTGGCCACATCAATAATTTTATTAATATTAAGATAGGTTTCACTCAATTCCTGTTCGCCTATATAATAAGCTTCATCGGCAAAACTTACATGCAATGAATCCTTATCCACTTCTGAATAAACGGCAACGGTTGTAATGCCCAGTTTTTTTGCTGTTCGCATAATTCTGACAGCTATTTCGCCTCTGTTTGCCACCAGTATTTTTTTGAAAATTTTCATTCTACTTACAATTTTTTATATCGCTCCTCTGGAGCTTCTTTATTCTATTTTTTCTTTATTACCAAGAGACCAGTCCTACGGACGTTTATCAATTTACCTGATAAATTTTTCACTTTTATCTTTCAACTGTTAATTACACCAATTTGGTTTACGTTTTTCTAAAAAGGCAGCCATTCCCTCCTGTCCTTCTTCAGAAGCCCTTATGTCGGCAATCATTTTTGCTGTATAGTCATGAGTCTCATCAAATGAAAGAACATTGGAAACATCATAAATTAATCTTTTACAATGGGCAACTGCTTTGGGTCCGCTTGTTTTTAAAATTTCAACAACATTGTTCACGTATTCTTCCATCAAACTCATTGTTTCGAAAGATTTATTCACCAGATGATATTGCTCGGCCTCTTTTCCCTTTATTCTTTTTCCCGTTAACATCAGGTCACGCGATCCGTGCTCACCAATTCTTTTAATAACATAAGGCGAAATACACGCCGGAACAATCCCGATTTTTACTTCACTTAACGAAAATGTAGCATCGTTAACACAGTATGCTATATCGCATGCAGAAAGAAGTCCGTTTGCTCCACCCAGTGCTACTCCATGAACAACTGCCAGGGTTGGTTTTTTACAGGTATAGATGGCATAAAAACAACTGGCAAGTTTCCTGCTCTCTTCAAAATTTTCCCCGTAACTTTGTTTTGCCACATCGCGCATCCAGTTAAGATCGGCCCCGGCACAAAAGGATTTATCGTGTCCCCGGAGAATTATTACAGAAATATCTGAAGATTCGCCGAGGAAATTAAAACACTCTGTGATTTCGGCAATCATTACATTATTAAAAGCATTATGCACAGAAGGGCGGTTTAACCAAACTGTGGCGACTTTGTTACTTCTTTCTAATTCTAATGTCTGATATGTTTTCATGTTTTGAATTAAATCTTCTGTCTTCGACCCCCTGCCTTCCTTCGACTACGCTCAGGATGACGTCAGACTCTCAGACTGACGAATAGTTTTGTTTTACATTCTAAAGACTCCATTTTTCATTTCGGGGAATTGTTTATTTAATGACATGGCTATTCCCATGGCCAATACTTTACGGGTATCCACCGGATCAATAATTCCATCGTCCCAGAGCCGGGCTGTGCTATAATACGCTGATCCTTCGTGGTTGTATTTTTCAAGAATACTACTACGCAGCTTTTCAACTTCTTCTTCGGACATTGATTTACCTGATTCTGCCAGCTGATCCTGTTTTACCTGGATTAATACGTTGGCTGCCTGCTCACCACCCATCACTGAAATTTTTGAATTAGGCCACATATGCAAAAGCCTCGGCTCATATGCTCTTCCGGCCATAGCATAATTCCCTGCACCGAAAGATCCTCCAAAAATCAGGGTAAACTTGGGAACATTGGCATTGGCATTGGCATGGACAAACTTAGCCCCGTTGCTGGCAATACCTCCCCTTTCGTATTCTTTTCCAACAATAAACCCTGTAACATTTTGTAAGAACAATATAGGTGTTTTACGAATACAACAAAGTTCAATAAAATGTGCTGCCTTCAAAGACGACTCAGAGAAAAGCACCCCGTTATTTGCGATTATTCCTACGGGATATCCCATAATACGGGCAAATCCGGTTATTATGGTAGGCGCATAACGAGCTTTAAATTCATGGAATTTACTTCCGTCCACAATTCGCATTATAATTTCCTTGGAATCAACCGGTTTCTTTAAATCAACGGGGGCTATTCCATATAATTCTTCGGGGTCGTAATAAGGTTCTTCTATTGGGGCTATATCAAGCAATTGCTTTTCGGGAACTTTTAAGGTTTCAATCATATTACGGCAAATCTGGATGGCATGAACATCGTTTTCGGCCATGTGGTCAGATACTCCGGAAATTGCAGTATGAACATCTGCACCTCCCAGTTCTTCGGCTGTAACAATCATTCCGGTTGCAGCTTTCACCAAGGGGGGGCCTCCAATAAAAATAGTCCCCTGGTTTTTCACAATAATGGTTTCATCGCTCATGGCAGGAACATAAGCTCCCCCGGCAGTACACGAACCCATAACAATTGATAGTTGCGGAATTCCGGCTGCCGATAAACGTGCCTGGTTAAAAAAGAACCGTCCGAAATTATATTTATCAGGAAATACGTCAGCCTGCTCGTGAAGGAAAACTCCGCCACTATCGACCATATAAACGCATGGCAGATGATTTTCCAAAGCAATTTCCTGTGCTCTCACGTGTTTTTTTATGGCCTCTTTCATATACGAGCCGCCTTTAATCGTAGCATCATTGGCAACTACCATTACTTCACGGCCATGTACCACACCAATCCCTGTAATAATTCCTGCACTTGGGAACTGGTTATCATACATATCATAAGCGGCCATTGGAGATAACTCGAGAAATGGTGTATTGGGGTCGAGTAATAAATCAATCCGTTCTCGCGCCAATAATTTTCCACGTTCTTTATGTTTTTGAATGGCCCTGTCTGAGCCACCTTTTTTAACATTTTTAAGAGTTTCTCTATATTTGTTCAACAAAACAAGAAATTCCTCTTTATTTTTTTTAAACTCTTCAGAGTTTACATCTATTTTAGTTTCTAATCGGTACAAGGTATTTCGTTTTTTAGATTATTTTTAAAGGATAGCAAATATAATAATCTGCGCAAGAAAATTAATGATTTTTGCAGAAATTATATGTCAAAAGAATTTCCGGTTCTTTATTTTCGCCAGATAGCTAAAATAAATAAATTCAGCTGACTCTCCACCCCAGAACCAGGATATCGTCAACCTGGTTGAAGGAGCCCATCCAGTTTGTAAGCTCACGATCAATATCATCTCTCTGGATATCGAGAGGTTTGGTATAAATTTCTACCAACAGGTTACGGAAAGCCTCCTGGCGGAATTTTTTCCCGTCGGGACCTCCAAATTGGTCGGTAATACCATCGGTTGTAAGATAAACCATTTCCTTTTCTCTTAACTCAATAAGATGGTTTGTAAATGGAAGTTCACGTTTACGGAAGAAGGATACGGGCATACGATCTCCTTTTATAAGGCGGAATTCTTCTTTGCCATATATGTACAAATATGTATTTGCTCCTGAGAATTGAAGTTTACGGGCTTCTTTATCATAGATACATAACGTCATGTCCATACCATCGCGGGTCTCGCCAATTTCTCCTGTTTGGTGTAAGGCTGCTATAATTTGTAAGCGTAAATTATCCAGGATATCAGATGCTATTAATTCTTCTGATTTTGCAGAGAGTTCGTTTACCACCTGTCCCAGCAAAGAGAAACCCAGCACGCTCATAAAGGCTCCCGGAACACCGTGCCCTGTACAGTCGGCAACAGCAACCACAACTTTATTCCCGGTTGTCCAGACCCAGTAAAAATCGCCACTCACAATATCGCGTGGTTTAAAAAACACAAAATTATCGGGAAGAGCCTGGTTTAAAAGATCGGCTGATGGCAGAATTGCATTCTGAATCCTGCGGGCATATTTGATACTTCCCGTAATTTCACGGTTCTGTGCGTATATCTCATCACGCTGGGCCATAATTTCTTCTTTCTGAGAATTTATTTCTTCATTTTGTTCGGAAAGAAGAACATTCGCCCGTTTTTTTGCATTTCGTTGCCACCAGAAGGTAAAAACAAGCATCATTAAAAGAAATATTCCGGCTATAGTAACCCAAATAAAACGTCTCTGGTTAATAATTTTTGCTTCCGTTTCTTCAATTTTTGATTTTTTTAATTTGATTACATCTGTAAGGAAAGCCACTTCTTTAACCCTCCGTTGTGATTCGTACCAGGAAAGGAGTTTTTGCTTCTGGATTTCTGTTCTTAGCAGTACCAGTTCCCTGTCTCGATCAAACACCTCGCGATAATAGCTTTGCGTTTCTGCAATTTGTTCATTAGACGTGTTTCGGGTAATAAAACTTTTATATTTTGAAAAAAGCATATAATATTCGAGGGCTTTATTGCAATCTTTAAGGGCTGCATATACTTCAGAAAGAGACAGGTAATTTTCATAAACAATATCTTTGTTCCCTGATTCTATTCCTTCCACGCTGCTTTGCCTGAAAAAGTCCAATGCTTTTGAATAATTACCCGTTTTTTTGTGTACGTTACCGATATTGTGCAAGGTAACAGCTAAACCTGCCCGGTAATTTAATCTCTTTTTTAAATCCGCTGATTTACCATAGTGATTCAATGCGTTTTCATAGTCGTTCCATTCATATTCCACATTACCTATATTATTAAGTGACATTGAAAACTCCTTTTGATTTCCTTTATTTTCCGACATTTTTTCGGATTTCTGAAAATAATTCAGGGCTTCATCATATTTACCCATCTCATAATACACCACACCTATGCTGTTAAGTGTTGATGAAACATCTTTAGCTCCATCGTAGTCGGTATCATAGCTTAACGATCTAAGATAATTATCAATCGCCTCCTGGAAGTGCCCCATGGCAAAATTCATATCGCCCTGCCGGATGAGCATTTCGCTTTTCTTTGGAATCTTTGCTAAATCGCCGTACAGGGATGATGACTTTTCGTACCAATCCGATGCAGCTTCATATCTGTAAAGATGTTCGTTAATATTTCCCAGCGTTTCGTATAAAATTGCACTATGTGCCTGGTTCCCGGTCTTATCAAATAATTCGGATGCTTTTTCGAAATTCTTAACTGCCTTATCATAGTCTCCGTTGCGATAGCACAATAACGCCATTGTTTCACGAACCCTTCCCTGATTTTCGACATCATTCTCTTCGGTATATTGATTTAAAAGAGTATTCAGCCGTTGCATCTTTTCTTTATCATTTCCGCCGGAAACTTTTACGGTATCAAAGCCTGCTGAATTTATTTTTCCAGTGTTTTTGTATGCTGTTAGTTGTTTTTCTTCTGCCGGATTTGTTTGAGTTTTCGTCTTATTTATCTCATTCCCGGAATTTATTTTATTTGCATTCTGCTTTGCCGGTACGTTATGATTATTATTTATTGCAACCAAATTATTGGCAGGTCTTTTATTTGTATCGGCAAGAAAAGCGGTTTCATCTGCTTTTTCAGAGAAAATATCGGTATTAACGTCTTCTTTTTCTATAATGGCAGCTAACTCGGAATTGGACGACAGCATTTTTTCAATTTCATCAATCCTTGTAATCGGATGTTGTTCCTGTGGTTTGTATAATAGTGATTTTTTATAATAATCGAGGGATATTTTATATTTCTTCTGGTCATAATTTTTATCTGCTCTTTTTATATTCCGATAAAATGCTTCTTCCATGGAAAGCAGTTTCGAGATCAATGATTTTATATTGTCAATCTGATCGTTAGGGTATTGTTTTTCAGGAAGAATTTCGCGGGCTTTCTGATAAATTATCCATGCATTTTCGTATTTTTTATCCTTATAAAAATCATCTGCAATGGCAATTTGCTTATCGTAAGCGGCAGTTTTTAGTTGTTTAAGCTGTACCAGGATTTTATCAATTTTAATATTCATCTGGCCTGAATAGTCGTTATCATAAACAAAATCGCCTTCGTAATCGCTGTAGCTTAACTTGGCAATGGGGTCGACAAGAGAAGATGCATCAAGGCCCGGAAAATTCTCAAATAATGAAATATCAATATTTATCGGAAACAATCCATATTTTAATTCATCATCTGTTACTTCAGAAGTGTTAATCCCTACTTTTTTTGTTACATATTTATCCTTTCCGAATTCCAATATTATTTCTTTTCCATTATTAAGTGTAATCTCATAATGACCATTGTTATCGGAATAAAAGTTTCCGGATTTTTTCCCGTTTTCAATAACCTGAATTTTTGCTTTTTCCAATGGCGCTGCTTCGTTGGAAATAATTTTACCTTTGACAAAAACAGTATGATAATTCTTTTGTGCAACACCTTGCATTAAAAGAGCTATAATAAATATAATCCCAAAGGTTAATTTTTTAAAAATTCCCATTTTTGTTTCAGGTAAACCAAAACACTAAAATAGTATATATTTTTATTTTACAACTAATTTTAATCAGGAAAGAATAATTTAAGCAATCCAGCTGCTTAAAGAAAATCTGTCTTTAAACCGTATCCCTTTATCGGTATTTGAAACCTGGCAACATTCATAAAACACATCGTGTTCGAAGAAAAAGGTATAATTATTTTCGACAGCTTCTTTCAAAAAAATTTCTTTTTCTGCCAATGAAACAAGCGGCTGTGTGTCGTAGCTGATGACCCATGCCACAGGAATATGTGCCGAGGTGGGAATAAAATCGGCCATATAAACCAAAGTTTTTCCATTATAATCAATAAACGGAATTACCTGGCCGGCTGTATGTCCATAAAAAATACGGACAGAAATACCGGAAATAATTTCCATGTCGTTTTCAATAAACTTAATCTGACCGGCTTCATGTAAGGGAACAAAATTTTCTTTTAAATACGATGCCTTTTCGCGCGGGTTGGGTGAGTTTGCCAGATCCCACTGCTGTTTTCCTATCCAGTAGGTTGCGTTTTTAAAGGTGGGTTCAAAACCTGTTTTATCTGCATTGTTTTTTACTGCGCCTCCGCAGTGGTCAAAATGAAGATGGGTAAGAATTACATCTGTAATATCATCTGTTTTCAAAGAGTACTCTGAAAGTATTGTGTCAAATGTTTTATAATTTTCAATGTGATAATTTCCCATAAATTTTTCGTCCTGTTTATCGCCAATACCGCAATCTATCAGAAATTTTCTGTTCCCTGTTTCTATTAAAAGGCAACGCAATGCCCATGTGCATAAATTCTTTTCATCGGACGGATATACTTTTTGCCACAATACTTTGGGAACTACCCCAAACATGGCTCCTCCATCGAGTTTAAAGGTTGCCGTATTTAAAGCTGTTAGTTTCATTTTTTATTTTTTAAAAGATTCTCCATAAAACTTATAAAACCAAGGGATGGTTTCAATTCCTTTAAAGAAATTATACAGCGGAAAATTTTCATTGGGAGAATGAATTGCATCCGATTCAAGTCCAAAACCCATAAGTATGGATTTTGCTCCCAGCACTTGCTCAAACATGGCAATTACAGGAATACTTCCACCGCTGCGGGTAGGAATTGGTTTTACACCGAATGTTTTCCGGAAAGCCCTACTTGCTGCTTCATATGCTATTGTATTGGTAGGCGCAACATAAGCGGCACCGCCATGAAGATCTTTCACTGAAATTTTAACTGATGGTGGAGCGATCTTTATTAAATATTCCTCGAACATCTTACTGATTTTATGATGATCCTGATTAGGAACAAGCCTCATGGATATTTTCGCATATGCTTTTGAAGGCAATACTGTTTTTGCGCCTTCGCCGGTATATCCGCTCCATATTCCATTAACATCCAAGGTTGGACGAACACCAGTGCATTCCAGGGTTGTATAGCCTTTTTCACCGGAAATATCTATAATCTCCAGTGCTTGTTTATATTTTTCGAGATTAAAAGGAGCTCTTGCCATATCGACCCTTTCATCTGCTGTTAGTTCAATAACATCATCATAAAATCCGGGAATTGTTATGTGATTATTTTCATCGGTGAGATGTGCTATCAGTTTTGCCAAAATATTGGCCGGATTAGCAACTGCACCGCCAAAAATTCCGCTGTGCAGATCGCGATTCGGACCGGTGATCTCAACTTCCATGTAACATAAACCGCGTAAACCAACAGTTATGGATGGTATACCGGGTGCAATCATGCCCGTATCCGAGACGAGTATAACATCACACTTTAATAAATCCTTATGTTCAGCACAAAACTTCTTTAAACTGGGTGAACCCATTTCTTCCTCTCCTTCGATCATGAACTTAACATTGCACGGAAGCTGGTTGGTCGAAACCATAAATTCAAATGCTTTGGCCTGCATAAATGCTTGTCCTTTATCGTCGTCGGCACCGCGGGCATATATTTTTTCATCTATTATTACCGGTTCAAAAGGGTTGGTTTTCCACTGATCAACAGGATCAACCGGCATAACATCGTAGTGTCCGTATACCAGAACAGTTGGTAAAGATTTATCCATTATTTTTTCACCATATACCACCGGGTTTCCTTCTGTTGGCATTACTTCTGCCTTATCCGCCCCGGACTTTAACAACGTTTCTTTCCAGTATTCTGCCGCTTTAATTATATCGGGTTTATGTTCGGATAGTGAGCTTACCGATGGTATCCTTATTAACCCAAACAATTCATCAAGTAATCGTTGTTTATTATTTTCAATGTAATCTGTTATATTTTCCATTATTATTCTATTTTTCCTTTAAATGCACCCGACAGATAAACGTGAAGCTGAATGCCAGCAACTTTATAACGTTCATTATAGCTTCCAAAAATTGAAAGCCCTAATCCCATATCATAAAATATTTTAAATGTATATTCGGCATTAGCAATTAAACCCAGGCGGGTAAACGCTTTATAATATTTTAATCCGAGAGTATTTGTTTCAAAATAATTAGCACCATAAGCGTACGATGGCCCTGCAAATACCGATATATTTGATTTTTTTGTCTCTTTTCGTGAACCGATGGAAATATACAGATCGTTTAGTTTCTGAGAAGAACGCTTTGTAAAAAACATATCACTCGACGAATGATATCCTAATTGCAGATAAGTATTTTTTACCCTGAAAGAATAACAAATATTACTGCTACTTTCATAAGCCTCCCGTTTAATGTTGTAGCTTGTTCCTGTGGATAGTTTAAACCATCCACAACCGGGTTTATAAATTTTCTCCCCGATGATAAATTCTTCATACTTGTCGTCCTGCCCCATAACATGGTTCGCAAAAAGGACAATAACAATTGCTAACAGAAATTTTATTTTGTTCGTTTTAAACACTTTCCTCTTTGTTCTGAAATACATAATCGGCTGCCATACAAAGTTGTTTATACCATTCTTCGCCAAATTTTCTGATTAAGGCCGGTTTCGCAAATTCATATACATGCAGACTCTCTTTATTGCCTTTTTTCAAGGCTGGTTTACAAATATCCCAATCGTGAAAATTCACCGCTGTAAATTTTTCGTACCTGGTTAAGCGAACGGGATATAAATGACAGGAAACAGGTTTCTGAATTTTACAATCCCCTTTTTCCCAGGCTTTTTCAATGGCGCATTCTGCAATCCCATTCTTAAAAAAAACAAATACGCATTCTTTATTATCAATTAAAGGAGTAACCAGATCGCCATCCAGATCAACCATTGCCACACCGGTATTTTTTAAGATCTGTTTAGATTTTTCCGTAAGCAACAGACTAATTGAAGCAAGTGAATCCTCAATAGCCAGTATTTCATCTGTTTCGAGAGGGGCGCCGGAATCACCCGCAACGCAACACACACCTTTACATGCAACAATGTCACAGCAAAATTGCTTTTCAATTACATCCAGGCTAACTATAGTGTCTTCAATCTGAATCACTTTTTTAATCTTTTTCAACCGACAAGAATATTACCGGTCATTTCCCTTGGAATTTCAATTCCCATCATGGTTAATATTGTAGGAGCAACATCCGAAAGAGTTCCGTTGTTAATATTTTTAAATCTTCCGGAGATAAGCAAACAGGGTACGGGGTTAAGCGAATGAGCAGTATTTGGCGAACCATCTTCATTTACAACATGATCGGCATTCCCGTGATCGGCAATAATCATTACTTCGTAACCATTGTTTATACAGGCACTAACAACGTTTCCAAGACATATGTCGACGGCTTCTACAGCTTTTATAATCGAACTGTAAACACCGGTATGACCAACCATATCGCCATTTGCAAAGTTTAAACAAATAAAATTTTGTTCTTTTTTATTTATTTCTTCGATAACTTTTTCGCTTACAATAAAGGCGCTCATTTCGGGCTGTAAATCGTAGGTAGCTACTTTGGGCGATGGAACCATGATTCGTTTTTCATTTGCAAAAACTTCTTCGCGCCCTCCTGAGAAGAAAAAGGTAACATGAGGGTATTTTTCGGTTTCGGCAATTCTAAGCTGATGAAGTCCTGATTTTGAAAGTATTTCACCCATGGAATTTTCAACATTTTCGTTATCGAAAATCACATGAATATTTTTAAAGGATTCATCGTAACGTGTCATGGTAAAATATTCCAGGGGAAGGGTTTGCATTCCGGCTTCGGGCATCTCTTTCTGGGTTAAAGCAGTGGTAATTTCACGAAGCCTGTCGGTTCGGAAATTAAAACAGATGAACACATCACCCGGCTGTACTTTTCCAATAGGCCAGTTGTTATTATCAATTATAACAATTGGTTTGATAAACTCATCCGTTACGCCCTCTTCATACGATTCCTGTATGGCTTGCAGCACGTCACGGCTTTCTTTTCCTATGCCATGAACCAATAAATCATAACCCAGCTTTACTCTTTCCCAGCGCTTATCCCGATCCATTGTATAATATCGTCCGGCCAAAGAAGCAATTTTAATTGTAGTTTGTTTTGTTTTTTCTATCAGTTCTTTAACGAATCCAAAACCACTCCTGGGGTCAGTGTCGCGACCATCGGTTAAGGCATGAATAAAGACTTTTTTTAAACCGTTGTCATTAGCCAGTTCACATAAACGCACCAGGTGATTCAAGTGTGAGTGAACTCCGCCATCGCTCACCAGTCCTATCATGTGAAGATTTACATTTTTTTCTTTAGCTAACTTAAAAGCTTTGAGCAATACCTCGTTAGTATCTATTGTTTTTTCACGGATTGCTTTGTTAATGCGAACCAGTTCCTGGTATACAACTCTGCCTGCGCCAATGGTAAAATGTCCGACCTCCGAATTTCCCATTTGACCTTCGGGTAACCCTACCGATTCGCCGCTGGTGATTAACTGAGAATGGGGATATTCCTGATTCAGCTTGTCAAGATTAGGAGTAGAAGCATTAAAAATGGCATCGGAATAAGTTTTGTTTCCGATTCCCCAGCCATCGAGTATCATCAGCATACAACGCGAATCATTCATGAGTCATGAGTTTATAAAAACAAAGATATTTATTTTTTCAGGTATTAATAAAAAAGCCGTCCTGTATTTACAAAGACGGCTCTTTAACTAAGTATTTAAATATTATTTGATCAGTTCAAATGAACCAATATATGAATCAATTGCATCCTGGCTTGGATAACTGCCATCGCGGATCATTAAAATCTGGTACAAACGGTTTTCTTTCAAAAAGATTTTAAAAACCATATAAAATGAACCTTTATATGCTTTAAAAAAATGACCTGGATTACCATCAACGGTGATTTTTTCGTCTAAATCTACGGTAGCTGCACCATCTTTGTTTAAGGCTCCTTCTTTGGCTCCCTGTAAAAGAGTTTCGGAATCGCTTTGTTTTACAAGTTCAGAAGGATAATCACAGTAAGCAAGCATAAACATTTCGGTAGCGCTTTTTTCGTAAGTAAACGATTTCATTTCAATATTTCCCACTTCGGTAGGAATATACTGTAAAGTATCTTTTGGTGTTCCCGGAAAATTAATTTTAAACTTTCCATCTTCGCTGGTAAATTTATCTGTATTTAAAGCAGAAGCCTGGTTATTTAAAGCATTGCTGATGGAATCCAGTTTGCTTAAAGCATCTGATGCGCTTTTACCACCACCACATGACACTAATAATGCGGCGGCTACTATTACTAATAAAAATTTCATATTAAAATGTTTTAGGTTTGAATTACAAAGATAAAATTCTTTTTAAATTTTAAAGGACCTAAAGTGTTTTTTCAAATTTTATACATCAATAACCCCTTTTAATATTTCTATTACCTTTGTGGTTAATGAAAATAGTTGTAAATACCCGCTTGCTTCAGAAAGACAACCTGGAAGGGATTGGCTGGTTTACTTACGAAACATTCAAGCGAATTACAACGAACAATCCCGAACACCAGTTTTATTTTTTATTTGACCGGCCCTATTCCGAAGAATTTATTTTCTCGAAAAATATTACACCCCTGGTTTATGGCCCTCCTGCACGTCACCCCATTTTATATTATATCTGGTTCGAGTGGGTTGTTCCAAAAGTTTTAAAACAAGTAGGGGCCGATTTATTTATTTCGCCCGACGGGTATTTGTCGTTATCGGCCAAAACACCTACTCTACAGGTTGTACATGACATAAATTACGAACATTATCCGCTCTTTATTCCTGCATTTGCACGCTATTATTTACAATATTATTTCCCGAAATTTGTAAAACGGGCTAACCGGATTGCCACCGTTTCGGAATTTTCCAAGCAAGATGTTATCAATCATTATGGTTATGATTCGTCTAAAATAGACATCGTTTATAACGGTGCCAACGAGATGTATGGCCCGGTTTCTTCTGACATTGTCGCCGCCACCCGCAAACAATCTTCCGGAGGAAAACCTTACTTTTTTTATGTAGGCTCGTTGCATCCGCGTAAAAATATAACAAATTTACTAAAAGCCTTTGACGACTTTAAAAAAACTACAAAAGCCGATGTAAAACTGCTCATTGTTGGAAAGGCCTATTGGTGGAATGCAGACATGGAAAAAGAGTACAAAAAAATAATTCACAAAGAGGATATTATTTTTACAGGCAGGGTTGACACAACTACTCTTAAAAACCTTTTGGCCTCGGCTTTTGCCGTAACTTATGTTTCCCTGTTCGAGGGTTTTGGAATTCCGATTGTTGAAGCCATGTACAGCGGGGTTCCGGTAATTACTTCCAACACGTCGTCGATGCCTGAAGTGGGTGGAAATGCTGCTCTTTATGTTGAACCGAAAGATTATTTATCTATCAGCGAAGCCATGCAAAAATTATGGCACAATGAAGATTTGCGCAATACGCTGGTAGAGAATGCCCGGGTACGAAGACATGAATTTACATGGAATAAAACAGCCGAAAAACTCTGGAAAAGTATAGAAAAAACCTGTATCGACTCAGGTATAAAGATTTAACATATCGGTAAAAAAACCACTTTTTTGGTCTCGAAAAATTCTAATGGAAACCATTGGTTTATTTCCTGTACCCTGATTCTGTTTTTAAAGGGTGTTAATTCTTCTGTTAACTCGCCTCCTTTTAAATAAATGATTCCATTTCCCGGTTTTTTTTTCACTTTTTTTTCGGTCATTTTTACAAATTCCGGAAAAGCACAAACGGCTCTGCTAACAATAAAGTCGAATGTTTCCCTGATTTCGTTCACGTTTGCCTTTTTCGCAACAACGTTCTTTAGTCCCAGGGCACTGACAACTTCGTTTACAACGGTTATTTTTTTCCCGATAGAATCAATCAGCGTAAATTTACATTCGGGAAAGGCAATAGCTAATGGAATTCCGGGAAAACCTCCACCGGTTCCTACGTCCATTATTTGAGAATCAACCGGAAAGGGATTTGATTTTGCTATGGCCAGCGAATGTAAAACATGCCGTTCATACAGATTATCAATGTCTTTCCTGGAAATTACGTTAATTTTACCGTTCCAATCTGAATAAAGTGGCAATAGTTTTCTGAGAGAAGAAAATTGTTCCGGGGAAAAATGAGGAAAAAACTTTTGAATATTATCCATGAATGACGGAATGTCCTTAAATACTTTCCTGAGAGTTTTTTATTATGTTATACAACAATTCCCGCGCCCTGAAAAGTTGTGCCTTTACAGTTCCAATGGGCAAGTCGAGTTCCTGGGAAATTTCTTCGTATGAGTATTCTTTAAAATATCTCAACTCAATAAGGTTGCGGTAACGGGGTTTTAATTTGGTAACAATTAACCGCATTACGATTTCCTTCTGTTCTTTTATTAATTCTTCTTCCGGGTCGAGAACATTGGCAGCCAATGGAATCGACTGATCCTGCTCGCTGTTGTCGTTTGTATTATCTAAGGAAATTACATCATTTTTTTTCTTTCTCAGAAAATCGATGCAATTATTGGAGGCAATCTTAAAAAGCCATGTACTAAATGCAAAACTGGGAGAATACTGGCTCAGGTTACGAAATGCCTTTCCGAATGCCTCAATAGTAAGATCTTCTGCATCAATTTTATTGTTAACCATTTTCAGGAGCATAAAATAAATCGCATCGCGGTAACGACCCATCAGTTCGGCATACGATCTCTGGTCGCCTTTAATGGCATTCTGAACCAGGGTATAATCCTGTAACGCTTTGTCGCTAAGATTATGGTTTATCTCCATGCGTATAAATTTCTATGTTTTCGCGAAAAAACTATAATCAAGCCCGTTATTATAAAAACGATATCAAATAAGGGCGAATATAGGAATAAATCTTTTTCCTGCAATCGTACTCCTGCAAAATAAAATACCAATACCTGTGTTAATAACCTTGCCGAAAACACAATTAATAAATACATAGGAAAGAAACCCAGTGCCAGTAAAGAAGCTCCTGATAAATAGAAAAAAAACCGGCTTAATGGTTCAGCGGCTAACAGTACCCGATGGTTCCAACGGTATCTTTTAAAAGTAGTTCTGTGTCGGCGTTTTTGTCGTATCCAAGAAGAAAATTTTGTTTTCGGAACCGACCAGGTTATACCTCCCTGACTAATTACAACAGCAGTATTTCTTTTGGATGCTGTTTCGTTAACAAATAAATCATCATCACCCGAATCGAGGCGGGCATGAGAGGCAAATCCCTTGTTTTTAAAAAAGAGCTCTTTTTTGTAGGAAAGATTACGCCCTACGCCCATATAAGGAATTCCTGCTTTAGCAAAAGCCAGGTATTGCATCCCGATAAAAAAAGTATCGAAACGAATGAATTTATTCAGGAATCCTTTTCTTTTTTCGTAACCTCCGTAGCCCAGTATTATTTCTGTAGAGGGAGAACAGCTTTGAACCATTTCCTTGATCCATTGATTTCCCGACACGTAACAGTCTGCATCAGTAAATAAAACCACTTCATGCAACGCCGATTTAATTCCAATGGTTAAAGCAAGTTTTTTTCCATGCACAAACTTTTCATCCTTTTTTATGGATGTAAACCGAAGTTTTGGATATTTATATGTCATCCGTTTCAGAACATCTTCGGTTTCGTCTTCTGAACAATCATTTACAACAACTACTTCAAAGTCGGGATAATCCTGTTCAAGTATAGAAGGAAGAAATTTTTCGAGATTTTCTGCTTCGTCGCGGGCACAAATCACAACAGAAACAGGAAAATAACCGGTATTACTGATTTTAGATTTATGAAATGCCAGTCGCAGGTAAAAAAACAGATAATAAAACAATTGTATAACAAGGCATAACGAAAACATGCCTGCTAAAACCAAACAAAAAATTCCCCTACCCGAATATAAGAACTCCTGCACTTTAAATCCGTAAAGTCTATTTATTTCAATGCAAGTTTATAAAAATCGTGTATAGCTTTTTATCTTTATCAAAAGGTTTAATAAATGAATTATCCACCGTCTTATTATTTGATACAGTGAAAATAAGAAGATATTTTAAAAATGGGCAAAACTTTAATTTTCAATTAATCCTTTATTAAAATATTTATTGCATCTATTATTCTTTTCAAAATTCATACATTGTTTTGACAATGTAAAATTTCGGTTATTTTTGCAAAAGAATTTAAAAATGGATTATGGCAACAACGGCTGATTTTAAGAACGGATTATGTATCGTCTACAATAATGATTTATATTCAATTGTTGAATTTCAACATGTAAAGCCCGGCAAGGGAGGTGCATTTGTAAGAACCAAACTGAAAAACCTGAAAACCGGAAAAATAATTGAAAACACATTTAACTCCGGGGTTAAAATCGACCTGGCCAATGTTGAAAGAAGAGCCTACCAGTTTTTATACAAAGACGATATGGGCCTGAATTTTATGCATTCCGAAACATTTGACCAGATAAGCGTAGCGGAAAGCATGGTAGATGAACCTCTTATTTTAAAAGAAGGGATACAGGTTTACATTGCTTTTGATGCCGATACTGAAACACCCCTCACCTGCGAACTTCCTCCTTTTGTTGAAATGGAAGTTATTTATACCGAACCCGGTCTGAAAGGCGATACTGCTTCTTCTACCGCTTTAAAACCGGCCAAACTCGAAACAGGTATAGAAATTAAAGTGCCTTTGTTTATCACCGCAGGTGAAATTATTAAAGTTGATACACGCAACCTTAGTTACTCAGAACGAGTCAGAAAGTAATAAACAATCCTGATGAAATTACCCAGACCATATACGATTAAAGAAATTGCAGAAATTCTGGGTGTCTCATACGATGGTAATGATAATGCTCAGGTTACCGGCATCAACGAAATTCATCAGGTTGAAAAAGGCGACATTACCTTTGTTGATCATCCCAAATATTACGATAAGGCGTTATACAGTCCGGCTGCAGCTATAATAATTAATTCAAAACCCGATGACAGCCTGGGAAAATCCTTGTTGTTTTCAAACGATCCGTTCAGCGACTTTAACCGGTTTACTCAAAAATTTATCAGCTTCTCTCAAAGTCATTATGCCATCAGTCCTTCCGCCAATATAGGAAAAGGCACTATTATTCAACCAAATGTTTTTATCGGAGAAAATGTAACTATTGGTGAAAATTGTACTGTTCACTCCAATGTTAGTATATATCACAATTGCATAATAGGTAATAACGTTGTTATTCATTCCAACACGGTAATCGGCGCCGACGCTTTTTATTATAAACGGAAAACCGATGGTTACCATAAATTGTTATCTTGCGGAATGGTCATTATTAAAGATTTTGTTGAAATTGGTGCAAATTGTACTATTGATCGCGGAGTAAGCGGCAATACAACCATTGGTGAAGGAACAAAGCTCGATAATTTAATCCAGGTAGGCCACGATACGGTTATCGGAAAAAATTGTCTTTTTGCCTCACAGGTAGGAATTGCCGGATGTGTAACTATTGAGGACGATGTTATATTGTGGGGTCAGGTAGGTGTTCAAAAAGATCTTACTATCGGGAAAGGAGCTATTGTATTAGGTCAGTCGGGAGTCCCAAAATCACTCGAAGGCGGAAAGTCCTATTTCGGATCACCTGCTTCTGAAGCCCGGGAAAAAATGAAGGAATTGGCTTATCTGAAACAGATACCGGTTTTGATGAAAATTTTAACCGAAAAACTATGAACGAGAAAGCCTCCCTTAAACGCTTACAACTTTCCAACTTTAAACTGGATTCGTTACTCAGTATTTCCCAGGCAATTAATGAAAACCTGTCTATTGACGGGCTACTGAAAAGATATGAAAAAATTATCCGCGAAGATCTTGGTATCGGAAAAGTAGTTCTGTACAGTTACAATAATTCATGGCAATGTATCCTGGCTTCGGGTGCCAAGCCCGAAACGTTTAAAGATATCAATGTAGAAAACGACTTGCTTCTTTTCCGTGATATCACTAACCTGACCACCATGGAGCATCCCAAAATGGCATTATTTGACGTGGTTATCCCTGTTTTTCATAAGGCCATGCCCCTTGCGTATGTATTGTTAGGTGACATTGACGAAGAAAGAGACGGAATCAGTCCTGTAATAAAACATCTGCATTTTTTTCAGACTTTAACAAATATTATTGTTGTTGCAATAGAAAACAAGCGGCTGTATAATGAACATATCCGTCAGGAAAGTATCCGGAAAGAAATGGAGCTGGCAAGCCGTATGCAAACCAACCTGATTCCCAATCCCGACACACTGCCAAACAATGAAAATCTTTATGTTGCGGCTTATTATCATCCTCACTTCGAAGTAGGAGGCGATTATTATGATTGTATGCGGCTGAACCAATCCGAATATGGTTTTTGTATCGCCGATGTATCCGGTAAAGGAATGGCCGCTGCTTTAATCATGTCGAATTTTCAGGCCAGTCTGAGAGCGCTTTTCACCACCGAAATTAACCTTTCCGCTCTTGTTAACCGGCTGAACGGAATTGTAATGACAAACACCAACGGTGAAAAATACATTACCGTATTTTTAGCAAAATACAATACCGAAACAAAAAAATTGTTTTACATCAATGCCGGACATATTCCACCGGCGCTTTATATGCCCGGTAATGAAATTCAATACCTGAAAGAAGGATGCGCAGGCCTTGGAATGCTGCAGGACATACCTAAAATTACGGTAGGCGAATTAACCGTTAAAACCGGCACAAAACTTTTGTTATGTACCGATGGGCTTGTTGAAATGGAAAACGAAAGCAATGTTGAATTCGGGACTTCTGAAATTGAACGGTATCTGAAAAGTGAGGACAACATGGATAATGCTATCTGGAAAATTATCCAGCGCCTGAATATTTATAAAGGCCGGAAATCATACTTTGACGACATCTCTATCCTGGGAATAAAATTCATGTAGTTTTTACTGCTACAAAGTTCAATCCATGAAAGAAATATTCTTTTAACAAAGGACGTTTCCGCCAGATTTCCTGTTCGTGTTGAATAATATCAGAACTCTTTCTCTTTTTGTATCTGGGTGGAAAAAAATACCGGATGTATTGAATGGATTCCAACTTGATGCTTAGTCCTGATGCAGAAATTTTATCATTCCAACCTTTAAGCGGTCTGATATTTTCGTTTCCCATTAATATGTTTTTTTTCAATTTCTCATCATAAAATTCTATAACCCTTTTATTACCTCTTTTTACAAATAAACGGGCACGATTCAGTATATTGTTGCCATTTTCTTCACAGGTTACAAGTTTGCCTCCTTTTACAAGGCTCCTCGAAATAATGCCCAGGGCTTTATCGAGGGGTTCGAGATGATGAAGCACATCCTGGGCTATGATGATATCATAATGATTTGGAGGTAATGGGTTATCGTAGAAATCCTCATACCGGATGTCAAGGTTATTCAGATTTCCAATCTTTCCCCAGTATTCTTTTCGTGTATTTATCTCTTCATAATAATATTCCAATGTTCCTCCCGAAACTCTGTATCCGTTTAATACAAGAAAAATAGCAGTTGTTCCATATCCGCAACCAATATCAAAAATCCGGACACTTTTATCGGCAGGAATTTGATTATATATATATTGCAGTCTCTGGCAAAAATATGCTTTCCGGAATTCGTAAAGTGACGGATCGTTTAAAAAACGATAGTATCCTCTTAGCCGTTGGTTTTGTTTTAATTCCTCAACAAATAATTCAAAAAACTCTTCTACAGTCATTATTCACTTTCTTTCTTTTCAATAACAGCAGCCTCTTTATTCTCTTCAGCAGAAATGCTGATATCAAAGGCAACAATTATGGCTGTAAATCCCCAGAATAAAGCAGACAACTTATCGGTATCCAGAAAATTATTCAGAATTCCGTGAACATAGTATGTTACAAGCCCCAAAAGGACAGAAAGAACAATTATTTTCACCGACCTTTCTTTGGCGCGCCGGTAAACACGCATGCCATAGTAAATTGTTGCAAACACAATTGCTAAAAAAGACAATGTTCCTAAAATTCCCGATTCTGCCATGGGTCCAAGATATTCACTATGGGCATTTCCAAGGTCGCCGGAGTTGGTACTGATAATAGTTCTTTCGTAGGAATATTGGAACGGGGCATATTTAAACATATAGGTACCCGGACCCCATCCGAAAATCGGCCGTTCTTTAAACATTCTGATGGCACAACTCCATCTGTTCAGCCTTTCTTTATTGGAAGCATCGGTAGAAATATTAGTAACCGATTGTATTTGTTTTGAAAAATCAGAAGAGGCATCCTGCCTGTTTTTTTCGAGTTTCATATATACCTGTGTCCAGAACAAAAGAATAACAATTATTGCTCCGCCCATAAACATTAACAACGTTCTGAATTTAATTCTGAAAACCACTATCAGAAACATGGCAAAAGCAAAAATCATACTTAACCAGGCTGCACGGGTATATGAAAAAACGATAGCAAGGCTTAGAATAACCATTACAACCAAAGCGGCAATTCGCTGAATATAAGAATATTCTTTTAAAAAAAGTAACCCTATCATAACAGGAAAAATCATCGCTAAAGCAGCTCCATAAGCAGTATGATCGTTATATAAAGGATTACACATAAAGTTGGCCGCTTCCTGGTTGAAAAATCCATAATGAGACTGCCTGTAAAAAGTATATCCAATAACAATGATTAATGAAAATGTGTAAAGCCAGAAATACCGTCCGATATTTTTCCTGTTTTTAAAAAGCTGGATTGCTAAAATATAGAACCCTACAACAAACCACAACCTAGAAACTAAAAATTTAATCGAGACAACGGTCATTGTGCTTGTGAGACTTGTTACAAATATCCAAAAGATATTGATGAAAATCAGAATTGTTAAAGGATGATACAGTATTTTCCTGTCAAAATTTCCATCAATCAGCATTTTAAAAATAAAGAGAAGTAATACACCAAACAGTAAAGGCTCTGTAGGTAAAAACATATTAAAATCCAGGCCAGGAACCAATTCATAAAGTGGTAACGAAAGAGGAGTAAAAAGAACTATTCCGAGCAATAGTTTATCTAATGCAAATACCGCTACAAGTATCACAGCCAACGCCATTGGAACCAATGAGAAAAGATACATTTTGTTGGCAATACAATAGGCATTCAGCGCAATAAAGAGCACTGAAATGAGATAAACCCATATGATGTTTTTGCGATCTGGCAAGGCTAGGCCTTTTTGCGTTTACTTTCAATTAAAGAAATAACTATCAATGAAAAAATGAGGGAAGCAACTACCGTAATAGCAACAATTGCCCATCTCACAGGGTATGCTTTTTTATCGGCAGGAAATGGATATGAAATTATCTGTGAATAGGAAATATTTTTATTTATTTCTCTTTGTTCGGTTTCGTATTGATTTTTAAAATATAGATAATCCCGACGGGCATAACGCACCAATGTATCCAGCCTTTGGTAATACCCGCCCTGGTACTGAAGATTCTTAAATAATTCTTTAGCAGCGTTATTCCCGGAAAGCTCACCCCGGGTGGCTTCACTAACCTGAGTACCATAAGACAGAATACCATATTTCTGTCTTAACTCATTCAACTTTGCCTCCAGGCTATCTAATTCCATGCTTTTTGCTTCAAAAATCTTCAAACTGATCTCCATTGCCTCGCCATGTTTTCTCCTGTGTAAGGAAGCTATTTTCTGATCATAAAAAGAAATAATACTATCAACCATATTACAGGCAATTTTAGGATCTTTATCCAGAACCCGGATTTCTACAGATTCGTATTCGGTTTTGTTTATACTTACATTTTCGTCATATTCTCCAAGGAAATTAGTATAAAACTGTGGATCTTTAGGATTTATCTTATAATGTTTAGCAAGATCAAAGGCTTTTAACATTTTTTCTTTAATATCATTCGAATTCAGCACTTGCAACATCTGTTCGGTGGTAGATTCCTCCGAATAAGTATAAATGTTTACAGGGTAAAGAATAGTAGAAGATTTAAATTTCGGCGTTATAACAATAGGCGAAGAAATAAACACACCCATTGCTGCAGAAACGATAGTAATCACTGCCAGATGAATCTTCCAACGATTAATAACTTCGATTAATCTTTTGTTTTTAAAGAATGATTCCATATTATCGTAATTAAATAATTCAACTTTTTTATCAATCTTGGAGATCAGGGCTTTGATTTCCGGAAACCTGACCGGAATTGCCTGGACTTTTTTTTTTAATTGCTCTGCCATCGACAGAACCACAGCACCAAAAAGAAGCGCCGACAATACACTTCCCAGCACAATCAACCAACGAATCGGATAATATTCTTTCTCCGGAGTTTCTGCTTTGCTTACAACAAATTTGTGAGGAATGTTCTGTTCTGCATCAATTTTTGCTTCGACATATTTTTGTTTAAGCTGGCTAATACGTTTTGTTTCGTTGGTAATCATTTCGCTGAAGTTCTGGTAAGCGCCACCGTATTTCGCCAGAATTTTAAATTTCTCTTCTAATTCACGAACTCCTTCTTTATTCCCCTTTGCAATGGCGGTTGCATAAGCATCGCTGAAAACCTCACTTTGTGCCTCATAATTAAAAACACCTAAATCGCGTAGTTTTTGAAGTGAATCCTGTATAAAATCCAATTCCTGCAGAGCATTATTATATTCAAATTCAACTAATTTAAAAGCTTTTTGTGCCCTTTCGTGTTGCATATTATTGATGGTGCTATCGGCATAATCGGCGATATCGTTTGCGATGGCGGCAGCCAACTTTGGGTCTTTATCAAAGACTTCGATTTCAATTGAAAGGTATTCTGTACTCCTGAAAGAAATATTATTGTCATACTCTCTGCCAAGCCTGGTGTTTGGATATTTCTCGGTAGTATCGATATCATAATGGGTAAAAAGGTCATATTTTTGGGTAATTTTTTTGCGAATGTCTTCGGAGTATAAAACCTGAAGAAATTGTTCAACTTCATCTGCCGTACCAAAATTCAACAACCCTTTAACTGCCTGATTTTCTGCCAAAAGTGATTTTGAAATAGGTTCAGAAGTAGCAGGGAATAAAACTACAGTAGCCCTGAACCTTGATGGTAATAAAAAAGCAATTATAAGGGAAACGATGAAAGCCGTTACACCTATTACAATTAAGGGTTTAAGATTTCGTAAAACAAAATCGAAAAGCCAGGATGAATTATAATTATTTTGTTCTTCTGTAGAATTCAATTTGGTAAAATTTCGCTCAAAATTAAAATAATTCGGGATATTTTAAAAACAATCTCACGAACAACCTTTTCTAAAAGAGTTTAGTCTAAATTTTACTTTAAATCAAATGAAATAGATATTTTTGTTGTCTTTTTCAAAAAGATTTTGCTTGAAACGATTATTTGTAACTAACTTAGGTCTTGTTCTTTTCCTTAATCTTTTGGTTAAGCCTTTCTGGATTTTTGGCATCGACAGAAGCGTTCAAAACGTGGTTGGTTCGGAAAATTACGGATTTTATTTCGCCCTTTTTAATTTTAGTCTCATACTCAATATTCTTCTCGATTTAGGCATTACCAATTACAATAACAGAAATATCGCCCAACACAATCAACTTTTAAACAAACACTTGTCGAATGTTATTGTATTAAAATTTTTATTAGCTGTTGTATATATGGTTATCTGCCTGGCTATTGCTTTTATTATTAATTATGATGCCAAGCAGATAGAAATGTTAATCTTCCTTATTTTTAACCAGTTTTTACTTTCTTTTATTTTGTATTTAAGGTCGAACCTGAGCGGTCTGCACCTGTTTAAAACAGATAGCCTTATTTCGGTTCTGGATCGTTTGCTGATGATTGGTATATGTGCCGTATTGCTTTGGGGACATATTACTTCCACTCCGTTTCAGATTGAATGGTTTGTGTATTCCCAGACAGCAGCTTACCTGATTACCGCTTTTATTACATTATTTATCGTAATGCGTAAAGCCGGTTTGCTAAAACTTCATTTCGACCGGAGTTTTTTTATCGTTTTTCTTAAGCAAAGCTACCCCTTTGCTTTACTTATTCTTTTAATGGCCTTCTACAACAGAATTGATTCTGTAATGATTGAAAGACTTTTGGCCAATGGAAAAGAAGAAGCCGGAATTTATGCACAGTCATACCGTATACTCGATGCTGCCTCAATGATCTCTTTCCTGTTTGCAGGCTTACTCCTCCCGATTTTTTCTAAAATGCTTAAAAATAAAGAACCCGTTGATCAATTGGTTCAGTTTTCATATCGATTAATTATTGTTCCTGTTGTTATTTTTGTTGCCGGAGCTGTAGTTTATTCACAGGAACTAATGAAATTTTTATATCATGGTGATGATCTGAAATATTCTGCTGTTATTTTTTCCATTATTATTCCCGGCCTGATAGCTATTTCCACTACATATATATACGGAACTCTTTTAACGGCAAATGGAAAATTAAAATATCTGAATCTTATGGCAGCCACGGCGATGCTTGTAAATATTGCCCTGAATTTTATACTTATTCCACGGCTTAATGCCCTGGGATCTGCTATTTCCAGCGTAACAACACAATCATTAACCGCAATCATACAAATATTAATTGCCAATCAGATTTTTAAATTTAAAGTAAACTGGAAATTTATTTCTGTTCTTATTATCTTCACTACAGGCATTTCCGGGGTTGGAATATTGGCTAAACACACATTCGAGAACTGGTTTTACGGCTTCGCCCTGGTAGGAATTGTAGGAATAATGGCCGCTTTTGCGTTAAAGCTTATTGATCTCAGGGGAATATATAACATTATCCGGCATGGCGACGATGACAATTAACGCGCTTCCTCCTTATGCTTTCTAAAACTTGATTAGAACCAAAATTAAGAATTCTTACTCTACTAACAATAAATAATAATTCTTTTTTCCTTTCTGAACCAGCAAATATTTCTTATTTAAAAGCAAAGAAAGATTTATTGAAATATCTTCGCTTATTTTCTCTTTATTTAGGCTTACACCACCTGCATGGATCATCTTCCGGGCTTCGCCTTTACTCGGAAAAACAGGTGTCTTTACGGCTAATAAATCGGTAAATTGAATTCCGTTTTTCAATTCTTCTTTTTCTATTTTAAATTGTGGAACTCCTTCGAATACTGATAAAAATAATTTTTCATCCATTTTTTCGAGCATCTCACGGGTTCCCTTTCCAAAAAGTATTTGCGATGCTTCCACAGCAGAATTATAATCTTCTTCGGAATGAACCATGCACGTTACTTCTTTTGCCAGCCTGCCTTGTAATAATCTTAAGTGAGGCTCCTGTTTATGCTGTTTAATCAATGATTCTATTTCTTCTTTCGATAAAAATGTAAAAATTTTAATATACTTTTCAGCATCTTCATCAGAAACATTCACCCAGAACTGGTAAAATTCGTAAGGGGATGTTTTCTCCCGATCAAGCCAGATATTTCCTTTTTCGGTCTTTCCGAATTTCCCTCCATCGGCTTTGGTAATAAGCGGGGTTGTGAACGCAAACGCTTCGCCTCCGGCTTTGCGGCGGATTAGTTCAGTACCTGTAGTCATGTTTCCCCATTGGTCGGCGCCACCCATCTGCAATTTACATCCCTTGTTCTCGTACAGCCAATAAAAATCGTAACCCTGTAACAATTGATAACTGAATTCTGTAAAGGAGATTCCGGTATCCATTCTTTTCTTTACAGAATCCTTTGCCATCATGTAATTTACCGAGATATGCTTTCCCACATCGCGGATAAAATTCAGAAATCCCATATTCCTGAACCAATCGTAATTATTGGCCATAATAGCAGGATTGGCAGATGATGTAAAATCGAGGAAGCGTTCCAGTTGTTTGTGTACACAATTTACATTATGCCTTAAAATATCTTCAGAAAGTAAATTACGTTCTTCCGATTTGCCGGATGGATCACCAACCATTCCTGTTGCACCACCTACAAGCGCAACAGGCCTGTGTCCCGAGCGTTGCAGGTGCATAAGCAGGATAATCTGAACCAAGCTTCCGATATGAAGTGAATCAGCAGTCGGGTCAAACCCGATATATCCAAAGGTTTGCTCTTTTAAGAGGTGTTCTTCGGTTCCTGGCATAATATCCTGAATCATGCCCCGCCATTGAAGTTCTTTAATAAGGTTCATATTAAACTTTTGCAAGTGCCTGTTCAAGGTCTTTTAACAAGTCATCCACATCTTCGATACCCACCGAGTAGCGTACCAGGCCATCGGTAATACAGGCGGCCAGGCGGCCTTCGGGACCCATACCTGCATGTGTCATGGAAGCAGGATGTTGAATTAACGTTTCAACACCACCTAAAGATACTGCAAGAATTGCAACTTTTACATTGTTCATCAATGTAACACCTGCTTCATATCCGCCTTTCAGTTCAAAACTAATCATAGCCCCGGGACCTTTCATCTGTTTTTTTGCCAGTTCATATTGAGGATGCGATTTAAGTCCGGGAAACATTACCGTTTCTACTTTGGGATGTTTTTCCAAATATTCGGCCAGTTTCTGTGCATTTTCCTGTGCCCTGTCCATTCTCAGCGAAAGGGTTTTTACTCCGCGCGACACAAGATATGCCTGGTGAGGATCCATATTGCCACCCATATATACCATGGTTTTGCGAAGTTTTGCATAAAGCTCGGCATCTTTTACTATCAGCGCACCACCGACAACATCGGCATGTCCGTTAATAAATTTTGTAATAGAATGAAGAGAAACATCAGCGCCCATATCCAATGGTTTTTGCAGGTAAGGGCTGCTGAAAGTATTATCTACTACAACCGGAATTCCATGTTTGTGGGCAATTTCAGCTGCCGCTTTAATATCTGTGATTTGTACCGTTGGATTTGCCGGTGTTTCGATATATAATATTTTAGTGTTTGGCCTGATATTTTTTTCAATATTTTCGATTACAGAAGTATCGATAAAAGTACATTCCACACCAAATTTCATAAAATGTGTTTCGAGTACGCTACGGCTGGGGCCATATACGGCACTTGTACTCAGGATATGCGACCCGGCCGAAAGCAAGGTCATATAAACGGTTGTTACAGCGGCCATTCCGGAGGCTAACATAATGCCACCATAGCCGTTTTCGAGCACGGCTAACTTTTTTTCCAATGCCTCAATGGTGGGATTTCCGATTCGGGTATATATAAATCCTTTTTCGCGTCCGGCAAAGCAATCGGCTCCGTGTTTAGCGTTTTTAAAAGCAAAAGTAGATGACTGGTAAATCGGAACTACTGCGCTTCCCCATTCATCGTGTATATCGCCAGCATGTATAAGCTGGGTATTAAAACCGTTATTTGTTGTATCCATTATGTAAATTTTTTTGACAAAGATAATCTTCCGTATAGAAAAAATAAGAAAAATCTGAATTCAATATTTAGGAAATAGAGTAAATTTGAAAAAAACTATAGCCATGAAAAAGAAAATATTTATCTTTTTAATTGTTATTTTCGTTGTAATCCAGTTTTTCCGTATCGATAAAACCAACCCGAAGGTGGACCCTCAAAAAGATTATTTTACATTAGCCAATCCTCCCGAAGAAATTAAAACCATACTTAAAACATCCTGTTACGATTGTCATTCAAACGAAACGGTTTATCCCTGGTACTCGAATATTGCTCCCGTTTCATGGTTTCTTAAAAATCATATTAACGAGGGCAGGGGACATTTAAATTTTTCGGAATGGGGAAATTATTCTCCCGGCAAACAGAAAAATATTATGGAAGACTGCACGGAAGCAATCGAAGAAAATGAAATGCCATTAAGCACCTATACTTTGTTGCATTCGGAAGCAAAACCGGATGAAAGCAAAAAAACTATCCTGTTGGATTGGTTTAATAAAGGCAATAGGGATAATAAAACTAAATATACTATGGATTAAAATCCATAGGTTTATTAATAGGTAAAAAATGAAATTTTTTAAATTTATTCTAATATCCAGTTCCCTGACTCAATATTGGGTTTATCTCGATGGTGCTCCAAGTATTCTTGTACCATCTCATCTGTTATATTCCCCGTACTCCATACACCAAAGCCTACAGCCCAGAAATGCTGACCCCAATATCGTTTCTTCAACTCAGGAAATTCCTGTTGAAGATGATGAGAAGTACGACCTTTCAATCTCTTTACCAATATACTCATACTCAAAGAGGGAGAATATTCTACATGAATGTGAACGTGATCTTTGCTCACAACACCCTTTAATATATGAACATTCTCTGTGTTACAAATTTGAACTATCAAGTCACGACAACGAACTTGAATATCACCTTTTAATACATGATAACGGTACTTTGTCACCCAAACTATATGAGCCGTCATACGACTTACGGTATGTGAATTCCTGCGATATTCTTCCATACTGTAAATCTATGAAATTTATAGAAACTAAAGTATCTGCAATGAAATTGCAGGGTTTTAACCATTAACTAGGATAATAAAAACCGGGAAGAAGATGATTAAATTTTACCTTTCACAGCTTATTTTACTGGCCTTGCTCGCAGGCTGTAATAATGCGGATAAAAACAACGTGCCGAATACAGAACTTAAGACGGAACCGTCAAATAAAAAAGTAACCGGGATAGGTGGCATTTTTTTCAAATGTAAAGATGTTGATAAAATGAAAGAGTGGTATGGTAAAAACCTGGGGTTGGTTACCAACGAATACGGTTCACTGTTCGAATTCCGTATGGCCGATAAACCAGAAGAAAAAGGATATCTGCAATGGAGTCCTTTTTCAGAAAAAA
Organism: Bacteroidota bacterium; assembly: GCA_037441645.1. Lineage (GTDB taxonomy): Bacteria > Bacteroidota > Bacteroidia > Bacteroidales > GWA2-32-17 > GWA2-32-17. Next base: position 193,332 of record JBBIRU010000009.1, read on the forward strand.
CCGACTATTTTAAACCTTCCGAAAAAGAATTTATGATTAATTACCGAGTCGAGAATCTCGAAAAATTAGTGGAAGAGCTTCGAAAAAACGGCGTTACCATACTTGATTCAATCGAATCTTTTGAATATGGCAAATTCGTTCACATTCTTGACCCCGAGAACAATAAAATTGAGCTGTGGGAACCTGTTGACAATGTTTTTACCAGACTCTACGAAGGAAAAACCACAAAATAGTTATTCATTGTTATTTTCCATTCTTTGCTGAATGTTGATGTTCTGATTGCTGTTATTAATATTGTTCCTGTAATTTATCCTGTTAAAATCGGTTTTGGGTGTAGATTTTTGATTCGGATCTTTCATTATAAATGATTTATGCAGCCAATCCTTATGATTTAAATCGTACGTTTCAAATACGATACTTTTATCCGTTTCGTAGCTTACCGATTGTGTTATTTTATTTACTTCCTGTATGGTTTTATTGCCTGAATAACATTGACCGAGCAAAGCAATGATATTCTCCGGTTTTCCGAACTTAGCAGTATCGCCTTTATCTTCTGTAATTGCTTCAACAACAATTGAATTCAATAGTTTAGGCCACATTTTCTTAAACAGTTCACGGTGATTATAAATATCCGCTCCATATAATTCACCATTGATGGAATAGGCAAATCCAATTATGTCTTCATCACTCAGGGGAATGGTCTCAAATTTTTCGCGGTAAACTTTTCGTAAACTGTCCAGGTCTTTGTTTTCAAGTGTAAGCTGAAGGCTGGTTTGGGATTCTTCGGACCGGATATCAACCACACTTCCTTTCATATGGCTAACATTGGTATTTAACTTGGTTTGCTGGTCGGAAATACCTGACCATACTGCAGACTGGTCTTTTTCTTTCCGGGCAGAAATTTTTAATGTTCTTGAAGGAAGTATTTCTTCATTCGCTGAAAATTCAGCTGCCGATTCGTTCCCTCTTTTTGTCCAGCGGCTCGATTCCACGCAAAAACTCACCAGGTCGGTCTTTTTTTCAAAAGGCGGAATAATTATGTCCACTCCGATAGTACGGTCCTGCCGCCCTCCTTTTACAATATCGCCTGCATTAATAAAAATAAAATACTTCGAATTGTTTGTAATAGACAATGTGTTTACCGTTCCGGTTTCAATAAGAGTGGCATATTTTTTCTCCAAAGCTTCTGATAAAGTTATGTAGGTAATCTGATCCAGTTTATGCTCTGCTTTTAAAAAATATATTACCAGGTTTTTATGTGTTGCATCCGATTTTACCGTCACCGGGATGATTGTATCGGCCGGCAATTGTGGCATGCTCTGATGGGTTTTAAAAGTCCATCCGTTTTTTTCAAAAGAAAAAATAATAGACCATAAAATAACTGAAATTATAAAGATTCTCATAGTTGTGTGTTTTTAATTATTAATGAGTTGCAAAAAAGCCAAAAACCATACCACTAAATGTTAACGAATTATAAATTTTCTTATTATAGCCCATCTGCTTTATTAGATAAACTTTTATTACTTTTATGCTGATGTAAAAAAGACGTATGCCGCCTGATTTAAAAAAAGTATCGATGGATTTCCGTGACTTTATCGGTTACGAAAAAGATGTATATATTCATTTACATAACACCTTTACCGAAGAAACAGCCCAGGCCATTTTAAATGAAGGATTTAAATTTGTTAAATCGCTGGATTACACAACCGATCATGTAACAAATTCGAGTGATGAAGAGATTAATTATTTTATTCTGAAACGTAAATACTATGGTAAGTTTACCATTGTAATACAGATTGGAATTGAAATCTCGAAATTTTATACAACTCTTCACAAAGAGAAAGAAAAAGTTTTGAAAGAACTCGTTTTTTCCGAAAAAAGCAATGAAACAAATGAAGATGATCTGAATTACCATTTACTGAATAAGCAGTTTATAAAAGGCTATTATATTCATGAAACCAGGGAGGGAGTTTACAGTCCTTTTTTTGATCCGCATAAGAAGTTGCCTGTTTTTCATGAAAACCTGAAAAATATTGACCCATAAAAAATAAAAAAATTTATGGAATACCTTGTTTAACTACATCTATCGTTTCAAAAAAGAAAGAAATGAAAAAGATTATTATTATAAATAGTTACTTCGTCGGGTTTCATTTTTTTTCATTTCTGGGGTTTTTCATTAAAAACAAATACATTACAAAAAGAAAACTGGCTTTGGGTTCTGTTATTATAGGATTCATGGCAACCCTGGCTGGCTGTGGAAATCATACACATAAATGTTATTCTGCCGTAGAAACAGATAATCAACATATGACAGACACACTAAAAACAAGGTAAATTATGAAAAAAAACTTCTTTCTATATTTTTCTTATGCTGCTCTGTCAGGCTCATTTATTGCATTCGCTTTTCTGGTAAAATGGACCCCGAAAAACCAGAAACTGATTGCCCGTAAGATAAAACTGGGTGCAGCATTAGTGGCTTTAACTTCTGTTTTTAATTCCTGTTCCGGCCCTGACCCGGGTGTGGTTACCTGTTATGAGGTGGCTGAACCGGATTCTAGTAAGGCAGAAATAAAGAATGGTACGTTAACAAATGATTCTGTATCGGCTACTGCTGATACCATTGGAATTAAATCTTCGCTTAACAGGGTAACCTGCTATGGCCCCCCGGTAAACAGAAACAATACAGAAAATGAATAAGGAAAATATTATCATTCCCATAGCTCTGCTTTTTCTGTCAATCGCATTTGTTCTTATTTCACTCCTCATGCGATTCAGAAAAAATAATCCTGTTTTAATTTCAGGAAAGCTAAAACTGGGAGCAACCATTATTACACTGACTTCCATTCTTTCGGCATGTACAGGAAATCCTCCTGCGGAGCAGGAAACCTGTTATAAAAAAGCATCCGTTGATACCCATAATATAATAGTTGTAAACAAAGATCCCATCATAGTTAAAGACAGCCGGAAAAATAAACTACATAAGAAGTCCGGAAATAAAACCGAACCCCTTCCTCGTGACACCACCATAATTGAACCTCCCCCGCCTGATGCAACCTGCTACATGATTATACTATCCAACGACACTGATTAAAAAACATAATATGAATAAAGAAAACATCCTTACACCCATAATAATTTTAGGATTATCCATTGCCTTTATAACCGTTTCCGTTTTGGTGATTTTTTATAGCGGTAATCCAAAATTTTTAAAATATAAACTGAAAATCGGAGCTGCCATAATCGCTCTTACAACCTTTGTTAATACTCATGGCTTATCCCAGAAAACCTGCTATAAACCGGCCGTTTCACGTGAAGTTATCAGGCTCGACAAACAGGACGATGCACAGGTTATTAAAATTTTAAAAGAAGAAAAAATTATTACAGGAGTGATGGATAATGTGTTGTCGGCTGATTATTCGTTTGCCATAACCGATACTTCAAACAAATTGGTTAAAAAAGGAAAAGTTGTTGCCACTAACGGCAAATTCGATGAAAACAATGAAAACTTCGAAATCAATATCGGAAATTTAAAAACAGGCATATATTATCTTAAGATTTATTCTTCCGTCAGTAACTTTGAAAAAGGAATCTGTCTATATGACGGAACATTGTACATTTTAGACAAAAAAGAGCCGGCTGTATTGTGTTATTATTATTAATCCATGTTATGGCAATAATGAAACAAAAATTTCCTTTTTTGATTTTCGAAACAACATCTGTTTGTAATTTAAACTGTAAATATTGTTACAATATCTGGAAAAGACCGGGAGTTATTGATGTTCCTAAAAATTCATATAAACAGGCCAGGAAAACCCTGAAACGTTTTTTTTCCATGGCCGATGTGGAACAGGTAACCTTTACGGGAGGCGAACCCTTTCTTGCAGAACGGTTCTCCGAACTGGTTTTATACACCCGGATGAAAAAGAAACAGGTGTCTATAATTTCGAACGGGAACAAAGCCTCCAAAGACGACTACAAAACCATGATCAGTCTTGGAGTTAATCTTTTCGAATTTCCGATCCTCTCGTATGACGAAAATATTCACGATGGCCTTACACAGGTAAAGGGTTCGTGGCAAAAGGTCATTCAATCGGTTAAAGAAATACTGGAATTAAAAGGAAACGTTGTTGTGGTAATTGTAATTACAAAACCCAATTATATTCACATAGACAAAACCCTTGCATTTATTAAAGGACTTGGCGTTTCAAGAGTTATGTTAAACCGCTATAATATCGGAGGAACGGGAATTAAATTCATAAAAGAACTGGCTACAACAAAAGAAGAACTGAACCGGGCTTTTGAACTTGCCAACCTGACAGGAAAAGAATTAAACATGATTCTTTCTTCCAATGTTTGTACCCCGCTTTGCCTGCTGAATGCAAAAAACCATAAAAATATTATGTTTACCTCCTGTTCGTCGAGTATTCTGAATAAACCCCTGACCCTCGATATCGACGGAAATATGCGTATCTGCAATCATTCGCCGGTTGTCATCGGAAATATTTACAAAAATTCCATCGATGAAATTATTACGTCTCCTTATAACCAGCAATGGGTGGATATCGTTCCTGAATATTGCAGGGAATGCAACATTTTCGACAAGTGCCTGGGTGGATGCAGAGCAGCTTCGGAACAGATGAACCTGGGACTCGAACATGTTGACCCGGTTCTGACCCTCGGTCAGAATTAATTCTCATTCTTTGCTGAATATAACCTTACCGCAGATTCCATTGAATTAAACTTCTTTGTACTTTTGACCATATTAAACAGTATTTTTTTGAATTGACTTTCAATAATAACAAGTTGCAGATTTTATGAATGAAAGGAAAAAGGTAATTGTTATTGGAGCAGGGCTTGCCGGCATGTCGGTTGGAAGTTATCTTCAAATGAACGGTTTTGAAACAGAAATTTTCGAATCGCATAGTCATTGCGGGGGTCTTTGTACATCATGGAAACGGGGAGATTATTTAATTGACGGCTGCATTCATTTTATGGCAGGGACCTCGCCGGAACATAACTTCTACCAGTTCTGGAACGACCTGATTGACATGTCTTCTGTTGATATTGTTTACCCGGACACACATGCTGTTGTAGAAGACAAATTTCAGAATCGTTTCCATTTTTACAGCGATATAAATAAACTGGAAGAAGAGATGATGAAAACATCTCCCGAGGACAAAAAACTGATTATTTTTTTTATTAAAAGTTTAAGGAAATTCTCAAAAATGAAACTACCCGTTTCAAAACCCATGGAAACAATGACCCTGCCGGACAAGTTAAAGATTGCCTATACCCTTACTCCGTATTTGCCCGGTATCAGAAAATTCATGAAAATTACCAATAACGAATTTGCAGCAAAATTTAAAAATCGAACTCTCCGCAACGCATTTGAAACTGCATTTGAAGGCTATATGCCATTGTTCTATACCATTATGCCATTGGTGTGGCGTCATCAGAAAGACACCGGTTACCCAAAAGGAGGCGCTGTTTATATAAGCAGATTGCTGGAAAACAAGTACAACTCTCTTGGCGGAAAGATTCATTATAATTCAAGAGTTAAAAAAATAATAACCGATAACAATGTTACAAAAGGAATTGTTTTAGAAAATAATGAATCTTGTTATTCAGATATTGTGATTTCGGCATCCGATGGACGAACCGCCATATATGAAATGCTGGAAGGTAAATTTAAAGATAAAAACATCCTGGAACGATATGAATCCGATGTTTTTCAACCTCTTGATAAAACCCTCTATGTTTCAATTGGTGTAAATGTCGATTTTTCCGATCAACCTTCTAAAATGTATTTTCCCATTGAACAGCCAATAAAAGTTGATGCAAAAACAACTTTAACCGAACTCGAAATAACACACTACTGCCATGATCCTGCTTCCGCTCCTCCCGGAAAATCGCTGATTGCGTTAATGCCCGATGCCAGAGACTGGGAATATTGGCTTAACCTGAGAAAAACAGATAAGGAAAAATATAACGATGAAAAATCAAGAATCGCCAATGCCATTATTGATGCTTTAGATAAACGCTTTGGTAATATAAAGGCAAATCTCGAAATGGTTGATGTTGCAACACCTGCAACTTATATAAGATACACCAATAACTGGACAGGAGGACAAATCAGCTGGAAATCCACAAAAAAAACCTTTGGAAAACCAACTACGTGGCAAATTAAAGGATTAAAAAAATTTTATATGACCGGTCAATGGGCCGGCACAACCGGAGGACTGAACAACGTTGTTATGATGGGCAGCCACCTGGCTCAGATTATTTGTAAAAAAGAAGGAATTATATTTAAAAACCACAAATAAAAAATATGGGAAAATTTGATAAATTCTGCCAAAGTTGCGGAATACCTATGGAAAAAGACCCCGGAAAGGGCGGAACCAATCCGGACGGTTCTAAAAATCAGAAATATTGCAACTATTGTTACGAAAAAGGTAAGTTTAAGGACAACTTCACAACATCAAAAGAAATGGTTTCGTTTGTGAAAGAACAATTAAAAAAACAAGGTTTTTCAGCTTTAAAAAGATGGTTTTATACATCTAATATTTCGCGGTTGGAGCGCTGGAAAAAATAGGAGATGCTTTTTTATTAAAATCTGATTTCGATACTGAACTTTTGTATTCGGATATAGGAAAGTAAATTATTTCCCTATATTTGGATATGAATTTTTATTCAGGAAGATGAAAAGTTTCCTTTTGTTGTTTGTTCTGATATTATTGGCCGGATTCTCCTTTGGGCAGAACATTTTATCTAAACCAACTCTTCCCGATTCGCTTAATTATAGCGGCGACAACCAGGTTGTTTCACCTGGTCATACCCTGTATAAGCCAATCAGGGTAAAGGTCTCAAACCATTCTTTTCCTGTAAACAACATCCCTGTTGAGTTAAAAATATTTTCTTCTCCCGATCCGAAAGACCCGGGTATCACTGTCTCTAAAATTCTTCATACTGACAAAAATGGAATAGCCGAATTTAAATATATTCCGGGTAGTACATCCGGGGAATATTTGCTAACAGCATCAGTTATTGATGAAAATAATGAATCGGAAACGCTGGTTTATAAAGTAACTGTTCGTCAGGATTACTGGGCGGTTCTGGTGGTTTTCGGGCTGCTTGGCGGATTGGGATTATTTTTGTTTGGGATCAATTACATGAGCGAGGGGCTTCAGCGTACAGCCGGAAATAAATTACGAACCATTTTAAGTTCTCTTACTCATAACCGATTATCCGGTTTGGGCGTCGGTGCATTTATCACCACAATTATCCAAAGCAGCAGCGCCACCTCGGTAATGCTTATCAGTTTTGTGGATTCGGGAATGATGAAATTCCGGCAAAGTATTGCTGTCATTATCGGAGCAGCCCTTGGAACAACGATCACCATACAGATGGTTGCACTAAATATCAGTAAATATGCCCTTGCCTTTGTTGCAGCCGGTTTCATTATGAATTTTCTTTCAAAATGGCCTAAAGTAAGAAACTTCGGACAAGTTTTTACCGGGCTGGGCTTATTGTTTTTAGGATTGCTGTTAATGTCGGAAGCCATTGCACCGCTCAAAACATTTCAACCGGTAATGGACGCTCTCCTTGAAATGGAAAATCCGTTAATCGGTATAGTGGCAGGAATTATTTTTACTGCCATCACACAAAGCGCCAGTGCATTTATTGGAATCATTGTTATACTTGGGCAACAGGGGTTGCTTTCTCTCGAAGCATCTATCCCCATGCTTATCGGTTCAAATGTTGGAACTTCTATAACCGCCATAATTGCTTCAGTAGGAACCTCTGCGGAAGCTAAAAAAGTAGCTTTTGCCCACTCCGCTTACCGTATTCTTGGAGCTTTGTTAATTATCTGGTGGATTCCTGTTTTTGCCGATATCGTACGATCCGTTTCGGTTTCAGAAGCCACTGTAGGTGCCTCGGTTGCCGTTCCCCGGCAAATTGCCAATTCTCACACTTTATTTTATATCTGCCTGACTCTTATTTCTTTACCATTTACAGAATGGTTTGCAAAATTAATTGACCGGATAATACCAAAACGACCGGACAAAGCAACCTCATACCTGGCAGTACAATATCTCGATGATAACCTTTTGTCAACCCCGCCCCTTGCATTAAATCTTGCCAAACAGGAAACTATCAGGATGGCAAACATTGTTCAGGATATGATTAACGATATTCTGTTACCATTTTTGCTTAAAGAACCGCATCTGTTACCTGACTTAGAAAAAAATGAACGAATGGTTAATTTTCTCCGTGATAAAAACACCGAATATCTCCTAAAAATCAGTCGGCAGAATGCACACGAAGAAAACACCCAGGAGGCTTTTCAAATGCTTGCTGTTGTTAAAGAAATCGAACAGATTGCCGATATCATTTCTACCAATTTATTACCCAAGGCCCGTTACTGGGTCACCTGTGAATTTACTTTCAGCGAAGAAGGAAAAAGAGAAATTGTTAAATACCACTCTCTTTGCCAGAAACAATTACGTAAAGCCATCGAAGTTTTCCGCGATGTAAATCTCGAAAAAGCCAAAATCCTGAAGAAAAAAGATAAAGAATACAATGCCCTTGCCATCGAACTTGAAAAAAGCCATTTTGCCCGGCTGGTCAGCGAGGTGGAACAATCTGTAGGCAGCAGCAAAACACATATTGAATTACTGGGAATGCTCAATGCCATCAGTCGCCATGCAACCAATATTGCAAGAATATTGTTAAAATCGATGTAAAACTCTTTTTAAAACAAGTCTTTAAACCAGTTACAGTTTACTGTACGCTTCCTCATCCCCGTAGGGAATAAAATCTTTATGATGTTCGGGTTCACAGAATTCGCCATCCTGTTTATGCTTAATTCCACACCAGTATTTTTCAGTTTCAGCAGCAATTACACTTGAATAGTGAAGCAAACCATTTGCATACCCGCAATACATACAATTGAATTTTTCCATTAATTTAAGATATTGCAGTTTATGCCGGTCGATACGAATATACTTTCCTCTTTTAACATATGGAATGCTATAGCAGGCAAAACAAATTCTGTGGTAAATTTCAATCCAGATGTCGAGGATAACAAGTGGAATAATCATGCTGTAAATAACAGGCATGGAAAGAAGATGCCAGATAATCCTGTTTTGGTTTTGTTTAAATCTCATAGCTTTTGGTTTTCAGTAGCAAAATAAAGAAAAAAATAAATATCTCTTTAAATTAAAAATGGATAGAGTAAGGCATAACGGTCTTTTAAATAATATTTTCTAATTTCAACCCAAAAACCGGAAAATTGACTAAGGAAATAATCATAGAAAATGCAACCGAAAATAACCTGAAAAACATAAGTGTAAGAATTCCTCATTATAAATTAACTGTTGTTACAGGTATCTCCGGTAGTGGAAAATCAAGCCTGGTTTATGATGTAATCTGCCGGGAAGGTCAGCGGCTGTTTCTCGAAAATTTCCTGGCCGGAAGTCACAAGGCTGGAAAAAAACTGCGAAAACCTCACGTTCAAAAGATAAAAGGGCTTTTTCCTGTTATTTCTGTAAACCAGCAGAATGCTGTCCGTAATCCTCGTTCGACGGTTGGAACGCTTACCGAAATTTACGATTATTTGCGTTTGTTGTTTGCACGACTTGGCAAGAGCCATATTGAAGGCCTGAAAATAAACCGCAGCCTGTTCTCTTTCAATCTTCCGCAGGGACAATGCCCCGTTTGCAAAGGTCTGGGTGTAGAGGACAAAATTGATCCTGAATTAATTATTTCCGATCCTTCCAAATCGCTCCGGCAGGGCTGTATGATATTATCAACGCCCAACGGGTATATAATATATTCCCAGGTTACCATCGATGTTCTGAACGATGTTTGCAATTCCGAAGGATTCCATGTGGATATTCCCTGGAATGAACTTACGGATTACCAGAAAAATATTATCTGGTACGGTTCCGAAAAAATTAAAATTCCCTTTGGCAAACACACCCTTGAATCGAGGATGAAGTGGACAGGCATTACAGCCAAACCCCGCGAAGAAGGTTATTACAAAGGAATTTTGCCCGTGATGGAAGAAATCCTTAAACGCGACCGCAATCCCAATATCCTGCGATTTGTTCGTTCATTTACCTGTCCCGCATGCCATGGAACAAGGCTCAGTGAAGAAGCTCTTTCAGTTCAGCTGTGGGGAAAAAAGATTTTCGATTTTACATCTCTTACCATAAAGCAGGTTTCGGATTATTTTCATAACCTGAAAATCCCCGAACAACAGAAAGGAATTCTTGAGCCCGTTCGGGAACTCGTGCTTAAACGCGCAAAAGTTTTGCTTGACCTGGGGCTCGGTTATCTTTCCTTAGACCGTGAATCTACCTCGCTTTCGGGAGGTGAGTTTCAGAGAATACGGCTGGGAAACCAGGCTGCTACGGGGTTACGGAATGTCCTTTATGTTCTTGATGAACCCAGCGCAGGACTTCATCCTGCCGACCATCATCGCCTGATGAAAGTTATAAAATCACTGGTTGAAAATAAAAATACGGTAATCGTTGTTGAGCATGACCAGCAAACGATGCTCGCTGCCGATCATATTATTGATCTTGGGCCCGGCCCTGGTGAGGCAGGCGGGGAAATACTTTTTAATGGCAACCTTGAAGATTTTCTTAAAAATCCCTTGCCGGAAAGCATCACACATTTCTATCTCACAAATAAAGAAAATTTTAACATTAGTCACACTTCAACTCCCAGCCTGTCCGGCAGGCAGGCTCTCAAGATGACATCTTCAACTTTTGGAATCAAAAATGCAACGAAACATAACCTGAAAAATATTTCTGCGGAATTTAAAGAAGGTTGTTTTAATGTGATTACCGGCGTTTCGGGAAGTGGTAAATCGAGCCTGGTAGAAGAACTGCTCGAAAATTCCGTAGCCAGAAAAACAAATGGCACTGATGTCTTCAAAAGGGTTCTGCATATTGATCAGTCCCCGATAGGAAGGACCCCAAAAAGCAATCCCGCAACCTATACAGGTATGTCCGATCACATTCGTGATTTATTTGCCTCTCTTCCCGAATCCAAAAACAGGGGATATAAAAAAGGTCAGTTTTCATTTGTGGTGAAAGGCGGACGGTGTGAAGCCTGCGAAGGAGCCGGAGTGCAGGAAGTCGGCATGCATTTCCTGGGAAATATTGAAGTTGTTTGCGAAGAATGTGAAGGAAACCGGTTCAGTAAAGAAACGCTTGAAATTAAATACAATAACAAAAACATCTCTGATATCTTAAATTTTTCCATCAGTGAAGCGCATGTTTTTTTCGGGGAAGAAAAAAAAATAACACAGTTCACACAAGTCCTGCTCGACCTGGGGCTGGGTTACATCAGGCTGGGCCAGTCAAGTGCTACTCTTTCGGGTGGCGAAGCACAAAGGGTAAAACTGGCAACCGAACTTGTAAAAACTTCTTCGGGAAAAATTCTTTATATTCTTGACGAACCCACAACCGGCCTGCATCTGGCCGATATCAAGGTCTTGCTTTCGGCGCTTCGTAAATTAACCGAGAAGGGAAACACTATTCTTTCCATCGAACATCATCCCGATTTCATTCTGAGTGCCGATCATGTAGTTGATCTTGGCCCCGGAAGCGGCGAAGAAGGTGGTCAATTAATGTTTTCGGGAACCCCTGAAGATATTATAAAATGTGACAGGAATTCTACAGGAATAGAACTTAAAAAACATGTTACAGAAAACAAGACAAGGGATTATCGTCAAAACAGAATATCTGCGGAGATGTCTGAAGAGATTCAGATAAAAGGAATTACTACTCATAACCTGAAAAATATCAATGTTGAATTTCCAATAGGCTGTATAACAAGCGTTTGCGGCGTGTCGGGCAGTGGAAAATCTTCTCTTGTCTTTGATACTCTTCATGCCGAAAGCCAGCGTCGTTTTAACGATAGTCTTTCTTCCTACATACGGCAATTCATCGGGAAAACAGGTAATGCCGAAATTACTTCTGCCATTGGACTGACGCCATCAGTAGGAATCGAAAAGAAAAGAGTTTCTTCCAATCCCCGTTCGACCGTTGGGACATACACCGGGATATACGATTTTTTTCGTTTGCTCTACAGCCGTGCAGGAACCTATCCGGAAGGACGTCCTTCTCTTTTTGCTTCTTCTTTTTCATTTAACAATGAAACCGGAGCCTGTGTGAAATGTAAAGGAATGGGACATATTACCGTTTGTGATCCCGAAAAACTTGTAACCAATCCTGAACTATCGCTTTTAAACGGGGCCATGAATGGAACAAAGACAGGTAAATTTTATGGCGATCCTTATGGGCAATATGTTGCAACATTAAAATCTGCAGGAGAATTCTTGAACATTGACTTCTCAAAAACATGGTTGTTCCTGACTGATAAAGAAAAACAAATTGCCATGTATGGACATGGTGAGGTTTTGGATGTTGACTGGAATTATAAACGCGGTAATGTTGAGGGCACTCATAAATTTAAAACAGAATGGAAAGGTTTTGTGAACATTGTTAATGATGAATATTTCCGTAAACATGCCGACGGTCGGGGCGAAGCGATGCTTGCCCTGATGAAACAGGAAAAATGCCCGGTCTGCAAAGGTAAGCGTTTAAAACCCGAATCTCTTTCGGTGACTGTAGCAGGAATGAATATTGCGGATTTTTCTGCGATAACGATAGGGGAATGTTCCGAATTACTAAATGAAAAGAATTTTACCTCATCTGTTTTTCTTAATCCGCAACAAATTGCGATAGCAGAAATGCTCTCCAAAGAAATACTGGCACTTCTTGAACCATTACAAAATGTAGGGCTTGGACATATTTCCCCCGACCGCATTCTTTCGAGTCTGTCGGGAGGTGAATTTCAGCGATTACAACTCGCTTCCGGGTTAACTTCAGGACTTACCGGGATAACATATGTAATTGATGAACCATCCTTCGGACTTCATTCCAGTGATTTGTTAAAAATCAAATCCGTAATTACCGGACTCAAAGAAGCAGGAAACACTGTGGTTATGGTAGAGCAGTCAGATACATTGATTTCGTTATCTGATCTTGCTGTTGAACTGGGACCCGAAGGCGGAAAAAAAGGCGGAAATATTATCGTAAAAGGAAATCCGGAAGAAGTACTTTCAAAAAGGAAAAACATACACGTTCTGCCTTTTAATTCATCATTAACCCATGGGTTAAAAATAGAAAAAGCCCGGGCCAATAATTTGAAAGGAATCAGCATTGAACTACCTTCGGGTGGATTCGTTGTTATTTCAGGTGTGAGCGGTAGCGGAAAAACCAGTCTATTGAACGATGTAATCTATGAATCTTATTCCGCCGGAAAACCTGTAAATTGTGACTCTGTTGCCGGGTTCGGACATTTTCAACAAGTGGTTTATGTAGAGCAGGAAATTCCTTTTCAGTCTTCTCTTGGTATTCCTGCAACCTACCTTGATGTTTTTGATGCAATAAGGGATATTTATACAAAATCACCTGAATCACTAACTAATCGCTTTAAATCTTCGCATTTTTCATTTCATACCAGGGATGGACAATGCCCGAATTGCCAAGGTGCAGGCAGTATTTCGGTAAGTATCGATTACTGGACTGATGCCAAAATTCCATGCGAAATCTGCCACGGTTTGCGCTATAAACCGGAAGTGCTTAAAATAAAAACAGATGGGTTTTCTATAGGTGATTTGTTAAACCAGTCCTTTGCAGGCTTAAAAGTATTCTTTGAAAAAAATATTCCGGCAAAACACAGAACAAAGTTCCATTCGCTATTGCACTTTATTGAACAAATCGGTCTTGGTTATTTAACCCTTGGTCAGCCTCTGAATACCCTTTCTTCAGGCGAAATGCAGAGGTTGAAATTAACCAAAGCCATGACCGGTTCATATAAAAATAATACCCTGTATCTTCTCGATGAACCCACCGGGGGGCTTCACCCATACGATACGGAAAAACTTCTGGAACTTTTCCGCCAGCTGATAAAAAAAGGGAACTCCATAATTTGTGTCAGTCACGAACCTTTGTTAATTAATAATTCCGACTGGCTTATAGAAACCGGGCCGGGTGCGGGAAAAAAGGGAGGAGAAATAGTTTTTTGCGGAAGAAAAGATTAGAAAAAGGGATTGTATGAGGCCATTCTTTACACCTCTGTTATTTCAATAAATCTATTTTCCTGTTAAAAAATCCGGTATGTTTTTATGCTCTATCCCCTTATAATTGCCAGCAGCAAATTCATCGGCCTGTCATAAATCCTTTAAATTATTAACTTTGTCCAATATCTTTTTAAAAATGGCCAGACTCCTCAAAATAATCCTCTTTTATTTTTTATTTACCAGCATCCTTTTTAATCATGCTTTTACTCAATCATTAAATCATACTGTTGACAGTATTAAGCAACTGCTGGTATCTGCCACCGATACCAACAGGGTGAACCTGCTTAACAATGTTGCCTATGAGTATATGGTTGACTATCCCGATACGGCAACCCGGTATGCAAACGAAGCCCTGGTTCTTTCAAAATCTTTAGATTTTACCGACGGGCAAATTACAGCCTACAACTATTTAGGCCTGGCGCAGTACTACAGCAACAATTATGACAATGCTCTAGGATATTACAATTCCGCAATCTCGTTGGCAAGAAAAAGTGGCAACAAATTAAAAGAAGCCATGACAAATAATAATATCGGGTTGGTATATGATGATAAAGCGGATTACAAAAAGGCCCTCGAATATTATTTAAAAGGCTTGTCCCTGGTTGAAAAAATTGGAAACAAGCGCCTGATTGCAAATATAACAAATAATGTAGCATTGATTTATCAGAGCCAGGGAAAGTATGATCAGGCTCTTGAATACCAGTTATATTCACTAAAACTGAAAAAAGAAATAAAATACAACTCCAGGGGCCTTGCCAATTCCCTGCATAATATTGGTTTAATATATAAGCTCAAAGGAGATTACAAAAAAAGTCTCGAATACAATTTAAAAGCGCTTGAATTAAGACGATCAATGGATGAGAAAAACGGAATTGCTTTATCTCTGAATAACATAGGCAGTGTTTATGAAGCTCAGAAACAATTTGATAAGGCAACTCCTTATTTTGAAGAAGCCCTGGAAATCCGTAAGAAGCTATCAGACCGTTATGGGCTTGCATTAGCCATGTTAAATGTAGGTTTTAACAAATGCAACAGGAACCAGTTTGATAAAGGAACTCCTGTTATTAATGAAGCCCTGCATATTGCCTACCAGATTGGTGCAAAGGACCTTGTAAGCAGGAGCTATGAAATGTACACTTATGCATATGCGCAAAAGAAGGATTTCGAAAATGCTTATAAATATCAGTCCCTTTTTATCCTGGTTAAAGATTCTATTTTGAATTCGGAAACTTCAAAACAGGTCAACGAGTTGCAGGCAAAATACGACAGTGAAAAAAAGAAAAGCGAAATAGCTCTTTTAAATAAAGATAAAGAATTACAGAGAATAGAAATAAAAAGGCAGACTTTACAGAAATATGCTCTTGTTGCCGTTGTCGGGTTAATGCTTATTCTGATTGTTTTTATTTTTAAAAGTTATCGGGATAAGAAAAGGGCTAACATTAAACTCCAGCTGTTGAACGATGAAATAAATCAGCAAAAAGACGAGATTGAAGAAAAAAATCATGAGCTTTCGCAACAGAATGAAGAAATAAGAACACAGAGGGATGAAATAGAAGCACAGAGAGACGAGATAGAAGCACAGAGGGATACTGTAACAAATCAGAAAACACAACTCGAAAAAATTCACAAAGAAGTTACCGACAGCATACATTACGCAAAAAAAATACAGGAAGCGGTATTACCCACGAACAATGTTACACGCACCCTTTTAAAGGAACATTTTGTGTTGTTTAAACCCAAAGATGTGGTAAGCGGCGATTTTTACTGGTTTTCGCAAACGGATAATAAGCTTATGATAGCCGTTTCGGATTGCACCGGGCATGGTGTTCCTGGAGGATTTATGAGCATGCTGGGTATAAGCTTTCTGAATGAAATTATTTCCCGTAACATTTCCCAGGCTCCTTCTGAAATTTTAGGCGAAATGCGCCGCTTTGTAATATCATCTCTTCAGCAACAAAGCATTTCCGGGAACTCCCCTGTTTCCTTAGGGATGAAAGATGGTATGGACATGTCATTTGTAACAATTGATCTTGAAACTCTTAAAATGCAGTTTTCCGGAGCAAATAACCCGGTATATATAGTCAGAAAGTTTATAAAGCCGGAAGGTGAAAAAGTTGGAAGCGCCAACTTTCCACTTTCCGGCTTTATACTTGAGGAACTCAAAGCCGATAAAATGCCCATTGCCATTCATGTAAATATGAATGATTTTACCCATCACGAAATTCAACTGTCTCCCGGTGACATCATTTATCTGTTTTCCGATGGCTATGCCGACCAATTTGGGGGAGAAAAGGGACGAAAATTCATGTATAAACAATTTAAGGAACTTCTCGTTTCCATTCACACACATCCCATGAAAGACCAATGTTCAATTCTTGATCTGACTATTGAAAAATGGAAAAATAATTTCCAGCAAACGGAACAAACCGATGATATTACTGTTGTCGGAATAAAAATCTGAAATCTTTCCGGGGTATAAATCAGAATGGTAAGTCATCTTCCACTCCCGGGGGAGGAATTATTAATTCATCGGGACTTATTACATCGTTTATGTTAGTCGCTTTTTTTTCGCCCGATACTCCTTCCACTTTCCATGCCTTCACATCGGTGTACCAGCGACCGTTAAATTCGCGGCTTTCAATATCGAAAGAAATATTTAATATATTACCAATTTGTAATACGCTTTCATCAGCTTTATCGCCCCATATTGAAACGCAAACCTTTTTAGGATACTGGCCTTCGGTTTCAACAATTATTTCACGTTTTTTCCAGGTTCCGTTTTTGCCCTCCCCCGTTTGTACTGGTAGTAATTGAACCAGTTTTGCCTGTAGTTGCATATATTAATTTTTTTATGGCAATAAAAGTAAGAATAAAAATTTATTCCCTGTTTATAAGAAAACATAATAAGAATTGTTTTTCCCTTATCCAAATTATCTCTTAAACTCTTTCAAAATATAAATCTACCTTTGTATTCAAATTTTAATCTGTGACTAAAGAAGAGGTAATATTAAAATTTAAAAACGGGCCATCCATTTCGCTTGAAGAAGGTCTTTACATTTATAACCACTGGCCTCTTTCCGAACTTATGTTTGTTGCCAATGAAATAAGACAGGCGCTTCATTCAGGAAACGTTGTTACATGGCAGGTTGACAGGAATGTTAATATTTCCAATGTGTGCTTTGTGCAATGTAAATTCTGTAATTTCTGTCGCAGGCCGAACAGCGAAGAAGCATACGTTACAACCATAGAGGAATACCGGGAAAAAATAAAAGAGCTTTTTGCTCTTGGCGGCGACCAGCTTCTTTTGCAGGGTGGTATGAATCCTTTGCATGGACTGGATTTTTATACGGATTTATTTCGTTCCCTTAAAAAGGAATTCCCGGCATTAAAACTTCATGCACTGGGGCCGCCAGAAGTAGCTTTCCTGGCAAAAAAGGAAGGAAAAAGTTTCAGGAAAATTTTAGAAATTTTAGTTGAGTCTGGTCTCGATAGCCTCCCCGGCGCAGGAGCGGAAATATTAAGCGACAGGGTTCGTTCGGATCTCTCCAAAGGGAAATGCAACGTGCAGGAATGGCTGGATGTAATGCGCGAAGCGCACAAAATGGGACTTTATACCTCTGCTACCATGATGTTCGGTCATATTGAAACCATTGAAGAGCGGATTCAGCATTTAATTCATATCCGTGATGTTCAGAGCGAAAAGCCGGAAGGGTTGCCCGGATTTAATGCTTTTATCCCCTGGCCTGTTCAACTTTCAGGCACCAGGCTTGGAAAAGAAAAAAGCATAAGCCCTGTTCACGGTACGGAATATTTAAAAATGCTGGCTATCAGTCGTATTATGTTACATAATGTTCCTAACATACAGGCTTCGTGGCTTACTGTTGGGAAAAAAGTGGGAAGCCTTGCCCTTCATGCCGGCGCCAATGACCTTGGTTCAATTATGATTGAAGAAAATGTGGTTTCGGCTGCCGGCGCTACAAATTCGCTGAACGCCAAAGAAATGCAACAACTTATAAGAAATTCGGGATTTATTCCGGAACAAAGAAATCAACGATACGAAATAGTTAAATAAAAATTATTTCAGGGCAAATGTTGCAGTACCTATATGTTTTCCTTCGCTAAAAATATCAACCGTATAGACACCTTCGGGCAGGTCGCCGTTATTGGCCCAAAAAATACACATATCCACGTCTTTATTCTCATAATCGATTTCACGACGGGCAGAATATAATATCTGGTTTCCTTCAAAATCAAACATATCGTTTTCTGTGTTGGGTAAAATTTCTTTATCGGGACGTGCTATCCTTATATATACAAGCCGTGTCCCGTTTTTTGCAATCGCATTTTCCGTCAGGGTAAAACAAACTTTTATTTTGGTTACTTTCCTTGCCTTGGTCTGTTCTTTCCCTTTTTCGTTTACAGGAAGCGGACTTATGTTAATGGCCCGTAATGCAGAAGCTACATCCACCTTTTGCGACAGATCTTCGGTTTTTTGAGTCAACACATCCTTTTCGCTTTTTACTTTCTGAAAATCGGTCTTTACCTGCTTGTTTTCTTCAGCCAATAATTTATTCCGGGTATTTAAAGAATCGATCTGAACAATATAACTCCTCATAATTTCACGAAGAGTACCCAGTTCTTTTTTGTATTGGTTTATCTGGTAATAATTCGCGTTTTTAAGATTTTTAATTTCGTCAAGCATTTCTTTGATTTTCATCTTTTCCTGTTCAAGTTCACCCGAAATTTGCTTGTTGTCGGTTTGCAACGATTCATACTGCGCCAGCATATCGGTATATTCTTTTTCAAGATTTGCCTTTTCGTTATTTGTATCTTTCAGTTCAACTTCAACAAATACCTTTTCTTTGCGCATGGTATAAAATTTATAGGCAAAGAACCCGTTGGACGCCAATAAAAGAACAATGACCAGAAAATAGATAAGGTCGCTTTTCTTTCTTGAAGATGTATTTTGATTTACAGTTTCACTCATTTTAAAAAAATTAATGGCAAAGTTAATGTAAAACGGATGGAAAGAAATATCATTGTATCATACACCGGACAAAATTATGTATATCTCAACCGGCGACCAATTCTCAACGTAGTTTTCTTTGAAATTCCATTTAACCTGCAAATTTTTGACATTGGAACTCCTAATTTGTGAGCAATTTTCGAAAGAGAATCGCCTTTTCTGATATTATAATACCTGGCTTTCTGAACATCATCGAGATATTCAAATAAACAACGATCAACTATTAAAGTATCTTTAATCAGAGCATTATTTTTAAAATCAATTATTTCATTTGGATTAATAGCGCCTCCCAGGTACCGTATTTCAAAATGAAGGTGCGGTCCGGTAGAGCGACCGGAATTTCCTCCCGTTCCGATTTGTTCGCCGGCTTTTACCACCTGGTTGGGAGAAACAATTGTCCCGGAAAGGTGAGCGTACAGGGTTTCAAGTCCATTGTTATGCCTGATGACGATACATTTCCCATACGATTTACTTTTTCTTACAACCCTTACCGTACCGTCAAAAGCAGCAACCACCGGATCTCCCACGGTTAAGCCAAGATCAATTCCATAATGATACTTCCATTTTCTCCATCCGAAGTCGGAATTTACCGTATTTTTCAAAGGCATGGCAAAAACCGAATTACTATCAACCAGCAATATTTTTCGTATTTCGGAAAACTTATTCATTTTTGATTTATAGGGATGAATATCTAATGTATCCCAAAAGAAATACTGGTTAGATGCCGGTACGTCAAAAAAATTGTCTTTTACAATGGTAAAATAATCATTTGCTGGCAATTCTATCATTTCAGGTTCCATATCAATCTCTTCATCTTCCTGTGGGCCAACAGCCAGGGAATCGGGAGATTCTACGTTGGTAACAACTTGGGAAAAAGAAGAAAGGGTAAATGAAACTATGAAAAAAAAGACAAAAAATAATAGGATAAATATTTTCAAAAGACAGGTTTTTCGTGGTTCTTAGACAACAAAAATAATGAAACACCTGACGTATCCAAATTTTGTTGAAAAAAACAACACTTTTTAACAATTTATGTTTTCAGGATTTCTGAGGATTTCCGCTTTTTTTCATGGCATAGAAAATAAGAATAGCCCCCGCAATAACAGCAGGAATACTCAGCCATTGACCCATGTCTAGCAATTGATTCTGTTCAAATTCAACCTGTACATCTTTAAAAAATTCGACAAAAAAGCGGAATCCGAATACCAGCACCAGGAACAATCCGGTGAGATAAAAAGGTTTATTTCCGGCATTTTTCTTCCAGTATAACCAGAATAATAAAACAAATACCCCCAGGTAAAAAAGAGCTTCATATATTTGAGAAGGATGGCGGGGTATGTTTTTGTATTCGTTATAAACCGACAGAAACTGCGTTGACAGGTTGCTTAAATTGCCGGTAAAAGGTACTTCTTTAAATATAAAACCCCAGGGCATTAACGTAGGCGAGCCTACTATTTCAGAATTCAGAAGGTTTCCGGTACGAATAAAAAAACCGGATAAAGCAACTACTATAACAATCTGGTCAACAATCCACGCATACGAACGTTTTTCTTTTCTGACAAAAAACCATAATGAAAGCAATATTCCTATAGCCGCTCCATGGCTTGCCAGCCCCCCCTGTCGCAGATTGAGAATTTCCCAGGGTTTTGAAAAGTAATACCCGGGCTCATAAAAGAGACAATGTCCTAAGCGGGCGCCCACAACAGTACCAATCAACATAAAAATGGTAAGCCTGTCGAGAACTTTTAAAGGAATCTCCTGCCGTTTAAAAAATTTTTGAATGATAAGATAGCCAAAGAAAAAACCGCTGGCAAACAACAGTCCGTACCAGCGCACGGCAAAACCGCCGATATTAAACATTTCGGGGTTGGGATTCCATGTAATATAAAGTGCCTGCATCTGTTTTTTTAAAGATTCAAAAGTAATGGTTTTTTGTGACTAATCTTATCCCATTTATAGTGTACAATTAATACAACCATTAAATATTCTTAACTAATCCCGTTTACATAATTATCCGGATTTATTAATTCATAGCTACTTTCCGGATAAGAAGTTTTCCATGCACCAGGAATTTTTGATTTTTTTGATGAATTCCGTTTTACTTCCTAAGCATATAATTTTCCTATCCTCAACCCTGTCTATTTCCTGTTGCTGATATGTTCGCCAGAATAATTAATTATCAACATGCCTGTATATTGTTGAAACTTTATTCTTTCCGATATGCATAATTCACCCGTATTGTTTCGTAAACTGATTGGGTTAAAATTAGCAATCAAAATATTTCTTATTCCGTTATCATAAAAATACTACCCGCTTGTTTTTGTTATTTCATTACGTAAATTTCTGCCGAATCCCGATATTTTGTAAATAACAAAAACTTGTTGACAACAAATCGAGGTGTTTTTCTACAGTAATCCTGCGCATTGTATTTCATAAAGACACCGGGCAAATTATAATTATTCTTAAGATTTCTCCTGCCTTACCTTTTGTTTCTGAATAATCCCTGTTATTTTGTATGTTTGCAATGAAATCCGTTTTTGTGAAAAAAAAATCTTTCAGATTATATTTGACAATGGGGCTGGCAGCCCTTTTGGGTTCGTGTGCCAGCCAGGCGCCCCTGGGGGGCGGACCCAAAGATGAAACTCCTCCAAAACTACTTTCCTGTAGTCCGGAAAACAGGTCGGTAAATTTTTCAGGAAAGGAAATTGAATTAACCTTTGATGAATTTATTTCCCTAAAATCGGTTCAGCAGAAACTGGTTGTTTCGCCACCTATGGAAGAGAAACCCGAAGTCATTTCAAAAACGCGTTCGGTTATTATAAAATTTAAAGAAAATCTTTTACCCAACACCACTTACACATTGAATTTCTCTGATGCCATTGCTGACCTGAATGAAGGAAATTCTATCCCTGATTTTCATTTTTGTTTTTCAACCGGACCCGTACTGGATTCATTGAAAGTGTCAGGATCTATAATTGATGCATTTTCTTTCAAACCGGAAAACGGAATGTTTGTTATGCTTTATAATGACACCCTGGATTCTGTTCCTGTTAAAAAATTACCTTATTATATTGCTAAAACGAATAGCAACGGAAATTTTAGCATTGAAAACATAAAAAAGGGACGCTACAAACTATTTGCATTAAGCGACGCCAACAGCAATTTATTGTTTGATCTGCCTAACGAGAAAATTGCATATATTGATTCAATTGTTATTCCATCTGTTATTCAAAAAAGCCAATCAGATACGTTAAAAAAAGGAAGCCTGATTAAAATTTCGGAGACACAAACAGATACTCTTCAAAAAGACAGCATAATAACCAGGCATACAATTGCTTATTCGCCGGAAAACAGGTCTCTTTATTCATTTGAGGAAGATCGCCTTAAACAATTTTTAAAATCAATCAATCGCCCTTATAAAAACAAATGCTTTGCTTTATTTAACCGAAAACCTTTTGGTCCTGTCACTGTAAATGGGATCAACATTAAACACTTTCTTGTTGAGCAGGGTATAAATGGCGATTCACTTACTTTATGGCTCACCGATTCGCTGGAATATAAAAACGACACCGTTCGTTTTCAAATAACTTATGTAAAGAAAGACAGTGCTGATATCCTATATAATTTTATTGATTCTGCAACTTTTATTTTTAAAGAAACAAACAAGAAATCTCCTGCCATTTTAAAATTTTCAAGTGCGGTTAGTGTTTTAAACGATCAGCAATGGCAATCTCAATACCCTGTTCGATTGAGCTTTGGCTCGCCTGTTATTTCTTTTTCCCCGGATAGCATTATTTTAGAAGAAGCCCCTGACAGTGTTTTTCATAAAATTAAACCTATTATTGAAAACAGTAAGCATTCTCCCTGCGTTTATTATATAAAATATCCCTGGAAAGATGAAATAAGGTACCGGCTTCGTATCGCCAAAGGAAAAATTAAAGACATCTACGGAAACGTAAACGATACTATTGGAAGAACTTTTAAAACCTATTCCCTGGATTATTATTCCACGGCGATGTTTAATATACAGGGTCCTGAAAATTTTTATGTTTTTCAAATGACCGATGCCAGCGGAAAGGTTGTATTGGAATGGCCGGGAAATCTTCCTTATACAAAATCTGTTAATTTTCTGCTTCCGGGGAAATACAGGCTTAGGGCATTTGTTGACAACAATAAAAACGGGAAATGGGATACTGGATTTTATTTAAAGCACCGCCAACCCGAAAAAGTATTTTTATGTCCCGACGAAATAAACCTCCGTTCGAACTGGGAGGTAGAAGTTAAATGGGAAATAAAGGAATAGTGCTTTCTTAAAAATTCTTTAATTCTCTTCATTTAACAATTTTTATTAAAAGTTTATATTTTCCTTTTTAACTTTGTTAAAAAATTTTATTTATGAAAAAGGTCTTTTTCATACTGATTCTTTTAAGCGTTTTATTTTCTTCCATTTATAACTGTAAAATCAGCTGCCCGGATTGGGAGGATAATTACGTGTCCAAAGAGGAAATACTGGCGGCTAAAGAAAAAAGTGAATCTCACCCGGAAAATAATAATAATTCTATTTTTCTGGGTTTGAGTTTTGGCATGTCTTTGCCCGAAACGTATAACACGTTGTGGCAACTCAAAAATCAGAAAATTATTACTCATATCGATACCGGGTACGGTTTACTGGGCGCATCCTATACCATGAATTACCGGGGATATTCCAATACAGGTAAAATTTACTGTTTTTATAACCAGTACCGCCTCCGGGAATTACAGATTGATACGTTACAACAAATTTCCGGAAATTTGTTAGAATTATTTGTAAACAAGTATGGAGAATGCGATTATTTTGCTGATAATGAACTAAACAAAGAATATCACTGGATTAGGGGTAATCAGCATGTAACTGTTTATTCTTTTCATAATTCGGACAGGTTATTAATTCAATTTGTTAACACTGCGGAAAAAATAAATAATTCTGAGATAAATCTTTTACAGGACTGGGGGTTAACTGGAAAAGCGTAATTCAAAATAATTCTCTACTTCGCCCACATAAAAATCTTGTCATTGTTTTCAAAGCGTTTCATGTCTTTTGAAAAACACACTACGACCAGATCTATAAAAGGTAAAATTCCCACCCCGCCGCCGAGAGTTAATGTATAAACAATCGGAACAATGGGCTTTGTTCCCAGGTAAAGCCTGTGTCCTCCAAGAGGGCCGGTTAAAAGAATAAGAACTATCGTAGTCGCTTTACTTTTTCCTGCCACATCTTCGGCAATAGTATATAACGGATTTTTTATATGATGTTTACCAATCTTAAAGTATTGCGGCCATTCTTTGCCAGCCTGTAGAATTATGGTTTGAGCTGTATCTAAGGCAACCGTTTGATTTGTATCGGCAATAACAATATAAACAGTATCTCCGGAATAAGAATCCTGTGATTTTGCCTGGTTAACGCCAAACAGAAAAAAAAACAAAATAGCAGCAAATACTATTTTCATCTTTTCTGATACTGGTTTATATAATATTTTTCATAATCGCCGGATAATACATTTTTAAGCCAGTTTTCATTTTCAAGGTACCAGTCGACTGTTTTCTCCAGGCCTGTTTCGAAAGTAGCCCGGGGAGTCCAGCCGAGTTCGTTTTTGATTTTACTAAAATCTATGGCATAGCGTAAATCATGGCCTGCACGGTCTTTTACATAAGTGATCAATTTTTCCGATTCGCCCGAAGAAAGACCCAGTTTTTTATCCATAATACGACAAAGCATTCTAACCAGCTTAATGTTTGTCCATTCGTTATCGCCACCGATATTGTATGTTTCTCCGCTTTTCCCGTTGTGAAAAATCAAATCAATAGCCTGTGCATGGTCTTCAACATACAGCCAGTCGCGGATATTTTCACCTTTCCCGTATACGGGAAGAGGTTTTTTGCTTTTAATATTGTTTATTATAAGTGGTATAAGTTTTTCGGGAAACTGGTTGGGACCATAATTATTCGAACAGTTTGAAATAACATTATACATTCCATATGTGTGATAATACGCCCGCACCAGATGATCGCTGCTGGCCTTGGAGGCAGAATACGGGCTGCGGGGCGAGTAGGGCGTGGTTTCGAAAAAGTAACCTTCTGCTCCCAATGATCCGTAAACCTCATCGGTACTGATATGATAAAAACGATGTTCGTTATAGTTTTCTTTCCAGTTATTTTTTGCAGCATTCAATAATGTAACAGTACCCACAATATTCGTCCTGATAAACGACATAGGATCGGTAATAGAGCGGTCTACATGTGATTCTGCAGCTAAGTGGATTACTCCGAAAAAATCATATTTATTAAAAATCTCTTCCAGGAATTTATCATCGCAAATATTTCCCTTGACAAAGGTATAATTACTCTTTTTTTCAACATCTGAAAGGTTTTCGAGGTTACCGGCGTAGGTCAGCGCATCAAGATTTATAATGTTATATTGCGGATATTTATTTACAAACAACCGAACCACATGTGAACCTATAAACCCTGCTCCGCCGGTAATTAATATGTTTTTCATTTTTTTATTTATTCGTATATTCCTCTGTACTTTTTTTCCCAGTTCCAGGCCGATAGCATGGTTTCTTCAATGTTCGTTTCCGCTTTCCATCCAAGTATTTCATTTGCCTTTGATGCATCGGCCCATACTTTTTCAACATCTCCTTCGCGACGTTCGGTGATTACATAATTCAGTTTTTTTCCTGTTGCTCTTTCAAAAGCCCGGATCGCTTCTAAAACAGAAAGCCCCTTTCCGGTTCCTAAATTAAAAACTTCAAAGGAATCTTCCGATTTTTTATTTATCATCCGCTGAACTGCAACAACGTGCGCTTTGGCAAGATCAACCACGTTAATATAATCGCGGATACAGGTGCCATCAGGAGTATCATAATTGTCGCCAAAAACTTTTAACTGTTCACGTATCCCGGCAGCTGTCTGGGTTATAAAGGGAACGAGATTGTTTGGAATTCCAAGCGGTAATTCACCAATATGAGAAGACGGATGCGCTCCAATAGGATTAAAATAACGCAAAGAAACAGCATGCAGGTTATCGTCCGAATGAATAGTATCCTTTATTATTTCTTCGGCAATTTGTTTTGTGTTTCCGTATGGTGAGGTAGCTGTTTTAACAGGAGCATCTTCCTTTACGGGTAACCTGTCGGGTTGGCCATAAACGGTACAGGATGAAGAAAAAACAAGGGCAGGAATATCCCGGTCTATCATCCCTTTTAATAAATTAGTAAGCGATTCGAGATTATTCCTGTAATATCGCAGAGGTTCGGAAACAGATTCTCCCACTGCTTTTAAAGCCGCGAAATGTATTACGGCATCCAGGTCATGATGATCGTGAAAATATTTTTTAATTGCTGTTTTCTCGGTCAGGTCCAGCTTGGTGAAACGGGGTTTAATCCCGGTAATTTTTTCTATTCCTTCTAATACGGAGATAGAAGAATTCGACAGATTATCAACAATAAAAACTTCAAACCCCTGTTGAATAAGTTCTACTGCTGTATGAGAGCCAATGTACCCGGTTCCGCCGGTCACTAAAATTTTTTTCGACATCACTATAAACTCCAGTATGTTAAATCCTTAATTTTGTCGCGATAAATTCCTTTCACGTCAACCAGTATGGCGCCTTTTTTACTTATCGATTTAAAATATTCTTCATTTAACAATTTGTATTCCTTATGCGGAACCGCTACAATTACGGCATCGTATTCCGTCCCGGCTTTATCCGTCAAACCAAAACCGTATTCGTGTTTTAATTCGGTGCTATCGGCATGCGGATCAACGATGTCAACTTTTACTCCGTAAGACTTGAATTCACTGACAACATCAGCAACTCTTGAATTTCTGAGATCGCTTACATCTTCCTTAAACGTAATGCCCATAACCAGCACTTTCGTGCTTAACACATTTTTTCCGGCAGCAATCAATTTCTTTACAGTTTGTTTGGCAATATAAAAACCCATGGAATCGTTAACAAATCTGCCGGCATTTATAATCTGGGCATGATAACGGTATTCTTTTGCCTTGAAAGTCAAATAATAAGGGTCAACACCAATACAATGTCCACCCACCAGTCCGGGGTAAAATTTGAGGAAATTCCACTTGGTTCCGGCAGCCTCTAATACTTCGTAGGTATTAATTCCCATGCGGTTAAAAATGATGGAAAGTTCATTCATTAAAGCAATATTTACATCGCGCTGAGTATTTTCTATGATTTTGGCAGCTTCGGCAACTTTAATGGAAGACGCTCTGTGAACACCGGCCTTAACAACCATTTCATATACTTTAGCAACATTTTCAGCAGATTCAGCATCGCAACCCGAAACAATTTTAGTGATAGATGTTAGGGTATGTTCTTTATCGCCAGGGTTAATGCGTTCGGGCGAATATCCTACTTTAAAGTCCTGTTTAAATTTCAATCCTGATAATTTTTCCAGGACAGGAATGCAATCTTCCTCAGTACAGCCGGGATATACGGTCGATTCATATACCACATAATCGCCCTTTTTTAAAATGCTTCCTACTGTACGTGTAGCTCCCAATACAGGAGTCAGGTCGGGTAAATTATGATTATCTATCGGGGTGGGTACTGCAACAATGTGAAAAGAAGATTCCTTTAAATCCTCAGGATTTGCAGTAAATGTTATGTCACAACCTTTAAAAGCTTCAGCAGTAAGTTCGTTACTCGGGTCAATTCCTTTTTTCATCAAGTCAACACGTTCCTGTTTTATGTCAAAACCAATCACCGGGATCTGCCTGGCAAATTCCAAGGCTATTGGAAGTCCTACATATCCTAACCCGATTACTGAAAGCTTCGTTTTTTTTGCAATTAAATCATTATACATAATACTATTTTTTGATTTTTAAACAATATGGATGATATTCCCCGTTTAAAAGATGTAAAGGTGCATTCCTTATATTAAAAGCAGTTTCCACAGAAGTCCGGGCATCTTTCAGTCCAAACCCTTTGTTTTCGAGTATCGATTTATAGCTTAGGGTATGAAGATCGGCAAATCCTTCGCTGAATTCGATTTCCTTTCCTTCCATGGTAATGGACCTATATGTACGTTGTTTTTTCTCTTTTATGTTCTGGGGAAGATCGTTTTCATCGAGACTCAGGAACCAACGAACCCGGGCTTTTTCGAGCTGAAGAAAACCGGCAGATTTATTATTATCGGAAAAGTGAAGGATATTTTCTTTAACACTGCCAAAAATCCAGGTAAGCATATCAAAAAAATGAATCCCTATATTGGTTGCAATCCCGCCGGACTTTTGGGTATCTCCTTTCCATGAGAAATGATACCAGTTTCCACGGCTTGTGATATATGTTAAATCAATATCGTAAATCTTATCGGCAGGGCCTTCTTCAATTTGTTTTTTTAATGCTATAATTGATGGGTGTAAACGAAGTTGCAGAATGGTATTTACTTTATGCCCGGTTTCTTTTTCTATTTCTTCTAGTGCATCAATATTCCAGGGATTAAGTACCAGTGGTTTTTCACAAATTGCATCGGAATCGCTCTTTAAGGCAAAGCGAATGTGTGAATCGTGCAGGTAATTGGGTGAACATATACTTACGTAATCGATTTTATTTCCGCTGCGTTGAAGTTTAGAAGTATGGCGGTCGAACCGTTCAAATTCGGTAAAAAAATCGGCATCGGGAAAATAACTGTCGAGAAAGCCGACACTGTCGAACTTGTCAAGGGTGGCAAGCAGTTTATTTCCTGTTTCTTTTATAGCATTTACATGCCTGACGGCAATGTATCCTGCAACACCGATCATAGAAAAATTCTTTGCCATGTAAATCAAGCAATTTTAGTTACGAAATTGTTTTCAAGCCTGTATTTTTCTTTACTTTCAGGACAAATCGCCATCCCTTCCGGGTTAAAATTCAGCCGATGTCCAAATTCGCTCATCCAGCCGGCATGACGCGAAGGATTCCCCACCACCAGCTGATACGGTTTTACGTCTTTGGTTACAACTGTTCCTGCCCCTATAAAAGCAAATTCTCCCAGGGTAACTCCGCAAACAATAGTGGCATTTGCACCAATACTGGCTCCTTTTTTTACTATGGTTTTTTTGTATTCATCGCGGCGAATAACGGCACTGCGAGGATTTATCACATTTGTAAAAACCATCGACGGGCCAAGAAATACATCGTCTTCACAAATAACACCGGTATAAATGCTAACATTATTCTGAATTTTAACATTTTTTCCGAGTATCACATCGGGCGAGACAACTACATTCTGGCCGATATTGCATTTTTCGCCGATTTTACAACCTTTCATAATATGGCTAAAGTGCCATATTTTTGTGCCTTTGCCTATTTCGCAACCTTCGTCAATGACAGCCGTTTCGTGGGCAAAATATTCCTTTGAATTTGTTTCCATTATTTTTTATAATTAACGGTAAAGATACAATGGTTAAGGGTTTTTACAAAAAATGTGTCCTATACCTTCAAACCAATCAATAAGACATCATCTGTCTGGTCAAGGTTTCCTTTCCAGTTTTGAAATGTTTTGTCGAGGTTTTCTTTTTGTACTTCCATGGATTGATCTTTCCATTCGAGTAATTTTTCTTTTAATTGCAAATACTTGAATTTCTTTCCTCCGGCTGAAGATTTTGGTCCGCCAAACTGGTCGGCATAGCCATCGGAAAAAAGATAGATTTGCGAACCTTCCGGAATAATAATTTCCTTCTTTGTAAAGGATATATCCTGTCGTTCGTGAACTCCGACCGGCATTTTATCGGGTTTGAGTTCGTCAAGTATAACGTCGGCATTTTCAACTTTCAAACTTTTAACTTGACGAACTATATAAATAGGATTATTCGCCCCGGCATACTGGAGTTTAAAAGATTTTGAAACGGAGTTGTTTTGAGGTACCATGTCAAGTATTATCAAAGAAATATCCATTCCGTCTTTTGAGCCTCCTTCCTTCCCTGTTTGATGTAATGAAAAAATAATCTGGTTTCTCAGCTGATTCAATATTTCAGAAGCATCCAGTGTTCCAGATGAGGCCAAACGGTTTACAATTTCATTTAAAAAAGAAACTCCCAACATGCTCATAAATGCACCGGGAACACCATGTCCCGTACAATCTGCAGCAGCCACCACAAGTTGATCACATTTTCTTGAAGCCCAGTAGAAGTCTCCGCTGACAATGTCGCGGGGATAGAACAGGATAAAATAATCCTGCACAGATTGATTAATAATTTCTTTGGTGGGCAGTACTGCAGTCTGAATACGTTTGGCATAATGAATACTGGATTCGATTTCCATTTTCTGGTGACCAATCATATCGCGCTGTTGCTCGGCGTGATCCCGCTGGGCTTCTATTTCATCCCGTTGCGCCTCTATTTCGTCGCGTTGTGCTGTAATTTCTTCATTTTGTTGTAAAATCTGTGCATTCTTTTCGAACAATAAAATATTTGCTTTTTTCTTTTGCATGTAAAGCCTGTAAAGAAAAACGGAAAAAACAAGAATGATAATAAATCCGAAAACAAAAGAATATATCAAAATCCGTTGTTTTTTCATCTCTTCATTTTTCTTTTTAATCTCCATTTGCCTTAATTCATTATCCTTATTAAGCAACTGTATTTCTTTTTCTTTTTTGTCGGTTTCATAACGGGTCTGCAAATTAGCCAGTTCTTTCTGGGTGTTGGCAGAAAATGTGGAGTCTCTTAATACGCCATATTTATATAAATAATCCCTGGATTTTTTATAATCGCCCATGTCGTAATATAAATCTGAAAAATTTAATAGATTATTCATCATTAAATCCATCGATTCTACAGATTTGAGTATTTTTTCCGATTCTTCGAAACAACTTAAGGCTTCTGAATAATCATCCTGTTTCATATAAATATTTCCCATGCTGTTTAAGCAACTTGCAATACCCCGGTTATCTTCTATTTCTTTTCTGATTTGCAATGCTTCCTTCAGGTATTTTAATCCCTCAATGCTCTTGTTTCTTGTGTCATAGAAGGTTGCAAGGTTAAAAAGAATCATCGCCGTTTCATATTTATTCTCTGTGCCCCTGCATATTTTCAGCGATTTCTGATAGGCATCCATAGCCAATTCGTCTTTGCCCCATTTATCATATAATACTCCTATATCCATCAGTGTTTTAGCCGCATCTACATAACTTTTAACGGAATTCTGTATTTCATATGCTTCTTTATAATATTCCAGCGCTTTATTATAATTTTTCCAGTCATAATATATTACTCCCAGGTTTAATAAAATCTGTGCTTTTACTTTCGGGTCATTTTCTTTTTCCGATTCTTTTAAGGCATCAAGGTAATATGTTACTGCGGTTGTATATTTTCCCCAGGTATGGTAAACCAATCCGATGTTACATAAATTGCTTACAATACGGGGATTGTCTTTACTGTTTTTAGCAATATTTAACGACTGATTATAAAGTTTTAAGGCTTTTTCGTAATCCCCGATATTCAAATAAATCGTGGCAAGATTTCCAATAGTAAGGCCAACTCCTGTAGAATCGCCAAGCTCTTTATCAAGCTCCATCGATTTTTCGTAATACTTTATTGCCTCCTGGTTATTTCCCAAATCGGCCTGCATTAGTCCGATATTGTTTGTAACATTACAGATTTGTTTTTTGTCTTTCAGCTCTTCATAAAGTTTTAACGATTCATCGAAATATTGTAACCCTTTCTCCAGGTTACCCGCATAATATTCAATAATTCCAAGCTTTTTATCTGATGTGGCAATTTTATTTTTGTCTTTTATTCGTTTTGCGAAATCAAGAGACTGAATGGCATATTCGCGGCTTTTGTCGAGCGAATAATTGAGATATCCATCAGAAATCCGGGTAAGTACATCAAACCTGTTTTTTTCGGAACATGATTTTAACACACTTATCAGACTGTCTATTTCCGGAGAGGTGTCCTGTGAAAATCCTGGCAGAAACGACAAATCAATAAATATGAACAAAACAATATATAATGTTTTCATAAAAGCCCTTATAGTGAAACCCGAAGATAAACATTTTTGTGAATTTCAAGTTTGAACTTACTCAATTGTTGTTTCATTATCTTTGCCAAAATGTTTGTATGTATATTCAGCCTTATTCAAAATATCTCCGTTTTTTAAGCCGGGAAGTAAAAATTGGTGATATCGGTTTGGGCGGCAATAACCCCATCCGTATTCAGACCATGACAAATACCCAGACCCTTGATATAAAATCTACTGTTGATCAGATTGTCAGGGTTGCCAGGGCAGGGAGCGAGCTGGTGCGAATAACGGTCCCGGGAATAAAAGAAGCTGAAGTGCTTCCGATAATCAAAAAACAGGTTCGTTCGGCCGGCATATTGATTCCGCTTGTGGCCGATGTACATTACAGCCCCGTTGTAGCAGAAATGGCTGCCCGTATATTTGAAAAAGTCCGGATTAATCCCGGGAATTATGCCGACATTTCAAAATCGGCAAAAAAAATTGAATTTTCCGAACAGGAATTTAACCTCGAAAAAGAAAGCATCCGCGACAGGCTGATTCCATTAATAAATATTTGTAAAGAAAACGGTACTGCCATACGCATAGGGATAAATCACGGTTCGCTTTCATGGCGAATGGTTGGAAAATACGGAAATACCCCGGAGGGAATGGTTGCCTCTGCTTTTGAATTTATTGAAATCTGCCGCTTTGAAAATTTTCATAACATAGTACTCTCTATGAAAGCCAGCAACCCTCTGACCATGATTCATGCAAACCGTCTGCTGGTTCAGAAAATGTCAGAAAACAATATAAATTGTCCTGTTCATCTGGGTGTTACCGAAGCAGGGTTAGGTGAAGACGGAAGAATTAAATCCGCCCTTGGTATTGGCACATTGTTAACAGAAGGCGTTGGCGATACTATCCGTGTTTCGCTTACAGAAGCTCCCGAAAAAGAAATTCCTGTGGCAAAATCCATTATTGAAGAATCCCGAAAAATTATTTCTACTGCCAGTGGAATAAATGAAAATCAGAACTGGCCTTATAATCCATTCTGCTTTCATCGGCGTCAGACTCAAAAGGAAGGACAGATCGGAGGAAACCAGCCTCCGGTTTTAATATTTACCGATCACCTGAATAATATTATTAAGTATCCTGATGTCAATGACATTTCAGACCCGCTTTTAAAGCAAATTATTGTTATTTCGCCTGACAAAAATCTTTATGAAATCAGGCAAATGCTTGCAGAATCATGCAAAGACAAAGTAAAACCACCCGTAGTTTTAAAGGTGAGTTTAAAAAATTTATCAGAAGAAGAAATACTTTATAAATTGTCAATTATTACCGGTGGCCTGATGGCCGATGGAAGGCTTGACGGATTGTGGATTTCCGGTGTTTCACAGGAAAAAAGTGAAAAAACAATATCTTTGGCCTATTCGGTTTTACAGGCTTCAAGGGCAAGGATTACCAAAACCGAATATATTTCGTGCCCCTCCTGCGGGCGTACAAAGTTTGATATTGAAACCGCCGTTAAAAAGGTAATGGAGGCTACCAGACAATTTACAGGATTAAAAATTGCTGTTATGGGATGCGTCGTTAACGGGCCGGGCGAAATGGCCGATGCAGACTACGGTTATGTGGGTGCAGGCGATGGTAAGGTAAATATTTATAACGGACAAACACTGGTTAAGGTTGGTGTTTCGGAAAATGTGGCGGTAGATGTTTTGGTCGACTTAATCAAAAGTAACCTATAGCCACTTTTGCCAGAATTTTCTTTTATATAACGGGGCAAATAAAAATGAGGCGATAATAGCACCGAAGCTATTGGCGATGAAATCAAATATATCTTCTGACCGTTTTGCAAAGACACTTCCCTGAAGCAACTCCAGCAGGCCTCCATAGGCAACACAAACAATTAGCAGGAGAATATAATATCTGATATCAACTTTTTTCTTTTGTTTATAAATTGCAGCTGCAAGAAAAAGAAACAATACAAAATACCAGGTAAAATGGACAACCTTATCTAATCCGGGAATGTTTATCAGCTTTACTTCTGAAAGAGTATCGCCAGACAGAGAACTTCCGATAAAAATTAAAATGGCCCAAAACAACGCTTTAATATAGGAACTGTTCATTCAATTTCACTTTCAGGAAACAAAAGTATTAAATTTGTCAAATGGCCGGCATTTATATTCATATTCCTTTTTGTAAAACCCATTGCAGTTATTGCGATTTCTATTCCGTTACAAATAATAAAAATATCGCCGGAATTGTCGATTCTATCTGTACGGAGCTCGTTTTAAGAAATCATTACACGGAAGGTGA
Organism: Bacteroidota bacterium; assembly: GCA_037441645.1. Taxonomy (GTDB): domain Bacteria; phylum Bacteroidota; class Bacteroidia; order Bacteroidales; family GWA2-32-17; genus GWA2-32-17. Next base: position 227,823 of record JBBIRU010000009.1, read on the forward strand.
ACCCATAGAAACCATTTATTTTGGTGGTGGTACTCCCTCATATATAGCAACAGAATTCCTGGAAAAAATACTGCAAAAAATTTATTCGTCCTTTCCTGTTTCCTCTTCGGCAGAAATTACCCTTGAGGTCAATCCGGATGATATTAATGTCAAAAAAGCCAAAGAATTTTCTAAAACCGGCTTTAACAGGGTAAGTATTGGTATACAATCTTTCGAAGACAAACACTTAACATTTCTCAGAAGAAGACATAATTCACGCCAGGCAGCAACCTGTGTAGAAATTTTGAAAGATGCCGGTTTCTCAAACATCAGTATCGACCTGATTTATGGTATTCCCGGAATGACACAGGAAGACTGGAAGGAAACTCTTGAAAAAACCGTTTCGTTTAACGTTTCGCATATCTCGGCGTATCACTTAACAATAGAAAAAGGAACCAAATTATATACACTGTTTTTAAAAAGAACTCTTCCCCCTGTTTCGGAAAGCAAGAGTGAAGCGTTCTATACTGTTTTATGTGAAACATTGAAAAAAAGCGGATTTGAACATTACGAAATATCTAACTTTTCGCTTCCCGGGTATAAATCAAAACATAACAACAGTTACTGGAATGGTAAAAAATACCTGGGAGCAGGTCCTTCGGCGCATTCTTTTAACGGGGTCTCACGTCAATGGAATCTTTCGGATATTAATAAATACATTCCAGAAATTCATAAAAACGGTAAATATTATACCATTGAAAAACTTTCAAAAAAAGACAGGTATAACGAATATTTATTAACCCGTTTAAGAACCCATAACGGGATTTCTTTTTCCGAATTATCTGGTTTATTCGGCCAGGTTTATCTGGCCTATTTCTTACAGCTGGCAGACAGGCATCTGAAAACTAAAAATCTTGTCAAAAACAATAAAAACATTGTAATAATTCCTGAAAACAAATGGTTTATATCAGATGGAATTATTTTAGATTTATATAAAATTTAAAAGTTTATGATAAAAGTAGAGTCGTTTTTATTTTCTGATCAGGAAAAATTCAGGAAAGCGCTTTCCATCAGAACCGAAGTCTTTGTTAATGAACAAAAAGTTGATAAACGACTGGAATTTGACGGAAAAGATCCGGAAGCCATACATTATCTCGCATATTACGAAAATAAAGTGGCTGGCTGTGCCCGGTGGAGAAAAACTGAAAAAGGAATAAAGCTGGAACGATTTGCGGTTTTACCTGAATACAGAGCAAAAAAGATAGGCCGGGAAATACTTATGGTTGTATTAAACGATGTTGTAAATGCCAGCCAAACCATTTATTTGAATTCTCAGAAATCTGCTATAGGATTCTATTTAAAAAATGGTTTTTCGATTCAGGGCGAGCCTTTTTCTGAAGCAGGAATTGAACACGTTAAAATGATATACTCAAAATAATATTTTTTACCTTTACAGAAACTAAAACCAGACATTATGAAAGCATTAAAAAAGATTTTTTTCGTCATTTTAATTTTAGTTGCTCTGCTGCTGATTATTGCTATCTTTTTACCCTCTGAGGCAAAAGTAGAACGCTCATTATTAATAAAGGCTTCCCCTGATGTAATCGCAGCAAAGATCACCAATCTTCACTCGTGGGACGAGTGGTCACCATGGAAAGATAAAGATTCGGCAGCTGAATACAAATACAACGACACTGTTGGTGTTGGTGGTTGGATGGATTGGAAAGGCCCTGTTGTGGGTGAAGGAAAACTTACTATTACCCGTGTTACACCTGATTCTGTTATTTATTTTCTTGCATTCCGCGAACCATTTCAATCAGAATCGAACGGAAGTTACAGTTTTATTAAAACTGATTCCGGTACTGTTGTTACGTGGACAGACGCTTCAGCATTATCCTGGCCAATGGGCCGTCTGATGGGTCTTTTTATGAATTTCGATGAAATGATGGGGCCTGATTTTGAAACAGGCTTAAGCAGATTAAAAAAAGCCACTGAAGTCTCTTACAAATACACCTACAATGTTCAGGAAAAAGAAGTAAGCCCGATGATTATTGCCACTATCCGCAATAAAGTAAATACCGGCGAAATTGGTGATATTATGGGAAAATCCTACGGTGAAATTCAGGCATATATTGCTAAAAACGGTGCAAAGTGCACAGGAAGTCCGATGGCCATTACTTTAGCATGGGACAGTCTTTCGTGGGATTTTGAAGCAGCCATTCCCATTGACAAAGAAATTAAAGGAAATGATAAAATCACCGTCAAAAAATCGTATGAAGGAAAAACTATATGGGTTACCTATACCGGCCCCTATGAAAAAACTTTTCAGGCATATACTGATTTAGATCAGTATATGAAAGAGAAAGGTCTTACTCAGGCCGGAGGCCCCTGGGAAGTTTATTTAACCGACCCCGGCACCGAACCTGATTCAACCAAATGGGTCACTGAAATTTATTTTCCGGTAAAATAGTTTTTTATAATAAAAAGATAAGGGTTATGTGAATCATAACCCTTTTTTATTCTTTCACAAACTTTTGTAATGGAACAGTGATATTATTGGTAATATCTTCCATCTGTATAAAATATATACCTTTGTTTAAATCATTCAGGGAAATATTCATAAAAGTAATTTCATTTGCCATATAAATTATTTCTTTCACGCTTCTTCCCAGCAAATCTTTTATTCTGACTTGTAATTTTGAATTTATTTCCCCTCCGAAATTTATTGTAAGGTTATTTGTTGCAGGATTTGGAAATAATGTTATTCCGCCATATATTCCATCAGAATTTCTACAGGAAACAGTAATAATATCAGAATAAGAAAATTTTCCATCAAAATCGGTTTGTTTTAACCGGAAATATTTATTTTGGTTTTCGTTTAAAAGAAAATATTCATAGTTTTTAACCGAATTACTGTTTCCGGCGCCATTTACATCTGCAATTTTATTGAAACTTATAGCATCAAGACTTTCTTCCAAGGTAAAAAAATCGTTGTTTAATTCACTGGCTGTTGACCAGTTAAATGTCATATTGTTTACATTACAAATTCCTTTAAATGATATTAATTCTATGGGAAGGGAAGATGTACAATTATAGCCAGCCGTTCCTGTTAATGCAACACTGGCAGAACTGGCGCCAGAACTGGTATAATCACCAAGTACTAAAAGATAATGTTCGCCTGCAACTACAGATAAATCATTTACCCAATTATTACCTGTTACATTGTCTTCTGTAACATCGCCTGATGAACAGGACGGATTGCATTGCCAGTTATTTTGTAAGGTGTTTATTCCGGTTGTTCCGCCTGGTGCAGAAAAGGAACATCTTACAGGAGGGCCGGTAGGGCATCCGCTTGTTAGTTTGTAAAGAGCAAAGTCGTAATCTTTTGTACTTGGATTCGGAAAAATATCCAATTGTAACGTGCCGGAAGCTGCAATATCAAAGTAATACCACGAAGTATTCCTCTCCCCGACCTGTAAGCAACCTTTAACACCTGCGGGTAAATCGTCTGTTAAACCTCCACCGGTATTTCCTGAATTTACAATAATGGGCCCGGCGCCTAAACAGGCAGCATTTACGCAATCGGTATTGGGTGCTGTAGCTATCGGAGCTGAGGTACAAACAACATCTGCAGCAAAACCTCTGTAATTGTTAAAACTCCCGTCCGATTTAAAATTAAACGTAAGACAACCGCCTGCCGAAGCAGACCATAATATCGGAGGTAAGTTATTACCATAATAATCACCTATTAATGGTGATGCCGTACTCGAACCATTATAAATAAATAAATGATCACAACCGGGGGATGCGCAACTCTCGGTGTTAAAATCTGAAAAAACAACAGATAAATATTGTCCGGCAGGAGCACAAAGTGTTGTTGTTTGGTTTAGATTAGCGGTGGCGTAATTACCGCCCGCTCCCCCTATATCATATAATTTGTTGATTACTCCGCACGGAATAGTATAGGAGCCATTAGGATTGTTATACACAACCGGAGAGCATGCAGCAGCTACAGTAACTGCCAATGAACTTGCAGCACTTGTTCCGCAGGCATTGGCGGCGGTTACGGTGATATTTCCATTTTGCCCCGCGGTACCTGTTGTTGTTGTCATTGAAATGGTTGACCCACCGGCTGTGATTGTCCAGCCAACTGGAACAGTCCAGGTATAACTTGTAGCACCACTCACTGCTACAATACTATATGTCTGACCTGTTACCGACGGGCATTGCGATGCAGTTCCGGCGATAGCCCCTGGCATGGCAGGCGCTGTGCTAACTGTTGCCGCCAATGTGCTGGGCGTACCGCTACAAGCGCCTACTGATGGAGTTACCGTTATATTTCCTGATGATGCGCCCGCCGTAACTGTTATTGAATTGGTTGTGCCACCGGCGGTTTGTGTCCATCCCGCAGGGAAAGCCCATGTATAAGTTACTCCGCCGACATTGGTAACTGCGTATGTTTGTGAAGAACCAAAACAAGGTGTTGTGCTTCCCGTAATAACACTCGGTTGTGCAGGAGTAGTCGTTACGGCAACAGCTAATGTCTGAGCCATGCCGTTACCACAGCCGTTTGATGGCGTTACGGTAATTGTTCCACCTGATGCTCCAACAGTTGCTGTAACCGAATTACTTGTGCCACCACCTGTTTGTGACCAGCCAGCTGGAAAAGTCCAATTATAGGTTACTCCTGCTACATTGGTTACGCTATATGTTTGTGACGAGCTTTGACATGGTGTTGTATTTCCTGTAATTACACTTGGCTGTACAGGAACGCCTGTAGTTACAGTAACAGCAAGAGTTTGTGCTGTTCCATTACCGCAGGCGTTTGATGGAGTTACCGTTATATTTCCTGATGATGCGCCCGCCGTAACTGTTATTGAATTGGTTGTGCCTCCCGCGGTTTGTGTCCATCCTGCAGGAAAAACCCATGTATATGTTACTCCAGCGATATTGATAACGCTGTATGTCTGTGACGAACCCTGACAGACCGCTATGTTTCCTGTAATCGCACTCGGTTGCGCAGGACTAGCGCCAACTGTTGCGACTACTGCCACTCGTGGAGCAGAAGTACAGCCAGCATTCGTTGCTTCCACATAATAAGTGGTAGTTGCCGATATGCTTGGTGTGGTGAATGAAGTTCCGGTTCCCAGAGAAATACCACCCGTTATTGCTGCATACCAGTTAATGGTTCCGGCTGAAGCGGTAGCACCTAGTACAACAGTACCTGTGCCACATCTGGAACCAGGCGTTGTTCCTGTTATAGTGGGTGGGGTGCAGGGTACGGTAATAACTACTTCGTCAATTCCAACATCATAAGTGTCATATAATGAAACTACCCTGAATCGTACTTTTACAGTTGTTGAAACCGTAGTGCCTAATGCAACAGAGTACTGTGTCCATGCTGCAACACTTCCACTGGAAGTCCAAAGTGCAGCGCCCCAGGTTGCTCCATTGTCAGTAGAAAGAGAAACTGATAAATGAGTTCCGCCATCTCGATCAAATCTATAAAAGGTAAGCGTTTTAACAACTGCTCCATAAGGCGAACAATCAATTGTTGGTGTGATGAAATCACATATTCCTCCCGAAGCGGCATTATACTCGTGACACCTTGCCGAATACGTTGTTGAAATTGCTCCGGTAGGGGTGTATGCTCCGAAACCAGGAAAGCCCCAGCCGGTAGTATTTTCATTTCTGTGCCATACTTGGTCAGCCGGCGTGGTTGTTCCTGACCAGCCGATTGTAGCAGGTGTAGTAAAAGTAGCTGTTTCAAAATTTTGTGAAAAAATAGTTGTTTGCCCCAGAATCAAGTTGCAATTGCAAATAAACAATGTGAAAAGAAATATAGATATAGTTTTTTTCATGTGTTTATTGAACTTAAATATCACAATGTTTTTAGCATAATGATCTGTACTAAAACAAAAGTATTCAACCTAAAAACGGGATAAAAGGGGGCTGCCCCCTAATTTTCAGCACATTAAATTCAATGGAAATAAAAAAATGCGGGAGATTTAAAACTCGCTGGTAACCCTAAGAAGTTCTTTGTTTTCGGCAATCCAAAGTAATAAACTGTTGTTACGAGGAGGAAGTTGTAATTTCTGACAAATCCGGGAACGATAATTCTCTATTGTTTTTTCAGATAAAAAAAGTAATTCTGCTATTTCTTTAGAGGTTTTATTCTGACTGACAAGTTTAAGTGTTTTGAGTTCAGCCTGCGAAAGATTTTTAAGTAAACAGACGATATCCTTTTTTAATTTATCTTCTTGTAAAAATGCCGTATAGTACTTGTCAAGCCCTGGGCCTATATACTTAATATCTTTTAGGACATGGTCAATGCATTCTATTATTTCCTTTGTTGCAAAATCTTTTAACAAATAACCAAAAGCACCTAAATGAAATGCTTTTTTTAACATTTCACTATCCCTGTACATAGTAAGAATTACAACCTTTGTTGAAAGCGCTTCTCTTACAACATGATTACATAATTCCAATCCGTCAATTTCGGGCATATTTATGTCAAGAATTGACACTTCCGGTTTTTCTTTTCTTATTCCCTCTAACGCCTCTGAACCATTCTCACACTCAATTATTGTTACATTCCTGAAATGATCGACTAAAATAGTCTTTAAACCGCTTCTGAAAATAGGATGATCGTCTGCAATTAATAGTTTCATATTTCGGGTTATTGAATTTTAAATTTAAGTATTAATTTAAATCCCTTTTCTATTCTTTCGTCAATTTCTATGCTTCCGTTTATTATTTTTGCCCTCTCCTGGATCGACAACAAACCAATTCCCTGCGTGTTCTTTTTGGCTTTAAGTCCCGTTCCATTATCCATATAGGTCAGAATAAATTCGTTATTCATTCTTTTAATTGAAACCTTTAAACCTGAGGCGCCTGAATGTTTAACGGTGTTATTGACACATTCCTGGATAATCCTGTAAATATTAGTTTGAATCTCTTTAGAAACAGTAAGAATGGACTCGTTTATGTCATAACTGCATTCAAGTCCTTTAAGCGATTGAAGATCCTGCATTAAAGATGCTACAGATCTGATTAATCCTATTTTTTCGAGACCTGAAGGATAGAGATTTCTTGATATTTCCCTTGTCTGATTAATAACTCTCGATAAATCATCTTCTATTTCTTTCGATTTAATGATATTAATAACTTTCGATTTAATGATGGAAAGAGCTTGTCCGATATCGTCATGAAGATCCATCGAAATTCTTTTTCTTTCTTCTTCAATATTATTAATTAACAATTTGCTGAATTGTTCCTGTTTTTCCTTAACCTTTCGTAAATATCTGTTATAAAAATAAATCAATGTTATTGTTAATATTATAACGGCAAGGCCTATTGCCAACCACTTATTATTTCTTTCTTTTTGATTACTTATTTCAAGAAGTATTGATTTTGATTTTGATTTTTCAAGCTCTACCTCTTTTTGTTGTACCTTATAATTGTATTGTAAGTCTTCAATTATTTTATTGTTAATATTATTATTAATGCTGTCTTTTACATTTATATAGTTTTCATAGCTCTCAAGAGCATTTTCATATTTTTTGCTAATGAAATTTAACCTGTAGAGCAAATAATAATAACTCGATTTTGCTTCCAGGTTATTAGTCTGGAGAATTACCTCGTTGGCCAAATCAAGATACTTTTCTGCCTCTTTATATTCATTCATTTCAACAAATAAAGTAACTTTTCCCATATAGGCATGAGAAAGTTCATTCAGAAGATTATTTTTCTTCAGAATAACAATAGCTGAATCATAATATTCTGAAGCGGCCTTGTATTCTTTACTGTTAATTAAGGTACTTCCTATACTTACATAAATATTTGAGAGTTCCCGTGGAAAGTTGTTGCTTTTTGAATATGATATTACTTCGCTTATAAATTTTTTTGCCTTACCAAACTCTTTAGCAATAATATATGCCCGGCAAATATTTATTTTTAAATGATTTGCTAACCTTTTATTATTTTCATTTTCTGCTAATTTTAGCCCTTCGGTAAAATCGGTTAATGCATTTTCAACCTGGCCAGAACTTAATTTTATTAACCCAAGGTTATTTCTGAAGACTCCGGGATAATATTCTATATTTTTTTCTTCTGATAATGACAGCCCTTTATAGTAAAGCTCGGCTGCCTCTTTTGTCTCATTTTTTGCTTCTTTAATTATTCCTGTCAAATTATATAACTCTAAAACATTTTTAAAATCTTTGTCTTCTATTGCTGTTTTAAGCAATTCATTTAACGATTTTTCAGATTTTAACTGGTTTCCTTTTTCAAATTCAAGATAAGCCATTCTTATTTTTGCAAGATTAGCTAAATGATTCGATTTTGCTAATTCGGCTTCATTTCTGCTTAGCTTAAAATACTCTATAGCCTTCTCAAGTTTTTGAATATAAAAGAAATAGTTTCCATAATATAAGAATACTTCAGCTTTGGTTTCGTTTGTTGGAAATTTGTGAATTGCCACACGTCCTTTGTTAAACATCATTGTTGAATCATAATAAGACGCATCTTTTACTTCTGACAGAAGTTGTTTTATTTCACTTTGTTCCTGCGAAAAACATAGAGAAGATATTAGTAAGAAATAAAAACAGGTAATTATTTTAATTTTCATTTCTATACTTTTGTATTACAACAACATGCGCAAAATAGCACAAAAGTTAAAATAGCAAACCATATTTTATACAAAGTATAAAAAATAAACTTTATGAAAAATGCCATTTTGCTCTAATTTTCAACTTTTTTATTTAATAACATTTTATATTCACGTCTCATATGGAGTGCTACCCCTCTTGCAATAATGCTTACAACTATATATCCTTATGTTTTTTTCTACTATGAATTCAAAATAATAGTATTTTAATAATAATTTTTTAGAATACGGGAACAGATGAAAATTTTATTTTGGGGGATATTTTCTTTACTTATTCACTTATGAAAAAAGAATTGTTTTATTCCCAAATCATTAATTATCTGCTTTTTAACTAACCTCATGATAATGAAAAAAATTCTTGTCATTTTAGCAGCGTTGTTATCATCTGCCATTTCTTCTTTTTCACAAACTATCTGGTATAAGCTTGATCCTGATTTTATAATAATTACTCTCACGGTTCATTCGCTTGCTTCTGAATCCGGGGTAGTGTATGCCGGTACAGATATAGGTATTTACCGCTCACAGGATGACGGAAATAGCTGGACAAATCCCTTACAGAATATTGAAGTTAATGATTTAACAATTTGTCTTAATAATTATATTTTTGCCGGTACTCTCGACAGTGGTATGTATCGTTCTGTAAACGGTGGAACAACGTGGACTGCCATAAATTCCGGTATCACAAATAAAAAAATTTATTCGCTTGCCGTCAGTTCTGGCGATCAGATTTATGCAGGTTCCAAAGGTTGTATTTATAAAACAACCGATTATGGTATTACATGGGCGACTTTAACAAATGGTCTTGACACAAATGAAGTAAACTGCCTGGCAATAAAGTCCAATGGTGATATATTTGCAGGAGTTGGAGATGCCGTTTACAAGTCGTCAGATAATGGAGCAACCTGGACAAGTATGGTATCATGGCCTCATAATAATGTATATGCATTAGCCGTAAATGCGAACGGGACTGTTTTTGCAGGCACTGATGGCAACGGTATCATGCGTTCGGATGATAATGGTTCAAGTTGGGCAGGTACAACTTTTCCTTCCGTTTCATGCTGGGCAATATATATAGAACCAACCGGAGAAATATATGCTGGTAATGATTTTGGTGGCGTATATCTTTCAACTGACAATAGTATCATATGGACAGATATGAGTTCGGGATTACCTTCAAGAACGATAGAATCGCTTACTATGAATTCTAATAACTATCTCTTTGCAGGAATGTGTTGCGGATTCGGATTGTGGCGGACAATTAATCCTGTCACAGGTACCGAATTGTCCGAAAATATACAAAAAACCGATATCGAGATTTATCCTAATCCGGTAAATTCTTCAGCTACAATTGACTTTTATATGCCTGAACCGGCTTCCGTCTCTTTTAAAATTCATAATTACATTGGAGAAGAAATATATCTTCTGCAGGAAGAACAATTAAATGCAGGAATACATAAGAAAATACTCGATGTTACAACCCTTGCAAATGGATTATATTTCTGTACGATTCAGGTGGGAGATGCCTTTGTTACAAAAAAACTGCAAGTAACAAAGTAAATCGAAAAAATAATACTTTATCAACGTTCTGACAATGAAAAAAACGTCTCTGTTTTATATATTTTTTCTTTCCTTCAATTATTTATGTTTATCACAAAATATTGGAGAAAAAATAATTAGAGCAATGAATACGGATACTATTCAGGATTTTACCGTTACCAGTACTGAACATGATACACTAAACCTTTACCAGGCGCTTAATGCAGGAAAAACCGTTGTGCTTGATTTTTTCTTTACTACTTGTCATTACTGCCAACTATATGCTCCAATAATTGAACAGAGTTATCTGAATCATGGCGCTGGTTCGGGCAATATTCTCTATTGGGGAATAGATTATAACGATACCGACCCTGAAGTTGCGGCATATAAAAGTACTTACGGTGTAACTAATCCATGTATCAGCGGAAAGGATGGAAACGGAAATTCGGTAATCTCTTATTTTTCGCAATACTTCAACCTTGCAGGTTACCCTGTCTATGCGGTTATTTGTCCAAATAAAAAAGTCTTCTGGGATGTGAACTACCCCCCTGTTGATACAGGTTTTAATGTTTATCTGGATTCGTGCCAGGTATTTGGAGTGATAGAAAACGTTATGAAAAACCCGGTAACAGTATATCCGAACCCATCTGGCGGGAAATTCATAATAGAAATAAACAACAACCCATTAAGGATAGACGATTACATAGAAATATACAATATGACTGGAAAAAAAATACTCGAAACAACAATCACAAATCGGAATGCAGAAATCGATTTATCCGACAGCCCCAAAGGAATTTATTTTTTAAAAATCAACCATAAAGAAAAAAATTATAGTATAAAACTTGTAATGCCATAAAAACGTTTACACAATATCAGGTAAACTTTACAGAAAAAATGTCATTTTCCAAACAAAAAAGAGGTAATAAAATGAAAAAGCTATTGTTTCTTACAAAATTATTCTCAGTAATATTCTGCACAGCAGGTTTTGCCCAATGGACTAATCAATCATCCGGTACTGTACAGCATTTAAAATCAATTTATGCAACCGGTACTTCCAATGTTTTTGCATCCGGTAATAACGGAACCGGAATTAAAACAACAAATAGCGGCGTCAGTTGGACAAGCATGAGTTTAGGTTCTTCACTAACACATTACAGTTTACGATTTATAAATTCCACCACCGGTTTTACAGTAGGAGATGGACAGGAAATTTTAAAGACAACCAGTTCAGGAGGTTCCTGGACTAATATAGGCATAGGAACAACCTCTTTGTATGATTGTTACTTTACATCTTCCTCTTCCGGTTGGGTTGCAGGCGATATTGAAGTGGGATACGGGTTTCTCTACAATCCTTTCACTTTTAATTTAATTCAGATACCGGCTAATGCAAACAAAGTATTACGGGGAATTTATTTTGCAGGCAGCACCACGGGTTGGGTAGTGGGCGATGGAGGCTTAATTATTAAAACAACAAATAACGGCACATCCTGGACACAGCAAACTTCCGGATCAACCAATCAATTAAATAAAATAATGTTTATTGACGCAAATAATGGAATTGTTGTTGGTAATGCAGGAACTATTTTAAAAACAATTAATGGAGGTACAAGCTGGGCTTCCCCATCCAGCGGTACAATACAAAACCTAAATGCAATTTATTATGCTGACGCGTCAAACGTATGGGTTTGTGGCAATAACGGAATAATACTCAGAAGTTCAGACGGAGGACTTACATGGACAGCGGAAACCTCTGGTACAACCGAAATACTAAATGCAATTCATGGTATAGGAGTGTCAGATATATGGGCCTGCGGAAATAACGGAAAAATTATCTATCGTTCAGGAACCGCCCCTGTTTTTGAAACCCCATTTTCTCCCAATGTTTCTGTTTATCCCAATCCGGGAAGTGGAATTTTTATCATTAACAACAATGTACACATAAGTCTAATTGAAATTTATAGTATGCTCGGAGATAAAATATATAGTAGCGATCATTTTCAAACAAATACATCTTCGCGCTTTCAAATTGACTTATCCAATCAACCCAAAGGAATATATTTTGTGAAAATTTATAATGGAGATAAAATTCACACAGAAAAAATTGTAATTCAATAATAGCATTGTATTCAAAGTGTTATTGTTTAAGATGTAACAATACCTTGAAAAAGAAGTAAACTACCCCGCGCCAGAGAGCGCAGGGCGTTTTGGAGTCAGAACATAAACAATCGTAATTGTTTCACATCAGCTTCCCGTCCCTGCTTTTTAATGTAATTCTCAATGATTCGAAGGTAACATTATTGTTAAAGGCTCCGCCCATGTAATAAACAGCCATGTCATGGCCGGGCAATAATAAGTTTTTTATTGTACACGTTATTTACCGTTGATATGGTTACTATATAATTACCGGCTTGCAAAAATGAGATATCCAGCTCTGTTTGATAAAAGTACACCTCGCTCTTTTTAAAATACACCTGCCTGCCGGTTATATCACTTATTGTTATTTGTTTTATAGCGTCCTTATTTTCAGGTATAATAGTAATTTTATTATTTGCAGGGTTAGGATAAATACTTACATTAAAAAAATCGTTGTTATGTTCTTTAATTCCGGTATTATTTACCTTTACCATTACTGTATCGTAACTTATGTTGCCACACAAATACTGCTCAACCACATACGTCGTTGTTACGGTTGGTTTAACATATAGCCCGGAAATGTTACCTGCTATCTGTGCTCCTCCCAATATATACCAGTTGCAGTTTAAATTGGTTATTTCCTGCCC
>JBBIRU010000010.1:0-188489 GCA_037441645.1 Bacteroidota bacterium
ATTGGTTGTTAATCATAAAGATAGTAATTATATTTCAATCAATCAACTGAATATCACTTTGTTATTAACATCGTTTTAAACTTTTTAGTTTATTTATTAAAATTCAAAACAGTTTCTAATATTATTCTCATATTTCTTAAATTTTCCGTGTTTATGAGATAGTTTATATTTCCCTTTTTCTACTAATATCCCTTTTAAATTATATGTTTTCCATATACCTGTCTTATAGTGATGATTTGATATTCGTCCAACTGAATATAAGTCACCTTTATTTAAATATATCGTGTCTCGTTGTGTAAAACCATTAGAGTAGATAAAAATTAAAATGGCAATTAGTAAAATATATTTTGAGTTATGGTTTTTCATATAAATAACAGCTATCGGAGCGGTGCATGGCCAGAAGGGCGATTGTGACTTCCCAACGTGTCAAATTGCTTATGAATTTTCAAATTAGTAGTTAGTGTCATACCGTTATTAACGCCCGTTGGCTATGCACAGTGTTATGCTTCGTTTATTATTTCTTCTTTTTAAAGTTGAAAATATGTCCAACGGTAAACAATATGTTAACATGTTGTCGAAGCCTTGTTTGTCCAAATTCTTTATTGCTTATTAATTCATATGGACTTCCATGATAAGTTCTATATTTTTCACTGTATGTTGGAGATTCATAATTCATATTTGAAATAATTCCAGAGAATTGTACATAAACAACATCTTTGAATTGCACTGTCAATACTGGTTCACATACAATATTCCATTTGTTTGCAAAATCTAATGTACTTGTTGTATATGTTTTGAAATGTGGATCTTCTTCACGATTAGTCCAGTCAGTAAGTTTTTTATAATAATAATGATATTGTGTAAAATAAATTGCATTTAACTTTATCGTTATTCCAAAATTTACATGTTTTGCTTCGTAAAAATATGTTGGTTGTATAAATATTTTATGATAAATTGTATGAATGTTATGTTCTGGAACAACAGCAAACGAAAAATTATATGCCATAAATTCGTTACCTGCATATTTGGTCTTGTTATTAAAATAACCGTATCCAATTTGTGTTTCGAAGTATTTATTGTCATTAAACCTATTGTATAATGTACTAGCTATTTCTGCACCATATTGTCCATGAAAACCACCATAAATTCCTGTAGACATTCCAATATGTTTGCTAAATGCAATATTTGATTGGGATTCAAAATGGTTTGATGAAAGTGATACTTTTAGATTTTTTTCTTTTTCGGTATTAAAGCAATTGACATTTGGTGGATTTGCAAAATATGCAGTATGGTTTAAAAACTTACATGAATTAAGTATTAAAATTAAAAAGAAGGATATCAAAATAATTCTAAAAATCATTGTCAGTCTTTTTGTATAAATGAAGCATAACGTTTGGCGCTTGGAAAAGCTGGGCGATTAGCCGCAGGGGGCGTCAAACCGTTACCGCTTTTGTATATTGTTGTCATTGTCAAGTTGCACCACCCGCCCAGTTTTTGCCAAACGTGTGTTATGTGCTGTGCCTTTTTATTCATAGTCATAGCAGGTAGAACGTGTTCTTAATACTTCTTTAAAGTGTGGATTATCTTTAATTTTGTTACAAAATTCTTCACAAACTTTTGCATATTCTTTAGTCAACCTTAATGGGTCCGGAATTAAAACAATAATTTTTGTCTGATTACATAATTGTTTCAAGTTTTCTCTAAGTTTTGATTCGTCTTCCCTATTGTAGAAGGATGTTACAAATTTATAGTCAATGATTTTAAAATCACAATTTTTATTATAGTCATCATTTTCGAATATAAATATTGGGTGATGTGTAAACAAAAAACCTTTAGGATGCTTTATGAAATTAGCCCATTTGCGAATCTCAATTAAAACTTTCCAATTATTCTCAACATAATCTTGAGTAATTCCTAAGATTTTAAAAATTGTATGAAGTTTTTCAACCTGTAAATAAAGCAGTAAGACAAATATTGTAAAACAATATTCCTCGTCACGTGAGGTATCTGTTTCATCTATGAATCTTAAAATTCTTTCGTTTCCATCATTTAACTGACAAGCCAAACAATTATGCTGGTTTCCGTTCTCATCTTGAGAGTCTATGCCTAAATGGTCAGAGTCATGAAGTTTACAGTAAACTTGATTGCATCCATTTTCAGGGTCATGGATGGTTATTTTCTTTAATTCTTTTACTGCTAATTTATATTTATCCATAGGTTAAATTTTTCATAGGCATTGCACATAACACGTCGCTACTCGCAACTTTAAATACTTATAACCGGTTAAAATATTTTAAACATATAAAAATAATTACTCCCAAATATAAACAATAACAGTTTTAAAAACAAAGTAAGAAGAATTATGAATCCTGATTTTAGGCATAAAAAACGGGAATACTCCCGGCCATTTGGGTGATTACCCGTTTTTCATACCCGTATATTATTCTTTTGTATTTTCCGAAAGTATTTTGATTAAAAAAATATAATTTTGCAAATTATTTCCCGGCTATGAAAATCTCTGTTAAAAAAGTAATTAAAATCCTGTTTATCATCTTTGTATTGGGCTTTGCCCTGATCGGGTTCGGCCTCACCTCCGCCTACTTTGCCATAAAATGGCACCTGACCGACGACCCCGGCGCCGTTGATTATAACGACCGTTTTTACAAAGAAATGGCCGACAAAACCATTAAAGGCAATTACAACGATTCGGCTTATTTTAACTATAACAGTAACGAAAGGGTCGAAGATTATTTTAAAGTAATGTTAATCGGAAAGTTTTACCCTTATAATGCAAATCTTATTTTAAACGTATTGAAATCGACCGACGATGTTTCTATGGCCGATAAGCTGATTGCAGCTATTGATTACAAATTGTCTGCAAATAAAGAATATCAGGAAATAATGAAAAGCTGCAGCCGGATTTTAAATCAGCCTGTATCAAAAGACACCATTGAGAACATGAATGTATGGATGAACATACCGGAATGGAATGATTTAAAAATTGCCATGTCGAAAGACAAACACCTGATCGACAGCGCAGCAAAAATGGCTGGTGTGGAACCCCGGATTGTGGTATGCTGCCTGATTGGCGAACAGATAAGGTTGTTTAACTCGAAACGTGAAATATATAAGTCGTACATTGGCCCGTTAAAAGTGCTTTCGGTTGAATCGCAGTTTTCTTTAGGCGTTACCGGGGTTAAGGATTTTACGGCCATGGCCATTGAGCGTAATTTAAAAGATACCTCTTCCATATTTTATCTGGGAAAGAAATATGAAAACCTGCTCGATTTCACAACCCAGAACCCTGATACTGAAAGATACCGCCGGCTGACCAGTTACAGGAATCATTATTACCAGTATTTATACACTGCCCTGTATCTTAAACAGGTGGAAAAACAATGGAGGCTGAGTAACTTCGATATCTCGAACCGCCCGGAGATACTTACTACTTTGTATAATGTCGGGTTTATGTTCTCGGTTCCCAAAGCCGACCCCAAAGTAGGCGGCTCAAGAATTATGATAAACGACAAGCCATACACTTTCGGCGGGGTAGGATTTGATTTTTATTATTCGGGCGAATTATATAATGAATTCCCATACCTGAAACAAAAATTCTGGGATTAGACAGGGAAACCTGATTCTGAAATGAATTTTATCAACAATAAGAAAACCGCATTCATACTAATTTTCATTAGCGCAACAGTATTTTGTATTGTTCTTTTACGTTCGCTGTTTGTTCCTTTTACCCACGACGAAGCTGCCACTTTTTTCTATTTCATCCAAACGGGTAATTTTCTCCCGTTTTCGGCCCATATCGATGCAAACAATCATATTCTGAACAGTTGTTTGTCCTTTTTCTCTTTTAAACTGTTCGGCGACTCACCCTTTGCGCTGAGATTGCCTAACCTTCTGGGTTTTATATTCCTTGTAACCGGCGCTTTACGTTTAAGTAAAGACCTGCAGAATACCATTTCGAAGTATCTGCTTTTCAGTTTTTTTATTGTTTCTTTTCATTGGATCAGTTTTTTCAGTGTTTGCAGAGGGTATGGATTATCTATGGGGCTGACGGTTTTTGCCTTTTCTTATTTTTTCAGTTATATAAAAAATCTCCATAAGGTTAAATACCTTATCCTTTTCAGCCTGTTTATTCAGCTGGCTCTTGCTTCCAACCTTACTCTTATTGTCCTAACTTTAACTCTCCTGGCATATATAACAACTGTTCAGGTGTTACATAAAAAGTTTTTTAACCTGGTTTCCGTTCTTATTCTTTTCATTAATTTATCAATCATTATTTTCTGGGTTTATTTCTTATTCTTTCTGAAAGAACATAATGCACTTTACCTTGGAAAAGGAAGCAGTTTCTGGAATGTTACAATTGAATCCCTTGTTACAATCATTACCGGGTCAAACAATAAATGGGATCATATTTTAATTACCATCATGGCATACGTAATACTTGTTTTTTCCGTTGCCCACCTGGTAAAACATCATTTGAAAAACAAGGAGATGCTTCTCTCAAATCCTTTATTTGCCGTAATAGTTATTTCCCTGTTTATTTTCCTGGGTATTTTTATTCAGAAATACTTTTTGCATATTAATTATCCCGAAGGCAGGGCTGCGTTGTTTATTTATATACTATTTGCATTCATTGTTATTTATTATTCCGACTTAGACTACAACCCGTTTACCAGGATATTTTCTTTAATTCTGATAACTTCTTTTATTATACATTTTCTTTTTAACATCAATTTCAGGAAACATTCCATCGAGGAATATGTAACTATACCCGGCAGGTTTTATGATTACCTGGAAAAAGAACAGGCATCATCGGGTAAACTGGTAACAATTGGCGGACACCCGTACAGGGAGCTTATTTATAACTTTATCAATTACAGGAACAATGGCCTCCTGAATCCTGAAAATCCACCGGATATTATGCAGATGAACTGCGATTATTATATCGGGCATGTAGCCGATAGTAATTACTACAGGAATTATTATACGGTTATTGATTCGGAACCGGATTGGGGCTTTACTTTGCTGAAACGAAAAGAGCCTGTTGAAAGAGAATTGATCTATTCATCGGACAGCATCATTGATATTAACAACGACCAGGAATATGATAATCTTTTTTGCTTTAACGATACCTCTTTTTACGACACCTCTCCTATCCTGGTAGAAATTGATTTTGATGTTATTAAATGCCCTGTACCCAACCTGTCAGGATTTGTTCTTGAAGTGAATGATTCAGCAAATAAGAATAACATTTATAAAAGAATACCATTAAACTGGCTCAGGTACAACTGGAATAACACAAAAAACAACAGGTATATGCTGGTTACTGAAAACTTACCTGGACAATGCAAAAGAATGGTATGTTATTACTGGAATTTTAAAAAGGAAAACTGTCATCTCACCATTAACAACGTAAACATATACAGGTTAAAAGGAAACGGGGTTAATAAATCAGCTGTTCTGCACTAACGGAACATTCTTTAATGCGAATTCTTTTCCCGCTTTCAATGCATTAATATTCAGATCAATTATTTTCTGATCCTTTTTTCTGAAAATAGTAAAAATTGCTTCCTCCAGGTTTTCGTACGGAATCTCAAGATACGGTACAGCAGCTCCAAGGATAACCATATTCGCCGCTTTGTCGGAGCCTAATTCTCTGGCCATATTATCGGCATCAATTAAAATATGACGGGGAAACCGGTTTATTTCATTCAGCACTTTTTCCTTTTCGGGATAATTGGGAATATTAACAAAAGGTGTGGAATTAGAGATCAGCCAGCCCGAAGAAGACAGCATAGGTAAATAGCGTAAGCTTTCCATAGGTTCAATGGCAATAATTAAATCTGCTTTTCCGTAAGGAATAAGGTCAGAATAAATTTCTTTATCGGAAATTCTTAAATTCGACATAACATCTCCACCCCTCTGGCTCATGCCGTGAACCTCGCTTTGTTTTAAGTACATTCCCAATTCAAGCGCCGCTGTACCAATAGTGGCGGCAATAGATAAAATTCCCTGACCACCTACTCCGGCTAATATGATATCTTTTTTCATCTGTTTATTTTTTAAATTATTATGAAAGAGGTTACACGGTTGTTTTATGCTTCCGCTTTTTTAAATTTTTCTCTCATTCTTTTATCGAGTGTTACAACACATTCTCTCCTGGCAATAATTACCGAAGGGCCATCAAATGCTATTTCTTCTTCAATAATTTTCATATTCTCTTCGTGATTTTTCTTCAACGGTTTAAACACCCTGATATGAGCAGGGTCAATACCTACTCCGGCACATATTCCATCGAGCCTGTTTAAGGCAGCCGATGGCTGTCCTCCTGTCATACCGGTAGTAAAATTATCGAGAATAAAAACTTTAACATTTGACTTATGAATAACACAGTCAAGCAATCCGGTTATGCCGCTATGCGTAAATGTTGAATCACCAATAACTGCAATGGAAGGAGCAAGGCCGGCATCGGCTGCGCCTTTTGCCATGGTGATAGAAGCGCCCATATCTACACAGGTATTTATTGCCTCCAGAGGAGATAACGCCCCAAGAGTATAACATCCTATATCGGAAAATACCCTTCCCTTGGAATAAGGTTTTAACACTTCGTTCAAAGCATAGTACGTATCGGTATGCGGACATCCCTGGCATAAGGCCGGGGGCCTGGGAGTAACAACGGCTGGTATTTCGGCTAAAATATGATTTTCCAGACCCAATGCTGCTGCCACTTTGTTAGGATCCAGTTCGCCATCACGGGGTATGGTTCCATCCAGTCTTCCGTGAACAGGTTTTCCATTGTTAAGAAGCCCTTTCAGCGTTTCTTCCACTAAAGGATATCCATCTTCAAATACATATATTTCGTTACAGGCATTATATAGTTTCCGTACCAGTTCTACCGGTGTGGGATGTAATCCGATTTTTAACACAGGGTAAGGAAGCTTTGAATCCTGGTAGTTTTCCATTAAATAATTATACCCGATCCCGCAAACAATAATACCTTTTGTTTTATCTGATCCATCAATGTATCGGTTAAATTCCGATTGTTCGGCTTCTTTTAAAAACAAAGCCTGGTTATCAATAAGTTTCTTAAAATTCTTTCTTGCAACAACAGGTAATAAGATAAACTGCATAGGATTCACGGGAAGGTGCAACTGGTTCTGTTCTTTTTCCACACCCCTGGTAACACCTGCCCTGCTGTGCGCTAGGCGAGTTGTTATACGCATTAGTACAGGGATCTGGTATTTTTCAGATATTTCAAAACCCACATGAACCATATCGTATGCTTCCTGCTGGCTGGCCGGTTCAAAAACAGGCATCATGGCAAATTTCCCGTAAAAACGGCTGTCCTGTTCATTCTGGGAAGAGTGCATCGACGGATCATCGGCAGCCACAATAAGAAGTCCCCCGTTGGCGCCTGTAATGGACGAATTCATAAATCCATCGGCAGCCACATTCATTCCCACATGTTTCATGCAAACCATTGCTCTTTTTCCGGCATACGACATGCCCAAAGCGGATTCCATGGCAGTTTTCTCGTTTGCACACCAGTTTGCTTTTATATTTTTTTCTTTTGCAATTTTTGAATTTTCCACATATTCAGTAATTTCAGTCGAAGGTGTTCCCGGGTAAGCATAAATCCCGGACATGCCTGCATCAATAGCTCCCAAAGCAATAGCTTCATCTCCTAACAATAAAAGTTTTTGCATATAATGTATCAGATTATTAAAAATTCAGTTTTTTCAAAAATAGAGAATTTTTGGTACCTGCCATAATAAATTAATATGTTCTTCGGCCTTAAAATATCAGGAATAAACAGATAAAATCAATTTTCTTTTACCGGCATTTCTCCTGAATTCATACAGGAATATTCCCTGCCAGGTTCCCAGTGCCAGGTTACCGTGTACAACCGGGATGGTTAATGATTGCCCGAAGATGGAAGATTTTATATGTGCAGGCATATCATCGCTGCCTTCCAGAACATGGGTAAACAATTCATTATTTTCAGGAATAAGCCTGGAGATAAAAGCTTCCATATCTGCTCCCACGGACGGGTCGGCATTCTCATTTATTATTAATCCGGCAGAAGTATGTTTCAGAAAAACATGTAATAAACCCCGGTCAGGCAATTTTTCTAAATGGGCTGTAATTATATTTGTTATAAGATGCATTCCAGGTGCATGTACAGGTAAAGATATTTCCTTTTGCCAGATCATAATTCGTTAAAAATTTAAAAAAATCAATACAAATCTAATCCATATAATAAAAACAGACAATAAATATATTGTACCTTCGAATACTAAATAATTATGTTTAAAAATTTACTCATATTATTTTTTCTTTTAGTTGTTTATTTTTCATCCTTTTCACAGAAACAGGAACTTATCCAGGTAAAAGGTATAGTTGTGAATATGAGGCTTGAGCCGATACCATTTGCCCATATTCTTATTAAAAACAAACACTTTGGAACAATAAGCAAACCGGATGGGAAATTTGATTTTTTTACCGAAAAGGGCGATACTCTACAGGTATCATGTGTTGGTTATGTAAAGGCTGATTATTATATTCCTTTAATTACTGATTTTAAAATTTATCACATGCTTGTTGTTTTACACCCCGATACAGTAAAGTTACCTGAGGTGGTTGTTTTTCCGTGGGGCGATTTCAAAGAATTTGAACAATGTTTTTTAAAAACAAAGGTTCCTGATGATGATATTGTAAGGGCAGAGAAAAACTTCGAATTATTAAACCTGCAGGCTATTATTAACGAAGATGAAATGCCCTCAGCGCCGGGAGCTGCTTATAACCTGTCAATGCAACAACGGAATAGTCAATTATACTGGAAAGGACAAACTCAGCCCATGCAGATTTTTAATGTTTTTGCATGGCAGCAATTTTTTGATTACTTAAAAAAAGGAAAATTTAAAAATAAAAAAAATAAAACCAAAGAGGATGATTAGAATACAGGGATAACCTTATTTCCACGGGTTGAATCAACAGGTAAAGCCTTCAGTACTCCATTCTCATACATCCCTCTTAATTTAACCTGACCATTTGTATCCCATAATGTTACATCGCCATTATATAAACCTGAACTGTATTTGACTTCGCTCTTTTTTTGTCCGTTTTCATACCATGAAGTACAGATACCTTCTTCTTTACCATTCACAAAGTTTTCTTCGCTCATTTTTTTTCCGTTGGGATACCATGTAACCCACAGGCCCTGCTCGCTCCCGTTTTTAATATAGCCTTCTTTCTTTTTCTGCCCGTTTTCATGCCATACTATCCATAAACCATCTTCATAGCCATCAACAAAAGAACCGGATGTTTTTGTCTGACCGTTTTCATACCATGTTTGAAATTTTCCGTCATGAAGCCCGTTATTGAATTTTTCCTCTTTTTCCGGAATTCCGCTATCATACCATGTAAGCCAGGTGCCGTGCTCCAGTCCGTTTTTGTATTTTCCTTCTGTCTTTTTATTTCCATTTTCAAACCAGACTATCCAATCGCCATGAGCCAGTCCTTCCTTAAAAAACTTCTGATTTTTTCTTCTGCCGTTTTGATAATAAGTAATCTCTTCTCCGTTTAATTTATCGTTATTATAACTTTCTATATGTCTAATACTCCCATTATCAAACCATTCTTTTACCAATCCGTTTTTAACACCGTGTAAGTATGTTTCTTCAACAATTTTTTTACCGTTATTGCTATAAATATTTTCTACGCCTTCCTTTTTTCCATCAATGTAATTGGTTTCCACAATTGTTTGTCCATTTTCATTGGTAACAACATATTTTCCGTTAAGTTTCCCTTTTTTGTAAAAATAACTCTTTTTTATACCGGAAATTTCTTCATTGCAGGCACCTGTATAAGGTGTTGAATCATTCTCATAATACACCAGTCCGTTTTTTTCTTTCAGAACAGTACAATCATAAACACCTGTACAGGAACTGATAAATAATAAAATAAAAACAACTAATGCAAAAATTACTGAAAATGAAAATGAAAATAAATTAACTCTACCCATATTGAGGGGAATATTTTTTCTTTTATGCACTTTATACGGTTTAGAGCGTTGAAAGTTTTACTAAAAGTTGCTCTATTCGCGACTTTACAAGGTAAGGTGATGAAACATAGTTATTAATAATTATGGCAAATGCAATATTCCTGTTTGATTTTGATTTTACATAGCCGGCATAACTTCTGACGCCACTCATATATCCACTTTTAGCCCGTAAATTATTTTCCGCATAAGTTCCTGCAAACATATTACTTAAACTACCGCTTTTAGCAGCAACAGGAAGAGAATTATAAAATGTATCAAAATATTTACTCTCTTTTTTCATATACAAAAGGATAGTTACCAATTGCTTGGAAGAAACAGCATTGAAACGCGAAAGCCCGCTTCCATCGTACATTATAAACTTTCCTGTTTTAGGCGACCAATAATCCATAATGGCAGATGTTCCGCTATTATTACTTCCCTCACCGTTTTTTTTCAATCCAACCTGACGAAGCAAATGTTCGGCATAAAGATTTACACTTTTAATATTCGTTTTTTTGATAATATCACTTAACGGTGGCGATTGAACTGTAAGGATGTTTATTTGTTTTAATGAGTCTGTTTTTATGAAACTTCTTCCCGGAATTGATTTACAAGAATCGGATATTCCGATTCCTTTACCTATTAATAAATTTTGTAATAAATATGCTGCAAATAAAGGAGGATCGGGAATGGAGCCTTTTACTTCAAAATTACTACTCTGAAATGGCAGTGAACCTGTAACAATTCTGTAATTATCCCACAATCCGCCAAAAATAACCGACCTGTCATCTTTTATATTCTGGCTTTTTACAAAGTTTGCCAATACCAGGTTAGGAATTTGTGGTTCTACTTTTATTATATAAGTACTATCGCCTGTCTTTGAACCGGTATTAAAAAAGAGTTTATATTCATTGTCCTGCACTGTAAGCGCAAAAGGCGATGCACCGTAATAATTTGCAACATCGGCTTCTATCCAGGTAGATGGAACATTATTATCTGAATAGTAAGTTGAATTTCCTATAACGGCTCCCTTTATTTTTTTAATTCCGGCAGAGTTCAAACCTTCATACACCCTGGAAAACACATCAGGATTTGTATAATATGATAAAAATGAACTGCTGTAAAATGTTGGATCTCCTCCTCCGTTTATTATTATGTTTCCATGCAGGGTTCCTTCATTATCAATATTACCGGTATAACTGAATGTGGTTTTAAAGATATAATCCTGTCCTAAAATTTCCAGCGCGGCAGAAGTGGTGAATAACTTCATGGTTGAAGCAGGTGCCAGTAACAAATTCGGGTTATACTGGCCGATTATCTCCCCGGAATTTATATCAACTGCATAAAAACTGATGGATGAATTTGATAACTCAGAATCATTAACGAACTCCTGAATAACTTTATTAAATTCAATTAAGTCCTGATTTACTTTCTCTTGGGATGTTGAAAATAAAGAGAAAACAAAAATAAAAAGAAATATCAATGTATATTTTTTATTCATTCTTTTAAAGTATCAAAAAAACAACCCTTTTTATTAATTTGCAAGAAAACTACCATATGAATTTCGAGAAAAAGAAATTTCTTTTAAGCCTGGTTTTTCCACTTTTCTTTGTTTTTTTATTATGGCTTGTTAAAATTTCCGAGATAATTCTGGATGAGGATTTCTCATCTTATGGACTTTATCCGTTGCAGGTAAAAGGATTGCTTGGAATTATAACATCCCCGCTGATTCATGGTAATATAGATCATTTAATTGCAAATACAGGCCCTCTTTTAATATTAGGTACGGCATTATTTTATTTTTATTCCAACGTTTCTTTTAAAGTTTTTTTATTAATCTATTTCATGACAGGAATCTGGGTCTGGTTTGGAGGAAGACCCTCTTTTCACATTGGAGCCAGCGGGATAGTATATGGTTTGGCCGGATTTATCTTTACCAGCGGAATTTTATTAAAAAACATCCGGCTTTTAGCATTATCATTACTAGTTGTTTTTCTTTATGGAAGTATGATATGGGGAATATTTCCTATTGATCATAAAATTTCTTATGAATCTCATTTCCTGGGACTTACGGCAGGAGTGATTTTGTCATTTTTCTACAGAAAAGAAGGCCCGTCTGCAGATCCACCACCCTGGGAACCAGATGATGAAGAAGATGAAACCGTCAACGATACTGCTGGCATAAACACTATAGAAAATAATAATATTGCCGAAACATAAAATTTATTAAATAATTTTGAAAAGTATATAATACTCATTATATTTATCAATTATTTTAAAACTAAAGTTTATGAAACATCTTTTACTTTTAGCCTTGTTATTTTCCTATGGTTTAATTGTTAAAGCACAATACATCAACAACGGTGGTTTTGAAACATGGACTGCAGCTGACCCGACAGGTTGGCAAACGCCTAATGCAACAACTTCGGGTTTTGGAGTTACAACTGTAACCAAAGAAACTGCCGATGTTCATTCGGGTCTTAATTCTGCTAAACTGGAAACCAAAAATGTTATTATTTACCCGGTTCCCGGAATACTGACAAATGGAACAATAACCGTAAATGCAGCATCAACTCCTCCTGTTACTATTACCGGCGGAGTTCCATTTACTCAAAGACCCGGTACTTTTACAGGATTTTATAAATATACTCCCGGCACCGGAGATATATGTTATTTATCTGTTTTTTTATTGAAAAGAAACGGAGGAGTTGTTGATACTATAGGTTATGCACAATTTACCAATACAGCATCAGTAACTGCATGGACCCAGTTTTCAGCGCCATTTACTTATTATTTGCCTGATAATCCGGATACAATGCAGGTTCTGCTTATTTCTTCAGATCCCAATAACCCCATTGTAGGAAGTATTCTGAAAGTTGATGATTTAAATTTAGCAGGCGGAACACTTGGAATAACAAAATATAGTATATTAAAAAGTATAAATATATTTCCCAATCCTGCTTCCGACCTGATAAATGTTCAGTTCAATAACGAGACTTCAGCCCAGACAGTAGTTACACTATTCAGCCTGGTTGGACAAAAGGTTAAAGAGGTTATCTTACCGGTAGGAACAGGATTAAGCAGCATTAATGTTCGCGACCTGAAAGATGGAATGTATTTTATTCAGATTCAATCGGGAAAAGATAAATATCTCCAGAAGATATCGATAAACTAAATTAAAAATTATGTTATAAAAAAATCCAGGCTTTGGCTTGGATTTTTTTATTTTATACTAATACAAAATAGTCATGTTGAAGCCATAAGCGCCTGCCTGCCGGATAGGCGGCATTTACCGTGCCTGAGGACAATGTTATTAAATTATGCAATAATACCTTTAAAATTATTGTTTCTTAGTGCATCATCTACGATGATGTTAATTTCTTATCTGTTAAATTATTACAATTATTTAACCTCTACGAGGTTATCCAAAAACGACTAACCTGGTTCCATTTAAATATTAACAATGCTTAGGAAAGTAACGTTGATTTTGTTTTTGAAGATCGTAGACTTGTGCTAAGCATAGCCGAGGTATCTTCCATATTTGTAATTAAATACTATCAAGGCTTTTAACAAGGTTGAAGACCTTGCACTTTTAAAAATATTATTAGCAAAGTAAAATTCAAAACAGATTCTTAAGACTTACCTGAGTTTCTCAATTATAGGCAAATCCCTTTTATATAAATCATCCCTAAACTGCAGAAATCCATTGGTGTCAATAAATGCTGTAGAATAAGAAACCACTATTGCCGCCGGTTTTTTAAGGAAAATTCTTTTAGTTTCCAGTGATAAACTGTCTTTATCCAGCAGTTCTTTCATTTCCTTAAACTTCTCCATTTTTTCTTTAAATTTTTTCTTTTCTTTCCAGTCTTTCATATCTTTCTTTTTTTCAGGCTCTAATCCTATTGCCATTCGTATATCATCAATATCGAATTTTTTATTGTCATTAAGAAGAAAATCTACCAGTTTTAATGGATTTTCGACCCTTATACAACCATGGCTCACCGCCCTGTACGCTCTGTCAAAATTATTTTTACTGGGTGTATCATGTAAAAAAACATCATACGGATTATAGAATACAAACTTGATCTTTCCCAATGCATTTATTTCTCCGGGATCCTGCTTAATACGGAATGGAATATGATCAGCTCTATACTTCTTCCACTGAATTGAATCAGGATTAACTTCTACGTTGTTCAGGTAAACTTTATAATCATGATCTTTCAGATAAAAAGGATCTTTAATAAAACTAAAATACAGCTCCTTCTGAACAATATTAACAGGCACAAGCCAGTCAGGATTAAGCACTAAATGTGAAATTTTTGAGATGAATACCGGTGTTTCATGATTTGGCGGTCTGTCAAGGATTTTAAGTGTCTTTAAATATTTTCTCATCCGTTCATCATAATTCCTTGGTTTTTTTTCACCTACACATACTTTTAATGCAAACTTGAAAGTATCGCAATTAAAGGCATATAACATGAACTCAGGAATATTTATAAAAAAATGTTTCCCTGTATATGCCTGATTACTCCATCTTAATCTTTCCAGGTTTGCTGCAATCTGCAAAGCCCTGTCCTTTGAAGAAACATTCAGCTGATTAATGGTATTGTAGCCAATAACTCCATCGGCAAGCAAGCCATGATTTAATTGAAATTTAATAACCGCATTTTGTAAAACCGTATCATAAGAAATAATACTATCCGGATAATTACCTGATATTTCACCTGTTATTTTTAATCTCCTGGCAATATACGGCAAAACTGAATTAGTATCATTCAGGGCAATCTTTGGTGTATCAGGAACAGGAACACTATCCCATGCCAGTAAAAACATTTTTGCCAGTTCGTTTTGCAATTTAACATATTCACATTCCTTTGGCTGAATTTTATTCAAAAGAACCAGGATATCTGACGGATTAAGTATCTTACTGATGAAAAGCGAATCTTTCTGTTTTAAAGGGGTAGAAAAAGAATTTTCATATACTTTCAAAGGATTTACAAAACCATAACTTAAATGATTACAATAATCAATCAATGAATTTGACAATATTATCTCCGTTTCTGCAAAAAGAAGATTGATACTGTCACAATTATTCTTTACGCTTTTAATCTGATTCAGTTTATGTGACAATAATGAATAATGATACCATTCGGATTTTAAGCCATGAAATTTTGAATCCCGGAAAAAGGTAAGTATCGAATCTATCACCGGAATACTGTTTTCATCAGTTAACCATATGGAATTATAATTTCTGTTTTTATAAATATATTGTAAGGTATCATAATTGGATAAATCGCTATAACAGAATAATAAAGAATCCGGTGGATGCTCAAGGATTTGTTTTAAAAACCCCCGGAACTTCTCTGAGTTATATGAAACTTCGCAGGATTTATTAGTCTTTATATCATTATTATTTGTATTACAGTTAAAGCAGATGCATACAATTAAACAGAGCAAAACAACAAATGATAATATTCGCATAAAAAGACAAAAACTTTAATGACTGTATTACGAAACATTAAAACATTGGTTTCCGAATTTTATCATGAAATGTAATAAGGTTCTTAACCATTACTGAAATTTTCACAATAATTCTTAATGAATTAAATTTTAAGCAAATAAGCAACATTTTAAAAAAAAATCCGTAAAAACAATTGAACCCCATAAAATAAAAAAGCCATGAAACCACAATGTCCCTAACACAACTGCTTACCGAACAATACTTACATTATTAATAATCACAGTATTATCCGGTAATATTTTATCCCAGAACAGTTCTGAAGATAAAATATCGACTTCTCTTGTTAATCAGTTAATAGTAAAAGGAAGCATTACAGTGTATATCATGCAGTCTGCAGAACAGACTATGTACCTCCAGGGTAGCAAGAGTATTCTTAAACAAGTAAAAACATCGGTCAAAAACAAAACTTTAACCATTTCAAAAGGATATTCATTAAATGATGAAAGAGTAAATGTTTTTCTTTCAGTTAATACTTTGGAAAGCATCAAAACACTGGGTGATGTGAGAATTGAGACACCAACCAACATCTGGTTAAATAAATTATCATTAAATCTTAGCGAAGAAACAGAAGCCATCTTTTTTATCAACTCCAACCAACTTGATTTAACTGTTTCCGGAAGTGGTGATTTAAATATTTCAGGCTATATAGATACATTAAAGATAGCTGGAACAGAAGAAGCAGAAATAGTCGGAAATATTAAATCCATTAAACTTTCGTGCAGAACATCCGACTTTTGCAATGTAACACTGGAAGGAACCGTTTTCAAATCATTCCTGTCAGCTTTTAATCAAAGCAGCATCGATTTAAGCGATTGTGAAAACGGAATGAGTTCTGTAGTAGCTTTTGATGATTCCAAAGTAATTGTTACATCCATTGATGTAACAGATATTTATGCTTTCGACAAATCTTCTATTCATTACAGAAGCGCAAACCAGGCATTAATAATGGAAAATTCAAAAAATGCACAGATTAAACAGGATACCTATAAAACTATTGCAAAAAAGTAATACTTATTTTTTTTCGATAAGCTTGCTAAGTTTCTCAAAAGATTGGTCGGTAGTTGTTAAAAGCTCATTGTATATTCCCTTATAATAAGCTTTAGTTTCTGATTTTTTTTCAGTTTTAGGCGGATTATTTACTTTGGAAATAAGATTATTTCTCATTTCTACTGTCTGGTTAATAATCTCGATGAATTTATCCTTTCCTTTATCAGGCTGGATAGATAAACAGAGTAAGCTATCGGAAATAACTTCATCTACTAAAAAATCAATATCCTTTTTAATGTTTCTTATACTTGCCATATTCGTATTTTTTTTGCAAAGATATATGTTTTATTGAACCTTTTTCCGTTCATGAGGATAACTTATAGCTTTGTTAACGATATTTGCTAAATGAAAATAATAGTTTCATTATTAATTTCACTTATTATATATATCGGAACGTTGTTAATCTTTTACAAAGGAATCCGGGAGATATTCTTTAAAAACTCAACCAGGAAAAGAAAAATAACCTGGCTGCTAATAGATATCTTCATCTCTGCTTTAATTTTTATTTTTATTGCAATTTATTATTTCCAGATACGGAACCATCCGAATTATATCTCTTTTACCAAGATTTTTTATTCAGTTACATTTTTCTTTCTCACGTTTATACCCAAACTTGCATTTGCTATAGTACAGGTAATAAGGTTTACAATTAGTGTTTTTTTGAGAATTTTTAAAGTTAAGTTACGCAAAAAGAGGCCTCCATATATTGCACTTATACATTGTATAATTATATTTTTCATCATTTTATGGGGAATTGCCTATGGAAAAACTAATTTTAAGGTAAGAGAAGCAAATATATGCTCGCCTTCCCTGCCTGAATCTTTCAATAATTTAAAAATCGTTCAGGTATCCGACATTCACATCGGAAGTTTTTGCAATAATAAGTCTTATATGTTACAAGTTGTTAATATAATTAATGACCTGAAACCGGATATAGTTTTTTTTACGGGAGACCTGGTAAATAATTTTGCCGATGAAGCTAATGGTTACGATTCCATATTTCAAAAAATTAAAGCTCCCCTGGGAAAATATGCTGTTCTGGGCAATCACGACTTTGGGGATTATACAGTATGGAGAACTCCTGAAACTAAAAATACCAATCTTAACGAAATAATTTTCCATTATAATGCTATGGGTTTTAAGCTTTTGAGAAATACAAATTGTTATATTGTAAAAGGTAATGATTCCATTGCCATTGCCGGGGTTGACAGCTGGGGCCTCCCTCCTTTTAAACAATACGGGGATGTTATGAAAGCCATTGATGGAATTCCGCAGAACACTTATACCATTCTTTTAAGTCACGATCCTTCGTACTGGAATTCAGTAATAAAATATATTAAAAAAATATCCGTTACATTTTCAGGTCATACACACGGAATGCAATTAGGACTTGAAAATATTGGTATCGAATGGAGCCCGATTAAATACCGTTACCCTCAATGGGGAGGTTTATATTGCGATGGGGAGCAATATTTGTATGTAAACCGGGGCCTGGGTTTTATAGGCTTTACCGGAAGAATAGGAATGTCTCCTGAAATTACTTTATTAGAAATTAAGAAAAAATGATTCCCTGTATTTCCATACAAGATCTCTGGTCACATGCACAAATCTGGATACAGTTATTAATTATTCTGATTGTAATAGTAGTTATTTTTTTTCTGGTACTTGAGAACAGAAATCCAAACCGTACCCTTGCATGGATACTTGCCATTATTCTGATTCCTGTGGCCGGCTTAATACTGTTTTATTTCTTTGGAAAAAATTACCGGAAAAAAAGAATATTTACCCGGAAAGAAATTGCCGATTTCCGGCAGACTGAAAAGCTAATTTCGTGGCAATCTGAACATTTATTAGACGATATTGATATCACAAATAAAGATATCCTCGATAAAGTAGGGATAATTAAACTACTTCTAAACAATAACAAAGCATTATTAACCCTATGGAACAAAGTAACCATCTTAAATAACGGGGAAGAAACCTTTCCTGCCATATTTGAAGCTCTCAGAAATGCAACACATCATATTCACCTCGAATATTATATGATAGAAGATGGCAGGATCGGCAACCAGTTAAAAGAAATTTTAATAGAAAAGGCAAAACAGGGAGTTGAAATAAGGTTGATTTATGATGATGTCGGTTCGTGGGATATCAGTGATGATTATATTGACGAACTGAAAGAAGCCGGGATTGATGCAAATGCATTTATTCCTGTTCGTTTCCCCCGCTTTGCACAAAAAATAAACTTTAGAAACCATCGTAAAATTGTAATTGTTGATGGTAAAATTGGTTTTTTAGGAGGACTGAACTTTGCCGACAGGTATATGTATGGAATTCCTGAAATCGGGTTCTGGCGCGACACACATATCCGGTTAGAAGGCACTGCCGTGGGGAGTCTCCAGGTAGTTTTTCTTACCGACTGGCAATTTGTAACAAATATACTGCTTAATAATTCCGATTATTTCCCCAGGTATGAATCAGAAGAAAAAACAATGGTTCAGATTGCTGCCAGCGGACCCGATTCTGACTGGGATAGTATTATGCAAACCTTTTTCTATGCCATTTCAACCGCAAAGAAGTACCTTTATATATCCACCCCTTATTTCATTCCCAACGAAAGTATTCTTACTGCCATAAAAACTGTCGCCTTAAGCGGTGTTGATGTAAAAATAATATTACCCAGCAAATCCGATTCACGGCTTACCTTCTTCGGATCCATGTCGTACATAAAAGAACTGCTCGAAGCGAACGTATCTATTCACATGTATAAAAAAGGATTTACGCATAGTAAAATATTAATTGTTGATGATATTTTCAGTTCCGTGGGAACAGCCAACATGGATCTCCGGAGCTTCGACCAGAACTTTGAAATAAACGCTTTGATTTACGATGAAAAAATTGCAAAGCAATTAAAAACAAGTTTTGTTGACGACCTTACAAACTGCGACCAATTGAACCTCGATGAGTATAACAACAGACCTTTTTCGAGGCGAATTGCAGAAGGGATTGCACGAATATTCAGCCCTATATTATAGTTATTATCAAATAAATAATTTATTTTTGAATAATAATTAAAAAAAATCATACTGATACTTCCAAACCAGTCGAATATTATGATTTTATCAGTACTATAAACTGGTTACCAAATAATTTAAAAAATATGAAACAAATTTACCTTTTGGCAATTTTGAGTATTATAAATATTAAAATGTACTCTCAGATTCAAATCCATTATTCAGCTTCAATTAATTTTGAAAGCAACAGCCATCTTGTAGAAAT
Source organism: Bacteroidota bacterium (assembly GCA_037441645.1). Classification (GTDB taxonomy): domain Bacteria; phylum Bacteroidota; class Bacteroidia; order Bacteroidales; family GWA2-32-17; genus GWA2-32-17. Next base: position 19,905 of record JBBIRU010000010.1, read on the forward strand.
TGACACAAGTCAAATTCCAAACATTTGGCAAATGGGAAAACCTAATAAAACAATTTTAAACAGTGCATATTCAGTTCCATATGGGATAATAACAGATACAATAAATACTTATCCAATAAATAATTTTTCATCTTTTCAAATTAAAATATTACCCCCGCCATTCAGCTGTTGGGGAACCGGATATTTGAGTTTCGTTCACAAATATGACTTTGAAAATAAAAAAGATGGCGGATTTATTGAAGTAAAATATGATCAGGATACAAATTGGACAAACATTATCTTTGACACCCAACCACTTTTTCATTATTCTAGTAATCTTTATTCAGACTCAGATACAATCATTGGAAATATACCTGCATATACAGGAACTTTAAATGGATGGGGTTATACAGACATAATGTGGGTTTGGCAAATGGGAGTAAAATCAGAATTTCATGATTCATTGACTATAAGATTTTCAATAAAAAGTGATTCAAATAATACAAATCAGGAAGGCTGGCTTATTGACAATATAAGCCTTCAACTTGAGGATTGTACAGGAAAAATTATTTCCAGTAATATTAAATCAGATTGCTCTAATATTTATCCTAACCCCGTAGTAAAGACTTCTGTTCTTGAATTTTCCAATAACTCTAAAGCATTAACTAAAATTTCAATTTTTGACCTGAATGGAAAAGTAATAAAATGTACAGACATATATGAAAACAATGTGCTTATTAATAAAAATGATTTTATCGAAGGTGTATATCATTATCAAATATCACAGAATGACAATATTATTGGCGCAGGTAAATTTCTGATTTCAAAATAAAGACTATTGGTAACACCAATTACGAAAAACACCGGCAACAAAGTTAAAAAAATAGCGGCCTGACACTCCCGGTATCTATTATCTAATGAGAAAACACACTGATTATGGATAACAAATTGATTAAAATACTTATAAACAGTGACCCCTGGACTGAATTCCGTACAAGAGTTGACTTGTTGGATGAACCTCCTGAATCAGCAGAGGTTTTATCTGCCCGCGGAAAGATGATTACCCACCCGGGAATAGATTCGTTAATAAATGAACTGACTGGTTGGCCGGGAATTGTTCTTAGCAGTCATAAAAGCGCCAGTCAATTATTTCATAAACTATCGTTCATTGCAGATGTGGGGATAAAAAAGGATGACCCCGGGATTTCCGCGATAACGGGCAAAATTCTTGAGCATATTTCACCGGAAGGGCCTTTTCAGCTTCCAATGAATATTCCTGTACATTTTGGCGGGACAGGGCAAGACCAATACGCATGGGCGCTATGCGATGCGCCGATAATTGTATACAGCCTTGCGAAATTCGGATTAAGCCACGATGACAGGATTCTTAAAGCAAAGGACTATTTAACTAGACTAGGCCGTGAGAACGGATACCCTTGTGCAGTATCAAAAGAATTAGGAAAATTTCGTGGCCCGGGAAAAAAAGATGACCCATGCCCCTACGCCACGATGATAATGTTAAAATTAATGAATCTCTACGATAAGGACAGAGAATCTGAGTATGCAATAAAGTCCATTGATTCGCTTTTAAAACTGTGGGCACAAAGTAAGGCCTTACACCCCTATATGTTTTATATGGGCACTGATTTCAGAAAATTAAAAGCACCGTTGATCTGGTATGATATAATACATTTTGCTGATACTTTATCGAATTTTCAATATGCAAAAAATGACCGGCGATTCAAAGAGATTGTCAGTTCGATTGACCAAAAGGCTGACAAAAACGGATTATTTACACCGGAATCGGAATGGAAAGCATGGAAGGGCTGGGATTTTGGTCAGAAGAAGCGACCTTCAACCTGGTTAACATTTCTGGTTTACAGGATAAAAAAGAGAATGGAAAGGAATAAATAACACACCCGACACTATTAGAAAACAACGGGTTCGCATGGGCAATTAAACAGGACAGAACAGCTAAATGCCCAACAGATTGTTACCGGCTATTTTCTTTCCATTCGTTTGGTGTACAATTTTTAAATTTTTTAAAAGAATTATAAAAAGATGCTTTGGAGCCGAACCCGCAATCGTATGCAATACTTTCTATGGTCAAATTGTTGCTTTCAGGTTTCTTTAACAAATCACAGGACTCATTTATTCTCCAGCTATTAATAAAATCAAAAAAATTCATTTTTAACCTGGAGTTTATTGCCTGCGATAACGCATAGGCCGGAACTGATAACTTTTCGGCAAGTTTAGATATATTAATACAGGGATCTAAAAAGGTTTTTTCTTTTTCAAAAAGTAATGATATTTTCTTAACGATTTCTATTAATTGTTCTTCTTTAAAATACGATCCGGGATATTTAATTTTTATATTTTCGGTTATATTCAGGTATTTATTTATTGCTTTGGTCCTGGAAGTTACATGTAATTTCTCATAAATACTGCGAATATGAGCCTGAACTGTTTCAATGTTAAAAAATAACAATCCGGCAATTTCCTTATACCTGTATCCTTTTGACATGTAAACCAATATACTTTGTTCCTGTGGTGTTAAACTTAAGGGTTCATTTTTCCCAGGTTTTTGAATCAACCCCTTTTGAAAAGCCTGCAGTACCTTTCTTGCAATTTGTTCTGTCATGGGAGAGCCACCGGCATATATCTCCCGGATAGCAACTCTTATTTTTTCAGTCGCAGTGCTTTTAACAATATAGCCGGTTGCCCCGGCGCATATAGATTCATAAATCTTTTCGTCGTTTTCAAAAATAGTATACACCAGGTACTGAACTCCCGGTTTTTCCTCTTTTAACCTGGCAATACATTCTATTCCGCTGATTCCGGGTAATCCTATGTCCATTACTGCAACATCAATATCAAGAATGCCAAAATCAAGAATAAAATCTTCTGCACTTTGATAGATCCCTTTTATTTCGATATCTTCCGAACCATAAATTAATTCGACAAAGCTTTCTCTTAGCTCCGGGTCGTCTTCAATCAAAGCAATCTTTATCATTATTTATTTTTTTTCAAAATTAATAAAGAGTTAGAATGGAATCTTCAAATTTCATAAAAGTTTATTTCAAGTAAATAATTTAGACATAATGTATTGAAGTATAATGAAAATTATCATTAAAGAAAGATATCTTTTCTAACTTTGAACCTCATTTTTTAAGAATGAACCTTCCCGATAATATAAAAAGCAGGTTAATCTTTAAGTATTTAATTATAGTTGTGTGCTTTTATTTGTTTCCAGGTTTTTCATTTTCGCAGGAATCAACTATCACTTACCGTTTTTATACAAATTCCGAAGGTCTTTCGCAAAGCACTGTTTACCAGATATTACAGGATAAGCAGGGTTTTCTCTGGATTGGAACCGGTGATGGTTTGAATCGTTTCGATGGCTTTAATTTCAAGGTTTATAAACGAAGCGATTCCAGGTATTCAAATCTTCCGGGTAACAGCATCCGTGCCATTGTAGAAGATGACAATGAAAACTTATGGATTGGAACGGATAATGGAACTTGCCTTCTTTTAAAAAAAACGGACACCATCATAACTATTCCTAAAATAACCAGGAATTCTTTACAGGGTTGGGAAATTCCCTTTCTTTATAAAGACGATTGTCTTTATTACTGGATTTGCTTTAAAGGGATTTACAAGTACAATATTAAAAATGATGAGCTAAAAGCAATCTCCGAAAATGAAACAGATAAATTATTTATAGAAGATTTTTATCTTCTCAATAATAAAATATGGTTTCAGCCATATAGATCAGGTATGTTATGCTGCCTGGATATAACAAATGATAAATTAGAATATTTTCCTATATCCGGCAACAGAGAGCAAGCTACAATTTCAATATGTCAGGCTAAGAATAATTTATTGATATATCATTCATTATCCGACATGTATGGCTTTGATATAAACACTAAAAAGACCTATTCTTTTGATGACCTGGTAAAGATGTATCCATCGCTGGCATTTTTTAAAAGCAAATCAATCCGGTTTATTAAGAAGATATATTCAGATCAGTTTATAATTTCAGCTGTTAATGACGGCATTTATATAACCGACAATGAATTTAATGTTATTTCTTTATACTCCGACAAATCCCTCCATTTAGAACATACCACCAAATCTTTCGATTATATAACAAATATTGTAAATGACAGTTCTGGAAATCTATGGATAGGAACAGACGGGTCAGGATTTTGTAAAATATCTCCTTACTTACAGAAATTCAACGTTATTAATAATTTTAAATCAAACCCTGTCTGCCTGAACCAGCCTTTCGTACATAGCTTATATTCAGACGGTAATACATTTTATGTATCCACATTTAAAGGCGGTCTGAATGTTCTGGATATGGAAACACAGAAATCAAAGGCTTTTTTCCCTTTCCATGATTCAACGTGGACAATAAATGTTTTAGGAAAATATGATAATGAAAATATAATCATGGGCGGCAATAAAGGACTTTGTAAATACAATACTTCAACAGGGAAGTGCAGTCAGTTTATTAATAATACATCAAAATTTGCTGCTTTATCAATTATTCAAATTTCAAATAAAACCTGGCTGGTTGGTGTTACCGGCGGAATCTATATTCTTAAAAACGATACTTTAAAAAAGTTGAACTACCTTAATAAATACTGGATAACGATATTATTTAAAGATAAAAAAGGGAATATCATAATTGGGATGAAATCAAAAATCATTGTTTCCCGCTTTGAAAATGATTCTCTTATCGAAATTAAAGACCTTACGTTTCCTGAGCTGATTTCCAAAGCTGGTTTTAAGAATATAAACCAGACGAAAGACGGTAGTATCTGGGTCGCCAGCGACGCAGGTTTGATTCAGTTTACTGAAAATATGGGTTTTGTAAAATTATATACTACAAATGACGGGCTTTCTGACAACATGCTTTATGGAATTTTAACCGACCTTGATGATAATCTCTGGATAAGTACGGATAAAGGAATTAATAAATTCAATACCAAAACATTTAAAACAAGAACTTATAACACTACAGACGGTGTTCAATCCAACGAGTTTAACTCAGGTGCATTCTTTAAAGCCAACGACGGAAAATTATTGTTTGGCGGCATCAATGGATTTAACTATTTCAACCCGGCAGAAATAAAAGATAATCTATCCATGCCCGAAGTTCATTTAATTAACATTAAAGTATCAGACAGTGATTTTGTTACCGACACAATTCCTGAATATAAAAAGAAAATAGTCCTCTCCTACCTTCAAAATACCATATCATTTGAAGCAATTGCCCTGGAATATGCTTTTCCCGAAAAAAATCAATATGCTTTTAAACTGGTTGGAGAAGATAATCATTGGTTTTATAACGGTACCAAGCATTTTGTAAGATATAGCGGATTAAGCCCAGGTACATATAAACTTTGGGCAAAGGCAAGCAATAATGACGGAATATGGTCGGCGCCTGCCTGCCTGCTTACCATTGTAATAAAGCCTGCATACTGGCAAACGGCATGGTTTAAAATAAGCATTGTTGCGGGCATCTTAACAGTACTTGTACTAATTGTTATTTTAATTACAAAAGCAAAGTACAAAAAACAGATATTCAAAATTGAACGGCAGCACGAAATAGATAATATCAGGTTTCGTATTTCACAGGATATTCATGATGACATCGGAAGTAACATTACCAAAATAGCAATGACCTGCGAAGTACTAAAAAAAGAGAATGAAGTTACAGATAAAGTAAATAATAAACTCACACAACTTTCCTATTTATCAAGAAAACTGATGGATGATTTGCGGGAAATTGTCTGGTCGGTAAATCCCCGTTACGATAATCTTGACAGCCTTTCTTCCTACCTGAGAAATTATACCGGTCAATTTCTAGAAGACAGTAATATTCGCTGGAATTTTACTTCTGATTCTAACCTGCAAAATATTGAAATAAAACCTGACCTTAGGAGATCGTATACATTATGTTTTAAAGAAACATTAAATAATATTGTAAAACATGCTAATGCTTCTGAAGTAAAGATACTATTCAATATTACCAACCAGATATTAACGCTTTCAATCAGCGATAATGGAAAAGGTTTCGATATAAATAATGTTTCACAATTATCAAACGGCATTAAGAATATCCGGAAACGAATGAACGAAATAAATGCCAAAGTTGATATTTATTCTGAAGCCGGTAAAGGAACTTCTTTAATATTTAGCAGCAAAACCGGTATATAACTCCTTATTTTCTTTTTAATACTTTAAAAGTAAAGCCGAGCGAGGAATTAAAGAAAAATCCCGATTTAATTCCCGGCAATACACCCGTTTCAATTTTTACATATGTCCACCCGGCAGTCTGTACACCTAACCTAAATCCAAAATTATTTTTCTTAAATGCATCCTGAACATCTATGGTGTTATTATTCAACTTTATATCATCTGTTTTTAACGAAACCGGCATTAAAAAATCACCATACCATGTTAAATATCTTGCCATTATTCCGGAACCAAAACTATTTTCAACTTTAGAACTATAAACTCTATTCATACAAAAACCGAGATACAGGCAATTCATTGTCCAGTTTGTATATCCCTGGTACCAGATAATCTGATTAGCCGGTGTTTTTAAATAAACAACATCTGAAATACCATCATTAATCAGATCAGCATTTCTTTTATTTGGTTCAGCTATATACCTGTAATTTTCGATTCCCGAACGTATTGCAAATTGTATATTTAACGGAGATATTTCTTTTGTATATTCTGTTACAATTTTATCTCCTTCAGAATATGAACGTATTATAAAGTTTATTGATTTGAATTCTTTCTTTTCAAATAATGCCAGGTTAATACCAAACCCAATTTTCCTGTATTTTTTTAACTCATTCTGATTCTCATTTAAATCAGGCATTTTCCGATAACTGGTTAACCAGGGTCCGTCAAACCATAGATTTATCCTGAGCTTTTTATTTACGTTAACTACCGGGTCGAATCCATAGGTAAAGCCATCAATATGATTTCCCAGCTTATATTCTAAAGCATTAAAATTTAAAAAAAGATATGATGTGTATTTAAAATCTTCAGTTACCTGGGATTTTGCATTACTTATAAACAATAGACACAATGTTATTAAAAGAAAATACCGTTCCATAATCTTACTTCTTACTTTTTATGCGATCTAATTCCTGGAAATGTTTGTTTGATTTTTCCAATTCTTCCAAAAGGAAATCAAAATTCTTTTTTGAGGATTTAGAAATAGTATATTCCTTCTCTTTAAATTTTACAACCTTTACTTTTTCATCATTATTTATTTTTGCTTTTTTATTATAATCATCATAATAAGTTATTGAATAAGATAATCTTGACGATTCATTGATTGATTTCAGCATGTCCAATCCCATAAAAAAGAACTCATCACCACTCCCTGTCTTTTCTAATTTAACAATGTTATCATGTTGTTTCTGTACAATGTCCATTGCACTGTAATAGTAATTAGTATCCTGGGTAAGATTTAACATGATCAGATTTTCATAAATTGCTAAATCCAATCTGCTTGTCTGATCGTATAGATACTGGCTTTCTGATTTTGTCATTTTCTGGCCAAAAGCAACTGACGTTGTAAATACAAAAATCAGTGTAAAAGATGAACTTATAACAGACCTTTTCATATTCATTTTTTTAATGGTTAACGAAGCAAGTCTATTGTTTTTTTACTTTAAAAAAGTAAAACTTTATAAGGTCGTACCTGTTTTTAAGTAATACCAAAACAAACTATAAATTAGTTACATATGCATCCTTGGTCACCCCCAGCCTGCCTGTGGTGAGCATAGGCGAACCGTTGAAGGGTAAATAAAAAGCCTTTACGCATATTTCGACCCTTCAGGCTCAATGGCTCAATATAACTTTTATTGGGCTATTTGGTATTATTTGTTTCTGAAAACAATTTTGTATATTTGCTTTTATAAAAACCTGTTATAATTGTTTGCAAGTGCTTAAAACTATAATATACGCCCAAAATGGATAGATATGTATGATTGGTTGGGTATATACACTAGTTAGCGGCTTGTTTATTAAAGGAGGTTTGAACAATTAAAGTTCTTTTCTATATTAAAGTAGAGACCAGTAACTACAAAAACGGGGCGTAACTGAAAAGCCATATGAGTAAGAAAATAAATAAAAAATACTATGAAAACATTTACTTTATTTTTAATTTGCTTATCTTTTATAACAAGTATTAATTCTCAGACGTGGTTTCCACTTACTAGTGGATCAACAAATTTTTTAAATTCAATGTATTTTACTGACACAGTTACTGGATATATAACTGGTGCAAGCGGCACAATTTTAAAAACAACAAACGGTGGTACAAACTGGACACCTCTTTCAACAATAATTACAACTGACTTAACTGATGTGAAATTTGTCAATCAAGATACTGGATACGTTTCTGGTAGAAGTGGTGTTTTATTGAAAACGAATAATGGAGGAAGTTCGTGGATTTATCTTACTCCTGGTGTAAGTGTTGATTTATGTAGGATAACCTTTAATAATAACGATATATATGTTTCGGGGTATAGTGGAAAAATCATTAAATCAACAGATGGTGGAACCACATGGAATCAATTAAGCACAGGCACAACAGTAAGTTTATATGAAATCTTTTTTGTCAATGCAGATACAGGTTTCGTAGTAGGTAGTAATGGAAAAATATACAAAACTACTGATGCAGGCAATTCCTGGACTTCATTAACAAGTGGTACAACAACTCAATTAATTTCTGTTTGGTTCACTGATGAAAATACGGGCTTTGTTATTGGAGGTAATTCAGGTTCCAATACTGGAATTATTCTTAAAACTACAAATGCAGGCACAACCTGGACTCAACAAACTTTTCCCAATAATTATTTTGGAACAGTCCGTTTTATTGACTCAAATACTGGGTATGTTGTCGGCGGAAATGTTAATACAAATGCAAGTACTATTTTAAAAACAAATGATGGGGGTATTAATTGGATTGTCGAGAGCAGTAATTCATCTAGACAATTTGGATCTTGTTTCCCTGGTTCAAATTATGGATTAACGTGCGGTTTAGATGGAACAATTCTAAAAAATAAATCACTTGTTACTGGAAAAAGTGAGATATTTGTTAATAATAATGTACAAGCATATCCAAATCCATTCAATAATACTCTATCTATCAACATTAATTCATATGAAGAAATGGAAGTTTGTATTTACGACATTGCATCACGAAAATTATTTTCTCAGAAATTTTCAAAATCTGTTGATTTAAATACTCTAAAACTGAACAAAGGAATATACTTTTATGATATATTTAATAAGAATGGTATTATTAAAAATGGAAAAGTTATAAAAGATTAATTTAAACCGGCCCTTTGAATACCTATAAAAATAAAACCAATGATAGTTTGCCTGTAGGACATTCATCAAGTCAAAACAAGAAATCAATACAGTTTCATAATATCATGGTAATTAAAAAAATAAAATATTCCAATAGTCGTTCCGAAGTTCAATTATTCATACCTGTATAATTTTCCTGTAATGCCAACTAATCATCTTTTAAACAGATTTTCACTGTTACATATATTATTCAAAAAAAAATCTTATACTTTGTATAAACCTAATTTTAAATTACTATGAAAATTAATATCCCGGAAGGCTCAGTTAATTTAGCTGACCTAAAAAGTAAAATGGCTGGAAATTTTCCCGGTTACAAATTCAACGATTTTGGAAAAAGCATGTTTATTGCTTCGAAAAGCAACACTATTGGCGCCAACGTTGTTCTCAGGAAAAATAAAATTGTAATTGCAGGAAATTTTCCGACTATGGGCGGAAGATTAATTTTTGCTATTTCCATGATTCTTTTGGGGATTCTTATTCCTTTGGTAATTTACCTTGCTGTTTTTCACAGTAAATTTTCAAAATTCGAGAAAGAACTTGGCGCCTTTGTACAACAGGAATTTGGAATAAAACCATAAACCATGCTTTGATTCTTTATTTAGGTCGGGGTTTCCGGCCTTTTTGTTTATAAACAGATTTGCTAAACCCATTTTTCTTCTAACTTTGTCAGTTGATCCTATAAAAATAATTAAACATTCAAATATGAAAAAAATCGTTTTTTCCTTTTCATTGCTGGTGTTACTGGGAATTGCGCAAATGTCGTATTCCTGCACCAACCTTTTAATTACCAAAGGCGCAACAGTAGATGGTTCAACCATGATTTCCTATAATGCAGACAGCCATGTATTATATGGAGAATTGTATTATACGCCTGCTGCAGATCATCCCGAAGGTTCATGGCTTGATGTTTACGAATGGGATACCGGTAAATATTTAGGCAAAATAAAACAGGTTAAACATACCTATTCGGTAGTTGGAAACATGAATGAACTCCAGGTTTCTATAGGTGAAACAACGTACGGAGGCCGACTGGAACTCCAGGACACAACAGCTATTGTTGATTACGGTTCACTCATCTACATAACACTTCAACGGGCCAAAACTGCACGCGAAGCAATAAAAATCTTTTCGGAACTCATTAATGAATACGGGTACTACAGTGAAGGAGAATCATTTTCAATTGCCGACCCTAACGAAGTGTGGATACTCGAAATGATTGGCAAAGGCTCTCCTAAAAAAGATGCCAAAGGAAAAATCGATAAAAGTTACAGTAAGGGCGCTGTGTGGGTTGCCATACAGATTCCTGACGGATATATTTCAGGACATGCAAATCATGCACGTATAACAACATTTCCGTTTCAGAAGACCAATGATTTTAACAGTAAAACCCAAACGGTTTACCACTCTCCCGACGTAATTTCTTTTGCCCGCCAGATGGGATATTTCAAAGGTGAAGACAAAGATTTCAGTTTTTCAGATACATATGCTCCTTTGGATTTTGGCGCTGCCCGTTTTTGCGAAGCCCGCGTATGGGCACAGTTTAACAGGGTAAATAAAGATATGGGGCAATATGAAGATTATGCCATGGGACATAATTTAACTCACAGAATGCCATTGTATATTAAACCTGACAAAAAATTAAGCGTTCACGATGTTATGGAACTCATGAGGGATTATTACCAGGGAACAAAAATGGATATGACTAAAGATATAGGTGCAGGTCCTTACCAATGTATTGTACGCTGGAGGCCCATGACCTGGCAAATTGACAGTGTTGATTATTTTAATGAACGTGCCGTAAGTACCCAGCAAACCGGTTTTACTTTTATTGCCCAGAGCCGTTCGTGGTTGCCTAATCCCATTGGCGGAATTTTCTGGTTTGGTGTCGACGATACTTATTCATGCGTTTATTCACCCATGTATTGCGGAATAACAAAGGTTCCTGAGACTTTTGTTGTTGGAAACGGTGACATGATGACTTTCAGCGACAACAGCGCATTCTGGGTGTTTAACCAGGTTTCCAACCTGGCTTATACCCGTTACAGCGATATGATAAAAGAAATTCAACCGGTTCAGCAGGAATTAGAATCAAAATACATTTCGTTAACTCCCTCGGTTGATAAAATTGCAGAGGATTTATACAAAACAAACCCCAAAGCCTGTACAGATTTTCTTACAAACTACAGTGTTGATGCAGGAAACGGAACTGTTTACCGCTGGAAAGAATTATATAAATTCCTTTTCACTAAATATCTTGACGGAAATATTAAAACACGTGTACCCGGCCAGAGAAATCCAAAAGTAAGCCAGCCCGGTTACAACGAAGAATATTACCGGAATTTAATCCAGCATACCGGCGATAAATTTAAGGTAGTAGGCAAATCCGGACATTAATATTAAGGAGCTTCGGCTCCTTTTTTCTTACCCTCTAAATTACATTGCAATATTTTTTAATCGATCTGGTATTTTGAATTAATTTTTTTTGTAATATTGCAGTCCGTTTCAAAAAGGTTACGAACACAAATTCAGAAGAGAATGGACTTAATTAAATTAGTTGAAAACGAAGTTGCTCCGGCAACTGTTTTCCCCGAATTCAAAAGTGGCGATACTATTACTGTTCACTATAAAATCAAAGAAGGAAACAAAGAACGTATCCAGCAGTTTCGCGGTGTTGTTATGCAACGCAGGGGTGCAGGAGTAAAAGCAACTTTTACTGTCAGAAAAATTTCCAACGGTATTGGTGTTGAAAGGATTTTTCCCGATAATTCTCCTTTTATTGATAAAGTAGAATTGAACAAAACCGGTAAAGTCCGCCGTGCAAAAATATTCTATCTGCGAGGCTTGACCGGTAAAAAAGCCAGGATTAAAGAAAAAAGAATGGGCGCTTCAAAAGCTGAAGCTACAGAATAAAAAAAATCCCGCAACTGCGGGATTTTTTTATAATATTATTTGGCTTCAATCACAAATTCGGTTCTGCGGTTAAGCGCCCTGCCCTCAGGGGTATCGTTTGTGGCTACAGGTTTCGATTCTCCATATCCATGTGTAGAAACAATACGTTTTTTATCAAGACCCTGTAAAATAAGATAATTAGCCACCGCTTTTGACCTTTGCTCACTTAAAACCTGGTTGTCATTATCATTCCCCACATTATCGGTATGTCCATCGATGGAAATTTTAATATTCGGATTTTCTTCAAGGTATTCCAGGAAATTATCTAATACCACCAGGCTCGATTTTTCAAATACTGCCTGGCTGGTCTCAAAATAAATATTGTTAAGCTTAACATTGGTTCCCACTTCAACGGGTTTAACTTCAAAATTCACTTTTACCGGTTCTTCTTTTTTTACTTCCTTCGCTTTAATATATTCGGAAGTAAATGCATAATCTTTCTTTTTAACAGTCATAATAAATTCTTCGTCAGGTTTATCAATAGGTAATGCCACGGCATATTTCCCCGACATTTTATCAACCATTCCTTCGGTAATAACATTGGTCTTCACATTTTTCACTTCCACTTTTGCATCTTCAATGGCTTCTCCCTGGTCGTTTTTAATGTCTCCTTTATAAAAAAGAACTTCTTTAGGTCGTGCTTCCTGGTATAAATCAAACGAATATATATCCCACCCGGCTGAGCCTTCCAGTTTGTTAGAAGAAAAATAAGCTTTTTTACCGTCAGTGCTAACAATGAACCCAACTTCGTCTCCCTCGGTATTTATAGGATACCCGATATTTTTAGGTTCGCTCCAGGTTCCATCGGGTTTCATTTTCGAGTAATAAATATCATACCCGCCTAACCCATCACGGCCATCGGACGAAAAATACAGTGTCTGGCTGTCACTATGAATAAAGGGTGATTTTTCATTGCCATGAGTATTTATAACAGGCCCAAGATTTTTTGCTGGCAACCAGTTTCCATTTTCATCCTGGGTCGACATCCATATATCGCTGGTCTGGGTTGAAGCGTCATCCAGATCAAAACCCAAGTTTCCGGGACGTATACTGGCAAAATAAATTGTTTTTCCGTTGGAAGAGATAGAAGGCTGGCTTTCCCATGAACGACGCCCGTTAATAGCTCCACCCAGATTTTTTAAAGGAGTCCATTCTCCATATTCATTATCTGAAACCCATATATCGCAATAGAGATTATTTTCGCATATGGTAACGTACAAATGATTATTATCAATGGAAATAGAAATAGCGCCCTGATTATTTGCAGGATTTACATTGAAAGGTGTTGGCATAGCCTTAATCTTTCCAAATACTTCTTCACCTTCCGGGGTTTTACCTGTTTTTTCAGCCATGCTGAATTCATCGGTCTTCTGGCTTGTTCCTACCTCGTTATGCTTCATAAACCGATGGGTAAAAAAGGCAATTTCCCCATCAGGGCTTATTAACGGAAGAAATTCATCATCGTTTGAGTTTATTCCTTCTACTTTTACCGGGTTAAATGGAACCGGGTGGCTTATCAGTTCGGAATATTTATTAATGTGTTTACTTATAATTTCTGCCTCAGCCTTATTGGGTGATGTTTTACAGTTTGCAAGAAATTTATCAATATAGGGTTTTGCCTTATTAAAATCCTTTGAGATATAGTACCTGCGACCTAATTCGAAACTGGCAGCATAATTATCGAGAGAGGGGCAATTTTCATCTACTTTTATAAAGTAATCTATTGCCCTGTTCCGGAACTGTAATGCCTGGCTGCCTTCAGCAGCATTTTCAGACTTCTGGTTGTTGATTTTTGCCAGGACAAGGTATGCCTTGGCATACATTTCATCTTCTTTCGTAGCTTCAATTAACAGGCGATAAGCAAGGTCGCGCTGGCCCTTGCCATTTTCTTCCATTGCCTGATCAAAAAGTTTTTTAGCTTTTTTATTTACTTCGGGACAACCATCTTCATCCTGTGCAAATGAAAGTTTGCAAGGACAAATAAATACTATAACAAAGACAAATAAATATACTCTAATCGTTGATTTCACATACATCATTTCTTCTTTGCTTCTTCTATCAGCTTATCACCTTCCTGTTTCGCTTTTGCTTTAACTTTATCGGTTTCCTGTTGTGCCTGCTGCAATTTTAAATCGGATTCCGATTTTGCTTTGTCCTGCACACCCTGAGCTTTCTTTTCTGCTTCTTCACGAAGTTTTTTGGCCGGTTCCTTGGCTAACTTTTCTGCTATCGGACCTTTGGCTTTGGCTTCGCTTAACAACTTATCCGCAGCGGCATTTCCTTCTGAGCGTACTTTATCGGCAGCCACTTTTGCTGCATCGTTGATTTGTTTTGCAGCATCTCTGGCAGTTGACATCATCTTCTCGCACTGAGCATTGGCTTCGTTCATAAGTTTATCAGCCTGTTCCTGGGCTTTCTTTATTGCGTCTGCCTTAGCTTTTCCAACTTCTTCGTTAATCTTATCCACTACCTGGTCTTTCACATTTTCGGCAGCACTTTTGGCCTGGTCTTTCAAATTAAATTTAATTTCGGGCTTTGTTATTAAACCGGTAATTAATCCTTTGATATCAATAAATTCGGGAACTTTTATATTCAACCCAACATTGCCTGCCTGGGAAGATAAATTGCCCAACACTTCGTTAGCTGCACTTCCCAATTCTGATGTAGGAACTTTAAAATTCATAAAATAATCGGCTATCTGGTCAATGCCTTGTTTACCTCCGAATTCCATATCGGTTTTACCAATCTTAGTAACGACAGGTTCTATTTCAATATTGCCATTTATTATTTTAAATTTCAGGTTCGTATTCTGAAGAGTCAAGGTTTTGTATTTATCGGTTTTAAGAACCTGCGAAAGTTTATCGAGAACTTCAGAATTGCTTAATGTAAGCGCTTTTGTATTCAGAATTCCTTCGCCATTTATGGTTTTCATTTCGGGTTCCATTTTCTGTGTCAATTTTCCGTTGAAACTCAAACCAACTGAAATTTTTCCGGAACATTTTTCTGCAATGGGTGCTATTTTTTGTATTGTTTCAAATGACTGGAAAGTCTTTTTCACGTCAAATTCTTTGATATCCATTCTCATATCAATGTCAGGATTCGGAGTTCCTTTTGTTGAATAATACCCGCTCATTGACATAGAGCCATCCAGCAGTTCCATATTTAATCCATTCATTTCAACTTTCCCATCGCGAATAATTACTGATCCTTTGGTATTTTTAATTTCCAGTTTATCGTACAGCATGTTACCAATTGCAGAATTCAACACAAAGTCAATATTTTCGGGCACTTCAAAAGCTGTTAACGAAGAGGTATCTGTGGTTGTCGCTTCAGTTGCTGCCGACTCCCCACCCATCAACTGATTAATGTTAAGATTTCCAGAAGTAAAATTAAAGACGCCTTTTAAAAGCTCATCGCGGAAAACATAAGCCAGGAAATTTTCAATTTTACCGCTCATGGCAAAATCGCTGTTTCCCATCTTTGCATTGAAACTTTTCAGATCGAAATATTTTGGCGTGACTTCCATGGCTGCTGTTTCAATATTTACAGGCGCCGATAGATCTTTGCTGGTGTAATTTATTCCTGAAAGTTCAATATTTCCTACGGCTTTAAAATCCTCGTACTTTTCCTGTTCAATCTGCGACATACGTCCTGCAAAATCCACATCGGCTTTTACCACACCTGCCAGAGAAGCATCTTCAACCGGCATAAATGATTTTACAGAGGCCAGATCGAGAGTTCCTTTTACCATTCCATCCATATTGGCATCGCTTACAGGCGTAGACACATGCAGACGCATATCGAAAGGACTTCCTCCGAGATCGACATGAAATTTTTTAACGTCAATTATTGTATTATCAGGTTGACCGTCTTTGTTATCAACCACTATATCAACATTAATATTCTGAACTGATGCCGGAAGTGACGGATACTTGAAACTACCGTTTTCTATCAATAATTTCACACCAAATCCAGGCATAATACTATCGTTGTATGTTCCTTTCACATTACCGCCGAATCCAATTTTACCGGTAGTTTTCACATTTGCAAAATCATTCATATAAACTGCAGGAACCATAGACAGAAGGTTTCGGAAATCGGTCTTCTTTGCTTCAAAAGTAAGGTCCATAACAATGTCATTGGCAGGCATCGCCACAAAACCATTCAATCCTAATTCAAGTTCATTTAATTTCAGGTTATTATCTTTAAATGTATATTTCGATTTTTCAAGGTCAGCGTCAATACCGGCAGAAATTTCAACTTTTGATTTATTAATGTATTTCACTCCGTCATAAGCTAATGAAAATGAGTCGATACTGGCTTTAGTTTCGAGCGAAGTAAACACATCGGTTAAATCGCCTTTCAATAAAAACTGCAGGTTTTTTAAATCCATCCAGAAACCCAGGTCTTTATCATCATAAACAACATTCCCGTTAATTATTTCAAACTTTTTTAATGCCAGCTTAAAATGAGTGGCAGAAGTATCGCTTGTTCCGGAAGTATCGGTTGAGGGTTTCATAATATCCCAGTTAGCCTTACCGCCTTTCAGAACTTTAATATGAACTTTGGGATTATTTAATTCAATTCCTTTAATCTTAATCTGGTCGCCAAATACACTGAATAAATCGAGCTCAGTTGAGAGTTTATCGAATGTAACCAGGGTATCTTTTTCAAAATCTTCAACACCAATTATGATAAGTTTATTCAGATCCAGGGTGATATTTGGAAAATTACTGAAAATTCCCAGGTCGATCTCACCAAAATCAACTTTTGCATTAAGATTATTGTTAATTTCTTTTTTTGCGTATTCAATAATCTTATCTTTAAATATAAAAGGTACAGCTATTAACAGAATCAATAATACAAAAAGAGTAATAAATAAATACTTCAGGATTTTTTTAACGGCTTTCATAGTTTATGTGTATTTAGGATTTGATTTCAAAATTAATATTTAATTGACATTTTAAGTGTAAAAAATGATAATTTAGCAAATCCTTTTTCAATAAAACTTTAAAAAAAAGATTTTCTATTTTAAAATACATATTGACTTAAATGGTTAATATGAAGCCTGTTCAGGTATTTTCAAAAGAAGATATGATAACAGGGCAGCAAAATCCGGAGTTATACTTTATAATAACCGGGATTGTTTTTATTCTTTTTCGGCCTTATATTTTTCATTCTCTGAACAACTCATCGAAACAACTATTTAATCACATTTTATTTACCTTTGCATAAATCCTATTTAAATGCGCTTTGATATTATTACAGTATTGCCGGAATTGCTGCAAAGCCCCTTTGATCACTCTATAGTTAAACGCGCAAAAGATAACGGAATAGCAGAGATTGAACTGCATAATCTACGCGATTTTACTAACAACAAACACCGCCAGGTTGATGATTATCCTTTCAGCGGAAAAGGCGGTATGGTGTTAATGATTGAACCCATTTATAAAGCTATCACTCATTTAAAGTCGCTCAGGGATTACGACGAAATAATTTACACTTCGCCGGATGGTGAATTGTTCGATCAGAAAATGGCAAACACACTATCTTTAAAAAAGAACATATTAATTCTCTGCGGCCATTATAAGGGGATAGATCATCGCATTCGCGAGCATTTAATTACCCGCGAAGTAAGTATAGGAGATTATGTTATGACAGGCGGCGAAATGGCGGCAGCGGTTATGGTCGACAGTATTATCCGGCTGATACCAGGCGCTATCGGCGATGAATCTTCCGCTCTCTCCGATTCTTTCCAGGATGATTTGCTTGCCCCTCCCGTATACACGCGCCCTGCAGAATTCAACGGATGGAAAGTACCTGAGATATTGTTATCGGGAAACGAAAAAGAAATTGACGAATGGAAACATAACATTTCACTTGAAAGAACAAAAAAACTGAGACCTGGTTTACTTAAAGAATAATAAATCATTTATATTCTTATACCAATTACTGTAACATCATCAATCTGTTCACCTTTCCCCCTCCATTTATCAAAAGCATTTTCAAGAATTTCCTTTTGTCCGGACATAGGTTTCTGATTGTTCTGAAGTAATATTTCCTTGAATTGTTTGTACATAAATTTCCTGCTTTTTGGTCCGCCAAACTGGTCGGCAAAACCATCAGTAAACAAATAAAGACTATCCCCTTTTTCAAGTTGTAAATCATTAACTTTAAAAGGATCCATCAGCAGGTGAATGGCTATGGGCATTTTATCGCCTTTTATTTCAATAAGCTCATCATTTCTGAGAAAATAAAGCGGATTATTTGCACCGGCAAACTGAAGTTCAAGGGTTTCTTTATTTATAGAAATTAACGCCATATCCATTCCATCCTTCTGCTCGCCCATCGTCCCTTTTTGTTTCAAAACATGAATAATTTCCTTGCGCAGACGCTTTAATATAATACCCGGATTGGTCATGTATTCTTTAACAACAATTTCTCTTAAAAATGAAATACCGAGCATACTCATAAATGCCCCTGGAACACCGTGCCCTGTACAATCCGAGACTGCAATTATCAAATGGCCTTCAACTTCCGCCCACCAGTAAAAATCGCCACTGACTTTATCTTTTGGCTTATATATTACAAAGTGATCAGAAATAACATCTTTAATCAGATCAAGGTTTGGCAGAATAGCGGCCTGAAGCCGTGTGGCATAATCAATACTCTGAGAAACTTCATTATGAATTAATTCTATTTGTTCTTTTTGGGAAATAACCAAGTCCCGCTGGGCTTCTATTTCATCGCGCTGGGTTGAGATTTCTTCGTTTTGCTGGTTAAGCATGAAGTTTTTTTCGTCAACCATTTGTTTTTGTTCTTCTATAATACCTTTTTGCTTGCGGGTGATACGAAGTGAACGGAAAATAAGAACTGCAATTATTGCCAGCAATATCAATCCCGAAACCACAAACCCGATAACTATTTTTTGTTTTTTGCTTTCAGCTTTTTGCCTGCCCAATTCAATGTTTTTTATTTCCATGGCTTTGCTGTTTGCAATGCTGTCGGCAGTCGCCTGCTTCTCGTATTGGTACTGGAAGTATTTCTGCTGAACAAGCTTCTGATTATCTTCCTTACTTATACTATCGCGCATTGCTATATATTCGCCATAATATTGCCGTGACAATTTATAATTTCCCAGTTTTGAGTATATTTCATCCAAAAGTTTAGCGGCATCTTTTATATCCTGGACATAACCCGTTTCTTTTGTAATGTTATATTCCCTTAGTGCACAGGCTAAAGCTTTCTGAGTTTCATTATTTCTCAAATATATTTTTCCAAGGTTATTTAAAGATGCGGATATGCCGCTTTTTTCGCCAAGTTCTTCATTAATCTTTAAACTTCTGCTGAAATATTCCAGGGCTTCAGAATAGTCGCCTTTATTAGAATAAATGAGTCCCATGCTGTTTAATGATGCTGAAACACCGCTTTTATCGCCAATTTCTTCACGAATCTTTAAACTTCTGTTATTATATTCAAGAGCTTTTTTTAATAAAGAATCATTCGCTATGTTGTCGTTTCTCAACATTGCTTCACTGGCCTGGTCCGAGTAAACAATCCCGATATTATTAAGTGTTAATGAGATACCGCTCTTATCACCGATTTCCTCCAGTATCTTTAAGCTTTTATTATAATATTCAAGAGCTTTTGGCACATCATCCTGTTCGGAATACAGCATTCCAAAGTTGATTAAGGCATTTGAGATGCCTTTTTTATCACCAAGCTCTTCAAGAATTCTTAAACTCCTGTTAAAATATTCCAATGATCTGGGAATATCGCCCTGATTATAATAAATAACTCCGATGGTGTTCAAAGAAAATGATATACCGCTTTTATCGCCCAGTTCCTCATCAATTTTTAAACTTTTGTTGTAATATTCCAGAGCCTTTGGAATATCGCCCTGGTTGTAATAAACGATTCCTATATTGTATAAAGTAGTGGAGATTCTGCCTTTGTTATCAAGTTCGGTACTTATCTTCAGACTCTTGTTGTAATAATCTAATGCTTTTTTGTAGTCACCCAGCGTTGCGTATATAAGTCCTGTACTGTTCAACGAATAGGAAATTCCGTTCTTATCTCCGATTTCTTCGCGGGCTTTTAAACTTTGATTATAGTAATCAAGGGCTTTGGTATAATCACTTTGCCTGTAACATCGGAGTCCGTTTCTGTAAATCGTATTGGCTTTATATTTCAGACAACTGTTTTTAAAAATGGCCGACTGATTTAAAGCAAGGTTTTTCTTTGCCAGAGCTTCTATTTGTTTGTCATAAATACTGCTTAGTGAATCATTATTCTCAGTCTTTGACATTTCATCAAGTATCCGCAACCGGATACTGTCATGCTTTGCAGTTTTAAGAACAAGTTTAAGGGAATCAATAAACTTATCCTGGGCATAAACATGAACAGTTGAACAAACGAAAAACAGAAAAATAAAAAATAAAAAATAAAAATTATACTTACACCTATTCCTGAAACTTATAAAAAAAATCACATGGAAGACATCTCTCCTTAAAGAGTTAAAAGATGCTGCAAGTTGAAAAGAATCATTATACGCGGTTTGCCGGAGTACTTTATTATATTTGAAAGCTTTCATAAACTTCGACAAAAATAATAAAGTTAAATTCTTATTCCTAATACTGTAACGTCATCTATTTGTTCGAGCTTACCTTTCCAATTTTCAAAAGCAGTTTCAAGTATTTCTTTCTGCCCAGGCATTGTATTATGACTATTATGAATCAATAATTCTTTAAGTTGCTTATACATAAATTTTTTGCCTTTAGGCCCGCCAAACTGGTCGGCAAATCCATCGGTAAAAAGATAAATACAATCACCTTTCTCTAAAATTAATTTATGGTTTGTAAAGTCTCTCATTTCCGGATAGATAGCTATGGGCATTTTATCACCCTTCAGTTCGTCAAGCTGAAAGTCAGAAAGTTGAAAGCTGTTCTCTACAGGTTTTTCACTTTCTACTTTCTCACTTTCCGGCTTTATAAGCTTTTTAACTATATAAATAGGATTATTCGCTCCTGCCCATTGGCACTCATTTGTATCGGTATTTATTACGAGTAAAGAGATATCCATTCCATCTTTTTGTTCTCCCTGCACTCCCTTCTGCTGAAGGGCATTTATTATTTCTGTCCGTAAAATATTTAAAACATGGTTTGCTTTATGTACTTCCTGTTTTTGTACTATTTCATTCAGAAAACTAATTCCCAGCATAGACATAAATGCACCGGGTACTCCATGGCCTGTGCAATCGGCTACGGCTACTATAAGCCATTGTCTAACTTTTGTTGTAAAATAGAAATCGCCTGAAACTATGTCTTTCGGTTTGAAAAAAACAAAGTGCTCGCCTAAAACTGAACGGGAGGCATTACTGACAGGTAATACGGCTTCCTGAATCCGCCTGGCATAAGTTATACTGTCGGTAACTTCTTTATGTATTTCTTCGATCCGCTCTTTTTGTTCAGTTACAAGGTCACGCTGGGCTTCGATTTCGTCACGCTGGGCTTCGATCTCATCGCGCTGAGTCGATATTTCTTCTTTCTGCTGGAAAATTTCTGTATTTTGTTGAGCCAGTAAGATATTCGCTTTCTTTTTTTGCAGAAATAAACGGTATAAAAGAATAGAAAAAATAAAAATCAGGATAAACCCGGCTACAAAAGAAATTATTAATATCCGCTGTTTCCTGTTTTCGGCTGTCTTTGCAACTATGGTTTGCTTATCCAGTTCTTTCTGCTTCGCCATCTTCTCTATTTCCAGTTGTTTCTTTTCCGACTGGTACTTGGTTTCCATTTCTGTAAGAGCTTTGGTCTTTTCTTCGCTAAACATACTGTCCCTGGTCGCTATGTATATTTCGGCATATGCAAGGGCTTTGGACGTATTCCCAATTCCTTTGTAAGCATCTTTCAGATGCGAGGCAGCTTCATTTATTCTAAGAGTTGCTTTAATTTCCTGAGCAAGTTTAATTGCTTTTAATCCATAATTTATCGCTTCCTTATAATGATTTTGTTTTTCGGCTATAGAATTTGACATTGAATCGGCTATGGTTAAATGCAATAAAGAAATATTTCCATAAACCAGGCTTAAACTATTAATATCTCCAAGCTCTTCATCTATTTTTAATGATTTTAAATAATATTCAATAGCTTTATCATAATTTTTCTGTGTTGTGCAAATATTACCAAGATTGCCATAACATGCAGCTATATCTTCTTTATTTCCAAGCTCTTCTCCAATTTTCAATGCTTTATAACAATATTCTTTTGCTTTATCATAATTCTTTAAATGCTTATAACTAATACACAAATTACTATAACATTGCGACATTCCTTTTTTATCACCTATTTCTTCTTTTAATTTCAAAGCCTTTAAATAATAATCAATAGCTTTATCGAAATTATTCAGTTCTTCCTGTATAATTCCAATATTATTGTAACAGCCAGATATTCCGTTTTTATAATCTGCTGCCTCATATATTTTCAATGTTTTAATAAAGTATTCTATGGCCTTATCATATTGACTTGTTACCCTGTATATATTTCCAATATTTCCGTAACAGGAAGCCATTTTCTTTTTATCATCCAGTTTTTCAAAAATTTTAAAGGATTTAAAATAGTATTCAAGAGCACTTTCGTATCTTCCTTTATCAGAATTAATTATACCAAAATACGAATAACAACTGGCCATTCCGATCTGAGATTTTTTTTCAAATTTCCTATCCCTGGCTATTTCCGAGTAGATATGAAAAGCTTTGTCAAGTATTACACCAGCGGTATCATCCTCTCCCCTGAAATTAATAAACTCCCAGCCTATTGCCTGAAGCGCCTTTGCATACAAATATTGCGAATTATGGTCATTCGTTTGTAATTTCGTCAGTTCTATGGCTTTATTATAAAAGCAGATAGCTGAATCCGGATTTGCCATATTATACTGGCATCCTATTTCATAATTTAATCTTGCCTTTAAGGTATCCTGTTTAGCCTGTCTTAGGCTAATACGAAGGCTGTCAATTTCTTTGTTCTGTGAAAACACAAAGAAGTATACATGAAAAAGAAGTATAGTAAAAGTAATTGAAAACTTCATTTATATACAAAGGAAATAAATACAAATGTAAAAATGTAAATGATTCCTTCAACCTCTCAGAATTACCTTTCACAAATAAATATAAAATCCCGGTAATTACTTCTAAAATTGGCTTGTAGAGTTGTAATGATGAAAAGTTAAAATGAACGTTTAGTTTTATTTATGAAAAAATCTTTATTTAGATTCCCACAACTTATTATAGCCTAGTTTTTCTTCTTCTTTTTTCATTTTCATCCAGCTATCTGTTAACGCTTTTATTATTTCATGTGCCCGCGAAGCTTTGACCAGAACATCCGGTTTGAAACTGTAAAGCTGTCCATCTTTTTTGCCTTTGCCAACTTTCTCTCCGAGAGTTAACAGAGAGAGTCCTTTTCCTGAACTGAAACCATAAGAATATGTGGTAGGAGCATATTCTGTTCCGTTAGGAGGCCCGAAAATATTATACGTTAAAGAAGGATCTAGTGTGAAGTTATACTCCCTGCTGTGTTTTGGCGCATCTGCGCCGTCCAGCGACATTGTTAAATTCAGATCAATTGTGATAACACCGTCCACTCCGAGCTCCTGCATTAATCTTTTCTGGGGTCCTGTGTATCCTCCGAAAATAGACACAAGATTATTTTTATAAATCTTTTTAAGTCCTTTATAAGTCCCTATATATATTTCATCCGTCAACGAATCCTGAACCTCTTTTAGATCCTGGTACGATTTGGCATTTAACACAGTTTCAATGGGAACGAGTTCAATATTCATTTTTTCTTTCATTTGTTTTTCAAGATCTTTGTACATGGCATCGTTAATGTTTTGCCAATATTCTACCGGTAATTCGGGGAATTGAATTTTAAAACAATTCTTATAAGTGGTCCATGTATCGGTAATCCAGTCACCTGAAACCTCTGTTTTATGAACAGTCTGATAAGTTTCAGTTGTTTTTGTAAGTTGTGTAGCACGGGTAGTAAATGATATTACAGCCATTTTCCGGGCTTTTACGAAAGGGATTCCATCCATCATATTCAGTTTCATAACATTTACTCCAGGCAAATAAGGCTCATCCTTTTCGCTTCCGGGCATACGGCCAATCTGAATTCCGTTTTCGTTTTCGGTAATATCATAACCATCTTCTTTTCTGGTATCTTTGGCCGGAAACCATTCTGCCTTTTGAATATTTGCTTTTATCGGAGCAGTAGCATAATAACAAGATATATTTCTTACTTCGCAAACTCCTTCTGTTTTTTCAGGATTCACAGTAAATCGTTCAACTAATATATGGGAATCACCTTTTACATAATCAAATTTATTGTCGTGACCGGAAGCAAAAGCAAAGGCCGGAATATGTATTTCATTTGCCGAACGAAAATAATTAATGGTATGCCACGAATATTGTGTTAAAGTAGGTTTAGAATATAGGGCAACCATAATCTGTGTATTTTCACTGCCTGCCGGATTCTTTAATTTAACTGTCATATCTTTTTTTGTATCTACTTCACTGTTTTTAGGTTCCAGTATCTCCACAGCAGCCACCGGTTTTACCGTTATCTCCATTTTTTCACCGGTACTTGTTTGAACATTTATAGTTTTGGGCTGATTATCTTTAACTTTAATTGCATATAAACCATTGCCCATATATGGCATATCCTGCCCGTTGACTTTTACTGTTCCGTCGATTTCATATGAACCCACTCCTTTAGCTTTATAAAATGTTATTGACACAATATTTGCACCTTCTTCCCAGATATCTGAAAGATACAATTCTTCACCCGTTGCAATTTTAAGTGCAGGCGAATAGCAATTACCCCAATATCTGGCCGTAACAGAAGCATCTTTTAACGAGGATGTTTTCTCGGTTCCAATAGAACTTAAACTCTTTGCTAATTTTTTTAAAAAACTTTGTGCGTTTAATGTATTATAATTATTTACAGTTAAAAGAATCAATACTAATACAAAAACACTCATCTGCTTTTTCATAGTAGCCAATTTTAGTGATAATTAGGTTTTTAATTAATTAAACACCCAAAACTAATACATTGCATCTATATATGTAAATATTTTAACATATAAATTTTTCTAATAACTTAGAGGTTTTCAGAACTAAGAAAGAGAGTACACAAAAACTTTAAATTCAGATAATTTAAATAAATTTTCGTCTAACTGCTTATTAAATATCTTTTACAGCTATTTTTTTTATTTCAAAGTATCCGTTATTTGTTCCTGTAACATGTTGATAATATAAAGTATCATTCAATATTAAAATTTCATTATTGATAGTATTCCTATCTGAAATAGTTTTGTAATCAACCGGGGTATTGTTTTTATCAATATGAGACAGCCCTATGCCCTGCTGACCGCGGTATGAAAGCAATTCCCATGTATCGCCCGACGTGTGATATAAAAATATATTTTTATCTGTTCTGATAAATTTAGGGTATCTTTTCTCAGAATGATCCTGGTTCAGAATAGAAACCGGTTTTAATTCCGGTTTTAAAGCAAACAGTTCATTAAACGGCAAACTTCCGAAAAAAAGATATTTGCTATCCGATTCATTAAAGTCATTATACGCAAATAAAACGGAATTGGTAAAAGGATTGAATATTATTGAAAGCCGCATTATTCCCCACCGCTGTTCGTATACCTGATGCCGGAACATCTTCTTTCCGGTTTCAATATCAAAGCATTCTATATGAATAACGGAAGGTATTTTTTTCTCCGTATTTTCAGAAACCCAGGCAATAAAAAGGTACTTATTAAATATATCGAAAGATAAGTTCAGGCTTGAGATATAAACAGGATGTTCCATGTTAAGGGTATCGATAATCAGTTCCTCTTTACCTGTAACTGAAATTATAACAATGTTAGTTTTTTGTGTATTTGAATATCTTTCATTACCTGTACAAATTTTAACTGAATATTGTTTTGTTTTATAATAAGCACAATCGTTTTGTACAGAATCACTGAACCTGTATTCAGGCGCAATCTCATTAAATTTATCTCTTAATAATTGTTCCTCTGCATAAGACACTTTTACAGCTTTAAGGTTAATCTGAGGCTTATGCCCGGAAAAAGTGCAGCCAAGAAAGGAAATTGATAATATTAAAAAATAAATCTTATTCATTTCATAAAATAACAAATCTAAAATATATAAAAAGGAAAAATACCTTACCTTAACACCTTTCTTGCAAAAGCAACAGTAAAATAAGCCATCATAAACACGCCTATGAATCCTTCTACACCTGCAACAAGGCGCAATATTCCAACAGGAGAGCAATCTCCGTAACCAATGGTTAAATATGTAATTGCACTATAATATGCCATATCCCAGAATCTTATCCATAAATTTGCATCGGGAGGTGTACAATTAATGGATGTATTCAGAAATAATGTTAACCCAAACTGAATAAAGACAAGTGCAAAAAAAGTTACAACAACACTCACCAGCACACGCATAGGTGAAGTGGCATACAATCCCATTTTATCAAAAACCCAGAGTTTAAACCAATAGGCAGGATAATGCCAGATTACCGATACCTTATTTTCTTTTATTCCATCCTGAAGTATAGCTTTTGATTCGTTTCTTTTAAATTCGATATAGGCTAAATCTTCATCATCGTATCTCCCGGTAACATTAAAATTCTGTTTTAGTGTCCGGAACTGTTCGGCTTTCATCCAGAAATCCGATTTCTCCTGTGAATAAATAAGTTTTTTAACTCCATTGGCCCGCCAGTCCATATAAATTCTTCCAAGTAAACGCATACCTGTCAGGCTCAACACCTTAACTTTAATCTCGAAATCATGCGGAGTCAGGTCAATAATATCACGAACAACCGTATCGCTTAAATCGAGAAGACTGGCTTGCTCAACCCTTAAATCAAAATAATTATTAAGCTGACATGATTTTAATGAAAGAGTGTGAAATTTTGAATTGTAAAATGAAACAACCCCCTCGCCAAATAAAGCTCTTTCAAAGGAAACATCGGTATTAGGGAACTGGGCTTCATTAAAACTAAAATCGCCGTTTCCTATATTTGCATTTTTAAAAGACAGTTTTCCTTCCACCATTTCCGACTCGTCAAAAGAGATATCACCGTCATTAAAAACAGCCCTGTTGAAGTTGATTTTGCCTTTACCGAATTCAACCGTTCTGAAATCGACTTTACCGGTGCCAAATTCTGCCCGCTCGAATGAAATATCACCTTCGGCAAAGGTGGCGAAATGAAAATCAATCTTACCATTACCTATAACAGCCACTTTGAACGACACTTCGCCATTTCCGAAATTGGCATTGATAAAGGAAATATCTCCGTTGTTAAAGGAAGTATTGGCAAACAACACATCGCCATTTCCGAAATAGGCATATTGAAAATCTTTAAAGCCCTGCCCTATGATTGCATTTTTAAAATTCAGTCCGTCGTGTCCGAAATTTACATTGCTGAAATTCAGGTTTCCGTTAGTGAAAATACAAGAGTTAAAATTCACTTTCCCTTCATCAAACACAGATGAGGCAAAGGTTACTCCCCCATGTATAAACGCTGTATTCTGAAAACTGACCGGTTTTTCGCTGAAAGATGCAAAAGAAAAATCGGTTATTTCTACAGAATCAAAGATAGAATTTTTTGCGCTGAAAGATTTAATTATAACCATATCCTCGGCGGCAAGGTTATTCATTGCACGATATTTTGCCAATGAAAATTCTTCAATATAACAATTGTCAAGATTAACTTTCTCTTCCTTCTGAATCATTTCATAAATGCGGTTTGCGTCCACATAGCCTAATTCTATATAAAAAAGTTCTTTCTTATTTTTATCAAAGAATGAAATGGCCGCTGTATGAGAAAGAGTGTTACCTCCCGGGGTTACAAATTCGTTGTCCCTGATTTTAACTTTATAGGATGAAAACTCCGAAATCATTTTTTAATTTCTTACATGCAAATTTAATATTTTGTCATTCAAAACCTTTATCTCCTGCAAATTTGTTTATAATCGCAATATTCACATGTCTTAATGTCAGTGGTTTGAGAAAACGCATTCTCCCTGGTAAATATCTGAATTAAAACACTTTTAAGCAAGGTATCGAAATCATTTTTGTAATGATTGCAATTTTCTACGAGTTCATTTTTAATTTTCAATGAAACATTTTCGTTCACCAACTGGTTTCTTACTGAAATAATTTCAGGTTTCACTTTTTGATTTTCACCCATTGCCAGCGAGTATATAAAAACCTGTCGCATTCCTGAAAAGTCCTTCCTGCCGTTTTCAATAAAAATCTCTTCCAGGCTACCTGCCTTTGATTCCACGTTTCCGGTTTTAAAATCCTGAATTATAACGTTTCCTTCTTTTTCAAGACAACGATCAATAAAACCGTTAAACTCCACATCGTAAATATGACCTTCCATTTCCACAGGTATCCTGTAGTTGACAGGAATTTCAAAGCCTTTCAGTAAAAACGGGGTCAGCTGCCTGTCATAATCGAGTATTTTTTTAACATACTTTTTCAAAATCTGAAAATTGACAAGTAACATTCCCGTAATTTCTCCCATGGATTTTCCGCCGAATACAATCTCATGAAAAGCATTCTCCAGGGCTGGGTTCAAATTCTCTTCCGTATTTAAAGCAGCTACATCACTCTCATTTACTAACTTTCCTGTCATTTGCGAATACAAAAGTTCAACGGTTCTGTGAAGAATATTTCCAAACATTATTCCGTCCATTCCTTCAGAAATTTCTTCGGGGGCCTTTATTCCTGCAACATATCTCAGGTAAAATTTCAAGGGACATTTAATATAACTGCTAAGGGAAGTTGGCGACAGCTGTTTTTCGCCTGACAGATACTTATTTAGAATAATATTTATCTGTTCATTATGATTTATGACAATGGGTTTTTCAATAAAGACACCCGCTTTGTCTGACATATCGTATTGGGCAATATTAAATGTATCATCATAACGTATTTGATATATAAAACGGCTCGGCTCGCCTCTTCCGCCTTCGGGTTGTTTAGTACAATATACCAATGACAGGTTTTCCGTACGTTGCAAAAAATGATAAAAATGATAGGCAAAGATTGCATCCTGGTGTTCCTGTGTAAGCAATCCAAAACCTTTACGAAGATTATATGGAATTAATGACAAGTTAACGGAACTTTTAGGGAGAACACCTTCGTTAACAGATAATAGAACAATGTTTTTAAAATCGAGCAAGCGGGTTTCCAGTATTCCCATTACCTGTAGCCCGGCTAAAGGTTCGCCCCGGAAAGCAACAGTAACATTTGAAAGGGTTTGCTTGTAAATCCGGACAAAAGTATCGTGTTTTAAGATTTTTATTGAAAAGGTTTTAAGTAATTCTCCTAATTTTTTGGTTTCGCGATAAACAGAAAACAAAACCTGTTTTTCGATCAACTGGCGATGGTCTGATCCGGAACTAAGATGAATGCTCTCCATAATTTCAGAAATCACACCAGTTAAATAATAACAATAATTATCAGGAGTATCAACAGGTGTAAATATTATAGAACGAAGGTCGTCACCCAGGAGTTTTTCTGCATTCACCACCGGCTTTATATTTTCCTTTAACATATTTTTAAGATCAGAAGACCAGGAAAATCGCTTTATTAACGGTAAATTCAGAATCCTGAGAACATCTTTTACCTTAACATAGCTCCCCTTCGGTGATTTCTTAACATTTCGCTGAAATTCCAGCAGGGCATCTGTCATCTGAAGTGACGGCGATTGCTTTACAGGATACCCCATTGTCACATTTAATTTTGATATCTCCGGAGGCAAGGAATACAAAACAGGTAACAACAACGATTCATCTGCCAATACTACGGCAGCCTGTTCCGAATCCGCAGAAGAAGCAAGCAATCCGGGCAATATTTTGGTTTGTCCCACCTGTGTAGGAGAGGCATAAATATGAACTTTGTTATTATTAATAATTCCTGATTCAAATAAAAAATTATCAGGAGCAGGAAATTCTTTAATAATAGCCCGGAGAAAATAACCTGCTTCGTGTTCGTTGTTTTTTATGTAATAATCATCAAAATCCCAAAAAAATTCTGCTTTATCCATTTGTTTAAGGGACTTAAGAATTTGCCTTTCGGTTTTTGATAAAGCGTTAAAACCTGCAATAAAAATTTTCCCGTATTCGATATCCCCGGCTTTCATCTTTCTGAATTTTTCAGCAACGTGCCGGTATCTTTTACCATCATAACCGATCTTTTCCGAATCCAGTACTTTGTTAAATTCTTCATACACCTGGAACAGCTTTTCCCAAAGCAACAGAAATTTTTGTTGTCCCAGGGCTTTTGTTTTCACATCAATAGCTCCCCAGAAGGTCTCAATTGCTTTTACCTGCTCATCAGTCCAGTCGTAAAAAGTATTTTCAATCTGTTTTAAATCCGAAAGATTGGAATATAATTTCCGTGCATCTGCAAGTTCATTATCTATATCATTAAAATCAGACAAAATAACCTGCCCCCAGAAATAAAATTCATCAAACGATTCATCTATTCCCGTTTTATTTTTAAAAACTTCGTACAAAACATGGAGCAGGTACAACTGATCGGCGGGAAAAAGATCAGAATGCGCATCAATAAACTCATTTAAAGTAGTAATTTCGGGAACAAAGGTGGTTTTGGGTGTTAATTCTGAAAGATGTTTTAAAAAATAGACACCTGCTCTTTTACTGGGAAAAATAATGCAGGACTGTGAAAACCGTTCAAAATGATTTTCGGTTAAATAAGCAGCAAAAGATTCTAAAAAAGCTTTCATCAGAGTTCTTCCATTTATTAATCTGAATTTATCTTTTCCGCTTTTAACAAATCAGTATATAAAAGCCATCCTTCCACTCCGGCATATCCCATCTCTTTCAGCAACTTCATATATCCTTTTACCTGGCTTATATTTTTTCCGGGTTCGATTTGTCCGGTTTTATAATCTATTACTATCGTTTTTCCGTTTCTGAAAACAATTCTGTCCGGTCGTTTCTGAAGCCCGCCTTTCTGAATAACAATAATCTCGTTTAAAACTTTATTTTGCCTGTCGAACCACTCTCCGGCTTCCGGAATTTCAAAAACAGATTGCAATAATTTAGTGATATGTTCTTTTTCTTCATCTGTAAATTTTTCACGCACGGCAAAACGGCTTAAAGCATCTTCCATTTCATCGGAATACTTTATGGTTGAAAGAATTTCATGAATTAAAAGACCATATTTTATCCTTTCATCTTTTTCCTTTGTCATGATACCATAAGAGTTATCTGCAACCAGTATTTCAGGATTGTAAATATAGGTTGCAAAAACAGTTGAAACAGTGCTCTTTTCTGACCCAGATTCCTTTTCCCTGTAAATTATTTCGCTGGCATTTCCAATTTCAAATTCCTGTTTTTCAGAATCATATAACGACTTCATCTCTGCTGTTTTACCATTCACTTCAATTTTTCCGGACGACTGAAGGCTTTTATTTATCAGTTCATTTATGTAAACTACTTTGGCGGGTTCTTTTTGTGGGCAAGCCATCTCTAACACAGTTTTTGCACGGGTTGTAGCGACATAGAGTAAATTAATATTATCAACCATTGATCTCAATGTTTCTTCATTATATTCTTCTGAAAAATAGGAATCAGCCATATCTTTATTATAAACAACAGGAATTACAGGGAGTTTATTAAACGGAACTTCAATAGTTGTACACCACAATAAAGGAGGATGAATTGCCGGAGTCATTGGCCATTCGGGAAAAGGAATCAGTACGGCCTCGTATTGCATTCCTTTTGATTTATGAATAGAAACAATTTTCACAGCTTCTTTTTCATCATTCATCGAAACCATTTGCCTCGAACCATTTTCGTTCCACCAGTCCAGGAAATTTTGTGCACTTACCATTGGTTTCCCGGAAAAATCCCGGACGCAATCCAGGAAATTCAATATAAAAGGCACCTCATCTTTTAACGATGATATATGAAAAATGGCAATAAAATGTTCGATCATTTCATACAATGGCAGCTCAAGTGCATGAATAAATTCTTCTGACTGCGTTTCGGGAATAACAAATTTCACATCAGAAACCGTATAATTAAACCAGTCAGCCGGGTTTTGGGTATCGGCAGTAAGATAGTTTTTGTATTCATTTAACAGCAATCCACGGTTTACGAGATCATCCGGCTGAACGGAATACCTGATTAAGGCAACAAGAAAATTAACTGCACCCGATACGGTTAACGATAATGATTCCCCGGAAACAACCCTGAAATCGCTGCATGGATGTTCTCCCGGTTCATTACGGAAATTATAAAGTGCATTAAAAACATCCGGAATATCCCTGTTTTCACGCACAAGCACGGCAATATCTTTGATTCCTTTATTCCACCACCGAAATACAGTTGCCGGAAGCCATTCCGATAACACTTTACCGCGAAACTCTTCTTTATCGAAAAAACAGATCCTGACATAGCCCTGATCGGAATATTGCTTTTCAGGCTGTTTCTGAAAAGCATCTTTATACAATTCAATAATTTTTACCGTATTCTCCCCGGTATGTGTTGCGGCAAGTACAGGTAAAACAGAATACAAAGCATTGTTAAATGAAATAATATTGGGTTTACTCCGGAAGTTCTCTTCCAGTGTAATTGTTTCAGGCGAAAACATTCCAAAATCATTATTCAGCTGGGAAGCCAGTAATTGCCAGTCGCTGTTTCTCCACCGGTAAATAGATTGCTTAACATCGCCCACTACAAGGTTTCCAAAACCCTGCGAAAGACTGTTTTCAACCAAAGGTTTAAAATTTCTGTATTGTAACTGGGATGTATCCTGGAATTCATCGATCATAAAATGATTGTAACGGGTTCCCGCCTTTTCATAGACAAAAGGAGCCCCGTCGTTTCCGATTACCTCGGCCAGGAAACGGGGAATTTCTGCCAATAGAAAATATCCGTTCCTACGGGTATAGTCTTTTGCTTCCCCGGCTATTTCGGACAACAGTCCCAGGTTATAAAGATTTTTCAGTACCAGGCTGGCAGAAAAATATCTTGCTTTGTTATTTTCAATATATAAAACAATAGACCCTAATTTTTGAATGAAGATATTCTGAGCCTGAGACATTATTTCATTTCGTTTAGGAGAAGATTTGGATGTCCAATTTTCAGAATCAGATTGAGCATCTATAACACGTTTACCATATTCAAATTCTTTCGGATCGGAATTATATTTCAGTTTGGATATTCTTCTGACATATCCTCCCACGCCACTCTTTCCAAAACTAAAATCGTCGGACTGAAATCCGGCTTTTTCAAATTCTTTTAACAAATCTTCTCCCATGTTTTTCAAGGCAGAAATAAACTCTTTAATAAGCCCGTTAAGTTCATTCCTGTACTGATTCATAAAAACCTTATCAGTCGTCTTTTTAAAAAGTTCTTCCTGGTAATTCATGAACCTTTCCTTGAATATCTCTTTACTGTTTTTTACCAGTCCGTCTTCCACTTTATAACTCTTTCCCTCATCCATTCTATCATAAATAAACTGCATCAGCCAATCGGTAACCGGCTGGTCTGCTTCCAGGCTGTCCATCATTTGCTTTACACCTTCTTCCAGGACTTCGTCGTCGTTCAGCAAAAGATCAAAATTGAACTTAATACCCAGTTCGTATAAAAATGAACGAAATATCTTCTGAAAAAAACTATCAATGGTGGTAACAGAGAAATTCGAATAATCGTGAAGAATCAGGCTGAACGCTATGGATGCATTTTTTCTGATCTTTTCTTCGGAAAGGCCGCATTCTGAAGTCAGAAAATCAAGATGACCGGACTTTTTTCCGTTAGCTAACAAATATAATTCTTCCAGGATTCGTTCTTTCATTTCGGCAGTAGCTTTATTGGTAAAAGTTACAGCCAGAATGTTACGGTAAACTACCGGGTTCTTTACTACATAGGATAAATATTCCCGTGTCAGCATAAATGTTTTACCCGAACCGGCAGATGCCTTATATATTTTCAGCGAGGACATTCTCAAAGATAATCAGAAATAATAAATTTCGATCAGTTAGCGTAAAGCACTTCTGTCAGTTTTTGAAATATAAATAAAATTAAAGCGTATGGTGCTGATTTTGGATACTGTGAAGTTTTTTATAAAGCCCGTTTAAAGCAAGTAAATCAGAATGTTTTCCCCGTTCGATTATTTCTCCGTTATTGATCACAAGAATTTCATCAGCATTGACAATAGTGGATAACCGGTGTGCTATAACAATTGAGGTACGGTTACTCATAAGTTTGGTTAAAGCATCCTGTACCAGCCTTTCCGACTCCGTATCGAGCGATGATGTAGCTTCATCAAGAATTAATATGGGTGGATTCTTTAATACCGCACGGGCAATACTGATTCTTTGCTTTTGTCCGCCTGATAATTTATCGCCACTGTCACCGATATTGGTATATAAATGATTCGGATATGCCTTAATAAATTCATATGCATTGGCGACCATAGCAGCCTCGGTTACTTTTTCTTCGGTTGCTTTGGTGCTTCCAAAGGCTATATTGTTATAAAAAGTATCATTAAATAAGATAGGTTGTTGTGTAACAATTCCCATTAAATCACGCATATCTTTTATTTTAATATCTCTTATCGAGACTCCATCGACAAGAATATCTCCATCAGAAACATCGAAAAAACGGGGAATCAAATCGGCAACCGTTGATTTCCCTGCCCCGGAAGGACCTACTAGGGCTATCGTTTTTCCCTTTTCAATTTTCAGATTCACATTCTTAACAACGTACTCGTTTTCGTATTTAAAAGAAACATTTTTAAATTCGATACAAGAGTTAAACTCTGTAACACTTATTGAATCTTCTTTTTCATGGATAACATCATCTGCGAACAGCACTGCTTCTATCCTGTCCAGAGAGGCCATTCCCTTTTGAATATTGTAATATGCCTGAGAGAAAGCTTTTGCAGGGTTAATAATTTGCGAGAAAATAATAATATATGCTATAAATTCCGTTGCTTTTAAATTGCCCTGATCATTTAAGACCATTGATCCGCCAAAATACATCATAATAACCAAAACAATGGTACCCATAAATTCGCTCAATGGCGAGGCTAAATATCTTCTTCTGAAAATTTTAATCATTAACCGGGTATAGAATCCGTTCATGCTTTCAAAACGATCCTTCATTTTGGCTTCGGCATTAAAGCCTTTAATTATTCTTAATCCTGAAAGAGTTTCTTCAACAACACTGAGTATTCCCCCCATTCTTCTCTGCCCCTGATTTGATTGTTTTCTTAGTGTTTTTCCAATTCTCCCTATAACAAATCCACTCAATGGCAATAAAATAAGAACAAATAAAGTGAGTTCATAACTCATAAATAAAAGTGTAAAGAAGTAGATTAATATTGTTAACGGATCGCGAAAAATCATTTCAATGGAACTCATGATACTCCATTCAACTTCCTGCACATCGCTCGACATACGGCTAAGAATATCGCCCTTTCTTTCATTTGAAAAATAGGATAATGGAAGTCTGAGTATTTTAGAATACAGTTTATTTCTAATGTCCTTAATTACTCCATTTCTTAAAGGTGCCATGAAATAATTCGCAAGAAAAATACAAAGGTTCTTTAGCAAAGAACTCATAACAACTACCAAACAAACAATGACAAGAGCCGCGACCTTTCCATGATCATCAATCTGACTTGTAAGGAAATAATTAAAATAATGTCTGATTGATTCTACATTGAAAGCAAATGCCATTTTATCTCTAACAGGTTCTTGAATATTAAATAAAACCCCTAAAAAAGGGATTACCATCGTTAGTGAAAAAAGGGCGAAAACAGCACCTAAAACATTGAAAATTGCATTTAATAGCGCTAGTCCCCAATAAGGTTTAATATAAACAAAAAGTCTGCGGAGCTTTTTCATGAAATAACATTATATACCTGTATAGGTAAATGGAGTAATCTTTCTCAATTCTTCTTTTACAAGATCACTAACGGATAAATTATCTATAAATTCTGATATCGACACGGAAGTGATTTTCTCGTTAACCCTGGTTAATTGTTTTAATGCTTCATAAGCATTGGGATAACCTTCCCTCCTGAGAATCGTCTGGATTCCTTCGGCAACAACCGCCCAGTTATCTGATAAATCTGCATCAATAACATCCTTATTGACAAGAATTTTATTCAACCCTTTTTCGAGAGATTTTAACGCAATAAGCGTATGGGCAAAGGGCACTCCGATATTACGGGAAACGGTTGAGTCGGTCAGATCCCTCTGTAATCTTGAAACCGGTAATTTTGACGAAATAAATTCAAAAGCGGCATTTGCCAATCCCAGGTTTCCTTCGGCATTTTCAAAATCAATGGGGTTTACTTTATGGGGCATAGCTGACGAACCTATTTCCCCTTCTTTAATCTTTTGTTTAAAATAACCCATCGAAACATAAGTCCAGATATCGCGGCAAAGGTCTATCAGAATCACATTGATTCTTTTCAGGTTATCAAAAAGCGCTGCAAGGTTATCGTAATGCTCAATCTGGGTAGTGGTCTGAGACCTTTCCAGTTCAAGAACATGATTTACAAAAGCATTTGCAAATTCTGCCCATCTCACCGAAGGATATGCTGCAAAATGTGCATTAAAATTTCCGGTAGCTCCTCCAAACTTTGCGGAATAAGGAATTACATATAACAATCCCAGTTGTTTATGAATTCTTTCAACAAATACCATTAGTTCTTTACCTAAACGGGTAGGTGAAGCCGGTTGCCCGTGAGTACGCGCCAGCATAGGAATATCTTTCCAGTCATCCGCCATATTGATCAGTTTATCAACCAGGCCATCAACGGTTGGAAAATACACTTCATTCATGGCATGCTTTAAAGATAATGGTATAGCTGTATTATTTATATCCTGGGAGGTAAGGCCAAAATGAATAAATTCCTTAAATTCTGTCAAGCCAAGTTTGTCAAATTTCTCTTTTAAAAAATACTCGACAGCTTTAACATCATGATTCGTTATTTTTTCAATACTTTTTATTTTCTCTGCATCTTTTACAGTAAAATTCCCGTGAATTTCCAGTAATAAATTGAAATTTGAATGATCAAACTTAACCAGTTGAACAAGAGGAATTCTGCAAAGAGAAATAAAATATTGAATTTCAACAAAAACCCTGTATTTAATAAGTGCATACTCGCTGAAGTATTTATCAAGCACCTGGGTTTTATCCCTATAACGACCATCAACCGGCGATACAGATGTCAATTCAGATAAATTCATTATTTATTCTTTAAACGAGCACAAAGATAAACATTTCAAACTTTTATAAAAGATTAGGAAAAATATGAGAAATGTAATATTTTTGGTTTTCCATTTACATTAATTTTGAATTAAACCAAATTTTACAAATATGAAGAAAATTACACTTGTTCTGTTCTTAATCCTTTTAGGAAATGTTTACTTTGCTTCATCACAAAGCATTGTTGTAACCACTCCGCAGGAAAGAAATGTTGTTCTTGAAGAATTCACGGGAATTCATTGTCAATACTGTCCCGAAGGGCATACCATTGCCCAGGCGTTGCAGGATGCACATCCCGGAAGAGTAGTCCTTGTGAATGTACATCAGGGAGGTTATGCAACACCTTCGGGCAGCGAACCTGATTTCCGCACTGCTTTTGGCGATGCTCTTGCCACAAATGCCTCTGTATCAGGCTATCCTTCAGGAACCGTTAACAGGCATTTATATCCGAATATCGAAGCTACCATGGCATTGGGTCGTGGCAGCTGGAATGCCGCTGCTAACGAAGTATTTGCACAGCAATCACCGGTAAATGTCGGGTTCAATTCTTCTTATAACAGCGGAACCGGCGAACTTACTGTTAATGTGGAACTATATTATACCCAAAACAGCCCTGCTGCCGATAACTTCATCCAGGTTGCATTTTTAGAGAATCATCTTATAGGATTTCAGCAGTTAACTACCGGAACAAATAGCGCTTACGATCATAAGCATGTATTGCGTCATTTTATTACCGGCCAGTGGGGAGATATTGTCAGCACAACTACCCAGGGCACATTGGTTCAAAGAACTTATGTTTATACCGTTCCGGCAACGTATATCAATACAAACTGCACTATTTCAAATTGTGATGTGGCCGTTTATGTTTCAGAAAATCACAATGAAGTTTATACCGGTGGAGTTGCTGCCGTTGGCTCCAGTTTCAACGGAGGAATGAGTTTATATACCGGAAACTTTAATCACCCAGCCGGAGAATTTTTACAGGGAACACAAGGTAATGTATCAACCTTTACTTTCTCTTCCTATTCCTCACTAACAGGAACAGAGGATTTCACCTATACCCTTACTACCGATGCTCCGGGTGACTGGGCAGGAAATTTCACCGTTGACGGAACAACTTATACTACAACGGCTACTGTGCCTGTTGCAAACGCAACCCCGGCAAATATTACCGTAAACGTTACGCCCGGGGCAACTGCAGCGGTTGCCAAATATACCCTGACCATGACATCTGTAAATAATCCCGGGGCCAATCCTCATATTATTGAATTATATGTAATTTCCGGAATTACCGACCTGGTTGTAAATGGCAGCGGCAGCTGGGGCGACGGAGGTTCGTATAACTGGCAGAGTGTTTATACCGACGGCCTTACTTTTGCCGGAAACACATCATTTGCCGCTGTTAATGCAAATGTAATGTTAAAAGCAGCAAACGGCAATGCATTAGGTGGTGTCGGCCATATGTATCTGAATATCGGCTGGACATTTCCCTCTTTCCAGGATGATGAAGCCACCGCCCTTATGAACTTTATGAATAACGGGGGTAATGTTATGGTATGCGGCCAGGATATCGGATGGGACATTAAATCAGGTTCCGGATATGGTACTACAATTACCTCGAATTTATACACCAATTATATGCATGCTACTTACAATGCTGACGGCGGAACCGGAAACAATTCACTGAACCCGGTCGCAACCGATTTAATTTTCGGAGGAACAGGCACCTCGCCTATTATTGATGTATATAACGGTAATCTTTACCCCGACCAGATAACCCCGATAACCGGGGCCGTATCTACTTTCAAATACGGCACTTCGGCCAATAACGGCGGTATCCGTTATACCAACGGAACCTATAAAATGGTTTATATTGCACCGGGAATGGAACATTTAAGCAATATCACCACTAAAAATAACATTTTAAAACAAACACACGATTGGTTTCATGGCCTTTTAAGTGCTGAAAGCGCTAAAGCCAATCCATCTGATATTATTATTTATCCTAATCCGGCTTCCGATAAATTATATATTGATGCTTTCACTTACAACCCTTCAGACCTTTCTGTTCAGATAGCAGATATTACAGGAAAAACAGTTCTGGAATCAGGCACATTATCGCAAAACCAATCCATTAATATTTCCAGTCTGGAAAGCGGATTTTACTTTGTAAAAATCTCCGGAAAAAACTCACAGGAAGTAAGAAAAATTGAAATTATAAAATAGTACTGGCTGAATAAAAAACCAAAGGCTGCGAATTTCGCAGCCTTTGGTTTTTTTAAAACGATTTTAGTAAAGATAAATATCGTAAGGCATTCTGGCCAATACTCCATTCAGGCCGGTCAGATTCTGCATTGTTTTAAAATATTTGTAAGCGGGTCCGAGTTCTTTCTGCAAATAGGTTGTTGATGCATTTTCTTTCATTTCTTTCATAATCTGGTCAAAAAACGGAAGTTTTTCCGGCATCTCAATAATTCTGACCTGATCGGCTCCTACTTTTTCTTTGGCAATTTCAATAGCTCTTACCAAACCACCAAACTCATCAATCAAACCGATTTTTTTTGCATTATCGCCACTCCACACACGGCCCTGCCCTATGCTGTCGACATTAGCTTTCTCAATACCTCTTCCATCGGCAACATGCCCAAGAAACACATCGTAAATTTCTTCAACACCTTGCTGAATGACAGCTTTTTCTCCCCTGGTCATGGGCCTGAACATAGAGCCGATACCTGCGCTTGCATTGGTTTTAACTCCATCAAAAGTAATTCCCAGTTTGTCGTTAAAAAGTTTCTGTGCATTCATCATCAGGCCAAAAACCCCGATGGAGCCGGTTATGGTAGTATGATCGGCAACAATAACACTGGCCGGGCAGGAAATATAATATCCTCCGGAGGCAGCAACATCACCCATACTTA
The DNA here is from genome assembly GCA_037441645.1 of Bacteroidota bacterium. Lineage (GTDB taxonomy): Bacteria > Bacteroidota > Bacteroidia > Bacteroidales > GWA2-32-17 > GWA2-32-17. The sequence goes on from JBBIRU010000010.1 coordinate 60,515, forward strand.
CAATAACAGGCTTTACTTTTTTTGTAAGCATTACTTCTCTCCAAATAACTTCTGAAGCTAACGCACTACCACCCGGACTGTTAACTCTTAACACAATGGCTTTTATCGAACTGTCCTCACGGGCTTTTCTTATTGTCTCAGATAATCCTTCTGATCCTATAGAGGCATCATCGCCCTGGCCCATTCCAATTTCACCGGTGGCGTAAATCAACGCTATTTTACTTTTTTTACCTTTTTTGGTATTTACTGCCACTTTCCTATAGTTCTTCATTTCTACAAAACCCAGTTTTTTTCCTTTTGGAAGAGATACCAGGGAATGCAACTCATCTATAATTTCGTCATAATATTTTAAGCCGTCTACCAGTCCCAGTTGCTGCGACATTATTGCATTCTTAACAAGCATACTGTCAGCCATTAAATTAAGACTATCGATGCTTATCTTCCTTTCTTCGGAAATTCCTTTTAACAGGTAATTCCAGATTGAGCCTACATAAGTCAATGTCTGTTCTTTATTTTCAGAACTCATTTTATCGAGAATAAAAGGCTCAACGGCGCTTTTGAATTTTCCATGACGGATTACTTCAGGTTCTACTCCTAATTTCTCAAGAGCTCCTTTAAAAAACATAACTTCCGATTCAAGTCCTTTAAATTCAACTGTTCCCTGTGGATTTAAATAAATTTTATCAGCAGCAGTCGATAAATAATATGCACCCTGTGTATAGTAATCATTATAAGCAATAATAAATTTTCCTGATTTCCGGAAATCCAGAAGAGCATCACGTATCTCTTCAATTGTTGCAGGACTTGATTGCAGATCGGGAATATCCATAAATATTCCTTTGATATTCTGGTCTTCTTTTGCTTTTCTTATATTTCTTAAAATGTCATTCAATCCCAGGTTAATATTTGCTTTAAACGAACCAAAATTCATATTTTCAAAAGGATTATCCGACGTACGTTCGGTTATCGGGTAATCCAGCCTGATATGTAAAATTGATGAAGGTTCAATTTTAACTTCATCTTCCTTGCCGGAAATTGAAGCAACAATCATTAAAAAGACAAAAAAGAGGATAACATTAACTACTATTATTCCCAAGATTGTCGCAAAAAAATATTTAAAAAATTCTTTCATAAATGGTTTTTATTAAGTGTTTATTTTAAGATATCTATTCAAAGACGAAATTGCATAATTAAAAGTTACAACAAAAATTTAAAAATGAAATTAAAATAATTTAAGAATTTTTCCGGAAAAGTGATTCCCGGTATCCGGGTTAAGTGATATAAAATACAAGCCGGAATCCAGGCTTTTCATATCTATAACAGGTTCTGGTTCCGTTATTCTTTTATTAAACAACAAAGCTCCGCTTTGAGAATAGAATGAAACAACAGCAGGTAATTCAACAGGTAAAAAATTTATTTTTAAAACAGACTCATCCATTGAGTAATAAAATTTAGCCTGTGAATGTGCTGTATTATCTGAAACCCCAGAAACCGGACATGAAACATCATTTTGCTGAATGGATTCAACCGGAACCTGTTTCATAAAACGATTCGGACAGATAGCGATATATTGAGGAGCATAAGTAACTCCATAATCGTTAACAACTGAATTATTATATTGAGTACTGAAAGAAGGAAAAGTAGCAGGAAACTGATTATAAAAAGCATGAATTGCCGAATCGGAAACCCCGTTTATTTCTATACTCCAAACCCATACAGAATCACCATTATATCCATGTTCCTGCCAGAAATTCTCAAGAATGGAAGTATTAACCTGGCAGGTTCCGCAATTAGTAATAAAAAAATCAAGAATCACTGTTTTTCCAAAATCAAGCTCTGTGTACAGGTTTCTGGTAACACCGTCAATATCTGTTAATGTAAAATCGGGTGCTGGGTTCTGTGCCCGGCTATTAAAAAGAAATGAAAAAAAATATATTAATATCAGATATTTCATAATTCGAAATTAATACTTTTCTTTTTAAAAAATTTATTATTTTTGAACACAAAATTTTTATTTCAAACTTATTGTTTATGAGAATAAAACATATTAAACTGCTATTAATAAGCGGTATTACGGTCATAATGTTTTCTTGCAATGATTCAACTCCTCCCGTTGAAAATGTTTTGGAAGATTCTACTTCCATGGAAAACGAAACCGAACTAATTAAAAATACGGTTAAAATTCCTTCGCCCATTGAGCTTTACACTTTTATGTATGATGCCAATGCAAAGTTTGGTAAGGAAAACCTTAATTCAGTTGATAACCGTAGTAAATACAATACTAATCAGAAAAAAGCCTTAAACCTTGGGGTTTATGCCTCTGATTTAGGTTATTGCACTGTTTTTAAACAAAATAAAGAAACCTTTTCCTATTTTTCTGTAACAAAGAAAATGGCCGATGAAATGGGGCTCACAGAAGGATTTGATGAGAAAATTGTTAAGCGAATTGATCAAAACATGAGTAACAGCGATTCATTGTACCAGATCAGTAACGATTCATACAGTACAGCTGTTCGTTTCCTGGAACAACAGGGACAAGGAAATTTACTTCCCCTGATGATAACAGGTGCCTGGGTTGAGAGTGTTAACATTGCCATAAAATCTGTAGAAAAATTCAACTCCGACAATGAAATTGTTTTGAGAATTGCAGACCAGGGTTTACTTCTTGAAAATTTACTCGAAATGTATACTTCTCTCGACGAAGCTGATAAACAAACCGATATTTACAATAAACTTCTTGATTTGCAGCAATCTTTCGATAAACTATATGACAACACTGATGTTATAATTACCAAACACCAGTTCGACGAAATATCATCAAAAATAAAATTAATCAGGGCAGAAATTATTGGTTAATAAAAAAGATTAAGTCATGAAATCAGAAAAAATAATAAGAAAAGGCATAGTAACCTTTGCAATAACAATATCCGGAATTTTTTCATTTTTAAATTCCGGTGCACAATGTGAAAAAAAAGATTTTTGCAGCGATGACTGGCGGGACGATTATGATTTCAGAAGCCAGTCTTCTTTTGCTAAACTATCGCCGGGAGATACATCGAGTGTTTCTGTAGTTCTTTATGGGAATCAGAAATACCGTATTTTCGTTTGTGCTGACGAAAAGCTCGGTGGCGTTACATGGAAAATTGTTAATCCTGAAAGAAAAACCAAACGTACCATACAAAGTATCAAAAAAGATACATTGGTCATCTATAAAACAAATGAAAACGGTGATTATATAACTGATGACCTCGGAAACCCGATTGTTAAAAGTAAAAATGTAAATATTGATACATTATGGGCAACCGAAAGGATTTCTGTCGATAAGGTAATGTTTGACAGCAAAAAAAGTTCCGATAAACCTTATTTAGATGTTGTTCCCAAGAAAAGTGAAAGATATATTGTAAGAGTTACTGTCCCTGGAGGAGATCCAAATATAGCAGGGTGTGTAAATGTTTATGTGGGAAGAATTCCTGTAGGTTCAAAAAGCTTTAACAGGGGTGGAAACAATAAATCGGGCGATACTTATTAAGTATTAAAAAAATTAAAAAAACCTCAAAGAAAAACTTTGAGGTTTTTTTATCTTAATTTTATACACTTTTTACATAATTCTGTAACTTTTTTGAATCTATAGTATCTACTTTTGTACGAGCAAAATTAAAATCATAATTTATGAACCTTAAAAAGAAAATTGCTGTTAGCGAAACCGGTTTTATTTTCGACCCCACAACAGGCGATTCATTTTCATTAAATCCTGTTGCCGCTGAAATTCTTACATTATTAAAAGAAGGAAAAAAAGAAGATGAAATAAAAAAATATTTTCTGAAGGAGTACGATGTCGATGAACCCACTTTTGACCGCAGTTATCTTGATTTTGTGGCGATGCTCCGGCTCTATAATATGATAGAAGAAAATGAAAAAAACTAAAATAACAGTTGCCGTTTCAGGCTTAAATAATACCGATAATCCCGGACCGGGAGTACCCGTAATCAGGGCTCTTCGTGAATCCGATATTTTCGATGTCAGAATAATCGGGCTGGCTTACGAAAATCTGGAACCGGGTATTTACATGCACGATGTGGTAGATAAAGTTTACCAGGTACCCTATCCTTCCATCGGGAGTGATAAATTACTGCAACGGTTAGCCTATATTCATTCCGTTGAAAATCTGAATGTACTCATTCCCAACTTTGACGCGGAATTATACTCTTTCATTTCTTTTGAGAATAAACTTAACAAGATGGGAATCGCTACGTGGTTACCAACCATGGAACAATTCGAGGAAAGGCATAAAACAAAGCTTCCGGAATACGGTAAAAAATACGAGGTACTTGTTCCCAGGAGCAAACCAATAACAAATGTCACCGAAATTGCCGGACTGGCAAATGAATTCAGTTATCCCCTGCTTGTCAAAGGAAAATTTTATGACGCTTATGTTGCTTTTAATCCCGAACAGGTTGCTTTGTATTTTAATAAAATTGCAACAAAGTGGGGAGTTCCCATTATTATACAGGAATTTATCAGGGGAACTGAGGTAAATGTAATTGCTCTCGGCGACGGAAAAGGAAATACCGTAGGCGCTGTTCCCATGCGCAAACAATATATCACCGATAAAGGGAAAGCCTGGGGTGGAATAACTCTCGATGACCAGGATATGCTCAAGCTGACACACAAAATCATAAAAAAAACAAAGTGGCGTGGAGGAATGGAGCTTGAACTCATTAAAACAATTGACAGTAAATATTATCTTATCGAAATCAATCCAAGAATTCCTGCATGGGTTTACCTGGCTGTAGGGGCCGGACAAAATCTTCCCGAAGCGCTGGTAAAACTGGCTATGGGTAAAAAAGTTAAGCCCTTTACCTCGTACGAAACAGGTAAAATGTTTATCCGTTATTCCTGGGATATGATTGTTGACTTAAAGGAATTCGAAAAACTATCCACCTTCGGTGAACTTTAACCATTCATTATAACATTAAGACTAAAAAAAATAAACATACAATGGAAAAGAAACGCTTTGAAAGACCGATTATCAAAAAACTTCAGACCGGAATGCCCAATAAATTCGGAATGAAAACCGAATATGAACCCATTACTGAGATTGACGGAGTATCTGTAAAGGATTTAATTTCCAAACATGGAAGCCCGCTGTATATTATTTCTGAAAATACCATCCGCGATACTTATCATGAGGCTCACAGGGCTTTCAGTACGCGCTATCCCAAAGTTCAGTTTGCATGGTCGTATAAAACCAACTACATGAATGCTGTATGTAATGTTTTTCATACAGAGGGTTCGTGGGCAGAAGTAGTTTCGGGTTTTGAATACGATAAAGCCATCACAAATAAAGTTCCCGGGTCTAAAATTTTATTCAACGGGCCTGATAAAAGCGTGGAGGATCTTAAAAAAGCCATAAAAAACGGTTCGTATATTCATATTGATCATTTTGATGAACTTTATACCATTATTGAGCTAACCAACAAAATGACCGAAAGGCCTAAAGTTGCCATCAGGGTGAACATGGATACCGGTATTTATCCGCAATGGACACGCTTCGGGTTTAACTACGAAAACGGTGAAGCATGGGAAGCCATTAACCGCATTATTATTACTAAAAAGATTGATCTGGTTGGATTGCATTGCCATATCGGAACTTATATTTTAGCTCCCTGGGCTTATGGTACCGCAGCTGCAAAACTGGCTGATCTCGCTTCTGCCATAGATAAAAAATTCAAGCAACAGATAAAATATATTGATATGGGAGGCGGTTTTGCTTCCAAAAATACATTAAAAGGCGCATATCTTCCCGGCTCCGACACCTGCCCTACTTTCGATCAGTATGCAGATGCCATAACAACTGCTTTAATCAACAGCCAGATCAGTCCCGAACATTTGCCGGTTCTTATCCTGGAAACCGGGCGGGCCTTGATCGATGATGCAGGGTTCCTGGCAGGAACCGTACTGGCAAACAAACGGCTCCCCGAGGGAAAACTGGCAACCATTATCGACATTGGTGTTAACCTGCTGTTCACCTCTTTCTGGTACGATCATAAAATTACCCCTGCCCAGCCCTTCAGCCATCATACCGAAGATGCCATTATTTATGGTCCACTTTGTATGAACATTGATGTGATCCGTGAATCTGTTCAGCTGCCCCCGATGAAAAAAGGGGACAATATTGTTATCAGCCGCATCGGGGCTTATAACATGACACAATGGATGCAGTTCATCACACTTCGCCCAAATATTGTTATGATAGATAAAAACAGTAAGGTTCATGTAATCCGCGGAAACGAAACAGCCGGAATGATTTCAGAAAATGAAAACGTTCCCGCCCACCTTGCTAAATTTGACTTAAATTAGTTTGTGAAAATCAGGCAAACAATAACTATAATATTAAAGGGGGCAGTATTCAGCTATCCCCAGATTTTTTTTTCACAAAGTAAAATTTTTGCCGCTTTTTTAATACTCATTACCTTTCTCGACCCTTTTATAGGTATCGGCGGATTGGTATGTATTCTGGCTGCCAATACTGCCGCTTATTTCATCGGGTTGAACGAACATAAAATTTCAAGCGGTCTTTATGGTTTCAATGCCCTCCTTGCCGGGCTGGGAATTGCTTCCTTTTTTGAACCGACATGGGAATTATACACGGTAATCGTTTTTTCCGGACTGTTTTCATTATTTGTTACAGTAGTATTCGAAGGAATTATCGGAAAGTATTACCTGCCCTTTTTAAGCATCCCCTTCCTTGTATCCTTATGGACGGTACTTCTTGCATCGGGTGAATTTAATGCCATCGGTATTTCGGAAAGAGGTGTTTACTTCCTGAACGATTTATACAGCCTGGGAGGAACAACGCTTGTTAATTTCTATCACACCTGTAACGGGATAGCCATTCCTCTTTCGTTAAAATCATATTTCTTATCGCTCGGGGCTATTTTTTTCCAGGATAATGTTCTTGCAGGAATTCTTATATCTGCCGGGCTGCTTATATTCTCAAGAATAGCGTTCACCCTGTCACTCCTGGGATATTATTCCGCTTTTTTCTTTTATTTGTTAATAGGAAGCGATATAACACAGGCTACATACTCTCATATCGGGTTTAACTTTATTCTTACCTCCATCGCGATTGGCGGATTTTTCATGATCCCTTCAAGAAATTCGTACCTGTGGGCAATCCTTATAATCCCCATTACCTCGCTTATTACCATTGGGGCAGGCAGGATATTGGGAACCTGGTTCCTTTCGGTTTACTCATTACCTTTTAATATAGTTGTGCTGGTCTTTATATATACTCTCCGGTTCAGGGTACGTTTTCATAAATTTCTGACCGAAGTGCCTGTTCAACAATTCATGCCCGAAAGAAACCTGTATAATTACGTTGTATCCGTTAACCGGTTCAGTAAAAGCTTCTCTACTTTTCCCATAAAACTACCTTTCTGGGGTGAATGGTTTGTGGAGCAAGGGCACAACGGGGAAATAACGCATAAAGAAGAATGGCAGCATGCCTGGGATTTCACCATTCATAACAACGAAAATAAAACCTATAATACCCAGGGGGTTTCGGTTGAGAATTATTTATGCTACAATAAGGCAGTGGTAGCTCCCGCCTACGGAACAGTTGAAGAAGTTATTGATGGCATTCACGACAACAACATAAAGGAGGTTAACCTGAACAGCAACTGGGGAAATACCGTTGTAATAAAACATGCCGATTTCCTGTACTCCAAACTCTGCCACCTGAAACCGGGCAGCATTAAAGTTCAGAAAGGCGATTATGTAAAACCCGGACAAATTATTGCGGCTGTAGGAAACAGCGGACGTTCGCCCGAACCACATTTACATTTTCAACTCCAGGCCACTCCTTTTATCGGCTCAAAAACACTGAATTACCCCATCAGTCACTTTATTTCGAAAAAAAACAACCAGCTACTGTTTGAGTCTTTCGGAACTCCGAAACAAAGTACAGTAGTTTCGAATATTGAAATAAATCCCCTGATTAAAAAAGCATTTACCTTTATTCCCGGACAAAAATTTTCCATTTCGGTAAATGAAAACGGGAAAGAAAAAAATATTAAATGGGAAGTTGTTACCGATATTTATAACAGTACATACATTTACTGCCACGAATCGAAATCAGCTGCATACCTGTTTAACGACGGAACCATTCACTTCTTTAAGCACTTTGCAGGCGACAAATCATCTCTTTTATATTATTTTTATTTAGGATGTTATAAAATAGCCCTGGGTTTCTATAAAAACCTGGAACTGGAAGATGAGTACTCTTTGTCCGAAATCTTCAGTTTACCTTCCCTGGTTTTACAGGACTTTGCAGCACCTTTTTTCCTGTTCATGAAAACGAGCTATAAAACCCGGTATTCGTATATAGATGACATGATAAACCCATTGCACATTACTATAAATTCCACGGCAAAAACAATGATCACAAACAATGAAACCAACCGGATCGATTTCACACTTGAGATAGGCTCATCCGGGCTTGGAATATTTGAAGTAAATTCTAAAAAAAGAAAAATAAGAGCAGTCATTGTTGAATCTTAAATAAGAATATATGAAACAGATAACATTAATTTTTGTGTCCCTTTTATTTCCGGCACTCCTTTTAGCACAGGAAAATGTGGATAATGTTTTAAAAGCATTCAGCCAGAGTTATACCAACGAAACCAAAGGCGATTATACCAATGCCATTAAAGATATAGTTGCCGTTTATTCGGCCGATTCGTATGAACAGAATGTACGTCTGGGCTGGTTAAGTTACGAAGCCGGAAAATTTACTGAATCGGTTGCCTATTACGAAAAAGCGCTGGCTTTAAAACCCATGAGCGAAGAAGCCCGCATGGGCATTGTGTATCCTGCCTCGGCTCTCGGCAACTGGGACCAGGTTTTAAACCAGTATTTAAAAATACTCGAAAATAATCCCGGAAACACAACGGTAAATTACAGGATTGGCAACATTTATTACGAAAGAAAAGATTATGCTAAAGCTTTCACCTATTTCGAAAAGGTGGTAAATCTGTATCCTTTCGGTTACGATGCTTTGCTCATGTATGCCTGGACAAACCTTAAACTGGGTAAAAACCGCGAGGCCAATGTACTGTTTAATAAAATCCTGATGCTCTCACCTAACGATACTTCTGCACTGGAAGGGTTGGGATTGATCAAGTAATGTTTTCATATTTATCTCTACCGTTTTAAGTTATTAAAAAAATACACTTTTGTCCGACTAAAATATTTTACATATCACGAATCAACCTGTTTTCCATATTTACAAATATTTCGCCGCCTACGGGGCTTTATTTTGAATCTTTTATTTTTCTACAAATATGTCGCCTCTACGAGGCTTAAAAAAGTGCTATAGGCACGATATATTTGTAACGCAAGTGGTTACAAAAAATAGAAAAAGTGCCGTAGGTACGACATATAATTATAAAAATTAGTCGGACAAAAGTGATTTTTTTATTAATTTGGTCAGATGGAATGCCCTGATAATCTTCCGATAGCTATCGGAACCGGTTGGTGATAATTTATTATCATGGGTATTTCATATTATATGGAGCAAGATAATTTATTTGTTAAATTGTTACTAAATTACACAAACCTGTTTATAACACACTATGTTCTTTGTTTCAATGATCTTCTTCATTTTTTTCGGTTTCATATTTTTGGCTTTTAAAGAGGAAAGAGTATAAGAAACACAGGGAAAGTCATTGGTCATTTTATTACAAATCTCGCAGTTCTTCTGCTCAACTGGCGTACAAAAATCTGGCGGCTTCCTGTTACCCGCTTTATGGCTTCATCGGTATAATGACGAACGGTTACCAGTTCGAGATTCTGATTATACAGAATCTGAAACGAAGAGTTCAGTTCCCCGATAAAATAATGAATTTTACTTTCGTCATTATCGGCAACAATAGAAAAACTAATGGCCGAATTCTGCATCATGTTTGCCTTGATCCTGTATTTTGCAAGTTTTGCAAAAATAAGACTCATATTGTCCTCAGCAATAAATGAGAAATCCTTGGGAGAAATGGATATCAATACCTGGTTGGTTTTGATAATGTATACCGGCGGAATAATCAGATTTTCGTGCACATCATGAATCACCGTCCCTTCTTCTTTATGTGCCAGGAATGGTTTTACATATAAAGGAATATTTTTGTTCTGTATAGGCTTGATTGTTTTCGGGTGAATAACCTGTGCGCCATAATAAGCCAGTTCTATGGCTTCATGATACGAAATTTCTTTCAGTTTAACAGCATCGGGCATCAGCCGCGGATCGGCATTTAAAATCCCGGGAACATCTTTCCATATGGTAACACTTTCAGCATCGAGAAAATACGCAAGCAGGGCTGCCGTATAGTCAGAGCCTTCCCGTCCGAGCGTGGTCGATTTCCCGTTCGCAGAACAACCTATAAAACCCTGGGTTATATATTTACTTCCTTTTTGTTTGCCGAACGCTTCGTTTATAAGTTTTGTCGAAAGATCAAAATCAACCCTGGCGTCGCGGAATGTTTCATCGGTGCGCAGGCATGTACGCATATCTACCCATTGAATATCGATACCCTGGGATTGTAAATAAGCAAAAACTATTCTGGAAGAAATTATTTCGCCCAGTGAAACAATTTTATCGTACTCGTAATCTTTTTCAAAAGAAGTTCCGGCAGCAATTAATTTTTCAGCATCATTAAACAGGTTCTCCAGGTCGGAATAAACAGGGTTGTCGGAACCGGAAAAAAGCTCTGACACAAGATGATAATGAAAATCCTTAACTGTTTTAAGCATATCCTGCTTGTCGGGCATGCTCTTAAAATAGGAATTATGAACTTTTTCAAGGGCATTGGTCATTTTGCCCATAGCCGAAACCACAATTACCAGGTTCTGATCCTGTGTATCTGACACTATTTTTGCCAGGTTTCTTACACCTTCTGCATCTTTTATGGATGCGCCGCCAAATTTATATACTATCATATCATTAATAAATCACGCAAAAATATATATTTCTTTCATTTATGATAGTTTAATTTTTTAATATTCTTCCAATAATAAAGGCTAGAGCCAGGCAATAATGGCATGTAAAAGAGGATGTCTGCCCTGGTTTTAAAAGATACTTTTATTCCCTGATAAGTTTCACTTTTCCGATAGCGCCGTCAATTTCGAGGTGTAAAGCATAATCTGCCTTTCCGAATGTGCTGTTAATATATTTGTTACCTCTTTTAATAAAACCGTCTGCTTCTACCCCGCCCAACAGGCCGTTAACTTCTGCTTTAACATCCACTTCTTTCGGAAGATGTACTTCTATCTCTCCCACTCCCCCGGCAATTTTTGCTTCCAGGTTATTTTTCCAGGTTCCGGTTAAATCAACTGTGGCTTTACCTGCCCCCACACTTATTTCCAGCTTGGGAACAGAGGTGTTTTTTAAGTTAATATTTACCTGCCCGGCCCCGAGTGCAAAATTGAAATCCAGGAGATTAAAATTTTCGAGATTAATATCACCTTTGCAGGCGCCTGCCTGTATTTCCATAGAGTATTTTTTTTCGGGATTCAGGCCGATGAACCAGCGACAGGTATCATTGTCGTTAAAATTTATATTATCAATCCTGTTTCTTGGTTCTATTGTTATATTTCCTGTGTCACCCTCTTCCGTATATAATATTTCAGGCTTCCATTCTTTGTTCGAAAATTTAAATTCTCCTTTCATAAATTCCTTTTCGGAAGACGAAACACGGATTCTGCCCGCCGGAAAAACAATTTTTGTAAAAATATGGGTGGCTTTACCGTATTCAATGGATTGCAGGAATAAGTTTGAAGTTTTACCCGTTGTATCGTTCAGGAGACTGTCGTCTTTCAGATCATTCTTAAAGTTTACTTTAACATCCGGCGACGGGATGCAACTGTGAAACAGTATTGCCGACAGAGCCACAATACATAAAAGATAATGGTTAGTTTTCATAATAAGTATTTTAAAAATTCTTCCTAAAGACGATTACACGCCAATAAAGTTACAATTTTTAAAGTAAAAACTGTTTATGTCAATTCATTTCCAATCATTACTTTTGTAACCGTAAACTGCATGGCTTCAAAAAATAAAATAACACCCTATAATAAATGGTTTAAAGACACTAACCCTGATTCTTTAATCATAGCCGGGCCATGCAGCGCCGAAACTGAAAAGCAGGTTCTGGCAACGGCTCATGAAATTGATTCCATTGGTAAAGTAACCGTTTTCAGAGCCGGTGTATGGAAACCCCGCACCCGCCCCGGAAGTTTTGAGGGAGCCGGGAACAAAGCATTAAAATGGTTGCAGAAAGTTCAGAAGGAAACTCATCTGAAAGTTGCCGTTGAAGTAGCCACACCCGAACATGTAAGAAGATGTATTGAAAGCGGTATTGATGTCTTATGGATTGGAGCCAGAACAACTTCTAACCCTTTTTCGATGCAGCAGGTAGCCGAGTCATTAACAAATTACAATAAGCCCGTACTTGTAAAAAACCCCATCAACCCTGACCTGGATCTTTGGATCGGGGCAATTGAACGCCTGCAGCAGCAAGGTGTTAAAAAGATCGGGGCCATTCACAGGGGATTCTATCCTTTTGAAAAGACCTCGCTACGGAATATTCCCAAGTGGGAACTGGCCATTGAACTGAAAACACGAATGCCAAATCTTCCTGTAATATGCGATCCGAGCCATATTGCCGGCGACACCCGCCACATTGAAGAAATTGCCCAGAAAGCCCTCGACCTGGCCTTTGACGGATTAATGATAGAAAGCCATATCTGCCCCAAAGAAGCTCTCAGCGATAAAAACCAACAGCTTACCCCTGCAAAACTAAACATGTTGCTATCAAAACTACAGTTCAGGCAATTACTGGTTAACGACCACGATTTTATTGATCATCTCGACAGCCTGCGCGGAAAAATAGACTCCATTGACATGCAACTCCTGGAACTCCTGCTTCAGCGCATGAAAGTGGTGGAAGAACTGGGAATTTACAAATCGAATAACAACGTTTCCATTTTTCAGTTACGAAGGTGGAAACAGATTATTGAAACCCGCCTTGAATATGGCGTAAAATTAGGTTTAAGCAGGGATTTTATCAGAAAAATATTACACCTGATTCATGATGAATCGATAAAAACCCAGGCAGAAGAAGTATATAAAATAAAGAATAAGTAAGCTTCTGATTGTAAGAAACTACTTATTATACGTCCGGTTAAAATTTATTTAATTTCTTTTACAGTAAATTCAAAACTCTCCATTATAGGATTGGTAAGCATCTTTTTACAGGCATCCTCTATATTTGTTTCCGCCTCTTTTTTAGTTTTAGCTTCCAGTTCGATGGTAATATGTTTGCCAATTCTTACATCGTTTACAGTTTTATAACCAATGTTATTCATGCTTTGAAGAACAGCCTTTCCCTGGGGATCGAGAAGAGCTTTTAATGGCATTACATTTATTTCGGCAAGAAATTTCATATATATCAAATTGATTTACAGATTAATAAATAAATTCATTGAAAACGTTAAAGATAAATATTTAAAGAAACTTTGCTTAGAATTAAGTTTAAATTTTATTGATTTTTATAAACAGGCATCCCATTATTCTTTGAAAAAGAGAAACTAAATACTCCGCATCGGCGAATGGAATCAGGAGAAAAGGTGTAAGAGGGATAAGGGACATAAAGGATATAGTGTAAAACAGGGAACTTACATGTACCCATTCCTTTTTCTTCTATTTTCTTTATGCCTATTTTTATGCTCTTAAAATGTATAAATTTACCATGTTTTCAGAATAATATGAAAAATCCGCTTTCAAACCAAAAATACAAGCAAAGAAAAATTCACAAAGAATACCCTATCCGCGGAGAATATTTCCGCGATCAGACTGCCATTCTGCATTCCATGGAATTCCGCAGACTGAAACATAAAACACAGGTTTTCTTTGCTCCTGAAAACGACCATGTATGTACCCGGATAGAACATGTATTGCATGTTGCAACTATTGCAGCTTCTATTTGCAAGGGCTTGAATAAATATGGCTGGGAGCTTGATCCGGAGCTGGCTTATGCTATCGGGCTCGGACATGATTTAGGCCATGCGCCATTCGGGCATACCGGCGAAGATGCCTTATGCGAAATATTAGGCTCTCCGAAAGCATTTATTCATGAAATTCACAGCTATAAAGTGGCGGAGCATTTATCGCAGGATGGAAACGGCATGAATCTTACCTATGCTGTACTGGACGGAATAATTTGCCACTGTGGTGAAAGGTTTGAACAATCACTGTCGCCATCGCCTCTTGAAAAGAACCTCGATTCCATTGCCTCCCGGGCAGAGATTCCGAATACTTTCGAGGGCTGCATTATTCGTTTTGCTGATAAAATCGCCTACCTGGGCCGTGATCTGGAAGATGCTTTTATGGTAGAAAATTTTATTGACGTTAAAAATATTCCTCCTCATATTGAGAAAAAACTAGGAAATAAAAACGGAGATATTATAAATCACCTGGTACTCGATCTGATAGAAAATTCCAAAAACTTAAATGAGATAAAATTCTCCGATGAATACTACGAATTGATGAAAAATTTAAAAACCTTTAACTATTCGCACATTTACAATCATCCGCTAATGCTCGAATACAGAGTATATTGCAAAGAAATTATTAAAACATTGTTTCATCATTTCCACGATTTAATCGGGAAGATCGGAAATGACTTCCGGAAGTATGCTTCTCAAAACCTGAAAATCGACAGAACCTTTGGAATTTACTTTGAAAGAATGCAGAATTATATGGTAAAAGCCGGGTGCTCTACTGAACAAATCATTTCGTATTATATTGCCGGGATGACAGACCAGTATGCCATGGATGCCATGAAGCAGATATGTATTCCAAAACCCATTACATTTATTAAGTAATCAGAATTCAGCGATTACCGTTTTATTGCCTTTTACTTTCTGATTAAGCTGTACATTTACTTTTGCATGCGGGGGAAGAAAAATATCTACCCGTGATCCGAATTTAATTATTCCGACCTGCTCTCCCTGTTTATATTCCTTACCGGCTGTAACATAAGAAACGATTCTGCGGGCCAGTTTCCCTGCTATCTGTCGCATAAGAATTTCAATATTACCAGAAGTTTTAAAAACGGTTGTAAATCGTTCATTTTCTTCAGATGCTTTCGGTTTCCATGCCACAAAATTGTTTCCTGGATGATATTTAAGATACTCCACCAAACCTGTAACCGGCGCCCAGTTAACATGAACATTCAGAGGCGACATAAAAATAGAGACCTGGGTACGATAATCATTAAAGTATTCTTTCTCGAATGTTTGCTCAATAACAACGACTTTTCCATCAGCAGGGGCTATAATTTTATTATTGTCTATCTCAATAATTCTTTTCGGAACCCTGAAAAACAAAATAATAAGAATAAATAAAACACCTGAGATGACTGTAAACAACAGGGAAAAAATAAAATGGTTTTCAATAAAATAATGAATACAGAAGTTTGAAATAATAAATAAAACCCCCACTGTAAGGATTATCTGGAATCCTTCTTTATGAATCAATGCATTGGACGGGCCTTTGGTTCTGTTATTCATTAACGTTTTAACAAATTAATTTAAAAACAACTTTGCAAATATACAAAAGCAATCGGAGCTGCAATCAATACGCTGTCAAATCGGTCTAACACACCACCATGGCCAGGCAATAAATTTCCGGAATCTTTTATATTGAGACTTCTTTTATATAATGATTCAACCAGATCGCCATAAGTTGAAGTTATTACAACTATTGCACCTAAAACCATCCAGTTATACCACGATAAATGAGAAAACAACAGGGGAAGAAAAAAAGAAAGTCCAATAGTAAAAACAGTACCACCAATGGCGCCTTCCCAAGATTTTTTTGGTGAAACCCGCTCAAAAAGGCGATGTTTTCCGATCCACACTCCAAAAATATAGGCAAAAGTATCATATAACCATATTTGTATAAAAAAACCAAGTAATAAATAAGGTGTATATACAATAGTCTTACCCGGATTTAAAATACTCATCAGGTCAACTGCATTATTAACAATATCGGTTGTTTCATCCATTTTAGAAGGATCAAGAACATCAATCCCGTTATGAAAAACAAAATAATTCAACAACGAAAAAGGAACTGCTATATAGATAATTCCTAAAAATGTAAAAGCAACACTGGTAAATGGATATTTATGAAACAAATACAATTCATTAATCAGAAAAAAGACAAGAATGGGAATAAAAATAATGAAGAATTTAAGGTCAATAAAATCTACAGCATACAAGAAATTGAAGGTGAATAACAGCCATCCTGTAAAGATCCCTAACCATTTCTGTGGCTGAGCTTTTGCAATAGTCGACAAATTATAAAATTCCAGCTGGGATAAAATTAATATGATACTGAAAATCAAATAAAATGTAATACTGCCAAGAATAATTGCTCCTACTAAAACCAACAGGAATACAATTCCGGTAAATGTCCGTGTGGTTAAATTATTCAATATTCAGTCCTTTTAAGATGGAACGTGCGTTACCAAGTTCGTTCATATCAACAAACAGTTCGTATTCACCAACAAACACATTGTCTTCATTCTTATTTTCAAGAATAGACTTGATTTTTTCTTTTTTCAGAATTGACTTAGCTTTTTTACATATTTTTTCATCAGGTGATGAAAAAACCAATACCCAGTTTTCTTCCATAAATTAAAAATTTACTTCACTCTTTTTGTCAGTATTATCCGGCTTGTTTGTATCACCAATTGTATTATGATTCTCCGAAACCGGATTCTCAGCATCTCCTGATTTATTTTCCTTATTGTCAATGCGTTCATCGATTACGAATAGCCGTTTTCCGAAAATCTCCTCGAGGTCGTCGCTGAAAATCACTTCTTTTTCAAGTAATAAATTTCCCAATTTCTCCAGACCATCTTTATGATCCAGTAAAAGTTGTTTTGCTCTCTGATATTGTTCTTCTACTATTCTTTTAGCTTCGGTATCTATTACCTCGGAAGTTTTCTCACTATAAGGTTTGACAAAGGAATAATCATTTTGACCCGATGAATCGTAATAACTGATATTTCCAACTACTTCGCTCATTCCGTAAAAGGCCACAAGGGCATAAGCTTGTTTGGTAACTCTTTCCAGGTCGTTTAATGCACCTGTGGATACTTTATTAAAGGTAATTTCTTCTGATGCCCTGCCTCCCAGAGTAGCACATAATTCATCCATAATCTGTTCGCGGGTAGTAATTTGTCTTTCTTCGGGCAAATACCAGGCAGCTCCCAACGATTTACCCCGCGGAATAATGGTAACTTTTACCAAGGGATTGGCAAATTCCAATAGCCAGCTTACAGTGGCATGCCCGGCTTCATGATAGGCAATGGTCTTTTTCTCTTTGAAAGTTATTATTTTGGTTCTTTTCTCCAAACCTCCGATAATCCTGTCGATGGCATCAAGAAAGTCCTGCTTTGAAACCACTTTTTTATCCGTGCGGGCAGCTATCAGTGCCGCTTCGTTACATACATTGGCTATATCGGCGCCGCTAAATCCGGGAGTTTGTTTTGACAGAAATTCAATATCCAGTTCCGGATCTTTTTTCAAAGGTTTTAAATGCACCTTAAAGATTTCGCTTCTTTCGTTCAGATCGGGCAATTCAACATGAATCTGCCGGTCGAAACGGCCGGCACGCACCAGAGCCCTGTCAAGAATTTCAGCACGATTAGTAGCGGCTAAAATAATAACACCGGAATTTGAATCAAATCCATCCATTTCGGTAAGTAGCTGATTGAGAGTATTTTCTCTTTCGTCATTTGAACCAAAATTGGAATTCTTGCCCCTGGCTCTTCCAATGGCATCAATTTCGTCAATAAAAACGATACAGGGGGCTTTTTCTTTAGCTTGTTTAAAAAGGTCCCTGACCCTCGAAGCTCCTACTCCCACAAACATTTCAACAAAATCTGATCCCGAAAGAGAAAAGAACGGAACGTTAGCTTCACCGGCCACTGCCTTTGCCAGTAATGTTTTACCGGTTCCCGGAGGACCTACTAATAATGCACCCTTAGGAATCTTACCTCCCAATTCGGTATATTTTTTCGGATTCTTTAAAAAATCAACTATTTCGCGGATTTCAATTTTCGCTTCTTCCAATCCGGCAACGTCCTTAAAATCAATTTTTATAGTCGATTCCTTATCAAATATTTTTGCCCTTGATTTGCCAATACTGAATATCTGGCTTCCTCCTGCACCACCCGACATTCTGCGAAAAATAAATATCCAGATAGCAATGATTATTACTAATGGCAGAAGCCAGCTTAATAAATCCCCAAAAACATCCTTACGATTCTCATAATCAGGTTTTAATTTTTCGGGTAAATCTTTCTGAATTTCGGTCAGTTGGTTTTCAAAAACCTCAGGAGAGCCTATGTTAAAAGAATACTGAGGGCCTTTTTTTGAAAGTGCATTATATTTCTCATCACTTAATTTTTCCTTTTTAATATAGACTTCAACCTTTTCATTATTAACTATAAGTACACGTGCAACGTCGCCTGCTTTTACCATTTCCTCGAACTTGGTTCTGTCGATAACTTTTACCGAACTTCCAAAATCATAAAAATTAAGCCCTATAAAAATTACTAAAATCAGACCATAAACCCAATATATATTAAATTTAGGTTTCAATTTTTGATTTTTCTTTAAATTATTATCTTCCATCACTTTCTAACAAATTAATTAATCCATAACTTCAATATTGTGTTTCGATATTTTTGCATCTGCCCACAATCCTTCCAGGTTATAATATTCTCTGTATTGGGTTTGCATAATATGGACAACTACGGAAACATAATCTAAAAGCACCCATTGAGCATTACTGATTCCTTCTTTTGAAAATGGTTTTTCAGATAAAAATACTTTAACGTTTTCTTCTATTCCACGGGTAATAGATTGCACATGAACTCCTGAATCGGCATTACAAATAACAAAATAATCGCTTACCCTGCTGGATAACTTACGCAAATCTATGGAAATAATGTCCTTACCTCTTTTTTCTTTAGCAGCATCTATTATTATATCCAGCAATGATACCTTCTTAACAACTTTCTTGGTTTTTCTTGTTTTCTTTTCAGTCATATTACCCTTAAATTATTGCAAAGGTAATTATTAATTCGGGATTTTTACAAAACATTCAAATGCCCGCTACAAAGATGAATTAAAGATAAAATTCATTCATCATTTTCGGTGTTTTTTAATAATTATTTACATAACTTTATGCCTTCATTTCAAAAAAATAACAAATTAATAGTATCAGTTTAACTTTCAAAACAAAACAATAATGAGTGACAATAAAAAAGTTGTTGAATTAGATGCTGCTGTAGTTAAGTTTGTTGGCGATTCGGGCGATGGAATGCAACTTTCCGGTACCCTGTTTGCCGATACGGCAGCTTATGATGGAAATGACCTTACTACTTTTCCGGATTATCCTGCCGAAATAAGGGCTCCGCAAAATACCATAGCTGGTGTTTCCGGGTTTCAGATTCATTTCGGAAGTAAAAAAATTCTAACCTTCGGAGATCTTTGCGATACCCTGGTAGCGCTAAATCCTGCTTCACTGAAGTCAAATATGAAATGGACCAAAAAAGAAACCATTATCATTACCGACTCGGAAGCATATGATGATGCCGCCCTAGAGAAGTCAGGATACAAATCAAATCCCCTTACCGATGGCAGTATTGCAAGTTATAAAATCATTTCTGCTCCGTTCACTACCTTAATTAAAGAGTGTGTAAAAAGTCTCAATATTGATGTAAAGACTACCTATAAGAGCAGAAATATGTTTGCATTAGGTATTGCTTTAAGGCTATACGGGAAAAAACTCGATTTTTCATTTCATTACCTGGAAAAGAAATTTGCAAAGAAACCACAAATTATTGATATGAATAAAATGGTTCTTCAGGCCGGGTATGATTATGCGTCTAATTACCCTGAACTGGAAAAAACATTTTCAGTTCCTTCTGCCCGCATGCAAAAAGGCCGTTACCGTAACATTACCGGGAACGTTGCTACAGCCTGGGGATTGTTAGCTGCTTCCGAAAGATCAGAAAGACCGTTATTTCTGGGTTCCTATCCTATTACCCCGGCCACTGAAATATTAATGGAACTGGCAAAGCATAAATCGCTCGGAGCAAGAGTTTTTCAGGCCGAAGATGAAATAGCCGGGATATGTTCAGCCATTGGCGCCAGTTTCACAGGATCTATGGCTTGTACCACTACTTCAGGCCCGGGGCTTTCATTAAAAACGGAAGCATTAGGATTAGCTGTTATTACTGAATTACCTTTGGTTATTGTAGATGTTCAAAGAGGAGGACCTTCAACAGGTTTACCAACCAAATCGGAACAGGCTGATTTATTCCAGGCTTTGTACGGAAGAAACGGCGAAGCTCCCCTTGTTGTTATGGCTGCCTCTTCACCTGTTGATTGTTTCTACAGCGCTTTTGAAGCATCAAAAATCAGCCTGGAACACATGACCCCCGTTATATTATTAACCGACGGATCATTGGGAAACGGGTCTGAACTTTTTAAAGTTCCTGACGTCAACACCATGGCAAAAATAAAACCTCCGATGGCAAAAGCTAATGATAAAACATATAAACCATATAAACGGAACGAAAAAACACTGGCACGTGAATGGGCTATTCCGGGAACTGAAGGATTACGTCACAGGGTTGGTGGTTTAGAGAAAGAAGATGGCATTGGTACGGTTTCTATGGATCCTGAAAACCATGCACTAATGGTAGGATTAAGGGCCGAAAAAGTACAACGTGTAGCTGATTTTATTGAACCACAGGAAGTATTTGGAGAAAAGGAAGGCGATTTACTCGTTGTCAGCTGGGGTGGAACCAAAGGTGTTATCAGGGAATCTGTTATTGAGATGCAGAAAGAAGGTAAAAAAGTAAGCCATGCCCACTTCAGGTATATACTTCCTTTGCCTAAGAACACTGCTGAAGTTTTTGGAAAATTCAAAAAAATTATTGTTTGCGAATTAAATAGTGGACAATTTGTTAGCTATTTACGTTCTACCTTCCCTCAATTCACTTATCAACAGGCAAATAAAGTTCAGTCTTTGCCTTTTATGATTGATGAAATAAAAGAAAAATATTATAATTTACTGGAGGCATAAAAACATGGAACAAATATTAAATACAATTGAAAGAAGTAACGTTGCGCTTACCAAAGAAGATTTCGTAAGCGACCAGATGGTAAAATGGTGTCCCGGATGTGGCGCCCATGCAATCCTGGCTTCTATTGCCAATGTGTTTCCTAAAATCGGTTACCGTAAAGAAAACTTTATGATGGTTTCCGGTATCGGATGTTCTTCAAGGTTTCCATATTATGTAAATACCTATGGATTTCATGGTATTCACGGACGTGCCTATCCTATTGCATCCGGTGTTAAAATATCAAACCCTAAATTAAGTGTCTGGGTAGCCACCGGCGATGGAGATTCCATGGCTATTGGCGGAAACCACATGATTCATACTATCCGGAGAAATATTGATATTAATGTTATGCTTTTCAATAATATGATTTATGGCTTAACTAAGGGCCAGTATTCTCCTACTACACCTATGGGCGCTGTAACAAAAACCTCTCCCCAGGGAACTATTGAGCATCCGTTTAATGCAGGTGAACTGGTATTAGGCGCCCAGGGAACTTTTTTTGCCCGCGTACCCGACAATAACATTAAAATAATGACTGACGTTATGTTTGAAGCAGCCCGCCACGACGGAACATCAATCATTGAAATTCTTCAGAACTGTGTTATTTACAACGACAAAATTCATGCATTAATTACAGGTAAAGATACAAGGGATGATAATCAGATCGTTCTCAGGAACGGCGAACCCATGATTTTCGGCACAAACCGAGATAAAGGAATCCGCATGAAAGAAGGCCGCCTGGAAGTTGTAAAAATAGGCGAAAACGGAATTACTGAAGACGATCTCCTGGTTCACGATCAGTTCCAGCAGGATTCCGGTATCCACCTGATGCTGGCTAAAATGTCTCCTCCCAATTTCCCTGTTGCCATGGGTGTTATCCGTTCAGCCATGTATCCGACTTACGATGATATGGTAGAAGCCCAGATTGATTATGCCCATAAAAATTCAAAAATTCTTACGGTTAACGATCTTTTGAATAGCGGAGATGTATTTGATGTAGAATAATAATTGTTAATTCATAAAAAAAGAGGCTGTTTCAAAAGGGCAGCCTCTTTTTTTTATCACTATATCAACAAATACTATATTATTAAAATCATGTACAAATTGTTGAAGTCCGTAAATTTGTGCTGAGTAAAATCAAAGTAAAACTATTGGCAACCTGCTCCGCTACACCAAAAAACATTCCATAATTCATATTTATTCTTTGGACTAATATGAATTAAAGATTGGTATAATAAAAACAGCCTGCTTAAATCCGCTTTATTTACCATACCCATTTATTATAGGATATAATCTTTGATGCAGGCTTCCTGATTTTCTTTCTCATTAAATAATTTTCAGATGGATAACCTAAAGTTATTACCAAACCTATTCTTTTCGATTTCGGAACCTGTAAAAGTTCCATTATCCTGTTCTCATCAAACCAGCCTATCATACATGTTCCCAAACCAAGCTCTGTGGCCTGCAAACAGAAATGTTCTGCAGTTATACCAAGATCTGTCCATTCAAAGTCTTTATGTTTGATTTTACCGGCCATCCTTGTTATAAAAGCCGGGCGTTCAATAACAATTACCAGGAGAACAGGCGCCTGTCGTGCAAATTTATTAACCGGAATTCCTTTACTTACTGTAGCATCAGCTACTTTAAAGCGCAGTTCCGGCTCATCAACAACAATAAACTTCCAGGGCTGGGAATTACTGGCCGAAGGAGCAAAACGGGCAGCTTCAAGGCACTTTTCGATATCAGGTTTGGAAACGGGTCTAGAAGAATATTTACGGACACTTTGTCTTTTCGATACAAGATCAGGAAAATCCATACCAATACTTAATCGCGCATATCGTTAATCTCAACTTTCGGATACTTGGTTTTATCAAATGTAAACATGGTGTCGTCCATATCTTTGTTGGTATCCATTTTAAGAACTTCTATATAATAATCGGTACCGTCCTTGCCAAATCTTTTCATGCTGAATATCTGCATCTTATCTTTATCAATCTTTAAGGTAATTCTCGAAAATTCCTTTTTCAGATCAATGGGATACAGATCGATCTCATACAAAGACCTGTTTTTTTCAAATTTTTCATTAATAAATCTTACTTTATATCCTTTCTCGTAAATGGTAAACATTTTTGCAGGGTTTAAACTATTGTCATCATTCGGATCGGGCGTTGTAATATTAACTTCATTTGGATCTTTCATATAGGTCCATTGTGTTTTGCCATCATTAAAAATGGTAGAAACTGCCAGGTCTACTTTATATTTATTTCCCTTAATATAAATTTTACCTTTTTTAGAGTCATTGATTTTTTCCTGCTTGTTTTCTAAAATAATAGCAAATTCAGCTTCTATCGTTTTATATGCTTTTGTTTTTGCAGAAACCTGGTCGAGTATATTTTTTGCTTTTGGATCAACGGCCTGGTACGTCTCTGTTTTCTGGGTCTGTCCGATCAACATGGCAGATGCAAAAAGAATAAGGCTAAAAGATAAAATTACTTTTTTAGTCATGGTAAATAATTTTAAAAGGAATTAAGGGAATTCAAATATTGTTCCAAAGAATTCAGGTCGGTATATAACACCTGCCGGGCTTTACTTCCTTCGTACGGGCCAACGATTCCGGCAGATTCCAGTTGATCGATTATTCTGCCTGCACGCGTATATCCAATGGAGAATTTACGCTGAATAAGAGATGTACTTCCCTGCTGGCTCATAACAATTAATTTAGCTGCATCTGCAAAAAGTTCATCGCGTTTATTAGGATCAAATCCCTCGGCCGAGAACCCTTCATTTTCTTCAGGGATTTCAGGTAAATAATGAGAGTGGGCAGGCCCCTGCTGATCGCCGATGAAATCGGTTAACTTTGTTATTTCAGGAGTATCTATAAATGCACACTGAACACGAACCAGGTCTCCGCCTAAAGAAATAAGAAGGTCGCCCCTGCCAATCAACTGGTTCGCACCCGGAGAATCGAGAATAGTTCTTGAATCAATCATGGAAGAAACCCGGAAGGCAATACGTGAGGGAAAATTAGCCTTGATAGAACCTGTAATAATGTTGGTTGAAGGACGTTGTGTTGCTATTATTAAATGTATTCCAATAGCGCGGGCAAGCTGGGCAAGGCGGGCAATAGGATCTTCTATTTCACGGCCTGCTGTTTGAATCAGGTCGGCAAATTCGTCAACCACTACCACAATATATGGCATAAACCTGTGTCCTTTGTTCGGATTCAGATGGCGCTTGATATATTTCTCGTTATATTCCTTTATGGTTCTTACTCCGGCATCTTTCAGCAGATCGTACCGGGCATCCATCTCTATAGTCAATGACCGTAAAGTGTTTTTAACCTTCTGTACATCGGTAATAATTGCTTCTTCCGAATCGGGTAATTTGGCGAGGAAATGCTTTTCTATTTTTGAGTAAACAGACAGTTCAACTTTTTTAGGGTCAATTAAAACAAATTTTATTTCTGCCGGATGTTTTCTATAAAGCAGTGAAGTTAAAATGGCATTTAATCCAACCGATTTTCCCTGCCCTGTTGCCCCGGCCACAAGCAAGTGCGGGGAACGTGTAAGGTCGAAAACAAAAACTTCATTTTGTATTGTTTTTCCCATAGCAATGGGCAGATCGAACTTTGCATCCTGAAATTTAGCAGAACTTATAACAGAGCGCATAGATACCACTTCGGGATTCTGATTCGGAACTTCTATACCAATCGTTCCTTTTCCCGGAATAGGGGCAATTATTCTGATACCTAAGGCAGCAAGGCTTAAAGCAATATCATCTTCAAGGTTCCTGATTTTCGAAATTTTCACCCCGGGAGCAGGAACAATTTCATATAATGTTACTGTTGGTCCGATGGTAGCTTTAATTTTATCAATCTGGATTCCGTAGTTCTTAAGAGTATCAATAATTTTATTTTTATTGGCTATCAGTTCCTGTTCGCTGACTTCAGAATTTGAAGAACGATGGTCTTCCAAAATATCTATAGGTGGAAATTTATATTTTGAGAGTTCGAGCCGCGGGTCAAAATCGCCCTGTATATTTTCGAGGGTCTGTTCTGTTACATTCACCTCCGGTTCATCTTCTTTACGCTCTACCGTCAAGGTAATACCACCGGGATTTTCAGAATTTATTTCTTTTACGAATTTTTCCGGCAATTCTTCTTCAGTTTCCGGCTTATTGTATTCATCTTCTATCGTACGAACAGTAAATTCAGGAACTTCCGTGTCTTCTTCAGCTATTTCCGGTTCATTGTTATCCTTACCTTCTTCTGGTTCTTCTTTCTCTGTTTCGGTATCAGTAATGGGTTCAATATTTTTTACGGGCAATAACGTTTCTTTTGATTTTGCAAGAATCCGTTTAAACCAGAGTAATGCATCCCTGAAAACAAAAATCACAAAAGTAAAAGCAGTAATGCCTAAAATAAAAAATGTACCGATTTTCCCGGTAGCTGCATTCAGCCATTTACTTATAAAGTAACCTGTAGCACCGCCCAGAAAAAACCAATCGGTTCCAAATAAATAACCTAAAGCAACAGAAAACCATAATGTTAAAAATATCAGGTATTTTACGGTTTTTGAAAAGGGTAAAAGTTTTATTTTTAATAATCTAAAAGATACTAAAATAATAATGAGAAGAATGGAAATGGACGAAATGCCAAACCAGTTATGAATAAAGAGATTTGCAAAAAAGGCACCTGTCTTCCCTGCCCAGTTGTCTACAATAATATTTTCATCAGATATAAGCGAAAACCAGCTAATACTTAATTTGCTCTGATCGGTTTGCCAGGTAAAAAGGTAGGAAATAAAGGCAAAAAGTAAAAACGCAGAGAAAAACAATAACAGAACTGCCAATACGGCTTTAAATCGTTCGTCTTTAAAAAAAGCAATGGTTTTAACAAAAAAATTGCCATTCTTCTTATCAGATTTTGAAGATTTTTCTTCTGTTTTCTTTTTTTTATCTCCCATTAGGAAAATATATCGAAATTATTAGCGAATGTGCTTAAATAAAGAAAAAAAATCCCCTGAGACAGAGGATTTTTTTTAACTGTTTTATGAACAACTCTGATTTACTCTCCACCACCGCCAAACATTTTTTTGAATTCGGCCATCGACATTTCTTTATAATCAGTGGGAACAGTAAACATTACATCTTTAACTTTTTCTTTTTTTACTTCTTTGGCAGTAATAAGCATTTTTATATCTCCCTCCTGACCGGCTACCTGGGTATATTCAAGCATTACTCCCTGAACATCCTTAAACTGGGTTTGCCAGTTCGAATTGGGAATATCCAGTTCATCAGCAATAAAAATAGTAGCTGTTTTTCCATCCTGCGTAAAGTCGGCTTTTTTACAATTATATCCTGCAATTTGTTTTGTTTCCGTACCCAGCGTAATAGTACCCTGAGGAATTTCGGCCTGACTTTTTTCTGTTTCTTCCTTAGTTGATTTCAAAGCCATCTTCTGCCCCATCATGTCAATGAGTACAACCTGTTCCTTTGTTGAGATATCGCCGATGATAATGGCAGAACCCATGGGAGTCTTCTGCTCCATGCGGGTTTTATTACCTTTAAAATACATTTGAATTTCGGTAGGTAACTGTGCCGATACAGAAGCATCAATATCTCCCTGGGGAGCTACGGTATAAAAAATATGGCCTTCAAAGGGTTTATTCCCTTTATCTTTTTGTGCAAAACTTTGTATTGTCACTAAGGAAATAACAAAAACAAATAAATAATTAATTAGTTTCATGTAGATTGAAAATTTTAGTTTTTACATTTACATTAAATTACTGATCACTTCCTGCATTTTTTCCTTGGGTACTTTAGAAAAGCCTTCCGGAACATTAAATTCATCGTCAGGAATTTCTTCTTTAATAACCTTCTTAGCTGTGAGTCGCATGGGAATTTTCTGAAAGGACATCTGGAATTCCAGGAGAACCCCGTTTATCATACTAAACGGATTGTTACAATTAGGATTTTCTAATTTAATTTCGTCAGTATAATATACAGAAAATGAAGGTTTAGCTGAATCACCGATAAAAATATTTGAACATTTACATAAATAACCCGCAATGGTTTTACTAGAATCTGATGCTTCAACACGAATTCCCGGCATTTCATCAAATCCGAAAGGCGGGCCATCCATGGTGGTTTCATAATAATACTTCTCATTCATTATTTTAAGAATGGCATCTCTTTTATTATTTCCCCGATCGGCAATTCCTGCCATCTGGAAAATCCCCATCCATCCTTCGATTTTCTGAATAGAGAGATTATCTTTAAACTTTAACGACATGGTAGTAGGAAGAAGACTGATGAGAGGGTTGTCTTTTTCGTCCTGAAGATAAAGAATATCGTATTCTATAGTTCCTTCGTCAAGCTTCCCCGAAAATCCGGAAAAATTACATGAATATGTGAATATTAGTAAAGTAATAAAAATAAAACTAAAAAACCGGATGACGGGAAATTGCATTACTTTTTATCTTCTTTAAAAGACAAAAATAAAAAATTAATTTTAATGGCAGACAAAAAAGTAAATAATTTCCCAACGATTAAAATCAATAGCCCAAATTTTTCAACATGGAAACGGCACTCTGTTCTTTTGCAAACAACTTGGTTGAATAATCTCCGTTTTCATCCCTGTTAATAATAATATGCTTAGGTGCAGGGATTAAGCAGTGCTGAATTCCTCCATATCCACCTAACGCTTCCTGGTATGCACCGGTATGAAAAAAGCCAATATACAAGGGTCTTTCTTTGTCAAATTTTGGTAAAAATATAGCGTTCACATGGGCTTCTTCACTATAATAATCCTGGCTGTCGCAGGTGAGCCCTCCTAAAAATACTCTTTCATAAGGAAGATCCCAGTTATTTATTGCCAATAAAATAAATCTTTGATTCATTGCCCATATATCCGGAAGAGTTGTCATAAAAGAACTGTCAATTATATCCCATTGCTCGCGATCGTTTTGCTTTTTCTGATCTAATACGGAATAAAGAACTGCCCCGCTTTCGCCCACTGTATATGATCCGAATTCAGTAAAAATATGAGGTTCGGGTACTTCGCCCTGTTCACAAAGACGTTTAATCTGGCTCACTATTTCTTCTGTGATGTACTCATATTCGTAATCAAATGCAAGGGAGTTTTTAATAGGAAAACCACCCCCGATATTTAAACTATCCAGTTCCGGGCAAATTTTCTTCAGCTCAACATATACAGAAACACATTTCGTAAGTTCATTCCAGTAATAAGAAGTATCTTTTATACCTGTATTGATAAAGAAATGTAACATCTTTAACTCGAACTTCTTATTATTTTTTATCCGGGAATTATAGTAATCGATTATCTCGTTATACCTGAAGCCCAGACGGGAAGTATAAAACTGGAAACTGGGCTCTTCCTCGGCAGCTATTCTTATACCCAGTTTAGATTTTACCTTAATATTCTTTTCAT
Organism: Bacteroidota bacterium; assembly: GCA_037441645.1. Taxonomy (GTDB): domain Bacteria; phylum Bacteroidota; class Bacteroidia; order Bacteroidales; family GWA2-32-17; genus GWA2-32-17. The sequence continues at coordinate 89,225 of JBBIRU010000010.1, forward strand.
AAAAGGCAAGCTCATCTTTATTGTCCAATACCGGTATGGTATTATGAAATCCGCTGTTAACCAGTTCGCAGATGTATTGAATGTACAACGGTTTTTTAAAGCCATTACATACAATAAACGTATCAGTTGTTATTTGCCCGTTCTCATACAAACGATCAATAATAGGAATATCAAAAGCCGACGAAGTTTCAATATGAATATCATTTTTCAGGGCCTCTTCAAGAACAAATGAAAAATGTGAACTTTTGGTGCAATAACAAAAAAAGTATTCTCCCTGGTAATCTGATTTCGCAATCGCCACATTAAAAAATCGCTTGGCTTTCTGAATTTGCTCGGAAATCTTCGGAAGATATGATATTTTTAATGGCGTCCCGTATTGTTTAATAATATCCATTAACGGAAGATCGTGGAAGTACAATTCTTCATCTATTACATTAAATTCATCCTGCGGAAAATCAAAAGTTTGTTCAATCAGATCAAGATAACGTGTTTTCATTTATAAAATGTAAGTAAGTTAGATTATAAAATAAAAATCAATCCGGATAACCCGGATTTTACAATTTTTGCAAAAGTAATAAAAATAGAATATGAATTTAAATTTTCATGAAAATATTACCAGCTTAACAGTCAACATAATACCTATATTGTTTGGAATAAATACAAAGCATTGAAAAATTATTAATTATTTTTGCCGCTTAATTTTAATTCACGGACTAATGAAAAAGTTAGCAGTTGTAGCATTTGGTGGTAACGCCTTATTAAGGGCTGGTCAAAAAGGAACCATCAGCGAACAGGAGAAAAATGCATATGAGACCTGTGAAAATTTAGTCACATTGCTTAAAAATGATTATAACCTGATTATAACCCATGGAAATGGGCCGCAGGTTGGAAACATACTTCTTCAGAATATTGCCGGTGCAAGAAATTTTGGTATCCCGGAAATGCCCCTCGATATCTGCGGAGCATACAGCCAGGGTTTTATCGGATATATTATCGAACAACAACTGCGCAACGTCCTGGAAAGAAAAGGAATCGACGGGGATATCATTACTCTTATCACACAAGTATTGGTTGATAAAGATGATCCTGCCTTTAAAAATCCCACAAAACCCATTGGCCCTTATTATTCAATGGAAGAAGCTGAAAAGCTGATGGCCGAAACCAAATCGAAATATGTAGAAGATCCTCAGGGACGCGGATGGAGAAAAGTTGTTGCGTCACCCAAACCTTACAGAATCGGAAACAGAAAATCCATTGGAAACCTGGCACGCGCAGGTAACATTGTTATCGCTGTAGGTGGTGGTGGTATACCTGTTTATTATAAAGAACCAAATACTCTTGAAGGAATAGATGCGGTAATTGATAAAGATCTGGCTTCATCCCTGCTGGCAACACAGGTAAGCGCCGACGAATTTTACATTTTAACAGATATTCCTAAAGTTTGTATTAATTTTAAAAAGCCCGATGAAGTTAAACTCGACAGGATGACCATTGCCGAAGCTGAGAGATATATGGCCGAAGGCCAGTTTGCCGAAGGCAGCATGGCGCCCAAAGTAAAAGCATGTGTGAAATTTGTTAAAAATGGCGGACGTACGGCCATCATTACAGAAGCTTCAAAACTTCAGGATCCGGATGCAGGAACTAAAATTGTACTCAATTAATAATATTTAAAACAGGAGGTTATATGGCTTTCAATCTGAGAAACAGAAGTTTTTTAAAACTGCTTGATTTTACTCCGCAGGAAATAAAGTTTTTACTGGACTTATCGGCAGACCTGAAAAAAGCAAAATATGCAGGTACCGAACAACAAAAATTAAAAGGAAAAAACATTGCTTTGATTTTCGAGAAAGATTCGACCCGTACCCGTTGTGCATTTGAGGTTGCCGCGTACGACCAGGGAGCCCATGTCACCTACCTTGGACCAAGTGGTTCACAGATCGGCAAAAAAGAATCGATGAAAGATACAGCACGCGTTTTAGGACGCATGTATGATGGAATTGAATATCGTGGTTATGGCCAGGATATTGTTGAAGAACTGGCAAAATATTCAGGTGTTCCTGTATGGAACGGCCTTACCAACGAATTCCATCCTACCCAGATTCTTGCCGATTTATTAACTATGACGGAGCATTCCGATAAACCTCTTCATCAGATTTCTTTCTGCTATTTAGGCGATGCCAGGAATAATATGGGTAACTCATTATTAATAGGTGCTGCAAAAATGGGAATGGACTTCAGGGCTGCCGCCCCTAAAAAGTGTCAACCCAGCGATGAACTTGTAAAAAAAGCCAAAAATATTGCTAAAGAAACCGGTGCTAAAATCACTATTACCGATGATGTTGCCAAAGCAGTAAAAGGTGTGGATTTCTTATATACCGACGTATGGGTTTCGATGGGTGAAGCCGATTCGGTATGGGCCGAAAGAATTAAGCTTTTACAACCGTACCAGGTAAATACAAAAGTTCTGAAACTTACGGGAAATCCAGAAGTAAAATTCCTTCATTGTCTTCCGGCCTTTCACAATCGCGAAACTAAGGTTGGGGAAGAAATTTATCAGAAATATAAACTTGACGGAATGGAAGTTACCGATGACGTATTTGAATCCTCCCATTCCATTGTATTTGACGAAGCCGAAAATCGTATACATACCATCAAAGCGGTAATGGTAGCAACCCTCGGCTGTTAATAACAGCTAAAAATGTTAAAAATCAAACAATGTTTTTAATTGATATTGTTTGATTTTCTTGTTTTTAAATGTTTGGCACAAATGAATGTGCAGAACTTTTTAAAATCTGAACATAATTTTGATCTTAAAAGAAGTATTTTTGGCAATTAAAAAATAAGAATATGATTTACCTCATATCTTTTATTATCCTCTCCTACCTGATTGGTTCAGTACCAACCGCAGTATGGATTGGAAAGATTTTCTACGGCAAAGATGTTCGCGATTATGGTAGTGGAAATGCAGGTGCCACTAATACTTTCCGGGTATTAGGTGTAAAAGCCGGCATCCCGGTTTTTATAATTGATGCGCTCAAAGGTTGGGTTCCCGCTTTTTTTGCACAACAGTTATCTTACCTGTTACCTTTTACTACCGATGAACTTTTATTCCCCATTATTATTGGTATTGTAGCAGTAATTGGACACATCTTCCCTCTGTTTGCACAATTCAGAGGAGGAAAAGGAGTGGCAACCATTTTAGGTGTTGCCGTTGCTATTGAACCTTTAGGAGCCAGTATCTGTGCCGGAATATTTTTAATATTCTTACTGTTAACAAAATATGTTTCATTAGGATCATTAATTGCAGGTATTTGTTTCCCCCTGCTTTTAAATCTGATTATCGGCACTCAGTCAACTACCCTGGTTATTTTCTCCATTCTGGCTACCGTTATGCTTTTTGTAACACATAAGAAGAACCTGAAAAGATTATTTGCAGGCACGGAAAACAAAACATACATTATTAAGAAGAAACAATTCTGAGTTACTTTTTCACAATCTCTTCCAGAGCGCTTTTCATATCCGGGTATTTAAAAATAAATCCTTTTTCGATAAGTTTTGCCGGGATCACATGCTGTCCATCCATCAATACTTTTGCGCCTTCACCAAAGAGTAATGTAAGAAACCACGAAGGAATGTTAAAAAATGCTGAAGTCTTTAACGCCCGCGCAAGTTCTATTGTAAACTCACGGTTTGTAGTGTTTTCGGGTGCAACAACATTATATACTCCATGCGAAATAGATTTGTTAAGAATACCGGAAACTACCCCGGTAAGATCGTCAATGTGAATAAAACTGAATTTTTGTTTTCCGTTACCTATTTTGCCTCCCAGCCCTTTTCTGAATACCGGTAATATTTTTTTTAGCATACCTCCATCTTTTCCAAGCACAATACCGAGCCGAAGAAGGCTCACTGAAACTCCAAATTCCATAGCTACATTGGCACAATGTTCCCAGTCTTTTATCACTTTGCTTAAATAATCGTAAGCAATAAAGTTACTTTCCTCGTGGTGGCTGTGTATATTATCATAAATCCCGATTGCCGATGCGTTAATCAGTATTTCGGGCCGCTTATCGCACAGCCTGATGGCATCAACAATTTTCCGGGTAGTATTTATCCTGCTGGTATATATTTCCCGCTTGTGTTTTCTTGTCCACCGTTTCGAAATAGATGCCCCGGATAAATTAATAACAGCATAAGCATTATTAATCTTTTCTGAAAATTGTTCCGGCGATAAAGCAATATCCGATCTTCCGATTTCAATAATCTGAAAATCATATTTTGTCAGGTAATTAACAAGATTACTTCCAATAAAGCCGTTCGCCCCGGAAATAACAATTTTCATATTAAGCATTGAATTCTTTATCCAGAATTTCTGATAATTGAACTATTGAAATATCATATTCGAGAATACCATCAATGGCATAGGAAATTGTGCCGGTTTCTTCAGAAACAACAATAATAAAAGAATCGGTAGCTTCCGACATACCCAGCGCCGCCCTGTGGCGTGTACCAAAATGCGGGGGAAGATCAATCCGGTCGGAAACAGGTAAAATACAACGTGCAGATTGTATTTTATTATTAAAAATAATCACAGCTCCGTCGTGCAGGGGACTGTCTTTGGAAAAAACCGATTCCAGTATCCGGCTCGAAATATGGGCATCAAGCACATCGCCAATATGCGAATAATTGTCAAGGCTCATTTTTTTTGCAATTACAATAAGTGCACCTGTCTTCTTTTTCGACATGTTCTCAACAGCCACAATTATTGATCTGGTATTTAAACCAATGGAAGGTTTAAATTTTAAGCTGAATAAACGGGAAAAACGAAGCCTGTAATTTTCTGTAAAATATTTTGAACCTATCAGCAAAAGAAACCTTCTTACTTCCTGCTGAAATACAATAATAAGCGCTATTGCCCCTACTCCCATAACCTGGCCCAAAATAGCGCTGAGCATTTGCATTTTCAGTGCTTTTACAACTACCCAAACAACATAAATTATGGCAATTCCCACAAAAATATTCATGGCAATAGATCCTTTTATCAGCATGTAAACCTTATAAAGCAAAAATGCTACAAGAAGAATATCCAGGATATCAAAAAAGGAAATATTTATAAAAACAGGAATCAAGTTGATTTACGGTTTAGAATTTACTGTTTGTATTACCATATAACTAATGGCTATTGGCAAATGGTTATTTTATGTTTTGGGTTTCAGAATGTAAAAGTACAAAAAAATCAGGAATTTTTATAAAAAGTCATGATACGGATGGCTTCCATCACCGGTTTTACATCGTGAACACGCAAAATATCAGCACCATTAAGCATGGCTATAACCTGCACTACCTGGGTTCCGTTCAGCGATTCATCAGGATTGGTACCTAGTAATTTATATATCATCGACTTTCTTGATACTCCCACTAAAACCGGACATTCAAGCATATAAAAAGAATGTAATTCCTTCAACAGTTTATAGTTATGTTCCGTTTTTTTTCCAAATCCAAACCCGGGATCAATAATTAAATCCTTACACCCTTTTGACCTTAAATAATTGACTTTCGGGGAAAAATAACTTAAAATTTCATTTGTTACATTTTCATAAACCGGTTGTTTTTGCATGTCAGGCGGTGTTCCTTTCATGTGCATCATCACATAAGGAACATTCAGGCCAATCACTGTATCAAACATATTTCTATCCAGATCGCCGGCAGATATATCATTAATCATGTAAAAACCAAATTCTTCAACTGCCATTTTTGCCACTGCCGAACGAAAAGTATCAATAGAAAACCAGGTTTCGGGAAATTCTTTCGACAAAACATTCAATACGGGTTTTAACCTGTTTATTTCTTCTTCTTCAGAAACAGGAACAGAACCCGGACGGGTCGAAACAGCCCCAATATCAATTATGGAAGCTCCCTCTGAAATCATTTTCCGTACCTGCTCAACCATTTCTGTTTTCGAACTGTAATGTCCGCCGTCATAAAACGAATCGGGAGTTATGTTCAGAATTCCCATCACCAGCGGTTGATTAAATTCAAGCAGATGGCCCCTGAACCGTATGGTTTTATTTTTACAAAAAAATGTATCTTTACCCATATTCAAAATGAAATTTTACAAAGTTAATTAAACACACCGGGTTTTTATGCATTTTATAGTTCTTGAAGGGCTCGATGGCGCAGGGAAATCAACCCAGGTAAATCTGATCAAGGAATTCCTGGAAAAGAAAAATATTCAGACACGGTTTCTTCATTTTCCCAGGACCGATTCGCCTTTTTATGGTGAGATGATTGCCCGCTTCCTGAGGGGAGAGTTTGGAAATCTCGACAGTGTTAATCCCTATATTGTTGCCATGCTCTATGCCGGCGACAGGAAAGACGCTACGGATATCATTCAGCAATGGCTTAACAAAGAGTACGTTGTTATAGCCGATCGTTATGTTTATTCGAATATCGCATACCAGTGCGCCAAACTTCATTCAAAAGGCGAGAAAGAAAAACTCTCGAAATGGATACTTGAATTTGAATTTGAGTATTATAAAATTCCAAAGCCTTCCATCAATCTTTTTTTAGATGTACCCTTTGTTTTTACCAGGAACAAGCTTACACAGGCACGCACCGGCGAAGAAAGAGATTATCTTAAAGGAGTATCAGATATTCACGAAGAAAATCTTTTATTCCAGGAGCAGGTAAGACAGGAATATCTCAGTTTATGCCAGACAGAAAAGAATTTTACCAGGATTGACTGTAGCAACTCCACATCAGAGATGTTACCCCCGGAAGATATCTTTAAGAAAATTAAAGAATTACTCGAAAAAAAACTTAAATAATTTTAAAAACATCTTTAACTCTCCTTTTACATTGTATTTAGTATTATAATTCATTATTTTTATCCGCAAATATTATTCTTATGAGCATTGTACGACTTATCAGCCGGATTTTAGTAGGATTGTTATTTATGTTTTCGGGATTCATCAAGGGAGTTGATCCCTGGGGTTCTGCCTATAAATTCAAAGAATATTTCGAAGCGCTGGGAATGGAAGCCCTTGCCCCGTATGCATTGCAGATTTCGATCCTGTTAATTGCCGGGGAATTCATTGTAGGATTTTGTATAATGTTTGGATTTAAACTGCGACTCGCTTCCTGGGCATCGCTTTTCCTGATGCTCATTTTCCTGCCCCTCACCCTCTGGCTGGCTGTTTCGAACAAAGTGTCGGATTGCGGCTGTTTTGGCGATGCTATTAAACTTACCAACTGGCAAACATTTTACAAAAATGTAATCATTATGATTCCAACCCTCCTGATTTTTATACAACGCAACCGATTCAAATCCATTTTCAGTTGCGGAAAGCAATGGTTATTCTCGGGAATCGGCGCATTTATTATCTGCGGAATCATGTACTATTCATACGCACACCTTCCTCTCATTGATTTCCTTCCCTATAAAAAAGGAGCCAGCCTTACTGCCCTGATGACAGTTCCCGAAGGCGCACCGAAAGATGAATTCGAACAGTTCATTAAATTAAAAGATACAACCTCCGGTAAAGAAATTGAAGTTACTGTTACAGCTTATACCAATGACTCCACGTACTGGGGAACAGGAACAAAGTACAAATACCTGAGTATTTCCGAAGCACGTCTTGTTAAGGAAGGCGCCAAACCTGCTATTCATGACTTTACTATCAATGATTCCAAAGGAGAAAACCTTCTTGATTCTGTTCTTCATTTTAAAAAATATGCATTTCTGTTTATTGCAAAAAAAGTTGAAGAAGCTGACAAAGAAAACATAAAGAGGGTAAATGAACTTGCCCGTTTTGCAACAGAAAAGAATTATATTTTTATGGGCATCACTGCTTCTCTGAAAGAACAGTCAAATGCATTTATTGTGGAAACACAGGCGCCCTATATTTTCTATACCTGCGACGAAACAGCCCTGAAAACCATGATCCGTTCAAACCCGGGTCTTATTGTACTTAAGAACGGTGTTGTGGTTGAAAAATATCATTATAACGACATTCCCACAGTAGAAGAATTTAAAAAGAATTTTGAGTAGAAAAAAATGCCATTACATTTCTAAGGCACAAAAATCACTAAAGAAAATACAGTCATGAAATTTCCAAACTTTACTCATTAAAACTAAAAAGGATATGAGAACACGCATAGCAGCAGGAAACTGGAAAATGAACACTTCCTTACAGGAGGGAATACAGTTGGCAAAAAAAATAGAACACGTTGTTACAAATTTTCCTTTGGAAAATAAAATTATCATACTGGGAACCCCTTTCACACACATTTCACCCGTAGCCGGGGAAATAAGGAACAGGAAAATTTCGGTGGCAGCCCAGAATTGCGCAGCCTGGGAAAAAGGAGCCTATACAGGCGAAGTTTCTGCTGAAATGATTGCTTCAACCGGTGCACGATATGTTATAATAGGGCACTCCGAACGCCGCCAGTATTTTAAAGAAGATAGCAATACCTTATATACAAAAGTCAGGCTTTGCCTCAGCCATTCATTGATACCAATATTCTGCTGCGGGGAAATACTGCAGGAACGGGAATCGGAAAACCAGTATAATGTGGTAAAAAAACAACTGGAAGAAGGTCTTTTCGGACTCAGCCCGGAAGATTTTGGTAAAGTTGTTATCGCTTACGAACCGGTGTGGGCTATTGGCACAGGTAAGACCGCCACACCCATCCAGGCACAGGATATGCACGCGTATATAAGAAAATTAATTACCAGCAAGTACGGTTTAATGTTTTCTTCGGAAACCTCCATTCTCTACGGCGGAAGCTGCAATGCACGCAACGCCTATGAACTATTCTCCCAGCCCGATGTGGATGGAGGACTGGTAGGCGGCGCTTCGCTCAATGCCGATGAATTTATTGAAATAATCAAGGCTTTGTAATTACACCACTATTTATCCATACTTCAGGCTCGCACCGGCAGGGTCGTTTTTTCAATGTAACAAAGTCAAAATGTTACAAAACATTTTGACTTTGTTAGAGAATGTTTATTTTTGCACAAAACATTACCACTATGAAAAATAAAAAATTTTTATTATTAGCTTTGTTATTAGTTCAGCTAGTAACATTTGGACAAGTCCAGTTATCCAAAGATTTCAAGGTCACTGTAGGAACTCCCTATCCTGTTGTCGATGCGGCCAATAAGGACTATTTCTCTGACGGAAAAGGCCATGTCATTTCAGTAAAAACCGATGGCGAAAAGGTTACCTTACAAAGATATGACATCGGAACCATGAAGGAATTAAGCCGGAAAGAATATGAAGATTTTCCCCCGTACAACAAGATCCAGGACATACTGAAGGTTGGAGATAAACTATTTTATGTATTCTCCTCATTCAATAAAAAGGAAAAGAAAGAAGATATATATTCCAGGGAAATAAATATGGATAACGGCACCTTTGCAAACCCAAAGTTACTGTTTTCAACTACTGCAGAGGCTACCGTAATTTCATACAGGGAACCGGCAGCCATGACCCTTACCGGGCTGGGCGCTCCCGTAAGATTTGAAGTACGTAAGTCATTTGATAACTCTAAAATGCTTATCCGGTACAGATTAAAGCCGGTTGAAAAAAATGATGCCTTAAGTTATGATATCCTGGGCTTTTACGTTTTCAATGCAAATCTCGATAAACTATGGGGCGGAGAAGTAAAGATGCCTTATACTGAAAAAGAAATGAATAACCTTGCCTATGGCGTAACAAAGGATGGAAATGCCTTTATGTTAGCCTATATCAATGCCTCCAAGCAATTTGAATTATTAAATATTACCAGTGATTTAAAAGTAAAAGCAAATAAAATCGATATTGATGGAAAAATAGCTTTCCAGGAACTCAAACTCCAGGAAACTGCCGATGGCAATTTAACATGTATAGGCTTTTATGCCAATGGAGTGGATGTTATGATTAACTGGACAGGCAGAGGTACTATAAGTTTTAATACAAATGGCATTTTGGATTTTAAAATTGATCAGAGCGGAAAAGTCATAAATAAAAACGATTTTGCATTTCCCCTTGAACTGATAAATCAATATGAATCAAAGAGAGCCAAAGAAAAAAATGAAAAAAGAGAAGGTGAAGGCAAGGCAGGGATAAACGATCTCAGGCTTATTGACATTGTATTTGACGCCGACGGCAGTACTACCATTGTTGGCGAACAACAATATGTCAGGAATGAAATGTTCGGGACAAGCATGAAAAACGTATGGTATTACGGGGATATGGTTGCTACTAAATTTGATACTAAAGGCAGCATACTCTGGATGAAAAAACTACCTAAAACCCAGGTTGGTATAGCAGGAAAGGGAGGAATGGGCGCACGATATATCAAAGGGGTCGGGGCCAATTATATACTATTTCTGGACAATGTAAAAAATGCCAGTCTTAGTATGGAAGAAGTGCCCGCAAAGCACCAGGACGGTAAAGGAGGATTCTTAACAGCTTACAAAATTGATGATGTAACCGGTGCTATTGAAAAACATTCCATTTTCGATATTACGGATATTAAAGGAACCGAGGCTTACCAGTTCAGAACTCCCAGGATTTTTGATGCTATGGACAAAGTCTTTATGCTGGAAGTATATATTAAAGGAAAAGAAGATACCATGATTAAAATGGAATTAACGAAATAGGGTAACATTTCTTTACCAGCATACCGGACATTTTGCAAAAAATGCCCGGTATTTGTTTTTATTGTTAAGCCTGTCTGCCCGCTGAATCCGACAGCTACCGAATATAACAGTGTATTACGTTACGGTCTGTTAATTTATTTCAAATTGTCCAATATAGTTATAAATGTTAAGTGTATAATTTTCAACATAATCTCTATTCTATCGTAGAAATTGAGTTTACCGGATTTGGACAGAATTTTATATTGAAGTCTGAATGGCTTGTAATTGGTAAACTATTATACAAAGTGTCACATGAAACTGGAATGTTTTGAAATAGTTATACTCCATTGAAAAAAGACTTTGCAAATCTAAATCAAGTTCCATCAGGCAAAAAAGGTAAAAACTTTCCTGATTTACATAGAGTAATCATGGGATTTAAGGTTGGTTAAGAGGCGTACATCATCATGCAGAGCACCTGCAAGCATACATTGATGAGTATACATACAGATTTAACAGGAGCAACATGAAAGAAATATTTTTGAAAACATAATGAAAAGAATAATGAGTTCTCAACCTTGTACATATAAATCAATTATTGTCTAAATGCCTGAATTAATTATTTTAATACAAGCTATGCTTGCATAAGCGAGATTAAAAATAAAAAAGTAAAATCATGTAACGTTTTTAACTTTAATCTCGGATCCGATAACTATCGGATTCAGAGCCAGAGCGGATCACTGTAGGTGAATCCCATTAATTCTACATAAAAAAAAGTGTATCGTTATTAGTCACACTTCGACTCCGCTCAGTGTGGCTATCAGGTTAAAAACAAGAAAGTAAACCGTGAAACGATCTGGATTTTGTTTTCGGAATTCGGAACCTGAACAATCCTAAAATATTACTCCCTGGTTACTTTAAAAACCTTTCTCAGGTCAGGTGTTATTATGCTCACAAAATAAATCCCTTTTGATTCTTTCTCCAGGTTATAAACTTTACGGTTTATTCCCGGAATAAATTGTTCATCGGCAGAAACAACAACTCTTCCGACAACATCGGTAATGGTAACATTGGCGATACACGAACTTAAAGAAGAATATTCAAGCGTAAACCGGGATTTAAAAGGGTTCGGGTATATATCCAATTTCCCGTTGTCTGAAATTTCATTTATTCCGATTTTATCAAGTACGCGGATAATAACAACAGTCTGATCACAAACAGACGGCAGAACCGAATAACAAATCTGATAAGTAAGCGTATCATAACCAAAATATGCAGAATTTGGCATATAAGTAATGGTATCGGAATTTAAAAGAGCCACTCCATGATCCGGAGAAATAACTATTGAAGTATTTAATGAAGAGAATCCAAAATTATTATCATTATCCAGAACCGGTATTCTGATAAGAGTATCATTTTTTACAGATACCGTATCAATATTTGCAAGAGGATCCTTATAAACACGGAAATGTATATTTGCATCGGAACAAGTTAAGGGGATAGAAGAAGAGAAACATAAACGGTAGGTCATATCATCTTCACCAAAATAAGCAGGATCAGGCGAATAAACAATAGCTGAATCGCTATTAACCAGCACTGTACCATGAGCCGGAAGAACTAAAGCAGATAAATAAGAAGGAGATATTCCAAAAACGTTATCATTCTCAACAACATTGACGGTAACTGTAGAATCCATCTTTACAAAAACGGTATCATTAACAGCAACCGGAGACTGGTATACATGAAAAAACACTTTTGCATCGTCGGATATTGTTGTGTCGCTTGCATAACAAATACGGTATGTAAGAGAATCGTATCCCTGGTATACATTATCCGGAGTATAAAAAATAGTTGTATCTGTTGGGTTAATTTGTACTGTACCATGTTGTGGCATTGTTAACAAATTAAATTTCAAACCTGAAATACCGTGATTATTATCATTTAATAGTACATCAACTGTTACAGTTGAATCAGTTTTTACCGATGCACTATCATCTGCTGCCAAGGGACCAGGAAAGAAATGAACATTGTCAATATAAGCATTATCAAGGACAAATGGAATAAATATAATAGTTGTATCCTTTGAAATATTCCTGGTTTCAAATGTTAAGGTAAAATCTGTACCTGAGTAATTACTTAAATTTACCAGGTGCGTAACAAATGGATCAGATCCGGGAGTCGTGGGATTATAAGTACCTCCGATCTGGTTGTTATCAGCCAATATTCTCATATTGCTGGCAATGTTATAATCGCTTGCATTTCCACCTAAATATTGTGAATAGAGCGTTCCTCCATGAGTTTGCTTTAAGTCAAATTTTAAATATACCGAATTCCATGTGGTCGCATCAACACAGAAATTTGATTTGGCAGATAAAAATGCATTTATCTGCCAGGTATTAAAACCACTGGGCATTTCCAGCATGTTAATATATGTAAGCGCATTGCCGCCGGTCATTAACAATCCTTTTGTACTACCGGGAGCATGGGCCTGGTTTCTTATATAAACATTGGAATACCGGGTTGTCTGAATTAAGAAAAAATCTTCGGCATTGGTTTCTTCAAATCCAAGCGTATCATAAACCAAAGCAGCAGTATTTTTAACCTTGTAGCCCGAAAACATATCGTTGGTATTCAATGTATCAACATCGAACAAAGTCCAGGCATCCAGGGTATAAGTTCCATCGGTTACTGCATTTAGCGGTTGGGTAAATGTATATGTAAAAGTATCGGTGGGAAACATCGACACTGGCAATATAAATTCCTCTATTACAGGACTTCCGCCATTAACACTGTATGCTACAGCAATGGTATCGCCCGCGGCTAACGAATCGCAACCATAAAAATGAATTTTTACTCCAACAGGTTCATTACTTGTAAGGCTGCAGGAAGAAACGGGTGAAACAAAACCTACCACACCAACATCAATATTCTGCTGTAACAAAGTAGTAAAAGAATACCCCATAATGCTGTCGGTAAAACCTGTGGTACCTGTACCATACCTGACCCAGCAATCAATTGTGTGATTTCCCAATGCGGATGCATCTACAGGAACAGTAAAATTAAAGACCAGGGAATCACCGCCGTTCCATATATTTGCCAGAACTCTTGTTTCAAATACTTTAGCTCCCCCGTCGAACCGGTAAGCCAGGGATATTGTATCATTTGTTGTAAGACTGGTATTACATCCGTTATAATACAAAAGAGCAGAAACGGTTTCCATGCCCATTCCACAGGAAGTAGCGGGTGCTTTTACATCGAGAAGGTAGACATTCAAAGAATCAAAAGGATAACCCACACCCACAGCATACCATGCATTGGCTGTCTGAAAAGCTTCATTCGAACAAATTCCAAAAAGATTCTCAGCCGCCTGAACAGAAGCCAGGTAAACATCATAATATTGCGATGAAGGAGTAAGGTAATAGGCTAATGTATTGTAGGCAATGGCTTCTGAAGCTCCATGTCCCAGGCCGGTTACAGAAAAAGCATTTCCTATATCATTGGTACCGGAACCTCCGTCGGTTAATAAATAAAACCAGTAATTCCCTACACCTGAATTTGTATGAACTCCGCCATTATCCATGTTATTCGGGTCAAGGTCCCAGTATGTTCCGTGATAAGTATCGGGATTCTGATAATCATTCGGATTGCTCATGGAGCGGAAAGGAGTACCTACATCCTCGCCCATTAACCAATCGGGATTAGTATCTGCATAAAATTCAATACTTTCTCCAAACATATCGCTGAAGCTTTCGTTAAGCGCTCCGGATTCATCCTGGTAAACAAGGTTTGCAGTATGCTCTGTAACCGCATGAGTAATTTCGTGGCCACAGATATCAAGTGATGTAAAAGCCGAATACTGGCCATCGCCATCACCATAAGTCATACGCGTACCATCCCAGAATGCATTGGCATAACCGGTACTGTAATGAACATAAGACAGGATAGTAGCTCCGTTGTTATCGAAACTGTTTCTTCCAAACACATTCCAGTAATAATCGTATGTTTTTTCGGCAGCCCAGTGCGCATTCGCAGCTACATCATCCGAATCAAAAAAAGTACTGTCGTCTGTAACATCAACTGCAAGATTATAGTCCTCTCCGTTCTGTGTACTCCTGGTAATAATCCCGTTACCATTTCCTCTGGCTGCTTCTCTCAACCGGAATGCCCCCGGTCCGGTAGAATCTATAACCACTGGCTGATTCCCATTGTACTTCGTAACACAAATTCCGGGAACATCTGTATGCTGAATCATATTGATGGTATGAATAACTTCACCTGAAAAGGCATCAATATATACCAATTTACGATCCAGTGGCTTCAGAGAATAAATCTCAATTTTATAAGCAAGTTTATAGGAAGATGCTACCCCCGAAAACTTTTTATCAAAAACAACTAATTCAGGAACCGGGTAGTATGTTGCAACAGGATTATTCTTTAATTCCCTAAGCATTTTTTCCGATTCGTTATCCTGCCATATATATTTTTGCGAAGGAACTGCCTGCATGGCCTTATTTAAAGCTACCGACGGAAAAATTGCCGCTTTTGCAAGTGTATTTAATCCGCTTACCAATTGCCCGTTGCCGGTACTTGCTTTCCCGGCTTTTTCGTGAATTATATAAACGGCTCCGTCAACCGGCACTCCGTTGTGGTATTGCTGGTAACGATAATGAATAATTCCCTGTTTATCTTTTTCCTGGCGAATCATTCTCATTTCATCGTTAGCTCCAAGCCCGAATGCAGCTTTATTTACCAGGAAAACCTTATTACCTGCTGTCTTATATGCAGGCTTGAAATTAACCCAGGCAGATCCTTTCTGGGTCCAAGCAATT
This sequence comes from Bacteroidota bacterium, assembly GCA_037441645.1. Lineage (GTDB taxonomy): Bacteria > Bacteroidota > Bacteroidia > Bacteroidales > GWA2-32-17 > GWA2-32-17. The sequence continues at coordinate 104,678 of JBBIRU010000010.1, forward strand.
TTTGAAAGTTGTGGATTTACACTTGCTGTTTTTTGGGTCATTCCGTTAAAACCACAGAGTAACAGGAATGAAATAAAAATGATAAAGTAAAGTTTTTTCATTTTTTCATTTTTTTAGTATGCTTAAAGATAAACATTTTTTGAATAATTTCAGATGAATTTCCTATTGGTTTTGTTTTCATCATAATCATCTGCAATAGCGACTTATAATATCATCGGCATTGGGATATCCTAATTTTCTTACCATGTAAAAATCATTACAGGCACTCTCAGGGTTATTCATTTTAAATTTCAGCAGTCCGCGGTTGTAATATGCCTGTACAAATCCCGGGGTTATTACAATGGCCCTGTTATAATCATCAAGAGCCGAATTAAAGTCTTTATAAATATTCATCTCAATAATTCCCCTCGACATATATGAACTTGCAAAATCCGGGTTTAATTCAATGGCAAAAGCTGATTCGGGCGACTGTTTTATTGCATGATCAAATAAAGAAATCGAATTTTTCCAGTATTTCGAACGGGTATTGGTTTGAACAGAAAAATTCACCACATTATCAGTATATCATAATACAGAAACTCACTGTTAAGTGAATTTTTAAACAATAAAAATGTAAAAATTATTATGCCCGGAACCAGATAATAAGACAAGTGATTATATTGGGATACGGGCGATTTCAACTTCAAAAACGTTAAGTTCCTGTCAGTTTTTTGGTTTATAATTTTCCGGGTTCAGGGCATCCGGAGTCCAGTTTTTCAAAAACGTAACAACTTTCAGAGTATCGTATCCTTTATTTTTTTCGAGCAAACCGCTGTCCTGGGTATGAACCCTTTCCCCTTTTTCGTTAACAATTACCAGGACAGGAAATCCGAAACGTTGGGGAAAACCCAATCTTTCCATCGGTTTCGGGTTTTTGTTTTCTTTGCTGTAATTCAGGTGAACAAAAATATAGGAAGCTTTAATCAGGGAATCGATTTCAGGAACATCGTTACAGAATTTATTAAATTTAATACACCACGGGCACCAGTTACCACCTACCTGGATCAACAGGTTTTTATGTTCCGATGCAGCTTTTACAATAGCTTCATCAATTTGTTTCATTCCATCCAGTGATGTGTTATAAATTTCAACTTTTTCCTGGCTAAATAAAAAATTGATATTAGTTATTAAAAAAGTTATTATCAAAAAGTCTTTCATAACAATGTTTTTAAATTAAACTTTTATTTACAATTTAATTCAGAATTTTTATTCTTCTGCTTCTTTGCGTAATACATTTTCAACTTGTTTCAATAACATTTCTTTATCAGGCAAATATAAAACATAAGAAGAAGCAAATACTTGATTATTCATACCTCCTAATGCATATTCCGCTTCTATCTCATCTTTTGATGCACATAAAATAATTCCTATCGGTGCATTGTCAGTTTCTTCGTTTATCTCTTTTTTGAAGTAATTAAGATAAGTATTCATTTGCCCGGCATCTGTATGTTTCAACTTTCTTGACTTCAAATCGATCAACACGTACGCTTTTAGTATTTTGTTATAGAATACCATATCAACATAGTTATGCTTATTCCCGAGCGTTATACGCTGCTGTGAACCAACAAACATAAACCCTTTGCCAAGTTCCAGTATAAAATCTTCTATATGGCGGATTAATTTTTCTTCCAGTTCCTTCTCAAAAACAGGCTTTTTTTCAGGTATTCCTAAAAATTCAAACACATAAGGATCTTTAACAAGGTCGGTTGCAGTTTTTAATATTTGTCCTTGTCGTGACAATTTCAAAACGGTTTCTTTATTCGCTTTTCCGTCAGACAGCAAAAGCCTTTCAAATAACGATGTATTTATTTGTCTTTGTAATTCCCGTACACTCCAATTTGAGCTTATACTTTCTTTTTCGTAAAATAAGCGTTTGTCTTTATCTTCCAATGATAATAATTCACAATAATGCGACCAGTTTAGATGTCCAGATAGTGTCTGGACATCTGGATAAAACATATAAAACCGCCTCATATTAAACAGATTGGAACGCGAAAAACCTTTGCCAAGTATAGCAGTTAATCGTTTCGATAAATCAAGGATTAATGAACGTGCCGTTTGCTCATCAATTTTATGTGTATTTTCCTGGTCAACTATTATTTTTCCAATTTTCCAGTAAGAAAGTAATAGTTCATTGTCTATATACTGATATACTTTATTCCTAGAACTTACAATAACTTCTTTAATCTGCAATTCCAGTGTCTTTAATATAATATTTTGTGAATGAAATAATTTCATGAACATTATTATTCGTTACTATAAAACATCATTAAAAAATATTTCATATAAAAAACTTTCAATCAATCTGCTATTCGCATTAATTCTCAACCTCTGAATAACTGAAGATTATTCCCTCTTTTATTGCGTACGATGACTGATAAATTTCATTCACATTAATTATTTCAAGTACATATTTAATAAATACGGCTGCCAAAGGAATCATTTCAATTCTCATAAGGTCCATACCCTTCATTTTTTCCCTTTCTTCCAGCGTGGAATATATCAGTTTATCACAAAATGCAAGAATGTCCGCTTTGTTAAACTTATAAAATGTACCTGAGGGGTATAGCGTCCCCTGGTTATTTTTTATGTTGCACATATTTGCCAGCGTATCAAACGAACCCGAAGAACCTATCAAACGCGAAAAAGAATATATAGCAACAGCTTCTTTTAAAGGTTTCAGTTCCTGATCCAGGTATTTCATAACATCGCACACCACTTTATTCGTCATGGGATCCGAAGGTTTGAAAATTTCAAGTAAGCGGGCAATTCCTAAGGGAAAACTCTGCTTCCAGCTGATAATACTGCTATTGGCAATAATAAATTCATTGCTCCCGCCTCCGATATCAAGCATCAGAACATTTTCGACCGTAAGCGGAACAGCCCTGCGGATTCCAAGATAAATAAGTTCTGCTTCCTCATCGCCGCCAATAATATGGACTTCGAGTTTAAATTCTTTATACAGTCTTTTAGTAAAGGCTACGCCGTTTTCAGCCGACCGGATGGCAGAAGTCGCAACAGCCAGTATTTTATCCACATTCAGAGGTTCGATGGCTTTCATACAGGATCGGATTGCCTCTACTCCTCTCTCAATAGCTTCATCGTTTATCACCTTCCGGGTAATACCTGCATGACCAAGTTTTACCGCCTTTTTATCACGATAAACTTCATGGTAGAATGTATCGGTAGCATCAGCCACCAGCAAATTAAAAGTATTGGTTCCTAAATCAAAAGCAGCAATCCTCATCCCATCAATAGTTTTTGTATTTAATCCACTTTAACAATTCTCTGTAGCTAACTTTTTTTCCATACAAAAGAATCCCGGTACGGTAAATTTTACCGGCCAGCCAGGTCATAACAATGAAAGTACCTATCAGCAATGTTACAGATAAAGCTACTTCGTGCCAGGGAACACCAAAAGGTATTCTCATCATCATAACAACAGGTGAAGTGAAAGGAATAATAGAAAACCAGAAAGCAATCTGCCCTTCAGGATTTCCTGTAACATTGCCAATTAACACAATGGACAATATAAGAGGTATTGTCACCGGCATCATAAACTGCTGGGTATCGGCCTCACTGTCAACTGCCGAACCAATAGCTGCAAACATGGCAGCATACAAAAGATATCCCATCAGGAAAAAGAAAATAAACGAACCAATCATAACACCGAAATCTATTGATTTGATGGAATCAAATATGGCATCAACCTCACTATATTCCGCCATTTCAGAAACAACGGAATTAGTTTTTTCCTGGTCACCGGGTTTTGACTGGCTCATGATGCTTTGTGACTGTATAATTTGTTGAGATGAATTTTCAGAAGCAAAAAACGATTTCGCAGCGGTGATAAAAACAAAAGTCAATAAAACCCAAAGGGCAAATTGTGTCAGTCCAACCATAGCAATTCCGATAATTTTACCCATCATGAGCTGGAAAGGGCGAACCGAAGAAACAATTACTTCCACAATACGGCTGGTTTTCTCTTCAATCACTCCCCGCATCACCTGGGCGCCATAAAGGAAAATGAAAAAATAAATAATCATACCTCCAACAATGCCTAAAATCATTTGAATATCCGCTGACTTTTGCTCACGGGTTCCGTCGTCATTCAACTTTGTTATACTCACATCCACATCTGTTTTTATAGATTTCAGAATATCCGGATCAATGTCCTTTTTAACCAGCTTCAGGGTTTCAATTTCGCTTTTCAGGGAATTTGAAATATGCATCCTGACTGATAAACTCGGTTGCTTGTTCGAAGACAATGAAACTATTGGTGATGAAAGAATGTTAGGTGGAATAAACAATAAAGCATAATATCCCTTTTTAACAAAGTCCTTTTCAACATCTCCTATCCTTGCATTCTTCAGGTACTCGAATTTAATAAATTCTGTTTCAGGCAGAGCATTCATAAAAATCTTAGAACTATCGATGACTGCAATTTTTTTCACCTGGGTATCTTCCATCTGGGCCAACCAGGCTGGGCCTATAAATAAAGCGGCCATTAAAACCGGCCCAAGAATAGTCATAACAATAAAAGTACGTTTCCTGACTCTGGTCAGAAACTCCCTCTTAATTATAAGTAGTATTTTATTCATGTTCCTTTAATTTTTTGATTGCTGTATTTCGCCTGATTCTTCCACTACCCTGATGAAAATATCATTCATGGTAGGTAAAACCTCATTAAATGAGACCATGTTACCCAGGGGAAGCAATCCGGCAATCAACATGTTAGTTGTTACAGACAGGTCGAGAAGCTGAAAAGTAAAATGATGCTGTCCCTCTTTTTCTGTATGGGAAACAATTTTATACTGGTGGCGCATGGCAGCTTCAATAAGATTAACATTGCCGTTATAAATCACCGAATAAGTATTACTCCTGTATTGTTTTCTGATATCGGAAACAGCGCCGCTCAGAACATTCTTTGATTTGTTAATTAATGTAATATCGTCGCAAAGTTCTTCTACCGATGACATATTATGGGTTGAAAGCACAACTGTAGCGCCATTTTCTTTCATGCGAAGAATTTCCTGTTTCAGAATATTTACATTAATAGGATCAAATCCGCTGAACGGTTCATCGAAAATCAGGAATCCTGGTTCATGCAAAACAGTGATTATAAACTGAATTTTTTGTTGCATTCCCTTCGAAAGTTCTTCTACTTTCTTTCCCCACCATGCCTGGATTTCAAATCTCTCAAACCAGTATTTCAATCGTTTTAGAGCTTCGACCCGTTTTACGCCACGCAACTGTGCAAGATAAAGAGCCTGCTCGCCCACTTTCATTTTTTTATACAATCCCCGTTCTTCAGGAAGATAACCAAATTCCAGGATGTGTTTTGGAGCCAGTTTTTCTCCTTTATAAATCAGAGTACCCGTATCGGGAGCAGTAATCTGGTTGATAATTCTGATCATAGATGTTTTTCCTGCCCCATTGGGCCCCAAAAGGCCAAAAACAGTACCTTCCCTGACAGAGAAATTTACATTATCTAATGCAACATGACCAGAATATTTTTTTACCACCCCGTTAGCCTGAAGTATAGTCATATTCCGAATATTTTGCCCCGAAGTTATAATTTTTTAATAGGTTGAATGTTGTTTATAAAATTTTAACTATAAAAAAAATTATATATACCTGGAATACAATTAATAACTATTTATAGTTAAAACATTAATTTCATAATCAATCGACAAATTTGTACTTTGCTGAAAATTTTAAAATATGCCACGCATTCTTGTCATTGATGATGAACGAAGCATAAGGAATACCTTAAAAGAAATTCTTGAATACGAAAAATTTGAAGTAGAACTTGCCGAAGACGGAGTCCAGGGACTGGAAGTTCTTAATTCGATGAAATTTGATGCTGTTTTATGCGACATTAAAATGCCTAAAATGGACGGAACAGAGGTACTCAGCCAGGTAATAAAGGATCAGAACGATATCCCGGTGGTAATGATTTCGGGGCATGGAGATATTGAAATAGCCGTTGATGCCATAAAAAAAGGAGCTTTTGATTTCATTCAAAAGCCTCTCGACCTGAATCGACTGATGGTAACTTTGCGCAATGCCCTCGACCGGTCGAAACTCGTTACAGAAACAAAATCCTTACGAAAAAAAATAAACAAAGCATATGAGATGGTAGGCGATTCAGCGTCCATGCAAAAGGTTAAAGAAATGATTGAACGCATTGCCCCCACCGATGCACGTGTATTAATTACCGGTGAAAATGGCACAGGAAAAGAACTGGTAGCACATCAGATTCATGAAAAAAGTAGTCGTAACACAGGACCATTTATTGAGGTGAATTGTGCTGCTATTCCATCAGAACTCATAGAAAGTGAACTTTTTGGTCACGAAAAAGGAGCCTTTACTTCTGCTATTAAACAACGTATAGGAAAATTTGAACAGGCCAACGGGGGAACTCTTTTTCTTGACGAAATCGGTGATATGAGCCTGTCGGCCCAGGCAAAAGTTCTGAGAGCCTTACAGGAAAACCGCATTACCCGCGTGGGTGGCGAAAAAGATATACAGGTTAATGTAAGGGTTATTGCTGCCACCAATAAAAACCTGAAAAATGAAATTGATACCCATACCTTCCGTGAAGATCTTTATCATCGGTTGAGTGTTATTTTAATACAGGTACCATCTTTGAATGAAAGAAAAGATGACATTCCTTCGCTGGCACAGCACTTCATCGAACAGGTCTGCAATGAATACGGTATTCCTAAAAAGAAAATCCAGCCAGGTGCCGTAAAAGCCCTTCAGAATATCAAATGGACAGGGAATATCCGTGAATTCAGAAATGTAATTGAACGGTTAATTATCCTTTGCCAGGAAGAAATTAAAGAAGCCGATGTGAATATATTTGCTCAACCCATTGGAAAATAAGCAATTATTTTAAATTATTTTTTTAACCGTCGTTTGTTCAATTCTTCTGTTTAGCCCTCAAAAAAGGGGTTATTTTCTCCGTATTTTTATTTGAATTTTAAAAACCAAGAAATGGGAAAAGACAAGAAAATTTTTATTGTTGATACCAATGTTATCCTTCACGATTTTCGTTGTATTTACAAATTTGAAGAAAATGACATTATTATTCCTATTGTTGTACTTGAAGAACTTGATAAATTAAAAAAAGGGGGCGACCTTATCAGTTATAATGCCCGCGAATTTACCCGTGAACTTGACCGGTTATCGGGAAATCAGCTTTTCAATAAAGGTATTTCACTGGGAAAAGGTCTCGGAAAAATATTTGTAGAAACCGGCAAAGAATATTCTAAGAAATTATCTGAATCATTTCCCGAAAAAACTCCCGACCATCGCCTGCTGGCCATTGCAGAACATGTCGGACAAAATAATAAAAACCGTATCGTTATCCTTATCACCAAAGACATAAACCTTCGCATGAAGGCCAAATCGTTGGGAATTGAAGCACAGGATTACGAATCAGATAAAGTTCAGAATCTCGACCAGGTAAACGATGTAATTCCAACTATTGAAGGTTTCGATACTTCTCTTATTTCGCGTATGTATGAGGAAAATAATGGAATTGATGTCAACGAATTTAAGTTTAAAGAACCTCCCGTGTCTCACCAGTATTTTATTCTGAAGAATACTAAATCGAGCGCTCTTGCACACTACGAACCAAACACAAAAATGATTAACCGGGTTGAAAAAATCCGCGCCTATTCAATTGAACCTAGAAATGCCGAACAAACATTTGCCCTCGATTCATTATTCAGGTCAACAGTACAACTGGTTGCATTAACCGGAAGAGCCGGAACAGGAAAAACCCTCCTGGCACTGGCTGCTGCACTCCACCAGAAAAAACAATATTCACAGATTCTTCTTGCCCGCCCTATTGTTCCTTTAGCAAACCGTGATCTTGGATTTTTACCGGGCGATGTAAAAGAGAAAATCGGACCATATATGCAGCCACTTTTCGATAACCTGGCAGTAATTAAACATAAGTTCAAATCAGAATCGGCTGAGTACAAGAAAATTGAAGAATACTTAAAGGACGAAATTCTGGTTATTACTCCCCTCGCCTACATTCGCGGACGCAGCCTCTCCAATGTTTTCTTTATTGTTGACGAAGCACAGAACCTGACTCCCCACGAAGTAAAAACTATTATTACCCGCGCGGGTGAAGGAACAAAAATTATCTTTACCGGAGATGTTGAGCAAATAGATTCGCCATACCTCGACAGTAAATCGAACGGCTTAACATATCTCACCGATAAAATGAAAGGTCAGGATTTATTTGCCCATGTAAATCTTATTAAGGGAGAACGGAGTTACCTGGCTGAACTGGCAAGTAATATTTTATAATCGTTTGTTCGGAATTCTCATTTATAATTAAGATAAATGATTTAATATGCTTTTTAAGAAAAGAATATGGATAAAGAATTAATTAACTCGAAGATAAGAACAAACGTTTATCATATAATCTCTGAAAAGATTGTGGCCTTACATAAACACCAAAATTATGATGAAATTTTTTATTGTATAAAAGGTAATGGATTTGGTGTTTTAGAAAATGAGGAGAAAGAAATGAATGTGGGTGACCATTTTATTGTTAAAGAAAATACGATGCATGCGTTACGGTCAGATTCGGAAATGTGGGTTGCATCGATTCTTATTCCTGTGATAAAGTAAAATAACTGATTAATGTTATTTTTATCCTTTAAAAAATTGTAAAATCACTGACAGGGTAAAAACGATTTTGAAGAATACTTAAAAATCTAAAAACATTATCTGATCTGGTAAAATAACAAAAAGTTATATTTATTCATTTTCCTTTTTTATTATAAAAATATCCTCGTTGGGTCTTTTCATAAGATATTCTTCTCTCGCAAATTTCTCGAGATGTTCCGGATCGGTTTTTAATTCGCGAATCTTATCAGTATTTTCTTTAATAATATCGAGATAATATTCTTTCTGTTTCTCAAGTTTATTCAATTCATGAATTCCGTAAAACCTTTCAATAAGATTATTCTGACTGAATAAAACAATAAACAATAAGAATGCAAAGGATGTGAGAAAATATTTATTTTTTAAAATCTTAAATATTTTGAGCCGGGTAAATTTCATAATATACTATTTCAACCACGAAATTAATGCTGAAATCCGCATACAGCAAATAAAATTATCCACCGCTGATAAGGTGAATTACACTGACATTATCGCCGTTTTTAACAATAACTGAATCGTAGGCATCACGCTTAACAAGCACATCATTCACCTTTATTACGAGCATCCGGAAGGTGAAATTCTTCATTTTCAGCAATTCCGAAATACTCAATGTTTCGGCATCAAAGGTTTCCTTGTTATTATTCAATATTATTTCCATAGTTAAACCGATAAAAGAATTTCAAGGGCCGTGTTTGCCTGCATATTGGAAACAATCCCCACGCGGGGCGCCAATGGAGGTAATTGTTCATGAACTTCAAGAGTACCGTCGCCGCACATATAGAGATTACCGTTCCGGGTAGTTTTCAGTTCATTGTTTTTGCCCCAACCAGCTAAACCGGAACCAACAATTAAAGGAATATCGGGCAATCCGGCTATCATGGTTTCTGCAATCATTTGCTTCATTTCTGCCAGATCAAAAGCTTCAATTACTACATCACAATTTTTATATAGCTGGATAATTGTTTCGCCCGTTAGTTTCAGGTTATGTGCCTCAACTAAGCAATGTGGGTTAACCCGGGCTATATTATCGCTTAATGCATAACACTTATTCTGACCTATCTGGTCGTAAAAAAAATACTGCCGGTTAAGGTTCGATTCAACAATGATATCAAAATCGGCAATAATAAGTTTCCCTATACCCACACGCGCCAGGGCTATGGCAGAGTTGGAGCCAAGGCCACCACAGCCGGCAATACCCACCGTTTTTGTCGAAAGTTTTTCCTTTATCTCTGGAAAAGTCATGAAACTTTTTTTACAAAATTAATAAAATTTAAACAATGCCGGAATCATCACTACCACAAATCAGGCATTAAAGTTTTAAGGTTTAAAATATTATTCTTATTTAACGACCATTATTTTACCTGAATACGTTATTTTATTATTATCAGACACATGATATAAATAAAGCCCGTTTGGTAAATCAATGTTTAATGTTACACTGTTTGAATCCAGCCGTTTTTTATAAACAATGTTTCCTGAAATACCTGTAATTATAATTTCACCCTTATTTCCTGTTAATTCCAGGTTTATAAAGTTGTTAAACGGATCAGTACAGATATTAATTTTACTGTTTTCAACAGTTGCCGGCTGATATGATGTCATATTATTCCTGACTAACGCCATTGCCAATGGTCCATTAAATGTACCGGTAACATTTCCAATATTTACGGGAGTCTGACCAGCCGAAACAATGGAGATTGACCCAACCGGGTGAGTGTTGTTTGTATTGGGAACATAAGCTACAGTATCATTTAAAAATAATGCTTTATGGGGTTGGGCACCTACTGATAATACTGACGAAAGTTGTACGGGATTATAAGGATCAGAAGTATTAAAATAATACATCTTATTTGATGTCTGGCCTGAAATAATTAATGTGTTGCCATTTGGCGAAAAAGCTCCTGCACTTGGACTAGGGGGAGTTCCGGTATAGGTTATGTTAACCGTTTTTATAATTGCCATACTATCCAAATCAAGTATATCAATAAAATTTTGCCCATGAGAAAAACAATATACAATATTAGCTGTAGGGTGAATATCCAAACCTTCAGGTTCATAATTGATATTAGGATAATTATATTTAAGTTCGGCTGTATTGGTAAGAAGATTTACAACTGTAATTCTGGCTTGGTTTCTACATGAAACAACTGCATATTTATCATCATGACTTAATACTACATTTAGAGGAAATTTTCCAACCGGAACTTCAGCAATTTTTGTTAAAGTAGGTGGAAAAACATTTCCAGTAATTGAAATTGTTTCGAGTGGATTAAGGGAATCCTGAACTCCATTTTGTCCAAGAGTTGCAACATATAATTTATCAGCAGCACTATTTAATGCCAAACCACTGGGATTCTTGCCTAATCCGGAAATTGCGATATTTGGATAAGTAGCTGTCCAGGTATTTAAATCTATTACGCAAATAGTGTTTGCTAAATTACATGCTATGTATGCCCAATTATGAATGGTATCAATGGCTATGGCATTTGAAATATTTGGAATAGGAATTCCAACTGAATCAGCAACCTGTATGGTGGCAATTTTTGCATTGGTCACAGGATCAATTTTGCTGACTTTTGCACTGTAAACTTCTCCAACCAGGATATAGGATTGTTGTGTATAACTGCTCAAAGTAACGAACAGTATTCCTATTGAAATAAAAATTATTTTCATAACGTTGTATTTATTTAATGATATTTACCTTCTTAGAAATAACTTCTCTTTTATCAATATAAACCTGAAATAAATAAAATCCGTCAGGTAAATCTATATTTAAAGTTTCATGGTTTGAATAAAGCTGTTTTTCAAAAACAATGTTTCCCAAAAGATCAAGAATTATTATTTTGCTTTTATTTTCCGGTAATGCAATATTTATAAAACGATTTGCAGGATTAGGATAAATCTCAATTCCATTTTTATTTTCTGAGTCAAAAATATTTGTACTATTTTCTTCTTCAATTAATAAAGGATCGCTGTCAATTGATAATGTTATGGAATCATTTACAGCTTGAATGTTATATTCTGAAAGAATATTTCCGAAACGGTCTGTAATCATATTTGTAACATGAGCATTTGGAGTATTTATTTTTAGCTTTATTTGTTGTTGTCCCGATTCACTCCAAATAATATAAAAATTCTGATTTGTTTGATTGTTTATCCACCGGTATGCGTATATAGTACTATCATTATTTAGGTACGAAACATTTCCAAGAAGGGAAGCAGTTGGAGAATCTGTTTTCTCTACCATCATTTTAAAGGCCCAATAGGCAATACGTGGAGTATTTCTTCTATCTATGGTTTCATCATTACCATAACCATCGCTCACTAATCCCATTGAATTAAATGGATTTGTCTGGCTTCCTTCAAAATTATAATAATCGAGCAGGTTACTCCACATAAATCTGTTACAGCCATTTAAACGGTTATAATTAAAAGATTTTATCAGCCATCTTGCCTGATCTATTTCACTGATATAAAAATTGTTTGTTGGAGTTCCTGTGTAAGCAGCATGTTCACATGACCAGATTTCTGAATTACTGTATCCCATGCTGTCTAAGTAAAATCGCATTCTGGAAACATTATCCATTTTCCAGCTTTGTAAAGAATCAGAAGCCTGAAATGGCCAGTGGTGTATATCAACAGCATAAATATCCGTACTATGGGATTTCATTTGATTCATGAAGTTTTTAAAAACATTATCTAAATCGCCATTCTGAAGATGTGAAAAATAACCAAAGGTTAGCAATTTAGCAGTTGGTATTTGTGTGCGAATTGCAGCAATCGATGCATTTGCTACGTTTGCATAGTTTACTGGGGTTCCAAAGCTAAGATTTTGCCAATCCTGAATTTCATTGCATAATTGAAAATATTTCAAATGTACATTTGGCGAGGCATCACTAATACCATCTCCATCGTAGCGTTCCGCTATAGCTTTTAAGAAGTTTTCCCATTCTGTTGGGTACGTTATAGGGCTCCTTGCACTAGTCCCCATACCGGGTGAAATAACTGCCAGACAATTTATGTTGTTAGGAGGTTCAAGTGTATTTATTATAATACTGTCGGGGAATCCGATGGCTGCATTCCAATTATAACCGGCACCGAGTGTTGGTTCAATCTGATTCCATGCTAACAAAATACTATAACGGGTCCAATGTGCTTGTAAAGTATCAATATGAGCATCACACCATTCATAATATGAACTTTCATTTAAACTTATTTCATTCATAAAATGTTGATTAAGCGTATGTGTGCTATAAACGCCATAAACAGATTGTTCTGATTGTGAATAAGTGCTATTTACATTTATTGAAAATAGAACAATAAAAACAGCAGTTATAAAAGTTTTTGTTTTCATAAAGCAAATTTTCATAATGTTACTGAATTAATATTTTACCGGCACCTATAATATTTTGCTGGTTTTTTATCTCATAGAAATACAGGCCACTTTGCAATTTCAGACTTATTCCGGATTTTTGATTTGATATTTTAGATTGAAAAACCTTTTCTCCGGACACCTTGTATATTTCAACAGTATTATTTTCTATATTGTTATATGCAGCTTCAATAATCATCTCTCCATTTGAAGGATTTGGATAAACCTGGATCAGGTTTGCTACAAAATGGTCTTTTATTGAAGTAATTGAAAAATCATAAACAAAAACCTTTGCATTGCCATTTCCACTTACAGGTGCCATACTTTGACCTGAATAAATTTTATTGTCAAAGACATTCAATGATGGACGAATTTCTTCTCCTGTAGGCCCCCAGGTGGTAGTTTTCACCTTAATTGTATCAGCAAGAATAAAATTAACATTATCGTATATTTTAATCCATGCATTTTGTTGTCCGGTAGGTGGCGCACCTATAGCTTGTTTATAGGTAATATATAAAAAATTATTGTCTATAAATAAACCTGAAACAAAATTTTCGCGGTCGTTTAATTCTGCGGAAAGTGTAAAGACATCAGAGACAGGATTATATGTCCAATCAGGTTGCATTTTTACAAGAATAATATCCGATTGTGCTCCATCATCAGAATTTTCGTTTACTCCCATATCAGATACAGTTGTGGTTAATGCCATATATATGTTATTCTGCCAGTAGAAAAGTGAAGTCACACGTCCACGTCCATTGGCAACATCAGATAAATTAAGATCAAATTGTGGGGATATTTGATTAAAATTATTTTTATCAAATTCACGAACTCTGTATATGGTATTACCGGAGATTTTTATAGAATCCTGCAGTCGGGTAATTACATATATCGAAGTTGGAGTTAACAAAGGTGCGGGATCATCCACTTTTTCGCCGCCAATGGTAAGTTGGGTTCCTGGTTTACTTCTTGTAATCGGGACAGGTGTACTTGCCAGGAGGGTAAAGTTGTCATCTAAGGTATATTTTGCACCCCAAAGGGAAGTGGAATCATTTCCCGGGTTTATAGTTTTAATAGTTTCATAAAATGCATAGAGATATTGTCCATCCGATGTAACCCTAATATCAGTTGGCGTACCATAACCGGAGGTTGATGTTACCAGTATCCGTGAAGATATCAGGGTATCCATTGTATTATTATAAATCTTTAAATTAAAGGTTCTTGTGGAACCAGTAATCGAAAGATAAAGAACAAAAACACGGTTGGAGACTGCCACAATTTCAGGCCTGGCAGTCTTATCGGATGTGTCTGTAATAGTGATTATTGTATTCAGACTATGCTGCAGTTGTGAATAACTGTTCATAGCAACTAGCATTATACCGAATGATATTATAATTTTCTTCATATTCTTAATTATTAATAAAAATTTTAAATCATAAACAAAAATAATGGATAGCAATAAGTGATATGTTACATTATTCGGTAAAAAAGTTATAAAATAATAAAAACCTGTTAATGATGTAAATCAAGAGCAAGCATTGTTAATTGTCAATATGCTGTCTTTTAAAAACTTAGTGAAATAAATTCACTTCCTTCAGGACAATTTATTGCTTTTTAGTGCATCATCCACAATGATGTTGAATTCTTGTCTTTAATTCAGAAACCTCTACGAGATTATCTGAAAAACAACTACTCTGGCTCCATTTAAATAATAACAATGCTTAAAAAACAACATTGATTTTGTTTCTGAAAGACCGGAGGTTTTGCACTTTTTTAAAACATTATTAGCAAAGTAAAGTTCAAAACAGTTTTTAATACCTGCAAATTAAACGTTTCATGAGAATTCTATTAAACTTTCATTTATCGCTTAATAAATCTTAACAGCTTTGAAATATTGTAACAATTCATATTCTGACTATTGATTCTTATTAATAATCAGTTAAAATTATTTTTTGAATAATTTTAATTATATATTTGTCAATCAAATATATTTATATTATGTTCAATAATACACATATAATATAGATGTTACATTAATCCGGAGATGAAAACATATATATTAATCATATTATTTGTTACCATCTCATTTCTGGCAAATTCTCAATCAGTCGAAATTACCGGGACCATTGCCGATTCTGCATCTCAGCAAATTTTGTCGTACGGAAATATCATCATCAGAAACAACATGGATTCTGTCATCCGGGGATCGCTGTCTAACGAAAAAGGAGAATTTAAAATTAAAAATATCAGTTATAAAAAAGGAATATACTTAGTTGTTAAGCACCTGGGATATAGTGAGAAAAAAATAGAAATAATGTATACAGGTAATTTAAAAATAAATCTCGGACGAATATTACTTCAGCCGGATGTAAGTCAGATAAAAGAAGCTGCTGTTATTGAGAAAGCTAAGTATATGGAGCAAAGGTTCGACAGGAAAGTATTTAACATTAATGCAGCAAAAACCACTTCGGCAAAAAATATTTTTGACTTACTTAGAACATTACCAGGTGTTACGGTAGAACAAAGTGAAAATGTAAAATACAAAGGAGCGCCCGCAACCATTTATGTTGACGATCAGCCGGCCGAATACATTTATCCGAAAACGGAAATGATACCCGTTGCCAGTGTGTTAAAAATTGAACTGATAGATGCTTCCCTCCGCAGTGGCGCAGAAAAAGGCGGCATTATTAATATTAAAATGAAAAACCTCACAACCGACGGCCTTAGCGGTATTGCGCAGGCCAATAACAGTACAGTTGCATTTAAAGATGTAAATAACAGCGAAGATTATGTAAACATTAATTATAAAATAAAAAAAGTTCTGTTCTATTACAACATAAATTACAGTCACCAGAATTCATTTAATAACCGGACAACAGAAGGAACATTAAATTATAACACCAGCAACTTTTTGATAAATAATGACTCCTACAATAAAAACATATATGATGGTATGTGGAATTATGGAGGGGTACGAATTTCACCCAACCCAAAAACAAGATTCCGAATATCAGGTGGATTTTATAAAAACAAAGGAATTTATCCAACCGAAAGCTACTCAGAACAAAGTAATAAAGACACAAATACTATTTATGATAAATACAATGCAATATCCGCTTATGATTATTATTTTAGCAGTAAATGGCTTAATGGTTCCTTTTATCACAGTTTTGACTCATTAGGTAAAGAAATTTCAATTTATTCAGGGCTAAAAGAAGAGGCTCAAAACAATAATTCACAAAACAATATCAATTATCAGATTATTTCTTATGTTCCGATGGATAGTACCTTCAATTTCAAAACTGATGAAAACAGGGTACTACATACATTTTACGGAGGACTTTTTTATAATCATCCTATAAATTCCAAAACACGATGGAACTGTGGTTTGAGCGAACGGTATATCTATAAAGATCATTCAAATAATATAAATAGCCAGAATGAAATCATTAATTATCCTTTAACAAGTTACACATATGGAAAAAATCAATATCTATCTGCTTACTGGAGAATTGGAACAACTTTAAAAAAATGGAAATCAGATGGTGGCATTTCTGCTCAATACAATAAAAATACTGCAGAATTTACTCGTTATAAAATTAGTTCCGAAGATACTCTGCTTAAAGTCAATAAAGAAAATTTTCATATTTTACCCTCTGCAACTATAGTATTTTCACTCGATAGTTTAGAGGAAATAAAATTCACCTATTCAAGAAGTATTCAATCCCTTTGGTATGGCCAATTATGCGATTTTGTCAATAAGGAAAATCCACGAAACTGGTCTTCGGGTAATTCCGGATTAAATCCGACAGCTTATAATAATTTTTCCCTTGGATATACTTTCACAAAGCAAAAATGGAATCTCAGTGCAGATGTATTTTATAGTACTACCAATAACGATGTTTCATATTTAACTATTCCGGTAAACGATGTTATTTTTATTACAATGCCTGAAAATATATCTCACAAAAATAGTATAGGAATTGAGCTTGCATCCTATGTATCGATAAAAGAAAAATACGATTTGAATTTTTCATCTTCCATAAATCATACAGATATAAGCACTCCTGAATTAAGTAACGGGCTTAAGAAAAAAGACTTTGGTTTTAATGTCAAATTCAGTGCAGACTTGCTTTTCAGCGATAAAACCATTGGAACATTTTACATCAATTATTTCAGCCGTGAAATAACCTTCGAAGGATATAATTACAATTATTTCAACTCATCCATTAGTTTAACCCAAAAATTCTTTGAAAATAAACTTTTGATAACTGCAGGAGTTAATAATATTATTGACGACCTGCTGAAACATGGAAGCTATTATAGCTATGGTGGATTTATTCAAAGTTCGTCAGAAAATTCAAGTGATTACAAACCCACCTATTTCATAACATTACAATATAAATTCCGCCAGGGCGACAGGGGAACACAAGAAGCAGGCGGAGGGGTAAAAACAGGTAAATAAGTATCAGTCTTTAACTTACGCTCAAAATGGCATTGTTTGTTACCTGTAAATTTCCTTTTTCGCAGCCAGCAAGGTATTCTTCAATAAGCTGACAATGGTCATAGGCCCTACTCCACCGGGAACAGGAGTAATAAAGCTGCATTTGGGTGCTACCTCATCAAATTTAACATCCCCGGTAAGTTTAAAACCGGATTTTGTCTTATCGGATTTTACCCGTGTGGTGCCAACATCAATAACAACCGCACCTTCCTTTACCATGCCGGCTTTCACAAATTCAGGCTGGCCCAGCGCGACAATAATTATATCGGCCCCGGCACAAATCTGCTCCATTTTTTTTGAACGGCTGTGAAGAACTGTGACTGTGGCATCGCCAAAACTTCTTTTCTGGGAAAGTAAAATACTGATTGGGCGTCCCACTATATTGCTTCTCCCTAACACAGCGCAATGTTTACCGGAAGTTTCTATTTTGTATCTTTTTAAAAGTTCAACTATTCCATAAGGAGTTGCCGAAACAAAAGAAGGGAGTCCGATCACAGTGCGTCCCACATTTACAGGATGAAACCCATCCACATCCTTACGCGGATCAATAGCTTCGATGACAGCCTGCTCGTTAATATGTTTTGGTAATGGCAACTGAACAATAAAACCATCGATATCATTATCGTTGTTAAGTTCCCATACTTTGTCGAGCAACTCTTTTTCTGTAACATTGTCCTCAAAACGAACCAGGGATGATTTAAAACCCACTTCCTCGCACGATTTTACTTTATTGGCAACGTAGGTTTCGCTTCCACCATCATGCCCGACAAGTATAGCTGCAAGGTGTGGAATCTTACCTCCTGTTTTTTTAATATTATCAACCTCTAAAGCTATTTCTGCTTTTATTTCAAGTGATATCTTTTTCCCGTCAATCAATTCCATATCGAATTCTTTTAATCAACTTAATTCCCTGTATAGTTAACACTTATTTTATGTTACCTCCTGTGGGGTTTCATTTTCATGTGTATTTGTTTTTTACCAATATATCAGTCCTACGGACTTTATATTTAGCATAAAATAACATTTAACAAATAACAAAGAACGGTTTTATCTTGGTTGCTGCATATTACCCATAGCACGGCGCAGATTTTTGTTACCACCGGTAAACATCTTCATCAGGCGACGGGTTTCGTCGAACTGTTTTATTAACCGGTTTACTTCCTGGATATCGGTTCCGCTTCCGATTGCAATCCTTTTCCGGCGGCTTCCGTTTAGTAAAGCAGGATTTTCGCGTTCAGCAGGGGTCATTGCGCGGATAATGGCTTCAATTCCTTTGAATGCATCATCATCAATATCCACATTTTTCAAAGCTTTGCCCATTCCGGGTATCATGGAAGCCAGGTCTTTGATATTTCCCATTTTCTTAATCTGCTGTATCTGGGAAAGAAAATCATCAAAACTAAACTGGTTTTTTGCAATTTTTTTCTGAAGTTTCCGGGCTTCTTCCGCATCGTACTGCTCCTGCGCTTTTTCGACCAACGAAACAATATCTCCCATCCCCAGGATACGGTCGGCCATACGTTCGGGATAAAAAACATCAAGAGCTTCTATTTTTTCGCCTGTTCCTACAAACTTAATGGGTTTATTAACAACAGACTTTATAGATAAAGCAGCCCCGCCCCTCGTATCGCCATCAAGCTTGGTAAGAATAACGCCATCAAAATTTAAGCGGTCGTTAAATTCTTTGGCTGTATTCACAGCATCCTGGCCGGTCATGGAGTCAACAACAAACAAAATTTCTTCCGGGGAAATGGCAGCCTTTATAGCAGCAATTTCTTTCATCATTTCCTCATCAATAGCCAACCGCCCGGCCGTATCGACAATGACTGTATTAATATTTTGAGCCTTTGCTTCTTTTATTGCGTTCTGGGCTATTTTTACCGGGTTTTTGTTTTCAATCTCACTGTAAACCGGAACCTGTAACTGTTCTCCCAATACCTTTAGCTGTTCGATAGCAGCCGGTCGGTACACGTCGCAGGCTGCCAGCATTACCTGCCGTCCTTTTTTCGATTTCAGGTAATTAGCCAGCTTTGCAGAAAATGTGGTTTTACCAGAACCTTGTAAACCTGCCATTAAAATAACCGTCGGATTTCCTTTTAAACTGATATCGACTTTCTGCCCTCCCATCAGTTCAACCAGTTCATCGTGGACAATTTTAATAATCATTTGTCCGGGTTTCACTGATTTCAGAACTTCCTGTCCAATGGCTTTTTCTTTAACCGTATCAGTAAATGTTTTTGCTATCTTGTAATTAACATCCGCATCAAGTAAAGCCCTGCGGACCTCTTTCAATGATTCGGCAATATTTATCTCGGAAATTCTGCCTTCGCCTTTCAGCAGCTTAAATGATTTCTCCAGTTTATCTGATAAATTCTCAAACATGTATCGTGTATTTTTTTAGGAAAACAAAAGTAGAAAAAAATCAGAATAAATGTACAGTAAAAGTGGGGGCTTAATGAAAGTTGTAATTGAATGAAAAGCCCAATACAGGTATTACTTCCCCGTTTCTATATAAAAGAATTCCACCTAAGTTTGGTGATAATGACATATTTTTAACAGGAAGAACATGAATATTCATACCAAAAGAACAGGAAAAATCAAAAGTATTACTTCCCGTAAGATTAATTTCCGAGCCCAGGGGATTAATATAAGGCGCTACTTCCAGAAACTCTTTCGGATACACATGATAGCTGAGCCCTTCGGGAATCATAAAAGATAAAATCAATTCTTCACCGGATGAAGTTCCGCCCGCATATGCAAGATAAGCCAAACCAATTAAAGACGGATTTATATGTCCTGCGAGATCACCGTTTGTATTATAACCAAATCCATACCTGTAATTCAGACTTACTTTATGGCTTAAAAAATACTCTGCAATCAAACCGTATTGAGGCAGAGTCTGGCCGCGGTAAGAAACTCCCTGGCCGTATAAGCCAAGCCTGAAATCGCCTTTTTCCTGTGAACTGCAAATTATTACTGAAGAGAAAAAAACAAAAGCAAGTAAAATTGTTTTTTGCATTGAGATTGATTTTTTAAGACAAAGTCTTTCACAAATAATATTCCTAAAGTAGTTATTCTGAAAATAACTTTAATATTTATGATCGATTTTTCTTCAGTTTTTTTAAATATTCAAAAATATTTTTTATAATTTTACTGATTATAAAGAAATTAACAATTTATTATCATTTTTTTCGTTTTTTTCTACAGTTTTTTTTAAAGATGCGGACAACGAAATCGTATCCTAAATTGTCTTACAGAAAAAAAGGTAAGTATGCTGCCTGATCAGAAACTGGTTGAGTTATGCCTTAAAAAAGATTCCCGGTCCCTGGATGAGCTTTATAACAGCTTTTCCGGCAAAATGTTCGGGGTTTGTTTAAGGTACGCAAAAAACCGGACTGACGCACAGGATCTTTTACATGATGGGTTTGTGAAGGTTTATACCGGATTGCACGAGTACAAAGGAAATGGTTCTTTAGAAGGCTGGATAAGGAGAATTATGGTAAACACCGCTATTAATTTTTACAAGCGGAGGACAGGAAAGTTCTTTGGAATTACCGAAAGTGATGAAGAAAATATCACCGGGTATAGCGAAGATATAATCGGGCAGATTTCGACACAGGAATTGCTTCATTATGTTAACGAAATGCCCGATGGTTACAGACTGGTGTTTAACATGTATGTAATTGAAGGATATAAGCATATCGAAATTTCTGAACTGCTCGGTATTTCGGAAGCAACATCGAAAACCCAGTTTATGAAGGCACGCAGGTACCTGATGAAAAAAGTAAAACAAATGGAATATGAAAGCATCTGCAGATAACAGGTTCGATGAACTTTTCAGGGAAAGGTTCCGGGATTTCAGCGAAAATCCCCCTGTAAGTGTTTTAGAAAAACTGAAAGCTACTACTTCGGGTATTTCTAATCCCGTTCCTTTATGGAAAAAAGGCGGATTTTTTGCTACTGTAGGCATAGTTCTTATTTCAGGGATTACCATCCTGTTAATAAATTCATTCAGCGCTAAAGAAACAATTACCAATAATACTGTACTGGCTGAAAATAATTCAACTAATGCTCCCGCAACTATTGTAAATATTTCGCAAAACGGCAATAATGAATCTATTGTTAATAACGAAAAAACAATTACTTCAACACTGGCAGATAATAATTCTTCAGAAAACAACGAAACTTTAATTCCCCGGAATAAATCTGAAAATATAGCAACAAAATCGGAAACAGAAACAACGAAAGTAAATGATGAAAATCCACAGGAACTAAAAAGCACGAATAATGTTTCGCAAAATGATATAAATGTTGTTATAAATATAAGTGTTAAATCGGCCACCTGCAGAAAATCTAATGGTAAAGCTGTATTGTCTGCCAACACTGAAAAAGTAGAGTTCTACTGGATGGATATCGACAAAGAAAAACCTCATTCCACCATGGAAAACCTCCGTGCCGGTAATTACAACATAAAATCTGTAATCAAAGAAGGTTTTATTAAAAACTTTATAGTAAGTATTCCCGATAGCGCTATTCTGAGAGCCGGGTTTACACATTATTCCATGACTGATGCTATAGGAGTGCCGGTATATTTCTATAACAAATCAACGATTGACGGAAATCCGGCTTACGAAATTGAGAACACTACCTTTAAATGGTATTTCGGCGATGGCAAAACTTCCTTTGAAGCTGAACCTGAACATATGTATAATTCTACTGGTCCTTTCACTGTATCTTTAGTTGCAGTGAGTCCTTTAGGGTGTAAAGACAGTGTTACTCTGCCTCCGTTGAATATAGCCGGATCAGACATCGAATTTCCGAGCATTTTTACACCAAACGGAGATGGACAAAACGATATTTTTATGCCAGTTGTTCAGGCGCTCCGTTCTTTCCATTGTATTATTATGAATCGCAATGGCGAACAATTATATGAATGGAATGATCCTACCAAAGGATGGGATGGAAAAATAAATAATGGCCTTGAACTGGCTTCGCCAGGCATCTATTTTTATATTCTGAAAGGTGTAGGAATAGATGGTAAAATAATAACTCACAAAGGTCGTTTGCAGTTGGCAATGTAAATTACTCAGGTTTCACAGCAGAGTTCTTCTCTTTGAACGAACCTAAAATCTGTTCTATTTTCTTATGGTATTTGCCTGAATTAGATTCACAGCACCAAACAGTTACTTCATATAAATTGAATTTCCCTTCATATACGCCTGTATAAAAACAAATCCGGCAGCTAGAATCCCCCTGGTCTGAAATACCACAGGTTTTAAACAAAAGACTATTTATACCATTAACGACAGTATCTTTCGGGGTTTCGAGATTACCCGACTCCAGGGTTTCGTCAAGAATATTGTTTGCAACAAAGTTGTAGTAGCTATACAGGTCGGTCGTATCACCTTCATCAATTTTACTGTCTTTATATACCACTACCGACAAGCCGTTAAGAAAATCTGCCGTATCTTCACTTAAATGCAGGACAGAACCCTCCTGTGGCTCGGATGGCTGAATAAAATTTCCGGGAACCATGATGGAAAAATCATCATTCCCGATTTCGGAGAGCTGGTCAGAATTTTTAATACAGGAGGAAATAATAAATATAAATAACAAATTATAATAGAAAATCTTTTTCATCTATTATTTCTTAATAACTTTTATAGTAGCACTTCCCTTTGAGTGAACAAAATTCATAAAACACATTCCGCTTTGAAAATCGGAAACATTAATAGTTAATACATTATACCCTGAGTGCATCTGGTAGGTATCTTTTGAGATCAACCGCCCCTGCTGATCAAATACAGTTAATACAAAGGGTTCGTCATTCTCTGAATATATCTGGATAGTAGCGGTTTCCTCAACCGGATTTTCGCAAACAATGGTATTGGACTTCGTATCCGATTCATGCACTCCGAAAACCGGAGTCTGTAGAATTTTGAGTTTAAGAACAACCGGTAAATGGTCGGACATATTTCCCAATGCCGAAACCACATTTGCGGGTACGGAGTAATTGGCAGGATTACCGATGCTCTGATTAAACCTGTTACCATCCTGTCCCACAGCCATGTACGATCCAGGGACATAAGATATTTTCGAAATATTATTCATTACATAAAAGGACGCCAGAATAAAATCAAACCTGTCGTCCATCCCGCCACTGGCGCTGCAACCATTGGAGTTAACAAAGGTGCTCTGGGTATGATATTGTGCAAACGCTGAATTATTATTCCAGGTTCCCAGTTTATTAATTGGATCGTAGAACCTGACATTAGGATTGGAATAATTGATAAGATTCTGAAAACAGGCTTCGGTATTACTCTGAACATTGAAATCGCCCATTACAACGCAATTACCCATATTGCTCAATGTATTCAGATAGTTCATCAGCAAAGATGTTTCATCGGCCCTTTCGGTCTGGTCAGAAGCTGTACTACCTGCTTTCAGGTGCATAACAATGCAGGTAAGGAATACGGTATCGTTAAGGGCAGAGATATCGGGACTTTTATAATAAAATTTATAAATCATAATATCACGGTAACTGGTTGGAATATAGTTTTGGTTATATAAATACAATTTTCGCGAATCATAATAAATATTATTTATTAGCGGGGAATTATTTGAATTTACATAATTTGCCCGGTTGTACCATGTTACACCGTTTACATTAAAGACACTATCGAGTAAATGTTTTGAAGAAGCGGAACCATTACCGGAAACTTCATTAACTCCAAAAATATCAGGCATTTCATACGAAAAGATTGTACGAAGATACCCGTCTTTTAAGGATGGATTATTGTTAGTTGTTGTACAATAAGATGTAAAGCTATTATAGCCCAATAAATTATATGTCATGATTTTAATTGTATCCTGGGCAGAAACATATATGCATATAAAAAATGAAATGCTTAAGAAAAGTATTTTCATCTGTTTATTTTTTATTTTTTTATTAATTTGGTCAGATGGAATGCCCTGGTAATCATCCCCGGTTGGTGGTAAATTATTATCATGGGCATTTCATGTTAATTTCTTATAAAGTGTGACATTTCAAATGGAATTTCAAATGAGAATTCAACCATTCCTTTAACTTCCCCGTTTACAAACCAGGGTGTCTGGAAAATCATTTTTTTAATTCCGTTCTTCTCAATGGTATATACATTTACAGATTTATCCTGCAACATTTTGCTTATCATCGACCGCGACTTTTCATTATGATAATCATATACATTCTTACTAATCAGCTCTTTTCCTCCGTACTTTTCAAATACTTTTTCCGACTTGTCGTTCATATACACAATTTTTCCTTCCGCATCAGTCACTGTAACGGCAACCGGCAGTTCTTTAAAATATTGATAGGTCATTTTATTTCTGCTTTTTTCACAAAGGTAAGTCTATTTGAATCTCTTTTTAAGTTAATGTCAAATATTAACATTTTGGGAAAAATAAAAAATGGCTGCCCCTGATTAAGAAACAGCCATTAGGAACATCTATATATTATTCTTTACTTTTCAATTCCAATTAATTCTACTTCGAAAACCAAAGCAGAGTATGGAGGAATGGCAGGAGGATAACCTCTTTCGCCATAAGCTAAATTCCAGGGAATATAAAATTCGAATTTGGAACCGACAGGCATTAACTGAATACCTTCCTGCCAGCCGGGAATAACTCCGTTCAACGGAAATACTATAGGATCTTTTCCTTCGGAACTGTCAAACACTTTTCCACTTACTAATTTTCCGGTATAATGGGTTTTTACTTTACTTTCAAGGGTTGGTTTCGGGCCTGTACCCATTTTAATTACTTTATACTGAAGTCCGCTATTTGTAGTAACTACGCCTTCTTTTTTTGCATTGTCAGCAAGAAATTTTTCACCTTCTTCCCTGCCTTTAGCAGATTCCTTATCCTGTATACCTTTAAAATAAGCCTGAAGAACAGACATTGCCTGTTCGCTGGTAAGAGCAGGGTTATTATTTGTAATTACTGCATTAAAGCCGGCCATAAAAATGTCAAGATTAATTACGGTATCTATTCCTTCCTGTTTCATGCTGGAACCAACATTAACTCCAAAAGAATAGCTAAGCGAATCGCGGTTATTCGTTAATTTAACTTCTTTATTTTCATCACTTTTTCCACATGAAGCGAAAAGTAATGCAACTGAAATGAATGAAATAAATACAATTGTTTTTTTCATCTGTTTATTTTTTATTAATTATTAATTTGGTCAGATGGAATGCCCTGATAGTTATTCCCGGTTGGTAATAAATTTTTATCATGGACATTTCATGTTAGTTTTTTTAGAAAATTTGCACGAAGGTAATCTTAATTTTGAAATCCGTTATTTTTTTTCTTCTCCGTCTTTAAATTTCTTTTTTGCTATTTCATTTCCCGACTCATTGTAATATATCCATTTCCCATCCATCAACCCTTCAACATATTGTCCTTTAGCTTTAAGAGTTCCCCTATCGTAATAAAATTCAGCATCTCCTTCCAGTGCGTTATTTTCAACTTTTAACAAAGCCTTTGGTTTACCGTTCTGATAATATTCTTTATAGTCGCCCTGCATTAAATCGTACTCAAAATCCATTTCTGCTTTTATGGTCTGCATTTCATCATCAAAATAAAAAATACAATGTCCGTTAACGGCACCTTCTTCGTAGCGGATTACGCTTTGCAAATTTCCTGACATATAGTAATTCTTCCATACTCCATGCGGTTTTCCATCAATAACACTTCCTTCCGACATCACCTGCTTATCATTATAGAACAATTGAACAGGCACATTTTCCGATACGGGAACTCCTGTCAGATCGACTTTAAACTGCAAACTGTCATACTCATAGAAAAATATTTCTTCTGCTGATTTTTCAATATTTTCGAGTGTTTCGTCGGCCAGGGCATCCGGATCGTGCTCGGTAATCAAAGTTGTTTTAAACATTTCGCCGTCCGACACCAATTGAAATCCTGTTTTCACAAAGCTTAAAATAATGTCTTTATTCTTTTTCAGGCTTTCTTTTGTATCATCTTTTCCATAATAATACATATGCTGGTAAATTTTCGGTGTCTGAATAAATGCCGAAACGTTTGCACTCCGGTCAAAATCATTCAGGAAATTCATAAATGAAGCATTTTTCGAAAGGGTTTTATTCTTAAGATAATCATCAATAACATCCATCAGCTGGCTATCGGAATTTGAAAACACAACATAGTCGCCAATATATGTAAAGTATGGTTTTTCGAGCTTACCGAACAGCTTTCCAAAAAACATTTTAAAAAATCCTTTGACACTCAGATAATTAATAGCAAAACCCTGGTATTCGGTTTCTTCGAACTTAACCGGCGTACGACGCTTTATCTGTCTTAACAAATGATCCAATCCTGAATGAGCCTTATCCATATCATCGGCTTTTATTACCACAACAACATCTTCTTCCCGTGCATTGGCTTCCGGCTGTAGTTTCACAAAAGCAATTTCATCTCCTATCCAGCTAAAAAAATCTTCTTTCAGGTTAACCTTCAGAAACTTTTCGGTTTTTTCGATATTATGACTGTAATCTTCATAGCCGCTGGTATCGGCCGAGCTATAATATTCTTTTAATTTTTCGAAAAAGTTGTTAAATTCATCGAAACATACCGATATATAAAGCGCCGCATTTTCGGGTATAACTTCATAAGCGGACATTTCTCCGGGTTTCACTTTCGAAAGTGCCAGGAAATAAGATGGAACGCTATCATATAAAGCGGAGTATCCATTCATACTTAATCTTTCATTTTCCAGGTTACATGAGAAAGAGGTAAAAGCCATTGCCTGCGAAAGGCCATCAACCAGTTCGCTGCTTTCACTCATATAACACTTAAGATAGGAAGGCAGTTGATTGTAGTTAATATAAAAATTAAACAATGCCGTGCCGGTCTCATCTTTCGTTTTGTTAAATCTTTTGTTCTTAATCCAATACCCGGAATCGCGCTGGTCAATGGCTTTTTCGACCAGGGCAGAGGTATAACTTCCAACCATCAGGTTATCAATAAAAGTAAAACTGAGAGTTTCTTTTTCCTTAACATCTAGCATGTCTATTATTTCGTATCCGTTATAATCACGTTTAGTAATGGAATAATCTGAAAATAAATTTAATGCTTCCATAAGGAAGGTAGCCTGACCTGCTTTCTGTACATCCACCACAAATAAAAAATCGTATTCGGTAGCCGATTTCATGTGTGCAGAAACAAGCATTTGCCTGTCGCTCAGCAGTAAATCCATGGTATTATTGTACTTCATCAGCGAATCCAGGGATGCTGCACTTTCATTTATATCGGCAAAATATGGATTCTGCTTTAAATGATTCCATATTTTACTCCGGCTGATAGCATTCCACCCGTCGTTAAGATTTTTTGTTTCGATAATGAAAATAGCATCATCAGGTATTAATGTGTATACATCGCGATTGTTCACATTTTTAAAATACATATAACCAAAAAAGCCACCAATAGCCAGAATTCCAATCAGAATAATAATCAGCAGACCTTTAAAAACCTTTTTCATATTTTCAGAAATTATAATTCTGCAATTTATGAATTGCCATTCATTTTATTTATTATTAATGATTAATTTTATAGGTATAATTTTTGATTTATAAGGTCTGGAATTTTAAAAAAAATACAATATGAAAAAACTACTTCTGTTATCATGTATTGTTTACTTTACAATGATAAACAACAATGCCTTTTCACAATTGGTGTTCACCTGCGACTCGAAATACGATGCAGACGTAAAAGTATTTGTAGCCGACAGTAAGTATGATGCCGATCTTGTCGTCTTTAAAGTTTCATCAAAATATGATGTGGAAGACAACAAAGGTTTATGGTTTTTCTGCGACTCGAAATACGATGCAAAAAAGAAGATCTTTTTTGTAGATTCTAAATATGATGCCGACCTGATAATTTACTTTTGCGACAGCAAATACGACGCGGGATGGAGAACCGGCAAGCGACACCTAATGTATTAAAAACAACTATATTACACATTCAACTCAGGGTTTCACCCTGAGTTTTTTTATTAAAAATCAGGTAATAATCAAAGCTTACTTAAGTAATTATACTCTATGTTAAACTTCCATGTTGAGATAATTTAGCAATATCAAATTATTCATAAAATTAAACCATGAAGCCACTAAGTTTAATCTCAGCAATAATACTAATCGCAAAGATATCATTTGCCAGTATAGTATTGGATGCAACCAGTTCTGCCGATGTTACCAACTCGGCAGCCATTGCTATTTCCCATACAATAACATCTGGCAATATTTTAATCGTAAACATTACTTCAAAAAACCAGGCTATTTCGACGGTTGAATGGAATAACGAACCTATGATATTAGGATCTGAAATTAATCAGAATAATATGAGAGTAGCTATGTATTATTTAAAATCCCCAGCAACAGGCACTTATTATGTAAACATAACCACATCAGGACCAACTGATATTTCAGCCATTGTGACATCCTTTTCAGGAGTAGAATTAACCAGTCCGTTCGGAAACTTTACTTTGCTGGGTAATCAGTCTATTTCTGCAAGTATAAATGTAGAAGGATCTTCAAATGATGTGGTAATTGATGCCATAGGTTGTAAAAATCAAACTCCTGAGGCAGATACATCCCAAGTTGTTACAGGCATTATCGGAACATCTATAAAAACAGGAAGTTCGAGAAAAGAAGTAAATGGAAATACAACGATGACCTGGAATATGAATGTTATTAACGACTGGGGCGCCATCGGGGTATCTTTAAAGCCTGAATTCACGCTACCCATAAATCTGGTAAGGTTTACTGCCATTCCTGAAAATTCTTCAGTTACCGTTAAATGGACAACAGGTACAGAAAAAAACAATGATTATTTTACCATTCAAAGATCATCCGATGGTAATAACTTTAAAGATATTTCAAGAATAGATGGAGCCGGCAACAGCAATAGCCTTCTTAATTACAGCTACACAGACGATAACCCTTTAAGCGGAACATCATATTACAGGCTCAAACAAACTGACTTTAATAATCTTCAAACACAATCCGAAATAGTTTCAGTTTCTTTAACCAAGACTACCGGCAATTCCGATTTCTATGTGTTTCCTAACCCGTCAGTGCAGGGAGAAAACATAAATATTAAAGTAAATGGAATGGAAGCAGAAAAAGAGGTGTTAATTGTTGTGAAAAATGTTTTTGGTGAAGAACTGTACTCAAAGGTTACCTTCTCCGATTTTAACGGAGAGGTGCTTGAAGCATTTGATACGATGAACCGTTTGCCTTCTGGAACCTATATTATTGTAGCTTCTTCTTTAAATAAAGTGTATAGTAAAAAACTGATTATTCACTAGAGACTGGCTAAGAGCTGCATTAATATTGATAGAAAGACTCCCGGTTTATTCCGGAGTCTTTTTATTTGTTTTAATATTTAAAAAACACTGGATAAATTAGTTATTATTTTAAATTTATTCATATTTTTGTACATGAATTTACTAACCTGATTAATATTAGACATTTACATAAACACTCTGGTCATGAAACATATCTTTACTCTCTTTTTAGCAACTTTATTAATGCTTTCCTTATGGAAATGTGATAGTTTCAACAGTTTTTCCTTATCTAAAGACACATTGGTTGCTGAATATTCGGGGGTAACTGAAATTTACACCGGTTTAGATCAATCTTTAAAGATTGATTCCCTGACTCCGGAATGCAAAGAAGGTTTAGGATATCTGCATATTGACACTATCGTTTTTACTCACGATACCTTAAAATGGAGTTGTTTTAATAGCGAAACTGAATCGGTAGGCTATCTTTTATATAAAACTAAAACATCTAACGACACTTTATATGGAAAATTTATTGGTTTTGAAGCAAGTAACAAAGTTAATAATAACTACACACAGGATGATATCATTCTTTTAAGAGATGGTGACGGCTTCACTACTCCCTTTTATTATTTAAAACGATCATTCCATCAGCAGTTCTTTAGTTTTTTACCCCTGGAACCATTGAAAAAAGATTATATCAATACCCTGGACACTATTACCGACACGTTAAAATATTGGTTAATTAATATAAAGTTCAGATAATAAAAGATGAAATTAAAACTCCTGGCTTTACTTCTTGAAGTATTTACTATCGCTTCTCTCCTCTCTTCCTGCGAAACCAATAAACACATCCTTGTAACGGTAATTGATTCAGCCACAAATCAACCTATTGACAGTGTTAATGTAAAGGTTAATGCAGGAAAGAATGGTGATTATAATAAATCCTATTCGGAAGGTTTTACAGATGAAAACGGGAAATTTGAAACATCATTAATGATTGGCTGTTCTTTCGGTTGTTACGACATTTATATTGAATACTCAAAAGCCGGGTACAAAAACAAAAAAGATTTTAACATTACTGAAGGTTCGGTTTTCATAACGCCAAAATAAACATTGCATTACTGCATTATTTTAAATCAATTCAGGGAGTCTGAGTTCAATTAACTCTTAATAATTATCTTTGCCCAAAAGTAAGTGATGGAACTTGTACTTTGTACATTTTATACAATTGTATTTATATACCTGATTTATAAACTGTCTTTTTTTAAGATCGACGGAATTTCACGGAGATTATTATCAGGCTTATTTATCATTAAGATATTCAGCGCCATAGCAATCACATTTATTTATACCTATTATTACAAAGATCACTTTGAATCAGACATCTACAAATATTTTTTCGACGGGCATATTTTATTCCGGGCTTTAACAAAGAATCCGCTGGATTACTTAAGTATGCTTACCGGTATAGGATCTGACGCCCCTCATCTCGAACCTTATTACAATACGATGAATTTCTGGAAAAAATCTATTGACTACGGTCTTTTTAACGACAACCGTACCATGATCCGTTTCAATGCTTTTTCAATGTTATTCTCTTTTGGATACATGAATGTTCATAACGTATTTATGGCGTTTCTCTCATTTACCGGACTAACGGCTGTTTTCAGAACATTCTACCCTTTTTTCCTTAATAAAAAATATGCGCTTATATTCTCTGTTTATTTAATTCCGTCGGTTCTTCTCTGGACATCAGGAATTTTAAAAGAAGGCATTCTCATCTTTGCATTTGGCCTGCTTATATATTACGTTTATAAAATAACAAATAGAACATTTAAATGGAAAACCATAATATATATTCTTATTATGACAGGAATACTGCTCGTTGTAAAATTTTATGTTTTATTAGCCGCTTTACCCGGACTACTATGCATAATAGCAATGAATAAAATAAAAAAGATTCCTTCGTTTTACATTTTAATTACAATACATACTGCCATAATAACTTCTTTCTTTCTTTTTCATGTAGTGTTTAAAGAATATAACCTGCCTGAGATTATATCAAATAAACAACACGATTTTATTAATATGGTCGGCCAGGATAAAAATGTAGGAAGCAGGATTGACATTCCTGTTCTCGAACCGTCTTTTACCAGTTTTC
The DNA here is from genome assembly GCA_037441645.1 of Bacteroidota bacterium. Classification (GTDB taxonomy): domain Bacteria; phylum Bacteroidota; class Bacteroidia; order Bacteroidales; family GWA2-32-17; genus GWA2-32-17. The sequence continues at coordinate 136,791 of JBBIRU010000010.1, forward strand.
TTTTTAACACTCCGGCAGCATTAACAAACTCTTTTTTCAGGCCACATATATTCGAGGTTCATTCAATGATGGCAATTCCTTCGGCAGCCGAAAATCTTTTTATCATCATGATAATGCTGCTAACTATAATTTTCTTTAAAAAATACTCTTTGGAAACTTTTCCCTGGTTCTGGTTTTGCGTATCGTTTGTATTAATTCTCTTTACTTTATGTGGATTAACAACCCCGGTTCTCGGGGCTTTGGTCAGATATCGCACTCCTGCACTGCCATTTCTTTTCATCATATTTCTTACTTTTATCGATTTAAATAAAATTCAACAACTGATTAAATGGAAAAAATAGCCATGATAACCGGGGCCACCTCCGGGATAGGACGAGCAACAGCATTTAAACTGGCCGAAGCAGGCTATTCTGTCATTATTACCGGGAGAAGATGGAACTTACTGGCTGAACTGGAAAAGAAACTTTTGCCTATCAGCAAAGTATTAGCTCTCAGTTTTGATGTAAGCAAACGGAAGGAGGTTGATCATGCCATTGAAAGGCTTCCTGCAGAATGGAAAAATATTGAAATACTGGTAAATAATGCAGGACTTGCATCCGGTCTTTCATCCATTCAGAATGGCGATATCGACGACTGGGAAATTATGCTTGATACTAATGTAAAGGGACTGTTGTATATTACAAAGAAGATTGTTCCGCAAATGATTGCCAATAAAAAAGGACATATTGTTAATTTAGGCTCCATCGCCGGAAAAGAAGTGTACCCCAACGGAAATGTCTATTGTGCATCAAAATCAGCTGTGGATGCACTAACCAAAGCTATGCGAATCGACCTGGTTGAGCATAATATTAAAGTAACCGGAATTTGCCCGGGCATGGTCGAGACTGAGTTTTCACTGGTTCGTTTTAAAGGAAACAGGGAATCTGCAAAAAATGTTTATGAAGGACTTACACCTTTAAAAGCAGAAGATGTGGCGGAAGTTATCTTATTCGCCTTAACACGACCACCGCACGTAACTCTTAATGACATTATTATTATGCCTACAGCCCAGGCTTCAGCAACCATTGTAAACAGAAGAAAGGAATAACATGGAAAAACTTTTTCAATACAAACAGCTTAAGAATTTTGTATTCACTCTTTTTACAAAAATCGGTTGCACGAAAGAAGAAGCAGAAGGGATATCGGAAGTTCTAATTACTGCCGACCTCAGGGGAATTCCATCGCATGGTCTTATCCGTACAAGCCTGTACCTGGGTCTGTGGGAAAAAGGCCGGATTACTTTAAACCCGGTTCTCACAAAAATCCATGAAACTCCTTCAACAGCTACCTTAGATGCCGGTAACGGGTTCGGAATAATCGGTGCGCAAAAAGCGATGAAACTGGCTATAGAAAAAGCAAAGATATGCGGTACCGGCTGGGTTTCATTAATTAATTCCAATCACTTCGGAATCGCCGGTTATTATGCCATGATGGCAACAGAAGAAAATATGATTGGTATTACCACTACTAATGCCAGCCCGCTTGTTGCGCCCACCTGGAGTACATCGAAATTTTTAGGTACAAATCCTATTGCAGTAGCTATTCCGGCCGGTAAAAATCCTCCTTTTGTCGCCGATTTTGCTACTACTCCCATTGCCCAGGGTAAGCTTGCCATTATGGAAAATAAAGGAATGGAATGTGCCACAGGTTATGTTCAGGATAAATACGGTAACCCATCAACCCACCCTAATGTTTTGAAAAACGACGGCGCTATTGTACCTCTCGGAAGCGATTACGAACACGGAAGTCATAAGGGATACTGTCTCGGAGCCATTGCTGACATATTTTCCTCGGTGTTAGGAGGAGCTAATTTTGGTCCCTACACCCCGCCCCAGGTTGCTTTTTTGCCTCTTATTGAAAAATCTGTAGGAAAAGGAATCGGGCACTTCTTCGGAGCCATGCGTATTGACGCTTTCAGACCCGCTGATGAATTCAAAGCTTCCATGGATGAATGGATAGCAACTTTCAGAAATGCAAAACCCTCGGAAGGTCATAATGAAGTTCTGATACCCGGCGACCCCGAACGCAGAAAAACCGAGAAACATATGAAAGAAGGAATCCCGGTTATGCAAACCACTCTTGATGACCTGAACAGATTAGCTGAAAAATACGGAATCGGGAAATTATAACATCGTTCTATAAAATCAATCCGTTTCCGGGGGTTTAATTTTCCACCGCCTGTGCGACCAGAGCCAGTCTTCCGGTTTTTTTACGATTACCTCTTCCAGTTTTCTCATAAATAAGCGGGTAATCTCACCATCAGGAAGTTCATTAGGCGTATCGGTAATCTTCAATATTTCAACTGTGTAATACCCACGCTTTACTCTCTGGATATCTATAAAAAAGACTGGCAATTCGTATTTTTTTGCATATCTCTCAGGACCATGTATGCACGCTGTTTTCTGGTTCAGAAAATCGAACCAGTATGACTGTGAAACTCTTGAGGGGCTCTGATCCCCTACCATTACAAAAAAGGCGTTTTTGCCTTTATATTCTTCAAAAGATTTGGCAGTAATTACAATAGAGCACAGATGCATTCCAAATTTGCTACGATTATTCTTTAAATATTTATCAAGGTATTTATTGGACAATGGTTTGTAAAACCCTACAGGATGATGTTCCAGGTAATGGCTGGAGCATAGCGCTGCCCACTCCCAGTTGGCATAATGGCCGGTAACACCAAGAATATTCTGTTTCCTGTTAAAGTATTCGTCAAAGATTTCCGGATTAAGCACTACTTCGTGCTTTGCTACCTGGGCTCTGCTCATGGTAAAGCTTTTTATCGACTCAACCATCAGATCCGTAATGTTCCTGTATATTTTCTTAATCATTTCCTTTTTTTCCCTTCCTGTAATTCCGGGAAATGAATTTGAAAGATTCTGATCAATTACCTTTAAGCGATATTTAACAACTCTGCTTAACAAAAAAGTAAAAAAGTCTGAAATACCATACAATACCGGGAATGGTGTAATGCTGAAAAGAATTACAAAAAACCGAAATATCAGGTAGGTTATATACTTCATGTTTCAAAGGTATTGAAATAAGGATTACCGCAATAAAAAAACGAAAACAACTTTTTTAGCGAATTGTAAAATATGAATATATTATCCCAAATTAAGCATTAAAGGTTAAATTTTAACGCTTAATTTGGGATAAACATATAGATTAAAAACAAATATCAACTGTTGAAAAATAATTTACATCCTATAATAAATTCAGCGCATATTTGTGTTATATGTTACAAAGACAAACACACCTTAAAAGGAATAGCTACGAAATAAACACCTTTAAGAATTATGACAAATCATTTTCGTTTTAAAAGCGTAATTCCATTCCTCTTTGCCAGGATTGCCCATCCATTACCTGTGCATAGTTCGTTTGTCAGCTTTTTAAATTCTTCACCGGATAACGGATATGGTTCTTCTTTATCGGAAAATACTATATAAGAAGCATCTTTAATAACAGGAAACTGGTAAATATTCTCGCGAAGAGCAAGATGAGGCAGAAAAGGCGAATGGGCACTTACAGCAGCATTTTCGGGAATCATTTTTAAAATAGTATATACACTATCAACATTGTATTCTTTTATATAATGGGATGCCTGATAAAACCTGATTTTTGATTTCTTGGTATACATTTCCGTATGATCCATCATCCGCACTGTGCTTGCCAACGTACCCAGAATGAGAATTCCTGAAAAAAGATGTATGAACTTTTGTTTTTTTAATTTTGAAATCACCATAAAAGCCCCAATTGTTATTATGGGAGCATATTCAATGGAGTATTGCCCGTTAATTCCCCACATCTGAAAATTATCGTTAAATAATTTCTGGAAATATACCGGGATCAGCATAAACAAATAATTAGGTTTAAACAATAGAAAAACAAGTCCCGATACGATTAAAAGTATATGTAATTCGGCTTTCACATAATCTCCCTGCGGGTGATGCATATGATTCATGAAAAATGCTTTTATACAATCAACAGGGTGTGAGAAAATACCGGATATTGCGCCTGTTTCACTGGTTCCCAGTACAGAATAATTAAAATGCGGATAAACCCCATTGTTAGAAATTGCCGGCATTACAAACTTTGTTACAGAAAAATAATAAGCAATAGAAATAAGGGAAAAAAGAGCAAGATACGTCAGGGTTTTCCTGTCTTTCCTGTAATCGAAAAAAAGTCCCAGGCAAATAAACAATAGCCAGGGTGCCAGGTTTTCTTTAGCAACCAATATGGCAACGAGTAAAATCAAGGCATTGGTAAAATTCTTTTTTCTGATGCTAATAAAGAGCCAGGGAATCAACATAGATGCAACAACATTGCTGTGATAATCAAAAGAAACGGCAGAAAAAATCCCGAAAAACAAATAGAAATTTATAGTTGCCGGTATAGCCAGTTTATTGTTTATTCCCCGAAAGAGCCTGAAAATACCAAGCCCTCCGACCCCGAAAAAAAGTATCTGGAGTACCAGTAATGTATATGTTCCGAACAAATAAACGAATGGGGAAAATAATATCAGGTACAAATCGAAATGATCGGCCAGTAAATTTTCAGGTATTTCTTTAAATACCATACTGTCGTTCCACTGAAAATGAATATAATCGTATAAAGCGTTGGTATAAGCACCCAGATCGAGTGCATAGGTACGGAAGTTATAATGGTTTACAAGGGAAATGGCAGAATATATAAACAGGAATAGTATGGTAATAAACCAGAAATATTTTTCCTCTTTTATTCTTCTAACCAGCGGCTGAATCATCCTGAAATTTTCATTCCGTTAAAAATATATCCACAACATTGCTTTGACAAAAATAAGAGTATAAATAATAATCAGCTATACTGTTTCTTTTTTTCTAGCAGGTGGAAATACCAGTGAAGCAACTATGCTTATAATAATTATTCCCAGAACAATATAGAGAGAATGTTCCGTTGTGAAACCTATCTTAGCCAGCCAGGTGTGAAGAAACATTTTTACACCGATAAAGGCAAGCAGAACCGAAAGGCCGGTTTTTAAATAATGAAATAAATTGATGACGTGAATTACCAGAAAGAAAAGAGAACGAAGTCCAAGTATCGCAAATATGTTTGAAAAGAAAACAATATACGGATCTTTGGTAATAGAGAAAATAGCAGGAACGGAATCTACGGCAAATATCACATCGGAGAACTCGATAACCAGTAAAACCAGAAACAAAGGCGTTGCATATAAAATTGTTTTTTTCCTGATAAAAAATCGCTGCCCCACATAGCGGGGAAAAATCTTAAAGTATTTTGAAGCATATTTTACGACAGGATGGCGTTGTGTATCAATTTTCTCATCTTTATTCCTTTCGAGGAACATTTTAATGCTGGTATAAATCAGTAATGCCCCAAAGAAATATAAGGCCCAGTTGAATTTATGAATAAGCGCAGAACTCAGAAAAATGAACATAAACCTCATAACAATGGCGCCCAGTATTCCCCAGAATAAAACGCGCTTGTAATATTTTTCCCTGACATTGAACGAATAAAATATCATCACCATTACAAACACATTGTCGATGGACAGTGCATACTCAATTAAATACCCGGTAATATACTCGAGCGAAAGATTTTTCTGATATACCGAAAGGCTTGCAGCAAAATCGCCGGGAATAATCTGTACAGGATGGGAATTTTGTATTATTTTTTGTTGTAATTCACCTAAATTTTCAATGCCATGGATAAAATAACCATAATACCTGATAAAAACAAAAAATATCAGCGAAAGACCTATCCATATTATACTCCACACAGTTGCTTCTTTAAAAGTAATGGCATGACTGTTTCGGCTGAATACGCCCAGATCGAGCAACAAAATACTCAGAATGAATACGAGAAAAAGGAAAAAAAATATAAGTTCGTTGGGATTCATACATTAAAAAAAGCAAGAGCAAAGTTAATTGAGATTGGGAGATAAAAAAAGCTGCCTGTAAAGGACAGCTTTTTTAAATTTATTTTTTCTTTACTCAAAAAGATTTCCCTATAAAAATCAGTTTTTCTCTGCAACTATATTCATTCCCTTTAAAATTCCGTCCCTGTTTTCGGGAATCATTCCGTGGTGACGTTTGGGTAATGATTTTTCGAGACCTTTTATAACATTATCGAGAAGAACAACGGGCTTTATTTTTAAGTACCCGCCCAGTACAATCATGTTAAATATTTTTGTATTGCCCATCCTGGTTGCCTCGTCGGTTGCATCAATGGAATAAATTTTAATGTCTTTCCGGGTTGGATGATGAGTTATCCCGTTAGGATCATAAATAAGTATTCCACCGGGTTTAACCATTTCTTCAAACTTATCCATCGACTGCTGGTTAAGAATAATGGCAGTATCATATTCATTTAAAATGGGTGAGCTGATACGTTCATCGCTTAAAATAACGGTAACATTGGCAGTACCACCACGCATCTCGGGACCATAAGCTGGCATCCAGCTTACTTCCTGGTTTTGCATAATTCCTGAATAGGCAAGAATTTTACCCATCGATAAAACACCTTGTCCGCCAAATCCGGCTATAATTATTTCTTCGGTCATTGTTTTTCAATTTAATGTTAAACTTTTTCTAACTGGGGAACCTTTAAATCGCCCAAAGGATAAAACGGAAACATGTTTTCTTCCATCCATTCATTCGACTTTGTCGGAGTCATTTTCCAACCCGAATTACAGTTCGAAACTACTTCAACAAAGCATAATCCCTTTTTTAATTTCTGATATTCAACGGCATTTTTAAGTGCTTTTTTAGTTTTACGGACATTGGCAGGAGTATGAACCGACTGTCTGGTAACATACATTGTGCCAGGAAGCTGAGCAATAAGCTCGGTAATTTTTAATGGATTTCCCATAATATTGGTATCACGTCCATAGGGACAGGTCGAGGCCTTCATACCGGAAAGTGTAGTTGGAGCCATTTGTCCGCCGGTCATTCCGTAAATACCATTATTAATAAATATAATAAGAAAATTTTCACCCCTGTTACAGGAATGAATGGTTTCTGCCGTTCCAATGGCAGCAAGATCGCCATCTCCCTGGTAAGTAAACACAAATTTATCGGGATTCAGTCTTTTTACTGCAGTAGCAACGGCAGGAGCACGGCCATGTGCTGCCTGAATCATATCAATATCCATAAATTCGTAAGCAATTACAGAACAACCTACCGGGGCTACGCCAATCGTGTCGCCCTGAAGGTTCATTTCTTCAAGCACTTCCATCAATAAATGGTGAACTGTTCCGTGTCCGCAACCAGGACAAAAAGATAACGCTTTGTCGGTTAACAGGGCCGATTTCTTATATACTAAATTTTCGGGTTTAATAATATCTTTTACATCCATTTTTATTTTCCTCCAATTAATGTTGATTTAACATGTTCCAGAATTTCGGTAGGAGTATGAATAATACCGCCGGTGTGTCCGAAATGCGATACAGGAACTTTTCCGTTTACAGCCAGTTTTACATCTTCCACCATCTGGCCCATATTTAATTCTACCGATAAAAATCCTTTCACTCTATTGGCTAATCTTTCAATTTCATTGGAAGGGTAAGGGAAAAGTGTAATCGGGCGGAAAAGGCCTAATTTTATTCCTTCCTTACGGGCAAGATCCACTGCTTTCTGGCAGATACGGGCGCTTGAGCCGTATGCAACAAGGATATATTCTGCATCTTTGCATTGAATTTCTTCAAAACGGACTTCATCCTTTTTCATCCTTTCATATTTTTCGTACAAGGTTAAAACATTCTTTTCCTGTACATGCGGATCGAGATATAAAGATGTTGTTATATGGCGGTATTCGCCTTTCTTTTTCCCTGTAGTTGCCCACGTATATTTTTCTTCGACTTGTTTTGATGTAAGGCGTAAAATCGGATCCGGCAACTCAACCTTTTCCATCATCTGGCCTATCATTCCATCGCTGAGAATCATAACCGGGTTACGGTATTTAAAAGCCATATCAAAACCTAATCTTACAAAATCGCACATTTCCTGTACCGATGACGGAGCCAGAACAAGTAACCTGTAATCGCCATGACCGCCCCCTTTGGTTGCCTGAAAGTAGTCTGCCTGTGAAGGCTGGATCGTTCCTAACCCGGGACCGCCTCTAACAACGTTTAAAATTAAAGCGGGAACCTGTGCTCCTGCCATATATGAAATTCCTTCCATTTTCAGACTAATACCAGGACTGGAAGAGGAAGTTATTACTTTTTTTCCGCAGCTTCCGCCGCCATAACACATGTTTATGGCCGCTACTTCGCTTTCTGCCTGTAAAACAACCATTCCGGTTGTTTCGTAGGGCCTTTGAGCCATAAGGTATTCCAGCACTTCCGACTGAGGGGTGATAGGGTATCCGAAATAACCATCAGCACCTGCCCTGATCGCCGCTTCGGCAAATGCTTCGTTCCCCTTCATTAATTTAAGTTCGCCCATATTTTTTTCTTTTTAAATTAAACCAATTCTTCTACTTTCGTTCTGTACACTGTAATTACGCTATCGGGACATACTATTGCACAGTTCATACATCCGGTACAGGCATCGGGAATATTCATGTAAGCGTAATGATACCCCTTACCGTTAACTTCTTTGGCCAGTTGAATAACGTCCTGGGGGCAGGCGGGTATGCAAACGCTGCACCCCTTGCATTTATTGACATCAACAACTATTGCACCTTTCACTTTTGCCATATTATTTTACAATTATTTTGGTTGATTTTATTTTTCTCAAAATTAGCATTTCGCTTTTAAAGGCAAATATGTTTAATGACAGTGTTTATAAATAAACTCTAATTCGGAAAGATTCTAAATAACTAGATATTTAGATTCCGGCATGAATAATTCCCAACTCAAGGTTAATACTTAAAAATTGATTAACAATAGAAGATAATGAGTAAGAAACTATGATCCGATTTCGCTTAATTCCAGCCAGCGTAATTCCTGTATATCCGTCAGGTTAATCACTTCATTTAATCGTTTCGACAACTCCGTCAGCTCCCTGGAATCTGTAATTCCTCCCGACAGCTTTTCTTCTATTGATTTACGTTCATTTGTTAGTTTTTCGATGGACAGGAAGAGTTCTTCCAGTTCTTTTTTTTCTTTCCAGGTAAGTCTTCTGGATTTTTCAGAAACATCTGCCCCGCTTTGTTTATTTTCTTTCTTTACTGAAGTTTTATTTTCTGCTGTTGTGCTTATAGATTTCGGTTGTTTTTTTAACCATTCGTTATAGTCGGAATAATTACCCGGAAAATCTTTTATTTTTCCCTTACCATCAAAAACAAAAATATGATCGGCCAGTTTATCGAGAAAGAACCGGTCGTGAGAAACAACAACAATACATCCCGGAAAATTTTTAAGATATTCTTCCAGCACATTTAATGTAACAATGTCCAGATCGTTGGTAGGTTCGTCAAGAATTAAAAAGTTCGGATTCTTCATCAGGATGGTAACAAGGTGTAATCTTCGCCTCTCCCCTCCGCTCAGTTTTTCAACCGGGGTCTGTTGCACTTTGGGTGGAAAAAGAAAATAACCTAAAAACTGTGAAACAGACATTTTAACACGGTTTTCAGGTGATACCACTTCTGCTATATCTTTAACAATGTCTATTACTTTTTTCCCTTCCTTAAAATAATGGTCTTCCTGTTTGTAATATCCCGAAACAACCGTCTCACCATATTCAAAATGACCTGTATCGGGCTTAACCAGGCCATTGATAAGATTCAGAAATGTAGTTTTCCCCGAACCGTTCTTTCCAATAATTCCTATCTTTTCGAAACGACGAAACATATAGGTAAAATCTTTCAGCAGGAGCTTATCGCCATAGGCTTTACTCAAATCCGAAATTTCAAGAATTTTATTCCCCAGCCTGGCAGCGCTTACATTTATTTCAACATTTTTTTCAATCTTACTTTTTGATGCTTTTTCTTCCAGTTCCGAGAAGGCCTCGACCCTGTATTTGGCCTTTGTTGTACGTGCCTTGGGCATACGTCTTATCCACTCCAGTTCAGTTCTGAGGAGATTCCGGGCTTTTTCTACTTCAGCGTTATGAACCTCTATCCGTTCATCTCTTTTTTCCAGGAAATACGAATAATTACCTTTGTACTGGTATAATGTTTTGTCGTCCAGTTCCAATATTTCATTGCATACCCTGTCGAGAAAATACCGGTCGTGAGTTACCATTAATAATGTGCAATTTGAACGGAGCAGGTATTCTTCCAGCCATACAATAATATCGAGATCAAGGTGATTGGTAGGCTCATCAAGTATAATGATATCCGGTTCATTAATAAAAAGATTGGCAAGAGCAACGCGTTTCTTTTGCCCTCCCGAAAGAGTGCCTGTTTTCAGATTTGCATCCGGAAGCTGTAACTCGGCAATCAACTGGTGAATTTTCACCTCATGATCCCATGCTTGTGCTGTTTCCATCCGGGAAATAGCAATATCAAGTTTTTTCCTATCGTCGGAATGAAGCGCTTCTTCGTATTCCCTGATAATCTGAATAATTTCAGATGAAGAAGAATATATTTCCTCGAAAATTGTCTTGTCATTATCCAGGTTAAATGCCTGGGATAAATACCCCAGGCTGATACCGTTCCTTAATGTTATTTTTCCAGAGTCGGCTGTGTCGGCTCCGGCAATAATGTTCAGAAGGGTTGTTTTACCTGTCCCGTTCCTGGCCAGGATGGCTACTTTCTGATTTTTATGAATACTGAACGATAAATTCTCGAACAAAACCAGGTCGCCAAACGATTTTGTAATATTTTCTACTTGTAAAAGAACCATTTAATCTATTAAGTAAATTGTTTTTATTGATTGTTCAAGGTAAAATATACTTAGGAAATTCAGGAATATAAATTACAATCAATAATATAATCGTACACTTTTTCGTGAAGAAAAAACCTTACATCTTTCTTTTCTTTTATTGCTTTCCGGATAAAACTGGATGAAATTTCCATCAGGGGAGCATCCGTCAGTCTGACCTTTTCTTTAAACTTCGAATTTTCCAATGAAATACCCGGTCGCGGATAAACAAATATGGAGTAATTCTCCAAGAGTAATTCATAATTCTTCCATTTATCAAAATTCTGTAAATTATCGGCACCCATAATTAAAGCAAAGTTTTTTTCCGGATACTTTTCAGAAAGATAAGTCAGCGTATCAATGGTATACGAGGGTCTGGGTAAAGAAAATTCCACATTGGAAGCTTTCATGGAGATATGGTCTCCCAAAGCAGTCTTCACCATTTCGAGCCGATGATAATCAGGCGCCAGAGTCTGTTTGTTTTTTAGCGGGTTCTGGGGAGAAACAACAAACCACACTTCGTTTAAATCTGTATATTCGAGGATATAATTAGCAATAGCTAAATGCCCAATATGAATAGGATTAAAAGAACCAAAAAATAACCCGATGAGTTTTTTTGCCGACATATTTATTAGTAATGCAAACCTACCAATATTTTTTAAAAATTCACATAACCTGAAAACGACAGGAAATTAGTACATAACCACCAGATAATAAAAAGACAAAAAAACATTATAGGCTCAAATACTGACAAGTTAAGATAAATATATTTACACACGAAAATCTTTCGGATTTTTAAAAATTTACCGATATTACTATTACTTTTGTTCTACTATGTTTAAAGATATACCGTCTATTCCGATTTTAATGGTAGGCGCCGGGAATGTAGCCTGGCATTTAGGTGCAGCCCTTAAAGCAAGCGGGTTACCTGTTACCCAGGTATGGAGCAGGCAAATCAATAATGCTAATGAACTGGCACATGAATTATCAAGTAAAGCAACCGATAATATTGAAGATATTTTTCACTTTAACGGTATAATTCTATTTTGCATTCCCGATCATACCATTCCTTTTTTTGCCTCAAGAATTCATAATACCAATTCCATCATTGTTCATACCGCAGGAAGTGTAAATATTTCAGCATTTGAAAAACATGCCACTCAGTTAGGCGTTTTTTATCCTTTGCAGACATTTACCAAAGCTAAGCCTGACAAGGACTTTAAGAATGTTCCTGTGCTTATTGAATCATCTACATTACTGGTTGAAAATGTTCTTACTTATTGGGCTGATGCTATTGGTGCAAAAGCACATCATATAAATTCTCCCCAACGAATGAAAATTCATGTGGCAGCTGTATTTGCCTGCAATTTTACGAATCATCTGGTTTCCATTTCACAACAAATTCTGGAGGAAAGCAAACTGGATTTCGGATTATTAAAACCTCTGATTACTGAAACATTAACAAATATCATGAATTTTGACTCCCGTGAAATCCAGACCGGACCGGCTTTGAGAAGAGACATGGATACCGTTGATAAACATTTAAACATACTTAGCACTCATCCCAACTATGCTAAAATTTACAGTTTAATTTCTGACAGCATTCTGAAAATGCATTATGAGGAATAATATGACAAATTTCAAGGAGGAATTAATCAATATTAAAGCATTCGTTTTTGATGTGGACGGCGTATTTTCCGGAAATATTTTTCTTTCGGCATCAGGCGAACAACACCGTACCATGAATATTAAAGACGGATATGCAGTTCAACTGGCAGTTAAAAAAGGATTTCCTATTGCCATAATTACAGGTGGATTTTCCGAAGGAATACAGATTCGTTTCGAAGGACTGGGCGTAAAAGATATTTATATGCGTTCATGCAATAAATTGAACGATTTTAATGATTTTATCACAAAACATAAAATTGATCCTGAAAATATCATGTACATGGGTGATGACTTGCCTGATTACGAAGTTATGAGTAAAATAGGAATTCCGGTTTGCCCGTCCGATGCTGCCGTTGAAATAAAAGCCTTATCAAAATATATTTCGGCAGCCAAAGGCGGCGAAGGATGTGTAAGAGACGTTATCGAACAGGTATTACGTGCCCAGGGAAAATGGATGAATACCGATGCTTTTAACTGGTAAAATAATGTTAGATGAAAATAATTGACTTTTTCAAACTGGTACGGTACAAAAATCTGATAATTATAATACTTACCCAGTATTTAATGCGGTGGTGTGTTATTTACCCGTTTTTGAACACCATTAATTATGAACTCCATTTTTCAGAATTCAATTTCTTTTTATTGGTAATGGCTACGGTTTGTATTGCCGCCGCGGGTTATGCAATTAACGATTATTTTGACGTCAGGGTTGATATGGCAAATCATCCCGATTCCGTTGTTGTGGGCACAAAGATCTCCCGCTTTTCAGCGATGACTACAAATAATATCCTGAACCTGGCCGGTGTTGCCATGGGGTTCTGGGTATCTTATTCAATAGGACTATATAAACTGGGTTTAATATTTATACTTACCTCAGGTGGTTTGTGGTTTTACTCTGCTTTATATAAAAGACAACTTATCATTGGAAATTTAATAGTTGCTTTATTTGCCGCCCTTGTTCCGCTTCTTACGGTAATTTACGAAATACCTTTATTAAATAAAGAAATAACACCTGACAGGCCGCCGGCAGAAGCTACACTTGTAAGTGTTATGTTTATGTTTGTTGCAGGTTATTCGGCATTTGCTTTTCTAACAACTCTGGCACGTGAAATATTAAAAGATATTGAAGATATTGAAGGAGACCGCATAAATGAAAGAAGAACTATCCCGGTAGTCTGGGGAATTAATACTGCCAAAGCAATAATTATCTTCCTGCTGATAATTGTTATCGGTGCACTGGGTTTTATTTATATCATGTATTTTACAGATTCCGTTTCTCTGATCTATATTACTCTATTAATTGTTATTCCTATTATTTATCTCATTGTCAGGATTATTAAAGCCAGTTCAAAATCCCATTTCCGCCATATAAGCCTGGGCATGAAGGGAGTTATGTTATCGGGACTATTGTTTTCTGTTCTTTTGTGGTTTATTCTTTAAATTCATGTTAAAAAAAATATTGAATAATTACCGTCTTGTCCTTGCATCAAATTCTCCCCGGAGACAGCAATTATTAAAAGGACTCGATATCGACTTTGAAGTGATTACTTTTCCCGGTGTAGATGAATCATTTCCCGGTCATTTAAAGGGAAACGAAATTGCTACATATTTATCCAGGCAAAAAGCGGAATCGTATAATAAACTTCTGGATAAGAATACTATCGTGATTACTGCCGATACAATTGTATGGTTCGGAAACAATGTACTGAATAAACCTTCCGACAGTAAAGAAGCCATACAGATGCTTACACTTCTTTCCGGGCAGATGCATACTGTTTATACAGGTGTAACAATTACCAGCCTGGATGACCAGTTTACATTCTTTTCCGAAACAAAAGTCTGGTTTAAATCTTTAAAAGAAAAAGATATTGAATATTATGTTGAAAACTACAAACCTTTTGATAAAGCAGGTGCCTATGGAGCCCAGGAATGGATTGGCTATGTTGCAATTGAAAGAATAGAAGGCTCATACTTTAATGTTATGGGCTTACCGGTTCAGCAATTATATTCCGAGCTTGAACGGTTCCTTTTAAATCAAAATTAATCTTTACTGAAAATGAAAAAAATATTACTCACGTTGTTTTCCTTACTTTTCTTTTTCATTGTTATGGCCGATGAAGGAATGTGGATTCCTCTTCTTTTAAAAAAATACAAATTTGAAGATATGCAAAAGAAAGGATTCCGGCTGACCGCAGAAGATATTTACAGTGTGAACCAGGCATGTATGAAAGATGCAGTAGTGCTTTTCGGAAGAGGTTGTACCGGTGAACTCGTTTCCAATGAAGGACTTTTGCTGACAAATCACCATTGCGGATACGGATCCATTCAGGCTCACAGCACATTAGAACACGATTACCTGACCGATGGTTTCTGGGCAATGGGTCACGAACAGGAGCTTCCAAACCCGGCATTAAGCGTTACTTTCCTTGTTAAAATGGACGATGTTACAAACCAGGTTCTGGAAGGTGTTACTAAAACGATGTCAGAAGATGACAGAAATACACTTATACAAAAAAATATTAAAAAAATTAAAAAAACAGAATCAAAAGAGAATCAATATACCATAGACATAAAACCATTTTACTACGGGAACGAATTTTACATGTTTATATACGAAGTATTTAAAGATGTAAGATTGGTAGGCGCTCCCCCCTCCTCTATCGGAAAATTCGGGGGTGATACAGACAACTGGATGTGGCCCAGGCATACCGGTGATTTTAGCGTATTCCGGATATATTGTAACAAAGAAAATAAACCTGCTGATTTTTCTCTTGAAAACGTGCCCTATAAACCCAAACGATTTTTTCCTGTTTCAATCAAAGGAATAAATAAAGACGATTTCACCATGGTATACGGATTCCCTGGCCATACACAGGAATATTTACCCTCTTACGGAGTGCAGCTTCTCGAAGATGTTGAAAATCCTCACCAGATTAAATTACGCGAAGCCCGCCTCGAAATTATGAAAAGAGAGATGGATGCCTCAAAAAAAGTAAGAATTCAATATTCCTCGAAATACGCAGGTGTGGCCAACTACTGGAAAAAATGGATGGGCGAAAACAGGGGATTAAAGCGCCTGGATGCTGTTACGAAGAAACAGGTATTTGAAAAAGGATTCCAGACATGGGTCGAAACAAATGCCCCGGAATATAAGAATCTATTGGCTTCCTATAAAGAAGTATATGATAAACTTACCCCCCTTACAAAGATAGAAGCATATTTATATGAAGGAATTATGGCCATTGAAATGGTAAAATATGCGGGAAATTATAAGGATTACCAGCTTTGGGAAGCATTAAACGATAGTACTCTCAATAAAACTCTTAAAACAACCCGGTTATCGGCAAAAAGTTTTTATAAAGATTTTAATCTGTCAACCGATCAGCAGATTTTCGCAAAAATGTTAAAGATGTACTCTGAAAATATTACTGCAGATTACTTTCCTGAAATATTCAGACAATGGCAGCAAAAATACAAGGGCGACTGGAGCACCTGTGTCAGCAACATTTGCAGTAAAACAGTTTTTTCTTCGGAAGAAAAATTAAATATGTTGCTTGATAATTTTAAAAAGAAAGGAGCTAAAACCCTTTCAAAAGACCCTGTTCTGCAATTATGGAAAGCATTTGCCGATATGTATAATGGAAATATTTATCCCTTGCAATTGCATTATAACAACACTCTTGACAGCCTCAACCGGGTATATATGAAAGCACAGATGGAATACCAATCCGATAAAGTTTTTTATCCGGATGCAAACCTTACTTTGCGGGTAACCTACGGTAAGGTGGATGAATATAATCCCAGGGATGCTATTAGTTACGGCTGGTATACAACTCTTGACGGCATTATGGAAAAAGACGACTCAACCATTTATGATTACGATGTTCCGGCAAAACTTAAAGAATTGTGGCAAAACAAAGATTACGGACGTTATGGCGAAAACGGAATTATGAAAGTTTGTTTTACCGGCTCCAACCACACCACCGGTGGAAATAGCGGAAGTCCTGTTCTGAATGGCAATGGCGAGTTGATCGGGCTAAATTTTGACCGTAACTGGGAAGGAACTATGAGCGATATTATGTACGACCCCGCTCAATGTCGTAACATCACACTCGATATCCGGTATGTCCTGTTTATTATCGATAAATTTGCAGGAGCCGGATACCTGACTAAGGAAATGAACATTGTTGAATAAACCTGTATTTTCCTGTTCTGCCTGGTCCTCTAAAATAGGTTTACAAAAAAAGCGTGAATCTCTTCACGCTTTTTTTCATTTAATTTTTATGCATCAATTTTGGCATATTTTGCATGTTTCTCGATGAATTCGCGGCGGGGTGGTACATCATCGCCCATAAGCATGGAGAAAATACGGTCGGCCTCGGCAGCGCTGTCGATTGAAACCTGGCGAAGAGTACGGTTGGCCGGACACATAGTGGTATCCCAGAGTTGCTGCGCATTCATTTCTCCCAAACCTTTATAGCGTTGAATGTGAACGGAAGATTCTTTTCCTTTGCCTAATTCTTCAACAAGAGCAACCCGTTCTTCATCGGTCCAGCAATACCTTTCTTCTTTTCCTTTTTTTACAAGGTAAAGCGGGGGCGTTGCAATAAATAAGTATCCGCGTTCAATTAATTCCTTCATGTAGCGGAAGAAGAAAGTCATAATAAGAGTTGTTATGTGGCTTCCGTCCACATCGGCATCGGTCATTATAATGATTTTATGATAACGGAGCTTTTCGAGGTTGAGAGCTTTGGAATCTTCGTCGGTACCGATATGAACACCCATAGCTGTAAACATATTTTTTATTTCTTCGCTGTCGAAAATTTTATGGGCCATTGCCTTTTCAACATTCAGGATTTTACCACGCAAGGGTAAAATTGCCTGAAAATTACGATCCCTTCCCTGTTTTGCCGTTCCGCCTGCAGAATCGCCCTCGACTAAATAAAGTTCACATTTCTCAGGATCACGGTTCGAACAGTCAGCCAGTTTACCGGGTAATCCGCCGCCGGTTAATGCGCCTTTGCGCTGCACAAGTTCGCGGGCTTTACGGGCTGCATGACGTGCCGTAGCAGCAAGAATAACTTTATTTACTATGGTTTTGGCATCTTTTGGATTTTCTTCGAGGTAAAATGTCAACAATTCGCTTACAGCCTGGTCTACAGCGCCCATTACTTCGGAGTTACCCAGTTTGGTTTTGGTCTGACCTTCGAACTGGGGTTCCTGTACTTTTACAGAAATAACTGCTGTCAATCCTTCACGAAAATCATCCCCGCTGATTTCGAATTTCAGCTTCGATAACATTCCGCTTTTTTCGGCATAACTTTTCAGGGTTCTTGTTAAGCCTCTCCTGAATCCGGCCAGATGCGTACCTCCCTCGTGTGTATTAATATTATTCACATAGCTGTGCACATTCTCGTTAAACGAACTGTTGTATTGCATAGCCAATTCCACCGGAATATCATTTTTCTCAGTCTCGAGATAAATAACATTATCAATTAAACATTCGCGGTTTTCATCGAGGAAACGTACAAATTCTTTTAATCCTTCCTGGCTGAGATACTCGTTAGATAATGGATTTCCATTTTCGTCCTTTTCGCGTAAATCGGTAATTTTCAAACGGATATTTTTATTCAGGAAAGCCAGTTCACGTAATCTCGATGCAAGAATTTCGTAATTGTATTCAACTGTTGTGAAAATAGTATCATCAGGTTTAAAAGTAATAATAGTGCCTCTCTGGTCACTGTCACCTACTACTACTAAACCGGAAGTAGGTTTCCCTTTGGCAAATTCCATCTGGTATTTTTTTCCATCGCGGCAAATTTCGGCTTTCAGATAATTGGAAAGAGCGTTAACACAACTCACACCAACACCGTGGAGACCGCCGGACACTTTATAAGAGTCTTTATCAAACTTACCTCCTGCATGTAAAACCGTTAAAACAACTTCAAGAGCCGATTTTTGTTCTTTTTCATGAAGATCCACAGGAATACCACGACCGTCATCGGTAACGGTAATTCCACCATCTTCATTAATAAAAACTTCAATGTTTTTACAATGTCCGGCTAAAGCTTCGTCAATTGAGTTATCAACTACTTCATATACCAGATGATGCAAACCGCGAACACTGATATCGCCAATATACATGGCCGGACGTTTACGTACTGCTTCGAGTCCTTCCAATACCTGGATACTATCTGCTGAGTAACCATTCGTTTTTTCAACTTCTTTTGCTAATTCTTCCATTATTTTTCGTTCTTTTTCTTGATTTTTTTTAAATGCTACGCGAAGGTACGGAAATCTATTCTAAAATCCTTGAAAACACAAATAAAACTAAGGATTTGTTAATAATTTTTTTGAAATATTTAAAATCCTGAATATGAATAAAAAAATATCAACTTATCTTACTCAAAAAGAGTAAGTTAACCCTCCAATAATTTGAAAAGTCTGTGTGGGGTAAAAATTCCAGTAATAATTTTTACCGGCAGTAATATTATTGACATTAATAAATCCTGATAAAATTTTCGAATACCGGTATTCGATACCCAGATTCGCATCAAATATTTTCTTCAACCTATAGGGATCGTTCGGAGTTTTATAATCAGGTGCAAAACGATCGCCCATGGCAAAAATATCCAAAGAAGCAACTATTTTATTACGAAGATTATAATGAGTGGTAAGTGTAACTTCCCATCCGGGTTTATGCCAGGGTTTTTCAAGAGTATTTAATGTATATTTATAATAACTCCCTTTCAGAAAGAAATTAAGTTTCTCGTTATTCTTATATGATATCTCACCGTAAAAGTTCAGTAACTGGGTTTTGTCGTCATACACCACATTAAAATAATTTCCAATATTAAGTGTGTCATTTACAAAGAAATACATGTTTTCGTATAGACTGTAAGTTCCTTTAACCAGGAAAGAAATTTTCTTACTGAAATTTCCTCTGAAACCTAAAAACAGGTTCATTTTATCATTGGTATTCTTCAGATGAAGTCCCGGCCAGAGAAACATATTTTCTTTGGTTACTTTTGAAAAGTGATTCTGAATTACCCCACCGTTAATACCGGCAAAAGGAATAAAAAAGTTATCTATGACATTATACTGTAGCATTACATCGGGATAAAAATGATAAAAGGTGGAATCAGAATACGCATCAACATTCATAGATAGTCCGGCCTGTACACGCCACTGATTGCCAAAAAAACGAACAAAGGGTTTAAACTTTACAACTGCGTTGTTATTTGTATCGATCGGGGAATTACTGTTAACCCATGAAACATCAAGATCTTCGCCTATCATTTCTGTTTTATAATATTTGTCGAAACGGGCGTTAACCTGAATCCAGTTCTGATAGGAAGAATAATGATCTTCAAAAAATTCGTATTTAACATTTACATCGTAGTTCAAATGATTTGAATCAAGATAATTTGTGAGCAGGCCAATATTTGCTTTTATATTGTTATATCGTTGAAATATCTGTTTTTTGATTAATGCAGTATCAAACAAATCTGTATTATAGCCATAAAAATGAACTGCATTCCGGGTGTACACGGCATCACCGTATAAAGCAGAATGTTCGTAAAACTTTTTACCAAAAAGACTTACCGCATTATCGCTATAGGAGGCCGGCGATTTAACATTGTTTTCAAGTTTAATATTTGAAATGGAAGACAGGTGTTTAACAAATAATCCTCCATTATAATTTTTTGAACGCTGAACATTAAACCCGGCTTCGCCAAGCATGGTATTATAGTTACCATATCCTGCTTTCAGGTAAGTAGAGTATAACTTTGTTAAGGGCTCTCCTACCATTTTTGCCGGTTGAATGGGAGTTACATCATATTTTACAGGCAACTGGACAGGGTAAACTTTATAATTGAAAATATTTTTCATACTGGAAGTATCGTTAATTTCCGGTAAAATATTGATTTTGTATGCATCGCCTATGGTCGGGTCGTATGCTTTTACCGAAATAACTTCTTCATTTACCTGTGCCTGGATTCCTGTTGAAAATAAACTTATTATAAGTACAGGAAATATTTTAAAAAGGTTAACCAAAACTTTCTTCATATGGTTTTAGTTTAATTTGTTTTAGTTTCTGAATTCATATCAATCTCAAGATCTTCCTGGACAGGGGCCTGCTGCTCCAACTGTTTTTTCAGTTTTTCCTGTTCTTCAAGAATATTAATCTGGTCGAGTTTTGCTTTTGCATCGTCAACAATGCCATCGTCTTTTGGCTTATAGTTATCTATTACACTTTGCAGCGTTGCCCTGGCCTGGAAAAAGTCAGGTTTGGCTATATATATATCTGCCAGTAAAAGGAATGATTTACCTAACCAGCGTTGCTGGGGAGTATTCTTTTTTACAAAATCGAAGACTTCCTTTTCGGCTGACTCAAATTGGTTTTGCTTATAATAAATTTCACAGATCAGATACTTAGCTTCGGCTTCTTCTGCACTTTTACAGCTTTTCACAATCATACCAAATTCTTCCAGAGCCGGTTCATAGTTACCTAAAGCATATTCGCATTTACCCACTATAAAATGAGCTTCTCTTGCATTTTCGTCCGAAATTTTTTCTGTAGTTAATACCTGAACAGCTGTTTTCTTAGCATTTTCAAAATCATTCAGCCCGGAATAACATCTCATTTTCCCGACTCTTGCCAGAATAACATTGTTCTTATACTCTGCCACTCCTTCCAAATTGATGTAATAATTAAGGGCGTTTTCGTAGTTCCCTTTGCCATACTCATAGCTTGATATTTTTACGAGTGAAGGTTCGGTAAATACTCCCCTTTTGCGCCCCAGAACTTTTTTGTATAACTCTATTGCTTCATCCGTTTTGTTTTCTTTAATCAGGCATTCGGCTTTATAAAAAAACACATTGGCAGAAAAAATTCCGTTTTCGTTAAACTTTGTAATATAATCGTTAAATAATCCTGACGCCTTTCCGCAATCGCCTCCCATATATACTTTTTCGGCAGCAGTGTACATAAGCGAGTCCTGCTCGGTAATTCTGAAATCGCCCTGATTACCACGTTCTTTAAGATATGCATAATAATTGTTCACATCGTTCATATCGAGATACACATTTTTAAGCCCTGTATAGGCATCTTTTGCTTCTGCCGTATTACTGTAATTCTCAATTACCTTTTTATACATAGTAAGGGCTTTATCATTTTCATCCGTATTGTAATATTCAAGACCCATCTGTATATAAGATTTTCTGACAAAATCACTGGCGGGATATTCATCTATCAGTTTCTGAAAAGTACTGATGGCCATGTCTTTTTCTTCAATAGCAACATAGCTTTTTCCAAGCTCATATAGCGCATCATCTACATAAGGAGAGGTAGAATAATCGGTAAGCAACTGGTTCAGTAGTATTATTTCTTCGTTGTTCTGCTTCAGAAGACCCAGGCAGAACGCTTTCTGGAATAATGCATAATCAACTGCCGCTTTATGTATGGCAATAGCCTTGGAATAATTTTCAACAGCAAAATCGTATTCCCTTGTAACAAAGTCACAATCACCAATCCGGCAATACGCATCGGCTGTCATCTGTGTCTTAACATCGGGCATATTATCGGTGAATTTCCTGAACCAGGAAAGCGCCTGTTTGTAATCCAGTTTTTTAAAGTAACTGTACCCCAATCCATAATATGCCATATTAAATTCTTTTGAGCCAAAAGCACCTGTACTCAGTAAAAACTTATTGTATTGTGCAATAGCATCATCGTAACGTTCCATTCTGTAATAGCTTTCCCCTTTCCAGAAAACAGACTGGGCTTTATATTGCTGGTTATATTTTGCATTGTTAAGCGATTTATCAAAATGAATGATTGCCTGGGGAAAATTCAGGTTATTAAAAAGTTCCAGTCCCCTGAAAAAGGCAACTCTCTGATAGGCCTCTTCTGTTTCATTTGTTACATTCTGAATATTTTCCAGGGCATCGATGGCTTCTTTATAATTTTTTGTATTCATATATACTTTTCCAAGAAAAGTATATACTTCATCAAGCCGTTCCGATTCCGGAAACATTTTAATAAACTCGTTAAATGTAGAGATTGCCTCGTTAAAAGGAGAATACGAAAGTTCGTAGGTAAGTTTAGCATAATTATACATCGCATCTTCCTTTATATTGGGATCAAAATCCATTTTAGAGGCATTTCCGAGAACTATACGGGCCATATTCTTTTGTCCTTCGGCAAGATAACAATCTGCTAAAAGATATAAAGTACTCTGGGCAAGCGAATCCTTCTGATTCGTTATTTTCTCAAGTGATGCTATTGCCTTTCCTCTGTCTCCGTTTTTGTAATATGCATAACCCAGTTCATAAATATCCTCGCGGGAAAGATTTGTAGTCTTATCGCGATACATTTCGAGATAAGGAATTGCATTTTTGAAATTGTTGGTTCTGTAGTATGACTCCCCTATTATCCTGGCAATTTCGGGAGCGCGTTTGGTCGTGGCCGAGTCAAGTAAGCCGGGTGAGTAGCTGATTACTTTGTCGTATTTTTCCTGTAAAAAATAAATTTGAGTAATATAATAAGGAACTATCGGCCCAAAAGATTCATCGGATGATAATTTTTCAAAACCGGCCAAAGCCGTTTCATA
Organism: Bacteroidota bacterium; assembly: GCA_037441645.1. Lineage (GTDB taxonomy): Bacteria > Bacteroidota > Bacteroidia > Bacteroidales > GWA2-32-17 > GWA2-32-17. Next base: position 159,918 of record JBBIRU010000010.1, read on the forward strand.
GTTCTTTTTGGTGTAAGCAATGTGCGAAAAGAAATAAGTAGCCGGGATATGGTATTTGTTATTCAAATCTTTTATTTCGTAGAAAGCCTTCTCCGCTTTATCCATATCTTTAATTACAAAGTAACAGTAACCCGATTTAAAATAGTATTCGGCTTTTTCATCCTCCGAAAGGTCATACGGGTCGAACTTTTCGAACCAATCCAGGGCATTTCTGAATTTTTTGTCACGGTACTGAAAGCGTCCCATGTGAAAATAGGAATAATTTAACCGGGCGCTTTCGGGATAATTGTTAATAAACCCCATCGTCTTGCTTTCAGCATTGTTATTAAAAAGTTCAATAGAGCATAGTGCAGAATAAAACTCGGCATCGGAACGCATCAGGTTATCATTTGCATTTTTACTGTATTTTTCGAATTCATAGCCGGCCAGTCCGTATTTCTGTTTTTCGAAAAATTCGGTCGCTTTTTTATAGGCATCATCTGCATCGTTGTAAATGGCTGTTTTCTGGGCAAAAGAATTGCTGCAAACGAGGCTTAACGACAGAATTAATGTACTGAAATTAAATATTTTATAATACATAAGCATAATACTTAGAATATAGCTAAAGTAGGTATTATTCAACCCAGCATTTTTTACCGTTCAATCTTTTAATTAACAAACGAATGTTCATTTCGTGGGAAGGAAATAAACAAATTTTAAGAAATCTATTTTAATACGGTTTTATTATTATTACAATTTGTTATTACAGTTAACAAATTAACCCGTTGGCAATAATTTAATTTTTTATAAACAAAAAACATGTTAAAATAAAATTATAGCTTTGCTAGTTATTTGCATATAATTTCGGAAAATGGAAGAAAATATCACGGTTCAGTTCAGCGAAGCCCACATATATCAACAGGATGAGAAAGTTTTAAGCGGCCTGAATTTCACCCTGAACAAAGGCGAATTTGTATACCTCATTGGCCGTGTGGGTAGTGGAAAATCGAGTATTATTAAAACCATATACGGTGATTTACCCCTTATTGAAGGAACCGGTAATGCTTGCGGTTTTGACCTGAAAAAATTAAGAAAAAGTGAAATTCCCAGGCTCAGAAGGAAAATCGGTATTGTGTTCCAGGATTTTCAGCTCCTGACCGACCGCACCGTTTATGCCAACCTGAAATTCGTATTAAATGCTACCGGGTGGAAAAAAGACAGTATAGACAAACGAATTAACGAAGTACTCGAAAATGTAGGTTTGCTCGATAAAATTAAACGTATGCCCCATGAGTTGTCCGGCGGTGAACAACAAAGAATTGTTATTGCCCGTGCACTACTCAATCATCCCGAACTCATCCTTGCCGACGAACCTACCGGCCACCTCGATCCCGAGACATCGGAAGGAATTCTTACTCTTCTTACAGAAATCAGCAAAACCGGTTGTTCCATCTTAATGGCAACCCATAATTATACCCTCATTAAAAAATTTCCAAACCGTACGGTTAAGTGTGAAAACGGAAAACTTTCGGAACTTAACGAACAGCTTTCAGCAATTGATTTTGAAGCATTGAAGGAAGAATAGTTAACGGACAGTGGTCAGACATGGTTAGACAATAGCTGACTGTTTAAACGGTGGCCAGACGGTTGATAAACGATGGTTAGGCGGTAGTGAAACAATGGCCAGACGATTGAAATTCAATAGTTAAAAGTGATTAAGGGTTGTTGTGCGGTGTTCCGATGTTCTCCAACTGTTCTATTATTTATTTGTTCTCAAGTATTGCAGCCCTGATAAAATCGACAAACAAAGGGTGAGGGTTTTCAACTGTACTTCTGTATTCGGGATGAAACTGCACACCAACAAACCACTTGTGCGAAGGAATTTCCATAATTTCTACAAGGTTCATTTCGGGATTAATTCCTGAAGCTACCATACCTGCTTTCTGAAACTGGGAACCGTAGTTGTTGTTAAATTCGTAACGGTGACGGTGGCGTTCAAAAATCTGGTTTTTCTTATAAATCTTATGAACCCTGGTACCTTTCACCAGCTCGCATGCATATGCACCCAAACGCATAGTGCCTCCTTTTTCGGTTATTTCTTTCTGTTCTTCCATCAGATCGATGACGGGATGTTCGGTTGTACGGCTCATTTCTGTAGAATGTGCATCAGCAAATCCTAACACATTACGTGCAAATTCGATAACTGCACATTGCATTCCAAGGCAAATACCGAAGAACGGAATATTGTTTTCGCGGGCATATTGAACAGAAAGTACTTTTCCATCTATTCCGCGATGTCCAAATCCGGGTGCAACAAGAATCCCGTTAAGTCCGGAGAGCTTTTGCAAAATATTGGTTTCGTTCAGTGTTTCACTGTGTATCAGGATTACCTGCACTTTGCATTCATTGACAGAACCTGCATGAATCAAAGATTCAATAATTGATTTATAGGCATCAGCCAGTTCTACATATTTTCCTACCAACCCAACTTTGACATGTTTTTTCGGGTTTTTTAATCTTTTTAAAAAATCCTGCCAGTTTTTTAACTGGGGTTTCTGTTTTAAAGGAAGATTCAGTTTCTTCAAAACTATTTCATCCAGTTTTTCTTCCTGCATCAGAATAGGAACCTCATAAATAGTACTGACATCTCTTGACTCAATAACTGAGGTAATATCGACATTACAGAAAAGAGCTACTTTCTTCCTGACATCGATAGTTATTCGTTTTTCGGTTCGCAATACCAGGACATCCGGCTGAACTCCTGTTTCGAGGAGCATTTTAACACTGTGCTGCGTAGGTTTGGTCTTCAATTCACCGGTGGCAGACAAATAGGGTACTAAAGTCAGATGAACGACCAATACACGCCCGGGCATTTCCCATTTTAACTGACGAACCGATTCTATATAAGGCAATGATTCAATATCGCCAACCGTACCTCCTATTTCGGTTATTACAATATCAAATTTATGTTTGGTTCCAAGAAGTTTTATACATCTCTTGATTTCATCGGTAATATGGGGAATTACCTGGACTGTTTTTCCCAGGAAATCGCCTCTTCTCTCCTTATTTATTACATTCTGATATATTCTCCCGGTAGTTATATTATTTGCCTGTGAAGTAGGTGTATTTAAGAATCTTTCGTAATGCCCCAGGTCGAGATCGGTTTCTGCGCCGTCATTTGTTACATAGCATTCGCCATGTTCGTAGGGATTAAGAGTACCCGGATCGACATTCAGGTAAGGGTCCAGTTTCTGAATAGTAACATGATGTCCTCTTGCCTGTAATAATTTTGCAAGGGATGCCGAAATAATTCCTTTTCCCAACGATGAAGTAACTCCACCAGTAACAAATATATATTTTGTAGTAGCCATGCAGGTAAATTATTGAAAAAAATAATCTGAAAATTAAATACTACAAATCAAAAATAAAAACCAATTTCGATTAAATTATTAACGATTACTAACAAAATCTTTCAACCGGAAAGATTAAGAATTTAATTTTATCAGAAAGTAAGGTTTGCTCCAATGCTGGGTATAATGGGCAATTGATTTACTCTTTGGTTCTTTACCCTGTCATAATAGAAAATATTATCCCGGTTGTAAGCATTGGTTGCACTTATAATAACCTCAAAAATAGAATTTTTTGAAATTTCAAAACTCTTTTTCAGGTTTAAATCAAGGCGATGATAAGTAGGTAACCTTCCCTGGTCGCCTCCATATATTATACCTATTTCGCCATTGGAAGATGTAATATCAGTATTAACTCCATCTATCGGCAGTTTTTCATAATATCCGGCTGTTTTGTAAAAAGGGAAACCGGTACCAAAATTCCAACGGGCACTAAATTCCCAGTCAAGACCTTTTCCGAATGTGCGGGTGGCAACCAGGTTAATATTGTGCCTCCGGTCGTAGTGAGGATAATAGGTCTTAATTCCATCATAACGGTCAACAAATCCTAATGAATAAACAACCCAGAAATAGGTACGTTTATAATCGTATTTCAGAGTTACATCTACACCGTAAGCATTTCCTGTTTCTATAATAAAATCCTTTTTCAGATAATCCGGTTTCTCAGCGTTATCTCCGTTATCGTCATAAATTTTATCCCGGTTAATATTAGTCAGTTGTGTATTCCTTTTCAGGTATCCTTCAACATTAAGGTTAATTCGTTTGGTAAGATCCATCTCAAACCCCAGAATGGTATGCCACGATTTCTGCAATGAACTTTTTATTTTCTTTCCCTCAAATTCATCCTGAAGATCGCCCAGTTCCGGGCTGCTTAAAAACCCATAGAACAAGTTAACAACATCACGATCACTATTGGCGCTAACAAAGTTCTGTGAATACATACCACCGGCAAATTTCATCCTGAAATTTTTAAGCATATTATACTTAACGCCTAAACGGGGCTCGGGCGATAATTTTGAAAGAGATGCATAATACTGAAACCTGATACCGGGTTCAAAAATAAATTTTTTCAGGGTTATTTTATATTTCACAAAAGCTGCTAACTCGGTAGTATTCTGAACCTGATCTATTTTTCTGTTAGCAGAATTATAAAAATTAAAATCTGTTTTAAAACCGTTCGTTTCCACTCCATAATTCACTTCATCTTTTCCAACAAAGTATACAAATGAAAGTCCAAGACCAAAACCATTAATACTGCTATTACGTGCAAGCTGGTCAACTTCATTTAAAGTAATATCATATTTTGAATAGTTGAAATTAATTTTAAATAAGAAAGGAGAACCGGCAGGAACAAGAATAATATTACTACCTATCCCCCAGGATTTCCAATCGAGGTTCGACAATGCTTTATACTTTACTTTATCGGTAAACCTGAATCCAAACAGGTTTACTTTACTTCCGTTTTCTGAATTCAGGGTCATTTTTCCATAAAAATCATTGAATGAAAAAGGAATACCTGCCGAATCAACATAGGTATATAAATATTTGGAAGATTCTTTAATGTATGATGTTTTACCCGAGAATATATAGGTAAGTGAAGTTTTTGAATTATCTGCTCCTTTAGATAAAGGACCTTCCAGTAATAATTTTGATCCGAATGTGCTCGCTGAAATTTTTCCTGCCTGCCGGTTCCGGTTTCCATCCCTCATTGTTATGTCCATAATGGAAGATATTCTGCCGCCATATTCTGCATTAAAACCACCTGTATAGACATCCGCATTCCGGATTATGTCAGAATCGAAAACCGAAAAGAAACCTATGGAATGAAAAGGATTATAAACAACCATACCATCTAAAAGCACTTTATTCTGAATAGGAGCTCCGCCACGTATATATAACTGGCCACCCTGATCGCCGGTAAAAATAACTCCCGGAAGAACCTGCAAATACTGGGCAAAATCAGGCTCTGCACCAATGCTTGGTATTTTTTCAATTTGTTTTGGGGTAATTTTATTGATGGAGATACGCACCTGTTCAGTTTTATCGCTTTTTTCGGCAGATACTTCGGCTTCACTAAGCATTACTGCTGATTCAGTAACATATAACTTTTTAGTGATTATCTCTTTATCTTTAACTGTTACTTTTACAGATGCAGAATCGTAACCAATAAAACTAACCATTAAATTATAGGTACCTGCAGGTAGTTTATTAATATTAAAATATCCGTTTACATCAGTGGTAGCGCCATACTTTGTTCCTTTTAGCTGAACATTTGCAAACATAACCGGTTCCCCTGAAGATTTTTCATATACAAACCCCCTGATAACAGCTTGTCCAAATAAATTGAATGATGCAAAGAATAAACATAATACAATGCCAAAATATTTTCTCATATCAGCTTTTATATATATTATCGAGGTACCTTACCTGATCTTTAATAATATCCACTTCTTTTTTACCGGCTTCAATTTTCATATTAAAATCCTTCAGTAAAGAATCGGAGTTTTTTGATTTTGAAAAGAAACCGATATTATTTTCAAGAACTTTCAGATCAGCTTCAATCTGGTGTAGTTTTTTTACTAAAAATTCACGCTCCTGGTATAATTTCTCACGGGAATTGGGTTGTTGCATGAAATTTTCAATTTTCATCCGGAATTTGATATTCTCCTTCTTCTTGTCATCGATTTTTAATGCATCAAACACTTTGTTAACAACTTTACGAAACTTATCCTGCAGGGGTCCTTTTGCATTGATCGGCACATGGCCAATTTCAACCCAATCTTTCTGATACTGTTTCAGTAACTTAAGATCATCATCGCTGTTTTGTGTAAATTCGAAATGGTCGAGCTTTTCAATAATCTGCTCTTTTAATTTAATATTGTCCTCAAGCAATCCGTCGATATTGTTAAAATGGGTTGACTTGCGTTCGAAAAATTCGTTGCAGGCCGCCCTGAACCGTTGCCATATTTTATCGGAAACACGACGGGAAACCGGCCCGATCTTTCTCCATTCTTTCTGTAGCCAGATTAATTCGTCGGTTGTACGTTTCCAGTCGGTACTGTCTTTCAGTCCTTCGGCACGGATACATAAATCGGTTTTTAACTGGAGATTATTGGCTTCTTCTTCCATTATCAGCCGGTAAAATTCCTTCTTGGCAGTAAAGAACCTGTCGCTCGAATCTTTAAAACGTCTGAAAATTTTCGTATTTTCCGATCTAGGAACCATTCCTATGGTTTTCCAGACCTGCTGAAGTTCGATAAACTGATCGGTTGCTGTTTCCCATTCTTTAAAACGGGTATATACTTTCGAAGCAATTTCCTCAGCTTTTTCGCAAATAATGGTTTTAGCATTTAAATTGCCTTCGTGTTCTTCTTTTTTCTTCAGGAAATATTCCTGGTGATTTTTATGAACCTGTGTGGTAGCTTCACGGAAACGGTCCCAGATTTCATTTCTCTTATCATTTGTTACAGGGCCGATCTCTCTCCATCTTTCATGAAGTACCTGTAATTCAGCAAAAGCTTTTAACACGTCCGGTTCAAGCATTAAGCTCTCCGCTTTTTCGCACAACTCGATTTTCATGTCGAGGTTGCGTTTTAAGTCCATGTCACGGGCTTCGTTGTTCAGTTTAATCCAGTCGTAAAAACTCTGTACGGTGAAATCATACGAATCATAGAGTTTTTTCATCTCACTCTGTGGAACCAGTCCGTGTTCCTTCCATTTACGCTGAAGTTCGTGAAACTCTTCAAATGTATGTTGCAACGATTCGGGCTTATTAATCAATTCTTTAATTGATTCAATAATCTCATACTTAATTTTCAAATTCTGAATTTTCTGTGTTTCCAGAGATTTTGTAAGTTCATTTCGCCGTTCGCGATAACCATTATACAGTTCTTTAAATTCTTCTTCGAGGGGATCTGAAATGGACTGATATTCTTCAAGAACTCCCCCATCTTCAAGAAATTTCTTTCTGCGTTCCTCGTTTTCAGATTTATGTTTTTTGTAAAAGTTAATCTTCAGATTATCAACTTCGTTACGCAGGCGGGTAATTTCTCCCTCGCTCAGTATCTGTTTAAATTTCTGAACAATCTCATACTTTGTTAAGCTGGAATAATCAATATAATTTACTTCCAGTTCCAGGGAAGGCATTCCAATTACGCTCTCAGTATCAGTTTCCGAAATTTCTTCTGCTTCTTCTTCCAATTGAGACTCAAATACGGTTTCGGTAACTTCATTGGTTACGTGTTCCTGTCCTTCGTTTCCTGCCACATGTTCGTTCTCCATCGAAGGATTTTCCTGTGGGGTTTGAATCAAGTCGTTGTTTTCCATGAAATCAATTCTTTATCCTAAATAACTATTAGCAAATAAAATTACGAAATTATACATTTAGCCCGAATCTCCCAAAAAATACAGTGATTTTAACGAAGACTCCGAAATTAGCCGAAAGGTTGGAATTTAAAATTGTTTAAGGGATTTGTTTTTTTGCTATTGAAAGATAATCCTTACCGATGTATTGTTCTTTTGAAATCCGTTTAAATTTATTACGTTTGCTAAGATCATAAAAAAATAAAATGCCAACAATTGTAGAAGATACCATTTTAATTAAAAATATGCTTTGCAGTTGTTGTATGAAAGTTATTTCTGCCGAACTTTCCAAAAAGGGAATCTGTGTCTTATCTATTGAACTGGGAAAAGCTACCATAAGTTATGATTCTGAAAAAATTACCCATAATGATATCCGTAAAATTCTCATTCAACAGGATTTTGACTTAATCTCTGACCGTGAAACTATTCTTGTTGAACAAATAAAAAATTCAGTCATCGAGCTTGTTCATTATTCCAATAATGTTAACTCAATTATCAGGAAATCGGACTATTTGATTGAAAAACTTAATATGAGCTACCAGACCATCTCGAAATTATTTTCACGTCACGAAAAAATAACGCTCGAAAAATTTATTATTCTTCATAAAATTGAACGCACCAAAGAGCTCATCTTATGTAAGGAATATACGCTCAGCGAGATTGCCTATATGATGGATTTCAGCAGCGTTCAGCATCTTTCAAATACTTTCCGGAAAATTACAGGCTTATCTGTTACAGATTACAAAAAAAAGGAAGATATTCTAAAAAAACCGCTGGATAAACTTTATTAAGGAGAATGTTCAGTTTCATTGCTAACGTTTGGAAAAAATGGGCTCCCGATAGCTATCGGGATAGCCGTAGGGGCGTTACCGCTTTTGTACTTGTTTTTTCCTTAGAGTCGCACATAACAGCTTGCTAAATTTTAACCATGTGTTACCGCTAGTTTTATTTTTCTTTGATTACGTTTGAAATCTGGATTGTCAATTCAGGAATCTTATTTCTAACAACGTCCCAAACAATTGAATAATTTATGCCCATGTAATCATGAACTAATCGGTCTCTCATTCCGGCCATATTTTTCCAATTTATAGAATTCCATTTTATTTTAAAGTCTGCCGGAATTTTCTTTGTTGCTTCACCAATTATTTCCAGACTTCGAACAACAGCTCTCTTCAAGGTCTCGTTTTATAAGAACTCATCTTTAGTCAAGGCAGGATTAATTACAGAAAGAATATATAAACATTCGTCATGTATGTGTTTTAAATATTCAATGGGCTCCTTCATTTAAAATTTTTGGTCCGATATATGGGCTTAAACCATTTTTAGTTACTATTTCAATTTTTTCATTCTTAAATAGTCGCTCAAATATGTCATAAACAGCCATGTAATTATCATAATTTTCTTTATCTGGCTCAAAGTCAATCAAAATATCAATATCACTTTTGTCAGATTGCTCGCCTCTTACATAAGAGCCAAATAGTCCTATATCTCGAATTCCATATTTTATAAATTCAGATTTATTGCTCTGTAGCGTAGTCAATATGAAGTCTTTAGTTGTCATGGCAAGATTATTATACAAATATACAAAAATATTATTATTGATGGAAATGTTTTTAAAAATTAGCGGTAACCTTGGCACTTGGAAAAGATGGGCTCCCGATAGCTACCGGGATAGCCGCAGGGAGCGTCAAATTTAAAATATTGACAAAATTTATTTTCGTCAATACCGTTACCGCTTTTGTATTATGTTGTCGTTGTCATCCCGATAACTATCGGGATGCACCACCCGCCCGGTTTTTGCCAAACGTGTGTTATAGGTAGGCCGTATTTAAATTATTAAAAGTCTTTTCCACAATTACATTCTTTAATGTAATCTAATTTATAGAAGTTCATATATTCAGAAACGGTGTCAATAGTATCATTATAGTTGAAAAAAAGTGATTTTTTTATAATGTAGTCCTGATGCATACTTTCAGTTTTAGATTTTGTATGAACAATGTTATCTCGAAACTCTTTTAAATTGCTTATTATTTGAAATTTTAATGGATAAGTTTTTACAAAGTCTTTTAATTTCAATTGAGGAATTACGTCTTTGATTTTTTCATTAAAAGGAAGGTTTTCTTGTATTTGTTTAAAATCAAAATATTCTGTCTTGTTTGTTAATACTCTTTTATAAATATCAGTATCCACTATCAAACTATTCATAAAAGATTCTATTGATGTAAATAAAAATATTACTGTACCACATACTGCACCGTAATAATTATAAAAGTCATGAGTCATTTCCCCAATGCTATTTGAAGAAAGATTTAATTTTGGAAGCAAAGCATCTTTATGTTTCTCAATACTATTTTTAAAGGATTGAGCAATTGAAAAATAAATTATTGTTGGGTCAGGCTCAGGAAATGCATATACTTGACCATTCACTTTATGTGGAAAACCTTTTAAATATTTATTGTTTGCTGTTTTAAGAACTAATTGTCTTTGATTTAGTTGCTTTACTGAATTTAAGGTATTACTATCAATTCCTTTTTCAAAAACAGTAAATTCTTGTTGTTTCATTATTTCATTAAACTCAGTTTCTGAAAACTCATTAAGAAATCTTTTTTCTATATGTTTCATGCTATTGTTTAGTGTTAATATATTGTCACGAGTTCAGTCACACGGCTTACCTATAACTTGTATATATACACTCAATCATACATATCTGTCCATATTCGGGTGTATAGGTATAGTTTTAACCATTTGCAAACGATTATAACAGCTTTTTATAAAACCAAATATACAAAATAATCCAAATCCGATAGCTATCGGATACAAATAATTCTGATTGAGATTTTGTTTCCGGATATAATTCCAAAGTAGTTTAACAAATTATCCGGGCTGCTTTGTATCTGCCCTGCCAATCGCCTTTATCCTCTGCAATACCGTTGGGTGGGAATAATACATAAAAACATAGAAAGGATGAGGGGTAAGATTACTGAGGTTATTTACCGTCAGTTTTTTTAAGGCTGTAACAAGGTGTATTCCGTGGAATTTTTCACCTGCAAAACGGTCGGCTTCGTATTCGTTTTTGCGTGAAACAATATTATTGATTAAACCCAATACCATAGATACAGGGCTGTACAGAATTCCAAATGCAATAATGGCAATATGAAACGAAGGTTTTGTAACGCCCATTGCTTCGGAAAGAACAGGGTTGTCAAGAAAAAACGAAAGAATAAACAGCATAAGCGCTGTCTGGAGCAAAGAGGTAACAAGCCCTGCAAGGGTATGTTTTTTCTTATAGTGCCCGATTTCGTGGGCAAGTACTGCCACTATTTCGTTTATTTCCATGTCCTTTATTAAAGTATCGTACAAAACTATTCTTTTTTTCCTGCCCAGCCCTGTAAAATAGGCATTGGCCTTGGAAGAGCGTTTGGAGCCGTCAATCACATAAATATTCTTTAATGAGAAACCGACCTTTCCGGCAAACTCCTTTATGGCATTTTTCAGTTCTCCTTCTTCAAGCGGTGTCTGTTTGTTAAACAGGGGAACTATCAGGTTGGAGAAAAACAAGGTAAAAAATAACATCACGCCTGCAAAGAGCGCCAGGGTATATATCCAGAACATATCCCCGGTACGGTTGTAAAACCAGAAAACAGCCAGTAAAAGGGGTGCCCCTATGGCTACGGACAAAAGCCAGCCTTTGATTTTATCGAGGATAAAGGTTTTTACCGAGGTTTTATTAAAACCGAATTCCGATTCTATAACAAAGGTATGATAAACCGAAAAAGGGATATTTATTATGTCAAAAGCAAAAAAGAGAACCCCGAAAAACAGGAGCACCACCAGCCTTTCATCCTGCACATATTCCCGTATCCACGAATCAACAAAAGCGAAACCGTAAAACAACAACATCCCCGTGCTTATGATAAATCCGAAAGAATCGTGTAACAAATCGAACCAGAAATTGGTTTTCTGGTAATGGTACTGGTTCAGGTATTTTTCTTCATCGTAAATATTGCCGGCTTCGGGAGGCTGAACCGGCGAAAGTTTACGGTAATTCAGAGCTTCAAGAAAAAGTTCAAAGAAAAAGCCGATAACAACAATGCAAAGAATTAAAATAAAAACCCCGCCTGAACTCATTTTCCCTCCATTTGTTGTTTTAATCTTTCCTGGTCGTTCAAACGCTGGTACAATACATTTGTATAACTCCTGGCTGCTTTGCATCCGTAATCGGAATAGGCTTTTTTTGCCCATTCCACGGCTACATCCAGCTTCCCGTCCACTTCGGCCGCAAGGGCCAGGTTAAAGGCGGCTCTTCCCGCCACTTTCTGTTTGGGGTCTTTTAACGCAGCCTGCCATATTTCTGCTGCTTCGTTCCATTGCTGCGACTGTACTTTTCTTTTGGCGGTTTTAAAGCTATCAATACCTTTTACATAATACGAACGGCTGGTCCATACCCAGGTGGGAGAAATTCTCCTGGCGTACTGCTGCCCGGCAAAATAGCCTGCATCCATGGTGGCATTGCGTTGGGATGGCAGTAATTTTATGGCATCTTTTTCGGTCGGGCCGTTCTTTTCCCAATCCATCCTGTCGACATACACATTCTGATCGATTATTTTTTTATTTTTCGGGTCATAAATCCGCCAGCCCGCGTTGATAGCGATTCCCAGGTGTGCTACAAATTCCACGTAAGGGATTTCTTTCCCGTTTTCGGTACGTTTTTTATTTACCGTGGTTGTGTTATGGGAATTATTCGAGTCGAATGTTTCGAGCACCAGCAATGCATCTGTCTGGTTATCCTTACATATCTTTTCAACCTGAGGCCAGTCGAGGGGCAATGGCCACTGGGCGGTTCCCGTTCCTTTCAGTTCGAGGTTGGGAATGGCAATGGTAAACCTCGGCGAAGAAGCCAGCCCGTTTGCTATACCATCGATAGTTCTGCGGGAAGCATCTTTATCCACAAACAAACCCTCGCCGGTAACAACACCTTCAAGCACATTGTTAAATCCTTCGCCTTTTGCCGGGAGGCTCCTGTTTACGGCAGCCAGTCGCTTGATATCCTGCGGAACATTAATATCGGCAGGAACCAGAACATTCAGGCTGATAGAAGATGATGCGCACGAAATAAGAATGAATGAGGAACATACTACGAAGAAAAGATTTAATGTTTTCATGTGTTTATTTTTTTATTTTTTATAAACCGGTCACATGGAATACGCCATGTAAAATAATCACTCCGATAGCTGCCGGAACTATATGTGTTTATTCTAAACATGGCTATTTTATAACTCATTTTATTAATAAGTTCCAAAATATTTTCTGATAAACCATTCGAATGTCAACAGTAAAATTAAGGCAAAAAAGATGTATTTCAACCCGATAAGCTCGGTTAATTTCTTTTCGGGATACGAAATGGCAGTGATATCTTTGTTTGACATAATTTCATTTTTAATACCTGAAAAATCACCTTTATCAAAGCATTTTCCGTTATTTTTCAACGCCAGTTGTTCCATTAATTTATGGTTTGCCACTAATTTTGAACTTTCAACATTAATGGCCGAGACAATAAACCTGCCATTTTTTTCAAATTTTTTATCACCCAGTTGCGCGGTTGCTTTAAATGAATAATCGCCGGGAGCGAACATGCCTGCATTTAACTGGTAAAATTGCCCTGTTTTACTGAATGAGTAAGGATATTTTTTATTTTCGGAAGAAGTGATCTCAATCATTACATCGGGTTCGTTCACCGGTTCAAAATTTTCGTCATACAGCTCCGCTCCCATAATTACCTGCTCGTTCTCAGGATAAATATTTTTGAACGACACATTAAACCGGTCTTTTTTTACTTTTAACGATAAATACTGTGTGATTTTATTAATTAACTCATAAAATAAATCGTGATTCGTATTGCTGCTGTAGTCCTTCAGCCTCCACCGCCACAGGCCTTCCCCGCAGATTATCCCTACCCTGTTTTCGAAGAAATTATCGAAAAACAGGAACAGGGGTTTGGATGTTGTTATTGATTTTATTCTTTGCTGAAATAAAACATTTTCGCCTGATTTTATTTTGTAATCGCCAAAAGGAACATTTAACGGGGGATAATCTTTCATTACCTGGTTATTCTCAAAGTTTCCCTGGAACTGAACAAAATCGGTACTAAACACCGGGTAAGCTTCTTCGTATTTCTGCGAGGTCTGGTTAAGCTGCAAACCGGTTTCAATCCTGTTAAATGAATTTAACGAAGTTTGCGATCCCAGGATAAAAAGCATGGGTACTTTTGCATTTATTGCATTTTGAATGATTTGTGTTGCCGGATTGTTTTTTGATGGCAACTGGTGTAACATAATTAAATTATAATCGGAAACATTTCCTTTGAAGGCATCGCCTGTTGAATAGGTAAGCTCAAAATTAGGATTGGTTTCGAGGGCTGCTTTAATTGCCCCGGCATCGGGATGCGGTGAATTAACAAGGAGCAATACTTTTTGTTTCGATTCCAGTACATCTATCACAATATCGCGGTAATTATTTACAGTTGTTATCTCACCGTTGACGGGCACTACAGAAATCATAAAATGCTGCAAACCGGGATTTTCGGCTTTGATCTCAAACATGATTTCTTCGGTAAGGTCATCTTTATCAATAATTTTCTTATAATCAGAAATAACCTGTTGTTTGTTTGAAATCTTAACAACTAGGTTTAAATTTCCTGATTTTTCAGCCCTCACAATAACTTTTACAGAAAAGGTATTGCCTTTGAAGGCTACCTTATTATAAATAACATCTTCAATGGCCAGATCTTTATAATGTATGGTATCGCCCAGAGAAATTGTGTAAACGGGGCATTTAAACCCGGTTTGCAGATACAACGGATTTCCGCCCGAATTATAAATCCCGTCGGAGGCAATAACAATAGCCCCGACATTACGGTTCGAATAGGCAGCCTGAATATAATTAAACAATGAGCTAAAATCGGTTCGTTTGGCATTGAATTTCAGGGTATCTGTTTCTTTTACATCATCTCCGAAAGCAATGGTTTGAACATCGTAATTTTCGCCATATGTTTCCCTGAGTTGCTCCACCTGTTTCCTGAAATTCTCCTTATAAAATGATGAATCCTTGCCTAATATTACGGATTGACTGTTATCTATGGCAAAAATTACCAGGGGTTTTTGTACTGAGGTAGAAAAGTACCTGAGCATGGGCGAAAGAAGAAAAAATGCAAGAACTGCCACGAGAACAAAGCGTACTATGCGAAGTATTTTCTTTAAAACGGAAGGTACTTCGCTTAACGATTCATCACGCCTGTAAAAAAGCCAGGAATATAAAAAAGCCAGAACCAGGCATGGAACCAGCAGAAATATCGAATATTCGGTTATCAGGTTAAACAGAAGCATAGAAAAAAAAAGCCACCATTTTTGGTGGCTTAAAGGTAAATAAATTAAAATTATGTTTGCATAGCTCCGCAAACGTGCAATACCTGTCCACTGATATAAGATGACATATCACTGGCAAAGAATACTACAACGTTAGCTACTTCTTCAGGGGTTCCGCCTCTTTTTAAAGGTATTTTCTGGTACCATTCATTAATTACTTCCTGGGGAAGAGTTTTGGTCATATCGGTTTCGATAAAGCCCGGTGCAATGGCATTACAACGTACATTACGGCTGCCTAATTCTTTGGCTATGGATTTGGTAAAACCAATAATGCCTGCTTTTGAAGCGGAATAGTTAGCCTGACCAGGATTACCGCCAACACCAACGACTGAACTTATATTGATGATAGAACCTGAACGTTGTTTCAACATTACCTTCTGAACAGCCTTGCTTAAATTAAAAACCGATTTAAGGTTGACATTAATTACCATGTCCCATTGTTCTTCGGTCATTCTCATTAAGAGAGCATCGCGGGTAATTCCGGCATTGTTTACCAAAGCATCAATGGTTGGAAAATCCTTTATTATTTCATCGATTAAATTTTGTGAAGCTGCAAAATTACTGGCATCTGAAGCATATCCTTTGGCTTTTACTCCTTTTGCATTCAGTTCCTGTTCCAGCGACATCAGGTTTTCATCTGCTTTAAGATCAGTAAATACTACAGAAGCGCCTTCCTCAGCGCAGCGAATAGCGATAGCTCTTCCGATTCCTCTTGATGCCCCGGTTACAATTACAGTTTTTCCAGTTAATAAACCCATGTTGATTTACGATTTTTGATTAATGATTTTAGATATTTAATCATCTTGAGGGCTTCTCCTGAGCTTAACGAAGGGCCCGAAGGATGATTATAGTTTTTTTATCATCAAGCGCCTGCCTTCCTTCGACTACGCTCAGGATGACGGCAGGCATGTATTTAAAGTATAATTTATTTTGCAACAGCCACCAATGCTTCCTGCATAACTTTACCAATGTGTGCAGGCGATTCAACCACATGAATTCCGCATTCGCTCATGATTTTCATTTTAGCAGCAGCGGTATCTTCAGCGCCTCCTACAATAGCGCCTGCATGTCCCATACGACGTCCTTTGGGTGCGGTTTGTCCTGCGATGAATCCTACCACCGGCTTTGTTCCATTAACTTTTATCCAGCGTGATGCTTCTGCTTCCAGATTTCCACCAATTTCGCCTATCATCACAATTCCATCCGTTTCCGGGTCGTTCATAAACAATTCAACGGCTTCTTTTGTTGTTGTTCCAATAATAGGGTCGCCTCCGATTCCAATGGCAGTAGAAACTCCCAAACCGGCTTTTACTACCTGATCGGCAGCTTCATAGGTAAGAGTTCCTGATTTTGAAACAATTCCTATTTTACCTTTTTTAAATACAAAACCTGGCATAATACCCACTTTTGCTCCACCGGGAGTAATGATACCGGGGCAGTTTGGTCCTATTAAACGTGTATTTCTGTTTTTTAAATAATCTTTTACTTTCACCATGTTATTAATAGGAATACCTTCGGTGATACAAACCACTAATTTCACCCCGGCATCGGCTGCTTCCATAATGGCATCGGCGCCAAAAGATGCGGGAACAAAAATAATAGAAACATCAGCGCCTGTTGCTTTTACTGCTTCGGAAACTGTGTTAAAAACGGGACGGTCAAGGTGTTTTGTGCCACCTTTTCCGGGGGTAACTCCACCCACAACATTGGTTCCGTATTCAATCATCTGCGTAGCATGGAAAGTGCCTTCGCCGCCGGTAAATCCCTGTACAATAACGCGGGAGTTTTTATTAACTAATACGCTCATTTCAGATATATTTTAAATTAAATTTTCTCCAAAATTATAATTTTATTTCAGAATATTCAGGACAAATCTTAATTAAACAAATATTTTCTTTCTTATTATCTTTGCAGCGCCTCATGAATTCAGAAAACACAGTTATATGCGCCATTTCTACAGTTCCTGTTACATCTGCTATTGCTATAATCAGGGTTAGCGGTAAAGAAGTTTTCAGTATTGTTGAAAAAATTATCCGGTTTCAGAATAAGAAAAAGCAAATATTTTCTCTTTCGGGATACTCTGTTCACCGTGCCCGGATAGTCGATAAAAATACCCTTGTTGATGATGTTCTTATTTCGGTTTTCAAGGCACCATTATCATATACCGGTGAAAATATGGTTGAAATTTCATGTCATGGTTCTACTTATATTCAACAAAAAACGATAGAACTCCTTTTAACGAATGGTGCCAGACTGGCAAGTCCCGGAGAATTCACTCTAAGAGCCTTTCTGAATGGGAAATACGATTTAAGTGAAGCAGAAGCAATTAGCGATCTGATTTCTTCAAATAATAAATATTCGCACGAAATAGCCATGCAACAAATGCGTGGTGGATTTAAAACTGAACTATCCATTTTACGCGAAAAACTTTTACACCTAGTAACTCTTTTTGAACTGGAATTGGATTTTTCTGAAGAAGATGTTGAGTTCGCTGATCGTTCAAAATTGTCAGAGCTTATTTCAGAAATTGATTATAAAATTACCTACTTGAAGGATTCTTTCGAACAGGGAAATGCTATTAAAAAAGGGATACCTGTTACCATTACCGGCAAAACCAATGTGGGTAAATCGACTTTGCTGAATGCTATACTGAAAGAGGAAAAAGCTATTGTTTCGCATATTCCCGGTACAACACGCGATGTAATAGAAGAGGTGTTCGTTTATAAAGGTATTTCTTTTCGTTTTTCGGATACAGCAGGTATTCGTCATTCAAACGATGAAATAGAAAATATCGGAATACAACGAACTGTTGAAAAAGTAAACAGTGCATTTCTTATTCTGCTTATTGTTGATTCCACCATGACCAAAGAAGAAATCAAAAACTTTTATCTCGACACGAAAAACAATGCTCAAATACACCAGGAAGTCATTCTTGTATTAAATAAAATAGATGCCGTTTCAGAATCTGAATTAAAAACTCTTCTTGTTTATTGTAAAGGCTTAGTCGAAAACAAGCCGGATCATTTTATAGAAATTTCAGCCAAACAATCTTTAAATATCAACCAGGTTTTTGAAGTTCTTTATCACTTTGCTGAAAAATATTTTATCCATAAAGAAGATGTTATTGTTTCCAATGCCCGTCATTTCGAAGCACTGCATAATGCACAACTGGCATTAAAAAGAGTAATTGAAAGTACTATAAACGGTATTCCTTCAGACCTTATTTCGCAGGATATTCGTGAAGTACTATATCATTTAGGGTTAGTAACGGGTGAAGTAACAACTGACGAAATACTTGGTAATATTTTTAAGAATTTCTGTATCGGAAAATAATGTTTGACGAAGAAAAACAAATAGAACCAAAAGATCTCCCTATTTACAAAAAGGGTAAAGAGATTTTTGATGTAATAAATCAGATTGGTTCAATTATACCTGATGGCAATGAACATCTTCATATGATTAAAGCAAATATGTTAGCTGATGCAGCACTGTTATCAGTAAAAATCGCAGGGGCAAGCAGAGTGGAGTTATATGACCTTAAAATGGAAGCAGCTGTCATTATCCGTAAAGCTGCCCGTGATGTTATTCTTTATAGCCATTCCCTGGAAATGTTTGGATTTAAAGAGGTCAGGTATTTTGAAGTCGTAAGAGAACTTGTTGAAGAATATCGCTTGCTTTTTATTGACTGGGTGGCTGGTTTCGATAAATGGAATTATATAATTGACCGTTGGGGCCTGTTTAATCCTCCCGGCGTTGGCCCGTTTGATAAAGATCCGGATGATGATATCCCATTTACACCCGATAAAGAGTAAAATTGCTTTTACTTTTAATAGTACTTCAAATGAAACTGCCTGGCTTTTGTTTCAATAATCTCTCTGTACTTTACCCGCATTTTCCCGGGCAAAAAGCTACTTTCAATAAATCCGGTCATTAAAGGAAGAGCGGACTCCATCTTGTTAACAATGTTCAACTGTGTTTTTTCGGGAATTCCATTACTGGTCATTGCCTTCATAAAATCACTCAGTTTTATCTTTTTCTTTTTACCGTTCAATGTAAGTCCAAGTTCTTCTTTATCCTCGGGCATAACCAAGGCAGTAGAGACCATGTCGTAAGCTGGTGTCAGCACATAACCTGATTCCGGGTAATTTATCAACGAGAAATTCTTCAGGTGCATATCTGCATTACCAGTAAGGAACGAAAAAAGAACCTGCTCATAAAAATTAACGAGGTCAAGACCTGGATTGGCAGAATAAGTCAATATAGCCTTCCCTATTTGCTCGTAAGAGCCATGATATTTATGTTCAGTTAATCGTTCCGTGATCTGACACATGTCCTCCATGTGGATTTTTGCTTTTTCTGTCCTATCAATACGCTTTGTGATATATGCCAGTTTTCCTGATTTCATTTTAATAAGAGAATGAGGTATTGTTTTTATTCCGGCTATTTCAGCCAGGTGCATCGTTAAATCTTCTACTTCCGGCAAGTTGGAATATAGTTCTGTTTGTGGTTTTAAAATGTATTTTCCATACAGCCCAACAATAGTCAGACGCATGGGCGAGCCCTTCTCCTGCCCTTTCTGTAAATCCAAAGAAAGTTTTGGTTGTGCACCGGTAACTGCCGATTGACTTCTGACTACCTGCAAACCTAGATCCATGAGTTCTTTTTCGGTATATGGTAATTCGGGAGGCTCTGGTTTACCAAATATTTTTTTACAACAGCCAGGATGAAACATCTTTCCTGCTTCATCAAGTTCCTTGTAACAATATAAACAATTATCCAGTTTCATCATTTGTCTGTTTTATCAATTACCCTTACTGCACCAATACAATCGTGACAACAGGCAAGCAAAAGCCCCATTCTATCACGTTGATTGATCTTCCAGTTATTTTGTGCAATATCAAGAAGCCAGCCTTCAGGAATAAGTCCATCAAAAAAAGAAAACAATACTTTGCTTTCATAAGGTTTATTACTCACAGGCAAAGTAAGACTCACCGGCTGAGCATCCTTGTATTTCAGGTATTCCTCATAATACCTGAAAACATAACCGTTTTCGTTTTCCAGCAATTCACCTGCCGGAGTATCATGCATGATTATTTCAGCTTTTCTCATCGATCAACTTTTTACGATTAACAGGAACTGGCCCCAGCTCCATTCCGAATAACATGAGTACCTGGTTTACTTTATCCATACGGAGGGATGTTTTTTCCTGCTCCAGTTCACGTATAAACCGCAACCCTACTCCTGCTTTGTCAGCAAGCTGTGGCTGGGTTAGTTTTAAAAGTCTGCGCTTGTTTTTTACAAACGCAGCTACGGATTGATCAGTTGTCATTTTATACCCTTTTGGGTACAAATATACGACATTTTTTATTAATACACCCTTTCGGGTATAATTTTTTATAAATATTGCAATATTATACCTTATCGGGTATAAATTAAATAAAAGCAAAAACTAAGTCCCCACTTTGCTAAAATAAATAATACAAATATGTACTATATTAAATACATTATTAATTACTTTGTACTGATTATAGTACATATATAAGCACGAAAAAAACAAATTCTCTTTCCAAAACACAAAGTAATGGGCGAAAACATTAAACTGGCGAGGAAGCGTCGTAAACTTACTACCATTCAGGTTGCAGATCGGGCAGATATTTCACGGAACACCCTTTATCTTATTGAAAAAGGAAATCCAGAAGTCTCCATTGGTGCGGTTTTTAATGTCTTGCGGGCATTAGGATTACAGGATGATTTTCTACTTTTAGCAAAAGATGACATTTTCGGAAGGAAACTTCAGGATATTGCATTGCTTGGGAGGAAAGGGAAGTAAGATATGCCATTCCCAATAATGATATCTTTGATGAATTGAAAAAACGGCAACCATCCGGAAATTCCGGATAGTTCGTTTTTGAAAAAATCAAAGTTTGAATTTCTGCCACTCTGTCACAACACCCCCTTGTTAGTAATAGTATTTTGTTCATAAATTGTACCCCCGAACACTTATTGCGACTGCAATAACATGTTTTATTGTTTATTACGAAAAGTAAAAATATTCTGTATCGACAAATAATCTAACTTTTCTTCCCTCTTGCCAGTGATGCAAAAACACCAAAAAAACAAAGTACAGCAAAAACAACAAAAATCACTTTAGAACTATGCATAAAAAGATCAACATTCTCTTTTGACAATTTTTCTTTTCCAAGATAAATATGAATTACCATGGCGGCTATGGCCATACTAAGAATTTGCCCAAGAAGGCGCATGGTACTCATGGTTGCAGAAGCAACACCTAAAAATCTTTTTTCAACAGAGCTCATCACTGAATTCGTATTCGGAGAAGAGAACGTTCCAAAACCCAGACCAACTACAACAAGGCTTACAATAATGTATGTTATAGAAGTCTGAGGTGTTAATGTACATAAAAGTATCAGTCCAATTACAATTACTCCCATTCCAATAGAAGCCAGTACTCCGGAATTGAATTTATCTGACAGACGTCCGGCAATGGTCGTTGTTATAGCCATAATAGCCGGCTGTGTAATCAGAATTATTCCGGCATCTTTGGGCTGTAAATTCTTGGCATATTGCAAGTATAAACTAAGCATAAAGGTTATTGCAAAAGTGGCTGAATAGTTAATAAGGGCAGCAATATTGGAAAAAGCAAAAACCTTGTTTTTAGCAAAAAGCTGAATATTTAAAACAGGAAAATTTGCTGTCTTTTCAAAAAAGATAAAAATAATAAGCCCTGCTAATCCTGAAACAGTCATTATAATTCCAAAGATATCGGGCAATGCCGAAAAACCATACATTAATAAAAATATAGAAATCATATAAATAGCAGAGCCGGTATAATCCAGTTTTTCATTCTGAGCTTCTGCCCACTCACCTTTTATTTTTGTAACAATGCCTAAAATAACAATACATCCGGCAATAACACTTACAATAAACAAACTGTGCCAGCCGAGATGCTGCGTTAACAATTCTCCAATAACTGGCGCAGCCGTTAAACCGAGATAAACTGAAGAAACAACTAGTCCTAACATTTTACCTCTTTTCTGTGGAGGAAATACTGATGTAACAATGGCCATTCCGGTACTCATTATCATGGCTCCTCCAATTCCCTGTACAAAACGCAGACTGATGAGCATGTAAGTATCAATCGAGAAAGCGCATAATAAAGATGCTATTGTAAAAATTATATTGCCAGTTAAAAAAATCTTTTTTCTTCCGTACATATCTCCTATTTTTCCAAAAGGAAGAAGAAACATAGCAGACGATAATAAAAATGACATGGCCACCCAACTGCTCTCTACTGCATTCATTGAAAAGTCTAAGGCAATTTTAGGAATAGCAATATTTATAGCAGCTCCCATAAATGCATTAAAAAATAAGGTAATCATCAGGATAGCCATCAGTATATTGGCATGTACCGGTTTCTGAGCTTGATTCTCCATGAAATAAAATTAAGTTCCAAAGATAAATCTAGTTTTGATTATTAAAATCAATTATATATTGATTTATCTTAAAAAAAATAAAAAAAAAGCTGCCTTAATTCAGACAGCTTAATACATTAGAATATTTTTTAAATCAAGGATTATAAGCATCTGTAACCATCTGCTGAATTGTACTAACTTGTCTTTCAAGTTTAACTTTACAACGGGAAAACGAACTGGTGGTTACTCCTGTCCATAATACATAATTAAGGTTTTCGTCTTTAATGTTATATACCGGAACAGTTTCATTATCAAAATCCCACCACATTACATCTTTATCAACATCATTTATCGAAACTTTCACATTAGTAAATTTATGATAAATAACTGATTCAACGAATGCAGGAGGAGTAATTCCCATCATATTAAGAATATCTTCTATCGTTTGAACGGTAGGGAATTTCATCTTCATTTCTATAGAAAAATGATCCGTAACCTCTTCCTTCTTAATTCCCCATTCACCTTCGGTAAGACCAAAATTAGAGTCGGAATATTTAAAAGCCTGATCTAACTGACTTGTTATCTGAATAAATTTAGAGTCACCATATACAATATACATAAACAATGGTCCGGCTGTTGAATTTACGCCGTTGGTACTGTTCAACTGAATTAAATTAGGAACCACTAAAGGACTAACTCTGCTAGTAATGTTACTATCGTTAGCATCTCTTACTTCGGTAACTTTCCATACACCTTCCATTAACTGGTTGGTAGGTGTTGGTTTTTCTTCTTTATCGCAACCGGATAAAAAGAAAGGAACAATAATCAATACTACCAACCATTTTAGGGTAACTGTTCTTTTCATAAATAGTGTTTTAAGTTAATTAAACAAAAATAAACTTTTTTTTAATCTGAAAAATAAAATCAGGAAAAATATTTTCAGGTTTTATCATCAATCATGCCAAATTTATATAAATTTGGCTGTATATATATGAACGAAAATATTATGGAAAACACAAATAAAGCCGGCTGGCGCCAAATGTTAAATGACTATCCGCTGAACAATCATTACAAAGAAATTCATATACCGGCTTACAGTGAGTTTATGCCTTCTCCGAAAATCGGATTGAGTCCATACGGAGATATTGACTATACGGTTTTTTCAGAGGATGATCCTTATGGATGGAAAATAAGTGAAATGGAAGAAGAGATGGAATTAAAACCCGGAATAAATCAAACCGGAAAAATTCTTTTTAAACAAATTCATAACCTGGGAATGGGGTTACCTGCCCATCATATTTCCGGCCATAACAATCAAAATCTTACACATAACCCATACTGGCCTGACGAATTATCGGCAAAAGCAGGAAGTCTGAAAAATGAAAAATACGTGTGCCTGCTTCCAATGATGTTATCAAGAACACAGGATGATAAAGGAAGAATTACGTGGACTTATTTTGGAAGCAGTATTCATGGTCCGGAAACAGCCTTCTGGAAAAGCTTTTATTCATCTCCCGGAAGTGAGATTCCCGAACCTGAAGCCATAGATTTTTTAACTAATTTATTAAAAAAAGTATATAAGAACAATTCATCCCTGGCTCAATCCGGTTTCAGAATACTCCCTACCCATTCATCCGATATGCTTCCCGGTTTCACTAAACCATATTTGATAACGGATAATTCATCTTTTGAGGGGGTTAAATATCTTTTAACATTTCGCCCCTTTTCATTGCTTCCACATGCTGTAAAAGAAAAATATTTTTCAGACGAACTGGTTCTCCTGCCTTTTCCCGGAAGCCTTGTATTCTGGGGGATGCCGACTTACGAACACCTAGCAAAACAACTTCCCCTGGCCAGGCAGATACCCATGCAGAATTTAATCCCACGACACCGGGGAAGAGGGAGTATGCGTGTAACACAGACAGGATGGATTCACGAACCGCATCCTGATGTTGACATTTCAAAGGTACATCAGCATTTATTACACGACAATTACCACCGTACCCATCGCTGGCAGAAAATTCACAGGCACGAAGACGAACTGGCAATGCCTGCACGTATCTCCGGTATTATAAAAACATTATTCAGTACTGAATTAAACTCCATGGGGTTGTATGATAAACCTATGGCCAGAAACAGCCAGATATGGACAAAAGATTTTGAATTGCTGTTGGACGGACCTAATGCCAGCAAACATAAATTTGTGGAAGTGGAAAAACACCTGCTCGGGGGTGGTTTATTCGGGTATCGTTTTTTCTATCCTCCTATGCAGGCAGGGCTTCATTCCATATACTGGCACAGACCGGTGTTTGGCTATTTTTCAGAAGAAACCGGTGAGATGACTGAAGCTGGTTGTCATCTTAATGGTTATATAACAGCTTACCATAAAGATGATCATCTGTACAGAAACCCGCTGGAATTATGGCCAAGAATCCAGCAAAGAAAAACACATTTAATTGCTATTTATGGTTTCGACCCTAAACACGATCATTATTTACATCAAAACGCTTTAAGTATCATATCATTATACGAAGGTTGGGAACTTTCCGGAAAAAAACCTTTATCCCGTTGCTTTGCCCAGCGTCTCGCCCACCTGGCAAAACACAAACATATCAATCATTGGCTGGACGATTTACCCAACATGGCAAAAAACAAAGAAACCGGGCAATGGATGAAAGAAGAAATTGAAAAGATTATACAACCGGAAGATACAAAGCCAGATTTCAATGAATCTTTAACTTTTTCATATACTGCCAATCGTAAATTTGAAGAAAACTGGTGGAACGATATCAGGTTTATGGCTCATGGTGAATTTAAAAATAAGGACAATGCCGATTGTGTTCTTGATGAAGATACAAAAAAACAATTATCACACCATCACCGTGACCTTGAAAAACTGGGAGATTATTTAATTGACAGGCATAGAAAAGCAATAAAAGAGGCAGGCATGGAAGGTCTTGCCTATTGCGGAGAACTGCCTTTTAAGTGGCACACCGATTTTGATTTTTCTGAATTTGGCGGTTGGAAATTAAACCAGGAAGGCCATACCTATGAAAGAAATATACTCGTTGTAATTCCCGGCAAAAACAGGAATGAAGCTGTAGTTTTAGGCGATCATTACGATACTGCTTATATGGCTGATGTTTATGATAAAGACGGTGGAGGTAACGGGGCAAGAATAGCTGCCAATGGCGCCGACGATAATTTTTCTGCAACTACCACTCTTCTGCATGCTGCACCTGTCTATCTTCAACTGGCAAAAGCAGGTAAACTGGAAAGGGATATCTGGTTAATTCACCTGACGGGTGAAGAATTTCCGTCGGATTGTATGGGTGCGCGTAACTTTTGCCAAAAGATTCTTCAAAATTCATTACAGTTACATATTGACAAAGAAAATGTTATTGATTTATCTGGCACTGAAGTCAAAGGTGTTTATGTAATGGACATGATTGGCCATAACAACGATTCAAACATCGACATTTTTCAGGCTTCTCCCGGAAAAAGCAAGGAGTCATTGTTTTTAGCCAAATATGCCCACCGGGCAAACATGAACTGGAATGCACACACACATCACTGGAATTTGACCCATGAACGCAAAAACCTGGGAAGAGGCAAAAGGGTAAAATCGGAAAATAAAATACCTCCAATAGCAAAGTTTTTATCTCTCGAAGGAAATGTCAGAAACCACCTTGACCCCCATAGCTCCCTGTTTAATACTGATGGGCAGATATTTTCTGATACCGGTTTACCTGTCGTTCTTTTCATGGAAAACTATGATATAAACCGAACGGGCTATCACGACACACACGATACGATGGAAAATATTGACCTTGATTACGGTTCCGCTTTTGCCTCCATCTGCATTGAAACCGTGGCGCTGGTAGCGTGCATTCCCCCGCACCTGATGTGGAAGCGTGAAAATAAAATTAACATTGATATTTTAGAAACCAAATAAACAATAAAATGAATATAGAATTCAGGACTACTCCCAGAATTGAGGATGCAAAAAGAATTAAAGAGATTATTGAGTCAACCGGTTTTTTCCATCACCATGAAATTGAAGTTGCAGTAGAATTATTGATGGACCGGCTGGAAGAAGGTGATCATGGGCATTATCAGTTTCTGTTTGCTGAAATTGATGGAGTTGCTGCAGGATATGCCTGTTACGGATTGATTGCATGCACAAAATCGAGTTTTGATTTATACTGGCTTGCCACACATGATAATTTCAGGGGGAAAGGAATCGGAAAAAAAATTCTGAACGAAATGTATAAACATATTAAAGCTATGGGCGGAACAGCAGTTTATGCCGAAACATCAGAAAGAGAACAATATGCACCAACACGCCTGTTTTACGAAAAAGCAGGTTACACAAAAGAAGCCGTCCTGAAAGACTTTTATGATAAAGACGACAGTAAAGCTATATATGTAATTCATATTTAATCATTTTCTGAAAACACAACTCAGAGATAGGGATTTTTCTTCCGAATTTACTTTTAAGGCTTCCAGGAGCAGTGGTGCCGGTGGCCAGAATGTAAACAAGGTTAATACCCGTGTGGAATTACGTTTTAACATTGTAAACTCTCATCTTTTAACAGATGATGAAAAATCAGTATTGGCAGAAAAATTAAACAGGAGAATTAACCATGAAGGAGATTTAATTATCGTTTCCCAGTCGGAAAGAAGCCAGTTAAGAAACAAGGAAAAAACTATTGAACGATTTTATAATTTGTTAGAAAAGGCTCTGATTCCTCCTAAAATCCGTAAATCAACTAAGCCATCCAAGGCTGCTGTTGAAAAAAGGCTGACTGAAAAAAAAATAAGATCAGAGAAAAAATTACTGAGAAAAAAGAAAACCGATTGAAATTTGTCAGTTAAGAATTGCCTTAAAATTATTACCGCTTAATTCTTCTATTTTTCCTGTTGTTATTTCCTCGACTAATAATATTACCGAGTTTTCTTTAAAAACGGGCTTTATCCGGTTGTCGGTAAAATTAATATGGGCATTTATCGGGATTTTAAATCCGTCTTCTGTTTTAATTGAATCTACGTGGGTCTCGCAATAAACTTCACCAGCTAAGTAATTTCCGATTAAACCTTTCATTTCATATCCATTAACCCATATTACACGCCCGTCGTTACCGGTTGCTCTTAACCCTATAGCAGCCAATGCTCCAATAATTCCATTTTTCTTCTTTCTAATGAAGTCAGCTTTTAACCCGTAGTCTTTTAGAATCTTTTCTGACTGCTTTAAGGTTAAAATTTCATTTTTTGCTTTGATTCCAAATTCAATTATACTTTCCGAGACAGTATTTGCAGGGGAAATAATCATTACAGGATTAGCTTCATCATTGGTGTTTGAATAAATAAAATGATGACAAAAACCGGCCAGAGACTCAATATTACAGGTATTTACCTCAATACAGGCAGAATTATTCCGGTTAGTAAAATTTATTCCTTTTGAGATCAATAATTGATGTCGTGTAATATTTAAAACTTTACCTAATTTTTGATTTTCTATTTCTTTACCAAGTTCTCTGGTAAGATAACCTGTTCCCTTTGATGAGGGAGAATCAGTATCATCTATTCCAATAAAAAAGCGATTTTCCGCCATATTAAGGATAATTTGGTTTACGCAAATGTAATATTAGTTTTAATCAATTCTTCATATTTTTTGGCAGGAAACTTCTTTTCACCTTCCAGTAGATTGTATTTGAAGATGAAAAAGGATTATAATCAAAAAAGGGGCTGAGATTTCTCAGCCCCTTTTTTTGATTATTTAAAATTTACCTGATAACCGTAACCGCGCCCGTTTTCTCGTGGTAATTACCCTTAAAATCCTTAAACCTGGCAAACCAGGTATACGCCCCCACCGGAACAATCTCGTGATTTTTAGCCCTGCCGTCCCATTCCCCGCTTTTTTCTGTCTCCTTGCTGTATTTATCCGTATCCCAGATCACCTCTCCCCAC
>JBBIRU010000011.1:0-183876 GCA_037441645.1 Bacteroidota bacterium
GAATAATGATCCCGGAATACTCTGTCAGGAATTCAGGTTTCCGGCCACCGTCAAATTTCCCTGAGGGGGTAAAAGCCGGGAGGGATTTTTTCTTTTTTTTGTATTCTTTTTCCTTCCCGCTTTCAAGTAGTCTTTGCAGTTCTTCCACCTCTTTCTGATAAACCCCGGCTCTGATCTGTTCAGCAATCCCGGGAATACTTTTGTTTCCTGTAACTTTATTGAAGTTCTGAAAAATGCTTATTCCGGTCATAAAAATGTTTACTGTTCTTTGTTTGCTGCTGACCACTGTCTGACTACTGTTTTACAACCGTCTGACCACTGTTTTACAACTGTCTGACAACCGGCTTTTCACTTTGAACTTTTGACTCATTGATTTCCGGGGGAGAAATAATGTTTATTCAGGTATTTGATAATATCTGATTTTTTATAGCGTATTTTTCTTCCGTCTTTTGAATAGGGTAATTTTCCGCAGTCACGGTAACGCTTCAAAGTCTTTTTATTTACTTTCAGGAATGCTGCTGCTTCTTTGGTAGAAAACCATACTTCCTGTAATTCTTCATTGGTTTTACCGATTTCCCGGATTTCTTTTTTCAGATCATTGATGTCTTTTGTCTTTACAAGTTTTAGTTCCATAATTGATGATTTAAGTTTTTTAAAATAAAATACGGGGCAATATTAGCCCCGTACAAAACACGAAAAGTAGACCTACCCGAAAGTCTACCGTTTTTTCTTTAATTAACAAAACCTCATATTCAATATCAGGCTGTTAGTTTTTATTTTGTTGATAATTCGCCCAAATCTGGTAGATTTTTGTAGATTTCCCTTGTCTGCGTTGCCTTTGCTTACCTGTTTTCGAATAAATACTCGTTATTTTCAGACCAAAAAGGCGGGAAAACAGTGAAATTGCTTCCTTTAATGTTAATGTACCGTTTTCTTTGGAAATTAACTTCGTATAATACAGAAATTGAATGATTTCAATAAGGTCTGTCTGGCTTCCGTTCCATTTAAGCTTATTCCCGGAGACAATTGGAAGTGTAAAATAATCACTTTTCAGTTCCTTTAAAAGACATGATTTAAAAACTATATAATCTATGGCCTGTTTACATACCGAATACCTCATTTTTATTTCTTCATATTCTCTTTCCGTGAATTTACTGTTATACAAAACAGGTATGCTTGTTACAAAGGGTTTCTTTTTCAGAAATTTTCCCTGACTATTTTTTATTAATGAATATTTAAGAAGGCAAAAAAACTCATGCTGCACTTCTCTTACATATTTAAATGCTCCCGGAAAATTATTTATTAAAAAAATGTTATTTCTCATTTCCTCTTTAAACAAAGAAAAAAGCCTGTCGAGCTTTTCTTCTTGCTGTAACAGGCTTTCACCGGCTTCACAAATTCCTGATGTCATGTTGTTGTATTTCAATAACTCTTCAATCAATTCCGTCTTACATTCATTCTTCATTTTTCACAGGGTTAGTTTAACAATAAAAAATGTAAGACAATTAAACCCTTATTTTAGTTGTTCATAATTTCCATCGCTTTATCTAGTTCTTCACTGACTATTTTTGCATATATCTGGGTTATACTGATATTGGTGTGGTCTAAAATTTTTGAAACGTGTTCTATTCTCATTCCTTTTGTCAGGGCTCTTGTGGCAAAGGTATGGCGGCTGGTATGAAAGGACAGGGAAAAGGGCAGTTTTAAATCCTTTCCCATCATATTAATTGTTGAATTTGCTCTTTTATTTAAAAGAGTTTTTTCATAAAAAAGGACAAGCGGATTAGAAGTATAATCAAAATCATTTTTTAACAAGGGGAAAACATGATCTGAAGGTTTCTTATCTTTTCTGTCATATTTCATTATTATTTCCACTGCTTTGGCCGGAAGCCTGAACTGGTGTTTTCTTTTTGTCTTGCGGATTACTTTTACTATTCTTTGCTCACTTTCTATATAGTTCATCCACTTTAAATCGATTACATCAAAAAAACGCAAACCACCGGCATAACAAGAGAAAACAAACATATCATAATTTATTTCTGAATCACGAAAATGTCTTTTTTTATAATTCAGAACAGCTTCAAACTGGTCGTTGTTAAGATAATTCTTTACTGGTCTTGGTACTTTGAAAGTGTAATTGGTAAAAGGGTACTGCCTGGAGTCTGCAAGTCCTTCTCTTATGGCAAGGTTATAGAATATTTTAATGCAACGGAATGAATATTCAACGGTAATGGTTTTATTGTTGCATTTAGTGTAAAGATAGTTTTCATATTTCTTTACAAAGCTTATATCAATTTCATCAAAATTCAGATCTTTGCTTCCTGCAAATGTCTCCAGTTTCTTTAGATATACTTCATAGGATCTGTACGTACTCGGACTATGTGTATTTTTCAGTTGTTCCAGTCGCGGGTATGCAAATGCAAAGAAATTGCCTGATTGTTTACCCATGATCTCTTCTTTGATTTTCTTCGTTGATACGGATTTGTTGTTTGTTTCAATTTTCAGGGCTGTATTTTCTGCTTCGGAACGCTTTTTTGTGATATATGCGTTAAATTCCTGATAGTTTTCACATCCTTTTTTTACTGTCATTGCTTCTTCATTCCAGTATTTGGGATTGATTTTTATACCTAACGAAATGAATTTTGCTTTCCTGTCCTTTATTATTCTTAAATAAAGAGGTGCAACTCCTGTTTTTGAATTAAGTTTGTTTTCGCGTAATATTACTTTTACTGTTGCCATAAATTAACATTTCTTGATTATTTCTGCGGCTAAAGTAGGTAATAAATTTCAATAAAAGGTCAAACAAAGGGTACAACAAATAGAGAAATATATGTCCGTTTTATTTCCTTTAAGTTTTCTGATTAATTCATTATTATATTAATATACATTGCAATATGTGGACATATGGGAATATACGGGAATATAAGTTTCTAAGCGTGTGTTAGCAACTGTTTATTTTTATAATTCGCAAAGGTCTGTCATAAGCGTCATATTTGCACTAGTCAACTTAATGTCCAATTTTGTCCCATTTGCAACTTCTATTGGAATTGAAAAACAATAAGGTTTATCATTAATATAAAAAATTGATGATACTATCCATTTTTTAGTTTTAGAAATACCGATATTTGAAGTTTCTGAAACAATCATGCCTGATTTTCTGGTCAACAAAAGCATTTCGCTTCCTTTGACATAGTCAAAAAGACTTTCCCAAACTACTTCAATATGCGAAAACACTATTATTGTCTTATCCTTTTCATTTTTTGCAGATTTTAGTCGCTCCATGTAATATGTCGTAAAAAAATTCTGTTTAAATTTCACTGTTGGGTCAAAACTCATTAAACATATTTGAATTGCCTCTGGAGTCAATAAAGTAGAATCTAGATGAATGTTTACTTCCCAGTAGTCATCATCTTGATGGCTTTGTTTATTAATGTTAATTTCTTTTTTTTCTGCAAAAATAGATAATGCAAAAAATGTCAAAGTGAACAAAATTAATGTTGCTTTTTTCATAATGCCAATATTTAGATTATGTCGATTCAATTTTATAAATAGTTGCTAACGTTCGGAGCTTCCCAACACCGTGCAATTTCGAGCAGAAATTGTCAAACCGCTGCACGCATTTTAATGCAGTCGTTGTCAAGGTGACAATGACTGCACGGTGTTGTGGTAGGTGACGTTAGCAAACGTTTTTATTTTATAACTACCATTTTCTTTCCAGCTATAAAGCCATTCGAAGCTTGAATTTGATAAAAATAAGTTCCGGAAGAAAATTCTTGCGTCGAAATATTAATATTTTTAAAAGCACTAGTAACTTTATACCTTTTTATTTCTTGTCCAGTCATATTATAGAAAACTATATCTGCTTTATTGATTCCTTGTGGCAAAACATATTCAATAATTGTTTGATTACTAGATGGATTTGGAAATGGGTTTGAAATACTTCCACTTTCAAAATTATTATCTGGAATTGCTATAAATCCGCTATTGCATTCCTCACATGTAAGATTTCCAGGTAAAGAATAGACATTAGCCTTACCTGATAGTTGATATATTATCATCTTTACTCCTTTATTTGTATTTGAAATAAAGTTTACATCAAAATAACTATTTACAGTTAAATACGTACTGTCTTTAGAAAGAAGTAAGTTTCCATATTCATCTAAAACAGCTGAATGACATATACTGGATGGATCTCTATAATATACGAAGTATTCGATATCGCTTGTGTCTGTGTCGAAAAGTGATTCGCTTAAATAAAAAACCTCGACTTTTGACGAACTCGAAACGCCACCAGGTAAGGTTGGGAAGATAATTGTCTTATATACAGTATGGTTCAAGTTATAAAGTGTAATAGTAGTTTTATCATTGATAAAATACTTATAACCTGATGAGCTTAATTTAACAATTCGCAAGAAATCATCAGTAATATTACCTGATGGATAAATGTTTTCAAGGGTAATTTGCGCATTAGCACAAAATGTCATAATGAACAAAGAAAAGGTCAAGATTTTTTTCATATTTCTATTATTTAGTTATTAAAATGTTTGCTAACGTTTGGCGCTTGGAAAAGCTGGGCGATTAGCCGCAGAGGGCGTCAAACCGTTACCGCTTTTGTATTTTGTTTTCATTGTCAAAATGCACCACCCGCCCAGTTTTTGCCAAACGTGTGTTAGCTGCTGCCATTTCTTTGTCTATTGTCGTATCGTTTCAATTCTCTCAAATTTGTCACTCTGTTATTATTTCTTCGGAAGAATTCAAGTTAACATTTTCTCCGGCAATAGCTTTCTCAATAGCAGATTTTAAGTCTAATAATTCTTTTTCGTTAAAATGGTCTGAAGTCATCCACTTTCCACCTTTTTTATAAACACATTCTATTTCAAAATTTTTCCAAGTCCCATTTTTTCCTTTGTTTTCCCATACTGTAATTTTTGCTTTACCGATTTGATAAACTGCTTTGGGCTTGTCTTTACCTTTTTCATTAACTAATTCTGAATTATTT
Organism: Bacteroidota bacterium; assembly: GCA_037441645.1. Classification (GTDB taxonomy): domain Bacteria; phylum Bacteroidota; class Bacteroidia; order Bacteroidales; family GWA2-32-17; genus GWA2-32-17. The sequence goes on from JBBIRU010000011.1 coordinate 5,000, forward strand.
TGCGAGAAACTTGTCAAAACGAAAAACGCAAGAAAAAATGTTATTAAAGATAGTGTTTTCATAGTAGCTTTGTTTTATTGTTAATTATTTAAGTCAATGCCAAATTTGTCGTGTTTTTTTCTAATGGTTGCAGCTAACACTTGTATACTCCCGGCCTGTAGGAAGTATACTATATTCAAAACAAATATAATCAATTATTAATGAGAAAACAGAACCTTTTTTCAATATTAAATAGTATTAATCCAGTTTTTCAATATTTTTTTCCCATCAGGTGTTAACACTGATTCGGGATGAAACTGAATTCCTGAAACAGGAAATAAATTATGTTTTATCGACATTATGGTTCCGTTGTTATCGCGCGCAGTGACAGTTAGGCATTGGGGTAAATTCTTATCCGATACTGCCCATGAATGATAACGCCCTGATGGGAATATCTCAGGAATACCGGCAAATATCAATTCATTTACAACAACGTGTGTATCGCGTGCAATCCCATGCCACACCTCATGCATATTAAAAAGCTTACCTCCAAATGTTTCAGCAATAGCCTGGTGTCCAAGACATATTCCAAGTACAGGTTTGGTTTTACCAATCTCAAGAATGATTTGCTTTAAAACGGGAAAATCATCGGGTAAGCCCGGACCGGGAGAAAGTACAACAGCATCGAAAGAGGCCAGGTTATCAACATTAATTTTATCGCTTCGCAGAACTACTGCTTTTTCGGCAAAAGGCTGTAGGTAATGAAATAAATTATAGGTAAATGAATCCCTATTATCAACAATTGCTATGGAAATTGGTCTCTTCAATTCGTTATCTGGTTTTGATTTACTATTTTTACAAAATTAATATTATAGTCACGAAATAAGCAATTAAAAACATCTGCATTTAATGACCATAAGATAAAATCACTGGAAATGAAATATTGCTTCCCGCAGATAACACTGATTAACACTGATATAAATCCTGCGAAAATCAGCGGGATAAAATAAAACAGAAAATAATAAACAAATGAAAAAAGTAATTTCTACCGAAAAAGCGCCAAAAGCTATCGGACCCTATAGCCAGGCCATTGAAGTAAACGAAACCATTTATGTTTCAGGTCAATTAGGTATAAATCCGGAAACCGGAACCCTGGCCGAAGGAATTGAAAAGCAAACCGAACAGGTTCTGAAAAATATGGGAGCCATCCTCGAAGCAGCCTGCTGTTCTTATAAAAACGTTGTTAAATGTACCGTACTCCTCGACAATATGGATAACTTTAAAGCCATGAACGAAGTTTATGCACGGTTTTTTACCGATGCACCTCCTGCCCGTGCCGCTTACGCAGTAGTAAAACTTCCCCTGGGAGGATTAGTAGAAATTGAAGCAATAGCAGTAAAAAGTTAAAAAGTCTAAAGCTGAAAGTAAACAATATTGAGAACTAACAACCACGAAATATAAACAGTGAACAATAAACCTAATGACCATCAACAAAGATAATCCTGTTTTTTCACGAAATGTTGTAGAATTTGTTACAGTTGCCCTGGAATATTGTACCTTTCTTGAAAAATGTTCCGGATTACCTGCCCGTGATTTTACTTCTGCTTTACTCAGGTTATTGCCGGTCACATATGTAAAGTGCAGCATACTTCCATCTATTGAATCGGAAGAAGAGAGCCCTTTGGAAGATTTTGTAACAGAAGATATTTACAATCATATTGAAAATATAATCAGCCAAAAATTAGGAGAATATAATCTTGACTGTGAAGTTCCTGAAACAGTTTCACAAAGTGATGAAACAACAACTGCACAATTATCCGAAATTTTAACCGATATTTACCAGGATCTTAAAAACTTTGTAATGAGCTATAAAACCGGTGAAGAAAGTATAATGAAAGAATCTGTTTTGGTTTGCAAACAAAATTTTGAACAGTTCTGGGGAGCACGTTTGGTTTCTGCCCAGCCAGGCATTCATAAACTTGTTTATGGCGAAACAGACTGGGAATCTTTACGGAAAACAAAAAAAGACTCTAATGAAGAAGCTGATTCCAGCCAGTGGATTATTACTAAACGTCAACAGGAATGGGGATATGGCATTTGAGTTTGTTCAACATATTACCCGCGAGGAAATTGATCAATTGCCGTTAAAAAATTTTGGCGGCGAAGTAATCGTTGTCGATTCTTCGGAGAACATAGCAAAATCGCTCGACTATCTGAAAAAACAAATAATTCTGGGTTTTGATACAGAAACAAAACCATCTTTTAAAAAAGGGCAGAAAAATATTGTTGCCATGCTTCAGCTTTCATCTAATAACAAAGCATTTATTTTCCGTTTAAATAAAATCGGATTTCCTATAGGACTGGCAAAAATACTTTCCAACCCCTCTATAACAAAGGTGGGAGCCGACATAAGACAGGATTTATCGGCTCTTCAGAAAATCACACCATTTGTTCCTGCAGGTTTTATCGACATTCAAAAATATTCGAACGAATTCGGCATTACCGACAACGGTTTAAAAAAACTGGCTGCCATTATACTCGGGTATAAAATTTCGAAAGCGCAACGGCTCACCAACTGGGAAGCGCCAGAACTTACACACAGTCAATTACTTTATGCAGCAACCGACGCATGGATATGTTATATCATGTATAAAAAACTACAAAAATCATTGCATGCAACCTAGCATAAGACTCATACTGAAACCTGGCAAAGAACAATCATTAATGCGATTACATCCCTGGGTTTTTTCAGGCGCTGTTCAGGAGATTTCCGGAAATCCTGCCGAAGGAGATGTAGTCGATATCTATTCTAACAATAACGATTTTTTAGCTCGTGGACATTACCAGCCCGATTCAATAACAGTTCGCATACTCACTTTTGATGAAGAAAAAATCGATGCACTTTTCTGGAAAGAAAGACTGGCAAAAGCTATCGAACACCGGATAAGCTGCGGTTTATATAATTCCAATGTGACTAATGTTTTTCGACTGGTACATGGCGAAGGAGATTTTCTTCCCGGGTTAATAATTGATTTTTATAACGGAATTGCTGTTATGCAATGCCATAGCGGAGGAATGTATCTTCATCGTAATGAAATTGCCCGGTCGTTGAAAGATATCATGGGCGAAAAACTAACCGCTGTTTACGATAAAAGCGAAGGTACACTTCCCTTTAAATTCCAGGGAAAAGGGTTAAACGGTTTTTTACTGGGAAGCTCTTCTGACGAAATTGAAGTTTCAGAAAATAATTATAAGTTTTTAGTAAACATTGTTGAAGGTCAAAAGACAGGTTTTTTTATTGATCAGCGGGAAAACCGGAAGTTACTTTCTGAATATTGTAAACATCAGACCGTTGCCAACATGTTCAGTTATACAGGAGGATTTTCGGTTTATGCTCTCGGAGCCGGGGCAACTTCAGTTCACAGTATCGACTCGTCTGCAAAAGCCATCGGGCTTTCCTCAAAAAACGCAGCTTTAAACGATTTTTCACAAAACCACGAAACGTATACAGAAGATGTATTAAAACACATTGATAACATCGATCAGAAATACAGCGTGATTATTCTTGACCCTCCTGCTTTTGCCAAACACAAGAAAAACTTAAACAATGCTCTCCAGGCTTATAAACGTTTAAACACCAAAGCCATAAAAGCTATTCAACCGGGTGGAACAATTTTTACTTTCAGTTGTTCGCAGGTGGTTTCGCGTGACGATTTTCGCCGTTCTGTTTTCGCAGCTTCAGCAAATTCCGGGCGCCAGGTAAAAATATTACACCAGTTAACCCAGCCTCCCGACCATCCCATCAGTATCTATCATCCCGAAGGAGAATATTTAAAGGGTTTAGTGTTAAGGGTAGATTAACATTGAAATAAAGAATTGTGCTAAGTAAAGCCACTATAAAACTCATCCGTTCCCTGGAACAAAAGAAATTCCGGAACGAGCATAAATTATTTGTAGCAGAAGGACATAAAATTGTTCATGAATTATTAAAAGAGGATTGGCCTGTTGAACAAGTTTATGCAACAAATGCATGGGAAGGGCTTAAAAATTATCCTGAGGTTACTGTAATTACTTCTGCTGAACTCGAAAAAATATCTTTTCAAAAAACTCCGCAACAGGTTCTTGTTGTCTGTAAAATGGCGGATAAAGAAATTAATTTCACAGAACTCGGTAATTCTCTCTGCCTCGCCCTTGATGACGTTCAGGACCCCGGAAATGTCGGAACCATAATCCGTATTGCCGACTGGTTCGGGATAAAGCAAATTTTTGTAGGAACAGGGACTGCCGAACTTTATAATCCCAAGGTTATTCAGGCCACTATGGGGGCTTTTACAAGAGTTTCTGTTCACGCAGTTGAATTAAAAACATTTCTCAATGACTATAAAATCAAAACCAGACTACCTGTATTCGGAACATTGTTAGAAGGCAACAACATTTATAAAGAAAAACTAAAATCAAATGGAATGCTGGTTATGGGCAGCGAAGGAAACGGCATCTCCGGAGATATTCAGAAATTATTAACTCACCGGTTGTTTATTCCTCCTTTCCCTGCAGGTTCCCGGACCTCCGAATCGTTAAATGTGGCAACCGCAACAGCCATCATCTGCGCAGAGTTCAGAAGACAACAAAATTTTCAGTTATGAGTTCCAGGTACGACATGCCCAAGGGTTCGCTTATCAGCTTTTTCAGTAACAAAGTAAAAAACCAGGGCGGAATAAACCTTGCCCAGGGTATCCCCGGTTTCTCTCCGCCCCATGAATTACTTCATATTTTAAGTGAGATTTCTATAAGACCGGATATTCATCAATATGCCCCGGGTATTGGAAATTATAACCTGCTTGACAGGTTAATTGAACATTACCAGCCTGAATTCCCCGTTACACAAAATAATGTATTAATTGTGCAAGGTGCTACAGAAGCCATTTCACTGCTTTACCTGTACCTGAGAAAGAAACATCCCGGCTCATTTACCGTGCTTGGCTTTGAGCCTGTGTATGAGACTTACAACAACTTACCAGATATTTACAACGACAGGTTTATTTCCTTTTCATTTGAACAGAACCATTCCATCGATATTGAAAAACTTGAATCGGTTATCAGGAAAGAAAAGGTAAACCTGATCTTCATGAACTCACCCGGGAATCCCTTTGGCAGGTTTTTTACAAAAGAAGAATGCCTGAAAATTCTTGAATTATCTGAAAAATATAATTTCTACATCATTTTCGATGCCGTTTACCGCCAGATATATTTTGAAAACCAACCTTATATTCCACTCGACAGGCTCAACTCACGGTTGTTCTATGTGAACAGTTTTTCGAAACTTCTGTCTGTTACCGGCTGGAGAGTCGGGTATTTTATCTCGCACGAATCGCACATGCCTGCCCTACGTGCTATTCACGACTACATAGGTTTATGTGTGCCTTCTGTTCTGCAAATTGCCATTGAAAAATATCTCACCGAAAACCAATTCGGAAAAGAATATATTCAGATTATTCGTTCCGGGATTAAAAAATCTTTCTCTATGCTTTATACAACTCTCCTGGAACTTGGTTTTTCGATACCCAAAATTGAAGGCGGTTATTTTATATGGTCACAGTTACCTGAAAAATACAATGACGGATTCCGTTTTGCCATTGACCTGTATGAAAAAGAAAAAGTAGCTGTAATACCCGGAATTCAGTTCTCCGGTAATGCAGGAAAATTTGTAAGATTCAATGTGGCACGCGAAGAAAACGAAATAATTGCAGGAATCGATGGAATACGTAAGTATGTGAAAAACTCATAGAATTAATATACCACAAAAAACAATTCAGCAGAAAATAATCAAAGCATTCTTATATCATGCATTCCATACGATGCAATTCTACCGTCATTGTGTTTTAAACGGATAAAACCGCTGGGTTCAACTTCCATTATTACAGCTTCAAAAGCACCTCCTTCGTTGTAGAATTTTTTCTTTTCGCTCAGTCCGAAAAGTATTTTATGATAATCCTTATCTAACAGGGAAAATTCTTTATCTTTCACCTGCAAATATCTTGTCATTACAAGACTATAAAGCATTTTAAGACTTTCTTCCAGGTGGAAAGCCACACCTGTACTCATTATAAGGGAAATAGCCTGCGGCAAATCGGCCGGAAATTTATCCTGGTTCAGATTCAGACCAATTCCGATTACAGAATCTTTAATTTTATTTCCCTGCCAAGTATTTTCAATCAGTATTCCGGCAACTTTTTTTCCATGAATAAGGATATCATTAAACCATTTAATGGATACATCCGAAGCAAACAGTCCGGTATAATCGGCTACTGCCAAGGCCATTGCTTTTGATAAATAAAACTGATCCTCAGCTTTCAGAAAATGAGGTTTAAGAATTATTGAAACCGTCAGGTTTTTTCCGGCTTCGCTATGCCATTTGTTACTGCCTTGCCCCCTGCCACCGGTCTGCTCATTAACCCAAATAACGGAACCTTCCTTTATGTCTTGTTTTTCGAGCATTTCCAATGCTACAGAGTTTGACGATGAACCCTTTTCAATTCTGTATAATTCCATATATTTCAATTTACGCTTGGTATTTCAACAAAGAAAGTAGTGCCTTCATCAGGCTTTGTTATATAATGCACTTCGCCGCCCATTCCTTCCACCATATTTTTTACCATGGCGAGCCCCAGGCCCATTCCGCTGGTTTTGGTAGTAAAGTTAGGTACAAATAATTTATTCTTTACTTCGTCCGGAATTCCGGTTCCGTTATCGGTAACTTTAATAATTACCATCGACGAATAATTCATCGTTTCAATGGTGATTATTCCACTTCTGCCGTCCGGGATGGCCTGTAATGCATTTTTTATCAGGTTGGTAAAAATTCTTAACAAATGTTCTTTATCGGCCATAACAAATAATTCATCATTACCATGTGTATCGAGAATGATTTTCAGGCTATCCGTCTCGGGGTATAAATCAACTATGCTTTTTACTTTTTCAACGATATTGATTCTTTCAATACTGGGCTGAGGCAGTCTTGCAAAATTCGAAAATTCAGAAGCTATCGCCGACAATGCTTCTATTTGCTCGATGAGAGTATTACATACTTTTTCAACTAATTTTTCCCAACCCGGGGTTCTTTCATCATAGGAACGAAGTAAATGTTGCACGCTTAATTTCATGGGTGTTAATGGATTCTTGATTTCATGTGCAATCTGTTTTGCCATTTCACGCCATGCAGTCTCTCTTTCGGAACGGGCAAGAATTTCGGCGCTTTTTGAGAGTTCATCCAGCATTCTGTTATATTCTGTAACCAATGTACCTATTTCATCCATTCGCTTATAAACAATAGGTTCATTCTTTTTGCCCAGTTCAATCTCCCTGAATCGTTTCTGTAACATAACAAGCGGACGGGTAAGTCCGTTTGCAATAAACACGGCAAAAGATACTGCCAGCAATATAAGTATCAGGTATATATTTATAAGAGTAATGGCAAACGTGCTGATTTCGCGTGTAAGGGTATTCTGACGGGTAAAGTAAGGTAAATTAAGGTATGCCAGAACTTTTCCTTTTGAATTATAATAAGGAACATAGGCTGATAGATAGGAAAGTGTTCCTATTTTTTCTTCAAAAAGACATTCCGGCTTATGTAAATATGAAATACTGTAATAGGCTTCCGGGTTCATCATATTTCCCGAAAATCCCTTGTTAAACACATCTGTCCGGGAGGAAGATATCAATTCGCCTTTACTGTTATATAAATTTATATCCTCGTAAAACACATTCGACAACTTTGTTAAGATCGAATTCAGGTAATCGGTCTGTTCGGGGGTCAGTTTCTCTTCCTGGCCTATTTTATTATTAAGTTCAATTAAAATAGATTGCATCTTCTCTGAAATCACCTCGTAGTTCTTTTTTTCGTACCGGTTGATGATATAATATACGGTTCCGCTTCCGATGATAATAAATGAAAGAATCAGTACGGAAATAAAGGATATTAAAATCCTTGCCCTGATATTTAAAGAAAAGCTGAAAGGCTGAACGGAAAAATTTCTGAAAATAAAATAGAAACCAAATAAGATAAAAAACAATAACAATATATATGAAAATGCTATAATTGCATCGAAGTACCCAATGGAAGGAACGCTTAAAATAATGGTCGTATTTTTATCAGAATTATAAAATAAATGTTCGTAACCATCAAAAGAAGTTAAATAAAATTCCTGGCTGGGTAATTTATAAATATTCAAATAAAGTCTGTAATCGAAAGACCCGTTCCGGGTAAGTAACCTCCCGTTTTTATATTTTGCATAACAATATTTTTTTGAGATATTGGCTTCGCTCATTTTTTTATCAAGAAGCAAATCGGGATACCCCATCTCCTGCGACAACAACCTCGAATCAAGCTCAATAAATAACTTCGTAAACAACGAATCCAGTACTTTGGGTTTAAATGAAAGAATCCCCAGGTAACTGATCCTTCCATTATCATTATCTATAAAATAAAAATCAGAGCCCGGTATTTTAATTCCCTGCTCGCCGGTTACTTTGTTAAAATATTCGAAACAGCCATAATACTCACCTGTCTGTTCTATTTTAAGGTTATCAAATGATGAGCAGACAGTGGCCTGTAAATCATATTTCGACCAGAAACCATAAAAATAATTATCTCTCAGGTATTGGAAAATCTCGTAACGTTTATCCAGTGGCTTCCTGGCAAGCTCGGAAATAATCCTGTCTTCCGATAATTTTTTCTGCAAATCACTAATCAGCATTTCCGCCACCAGGTCTCTCTCGTTGGAAAGGCCAACAGCTATAACCTTTCTTTTATTCAGGGATTTTACATTATCAAAATGAAGTGTGAAAGCAGTAAAATAAATGGTTGTAATAAAGAGAAGCAGAACATATTTGGCAAACCCAAACTTTTTCCCCGAATTACGGAAATACAACAAAGCCAAAAAAGAAAAAACGACAAAAGCAGGAGAATAAAATTCATCCCAGTCAAAATAAAGAAATGCAATAAAGTAAAAAACAACTTCAGCAATAACAAATAGAATGATAATAATCCTGCGGGAAAACCATTGTCTTAAAATTAATATGGTTTTATCGAAAATAAAAAACTGTGATGCAAATAACAAAGCCAGGATAAAAAATGCCAGGATACTCTGGTAATCAATATCAAGAAGATTATAGATTTCAAAAGAAATACTTGAATCCATGATTAAACTCCTGGCCATAAAAACATCAGCAACAGAAAAGATAAAGCTGGTTCCCATCCATGTTAAAAGGTAAATCCATTTCCTGGTTGTTCTCCGTAAGTCAGGAAGAGTAGTATATTCCCTGTAAATAAGCGTAACCAGAAAAAAAAGCAGAAGTGTATCGATAAACACATCGCCCAGTGAAGGAAGTATAACGGAAGATGCGTATGCATCAGGACTAAATAATAATGTTGAGTATAAAACATGCGGGAATTTGAAAAACATCATAACAAATCGAACGAACACCATACATAAAACCAGGAACAATAACATCATGTTTTTCTTATTCAGTGAAACAGATCTCATCAATAATGCAAACCCTATTAACATGGCGACGAATGCCAGTCCATAGAAAAAAGAAGGCAGCCATCCGTGCGATTCACTTAAATGATAACCTTCTGCAGGAACCAGCGAAAACAGAAAATTTCCTTCAGCATCGGTAATATGAAATGCTCCTTCCTGGGGAATTACCGAAATTTTAAAATCTTCATTTATATCAAAAACGGGATTGAATGTATTTTTTAAAAAACGATTTTCTATGGGAAATTCATTTTTAATCTGAATAAATCCCACCAGGTTAATATCGCCTATTTTTAATTTTTCAAAAACCCCCCATGTATTATTTACAAAAGCAACCGGCTGAAGCGTATCTGCAGGATATTGCCAGGTATCTACTATAAATGAATTATCGCTCCAGAAAGATAAGTTATCATCATTATAAGCAAAAAGATACAGTCCGGTATTTTTAAGTTTTTCGGGATAAACCTGGAAAGCTTCGGTGGTAAATACCTTAAATCCTTTTTTCTTTATCTTTTCTGCACATTGGTTCAATAAATCCTTCAGGTCGCTTTTCTGTTTCTGAAGAATTTTACGAAAGGATTCGACATCCACCTTTTCTTCATAGGTATGTGAAACAAAATACTCGCCTGCAACTCCTGTTATTAACGACAGAAGAGCTATTATTAACCATGCCCGTATGGATATCCTTTGCTTAAACATGTGATTTGTCAAACCAAAGATAATAGATTTAGGTTAGTCATGATGATAGGGTAAGCCTTTTAATATGGTTGCTGCGCGGTATAACTGCTCTGTAAAAATGAGCCGTACCATCTGATGAGTAAACGTCATCCGGGACAGGGATATTCTGTGTTTCGATTTTTTCATAAACTCCTCCGAAAAACCATATGGGCCTCCGGTAATAAAAACCAATCGTTTTTTTCCTGAATTCATAAGCGTCTCCAGCTTTTTTGCAAATCCTTCGGAAGTTAATTCGGTTCCTTTTTCATCTAAAAGTATGAGTTCATCGGTATCCGAAATTTTCATTTCAAACAACTTCATTTCTTCCTCTTTCTTCTTTTTGAGATCCCACTTTCCATATCCTTTAGGTTCGTTTATAACTTCCATCTCAAAAGGGTAAAATGCCCTGAGTCTTTTCTGATATTGAACAATTCCCTCATTTATATATGATTCATCGGTTTTCCCAAAAACTAAAAGTACAATCTTCATGAAAGAATATTTTTTGTTTGAAATTATTTTTAACTTGCAGAATGAATTTTATTTATTCATCATTCAGATCAATAAGTTGTGGTTTGATTTTTGATTACATTTTTATTACAAAATAAATGAATAAAATGAAGAAGTTACATTTTATTTCGGTTTTAATAAGTCTTACCGTTTTTTTAGGTTTTTCAAATGTTACCCTCGCAGGCGATCTTCCCGATGGAATAGTAAATGCTTTAAAAACCGGAAACGCTAAAGAACTTTCCAAGTTTTTCAATTCAAATATTGATCTTACTGTTATTGAAAAACAGGATATTTACAGCAAACCACAGGCAGAAATTATTTTAAAAGAATTTTTCAGCAAAAACCCGCCTTCCAATTTCACCGTTCTTCACCAGGGTGGAAAAGAAGGTGCCAAATATATTATCGGAAATTTAACAACATCCAACGGCACATTCCGCGTTTCACTTCTGTTAAAAAATCAGGACAATACTCAGGTTATCCAGCAACTTCGAATCGAAAACGGAAATGAATAGTTCTTTGTTAGAGGCTTTTGTTGTTAATGCAATAAAAGAAGATATCGGCGACGGAGATCATACATCTCTGGCCTGCATATCGCCCGATCTCACCGGAAAAGCAAAGTTGCTTGTAAAAGAAAACGGAATTATTGCCGGTATTGAGATTGCACAATATATATTTCAACATTTCGATAAAGGTTTTCGTTTTGAGATTCTCAAAAAAGACGGGGATTTTTGCCAGGTAGGCGATATTGTTTTTATTGTTGAAGGACACTCCCTGCTTTTACTCCAGGCCGAACGGCTGGTATTAAATGTTATGCAACGCATGAGCGGCATTGCAACCACAACGCACCGTTATGTAAAAGAACTCGAAGGGCTTAAAACAAAAGTATTGGACACCCGGAAAACTACTCCCGGTTTCAGGTTTATCGAAAAAGAAGCGGTTCGTATCGGGGGTGGAATGAACCACCGCTCTGGCTTATATGACATGATTCTTATTAAAGATAACCATATTGATTTTGCCGGTGGAATTTCACAAGCCATCGAAAATGTAAATCATTATTTGAAAAATAAAACTCTGACATTAAAAATTGAAATTGAAGCCCGTTCCCTGGAAGACATTAAAGAAATAATAAAGATTGGCAGGGTTGACAGAATATTAATCGATAATTTTTCACCTGAAAATACAAAAAAAGCGGTGGAGCTTATTAATGGCAGGTTTGAAACCGAATCGAGCGGGGGAATAACCCTGGAAAATATCCGAAAATATGGGGAATGCGGTGTAGATTATATCAGTGTCGGCGCGTTAACTCATCATATTAACAGCCTAGATCTCAGCCTTAAAGCAATAGAATAAGACATGAATCTTAAAGAACTCCGTTCAAATATAAAAAACAGGATTCCTGCTTCTATTATTGAAAAGATCAAACAATTTACCCTTCCCGGTTTCGACCGGCAACCTTTGTATTCGGTCAGTAAATTTTTTATTAAAAGCCTTAATAACGGAGCGCTTGCTGTCCGTGCTTCTTCCATAGCCTTTAACCTTTTCCTTGCCATTTTTCCTGCCCTGATCTTCTTCTTTTCCATGATTGCCTATATTCCCATCGAAAATTTCCCCCAGGAATTAATGAAAATTTTACACGACATGATGCCCACCAATGCATACCTTTCTATACGAAGCACTATCCTGGATACTATTATGTATAAAAGAACCGGACTTCTGTCATTTGGGTTTGTTATGGCATTGTATTTTTCAACCAACGGGATCAATGCGCTTATTTCTGCTTTCAATGCATCGCAATTTGTATCCGACAAACGAAACTTGCTTCAGCGCAGGGGAATCTCTGTAATTCTTGTCATTATTTTATCCTTATTGGTTACCATAGCTATCGGCATCCTTGTTTTCAGCCACAAAGCTCTTGGTTACCTGGTCGAAAATGAAATTCTGAAAGTAAACCTGACGTATTACTTAATTATTATCGGGAAATGGATGGTTGTACTTTTATCGTTCTTTTTTTCCATTTCTTTCCTGTATTATCTTGCTCCTGCACGAAAATCAAAATTCAGATTTATTTCAGCAGGATCGACGTTAGCAACTATTCTAAGTATTGTTATTTCCCTGGGATTTTCATTCTATGTAAATAACTTCGGACAATACAATAAATTATATGGCTCTATCGGAACACTTATGGTTCTTCTGCTCTGGTTGTATTTCAATGCTCTTGTCCTGCTGATTGGTTATGAATTAAACTGGAGTATTAAAAACTCCAAAACTTCTGAACAGAATAAACTGTTTGCCCACCGGGAAAATTATAATTTTGAAAATTAAACTATAACCTGATTAAACTCTAAGCGTATAAAACCAAAAGTTTATATTGAAATGAAAAGTTTTATTTTTATTTTATTTCTCCTGATACAGGCCGGAGCCTACTGCCAGCAGAAAATCAATTATGATGACCTGGAAGAGCGGGATGGGCTTTTTTATGAGCAGGGATCAAAAACTCCATACACGGGTCAATGCGTTACTACCTTCCCCAGCGGAAAACTGGGTATGGGAGGAAGTTTTAAAAACGGGTTACGCGATGGCGAATGGTTATGGTTCTACGAAAACGGTAATAAAAAAAGATATTGTGTATATAAAGAAGGGGTTAAAAATGGCGCCAGTATATTTTTTTACAAAACAGGGGTTAAAAAATCCGAAATTATTTTCGATAACGACAGGAATATCCGGCAAACTTCGTGGGACGAAAAGGGAAATAAAGTAAAGAATCCTTCCTTTGAATCATTCAATAATTAAACTTAGTCAGAAGTTTAAGCTCTTCTTTTATTTGCGACTAAATGGCTGTTTGTTAAACCATTAAATCATAATTTTCTAATGCCCAAAATTCAAGTAATATTATTTTGTTTGCGCATACTTCGGATCAAGCTGGGCAGCTTTGTTCAGATACAGAGATGAATTTGATTCATCGCCTAATTGCTTGTAGGTGATTCCGATAAAATAATGAACCATAGCATTCTGGGGATTATAATCGAGGCATTTTTTAAATGCATATATGGCTTCTTTATATTTTCTTAAAGTTCCCAGTGTACTTCCCAGGTTCATCCATGCATCGGAAAAGGCAGGGTCATATTTTACGGCCTTTTCATATACCTCCATCGCTTTATCAAACTGTTTGTTGTTAAAGTAAATTACACCCATGTTGCTGTACGTAATGGATTTGGTGGGATTATAATGCAAGGCTAATTCATAATATTTCAATGCGCTGTCATTCATGTTTTTTCGATAATAAGCAAGACCTATCTGATCGTAAGCATCGGCAAAAGTGGGAACAATTTTAGCCGCAATAGAAAAATTCACAATGGCAGAATCGAGGAATTCGGGGTGTGTAATTTCGTTTTTATCATTATGGGCCTTGTCTTTCATTAAAACTAACCCATAGTAATATCTCATGTGCGCGCTGTCAGGCGACTTACGCACATCGGCTGTATTTCTTATCAGATCGCTCTCCCACTCTTTGTTTCTCGAGAAAACCGCCACGGAATAAATAAGAAATACCGGCAGAAGAACCATAAAGGGCAGGCGATATGATTTAAAAAGTAACGACATTTTCGGAACAGGAGCATTTTCCATGGGGGTTTTAAAAATCTTAATGAGACCCCACGCCACCAATAAACAAAGGGCAATGGATGGCACAAAAAGAAATCTTTCTCCGAAGGAAGAACCAATCAGCATTACAATATTTGAATAAATCGACATAGTTATGAAGAAAAATAAAATGGAATAAGAAATAATATTTTTTGTTTTAAATTTCCAGAAAGCAAATATTCCCATAGCAACGAGCACAATAAATGATACCAACACCCGCATACTTCCCCACCCTTCAATGGGAATCTGGTTGTACGAATAATCACTCACCAGCGGGTATGGAACGAGTAAAAGCCACATATATTTTCCTAAAATTTTAATAGCGGTAGCCAGGCGGGTAAGCGTGTCGGGAGCGGCAACCAACAGGTTATCAACCATTGAGATCGGGGCAATTTCGGGCTGGTTGGCCAACACCTTGCTGCGAATGGCCAGGAACATCAATGCCGGAATAATCATTAACCCTGAAAAGAACAGGTTTTTTCCAAGAGAGGCATTACTAAAGAAATAAAGGGTAAGAGGAATTACAGCAAGAAAAACGATAGCACTCTCCTTTGACATGAATGCAAGAAAATAAGAAAAAGCACCATAGAATATCCATTTTGCTTTTGACGACTCCACATAGTTAAAGGCAAACCTCAGCGTAAGCAGCAAAAAGAAAAAACTCAGCAGTTCGTCGCGGCTTTTGATGTTAGCCACAACCTCGGTATGTATGGGATGCAGGGCAAAAATAAGGGCGGCTAAAAAGGGCAGGAAAACCGTAAACCGCCAGAGTATCTTGCGTAATGTTGTAAAAAGAAGAATGCAAATAAAAGCATACAGTAATACATTAATTACATGACCGGGCTTCGGATTATCGGGCCAGAACTCCCATTCCAGTGCAAACATTACAAGTGATAGCGGACGGTAAAGTTCATCGGCCGAACTCCAGTATCCATACCTGTACGAAGTTTTCATAATGACAGGTATGCCTTCCGTTCCTTTTTTTATTACCCAGTTTTCTTTAATTACCGAAAAATCATCGAGCACATAGCCATTGCGAAAGGTATTCGCATAGACAATAAAAGCAGCAGCGAAAATAATCAGATACATATACCGGAGGGTATTTTTATTATCAACTACCGGCTTGGGCTTTACTGTAGCTTTTTGTTGCTGTTTCTTTTTGGGGTTCATTGAACAAAAATTTATGCTACCAAATTAGCATAAATGGAAACAAAAATGAAAAAAATTATTTGCAGTACTTATCCGTATATTTTTTCACGCTATTCTCACCCATTTCAAGAGCTTTTTTCCAACATTCACACGCTTCAGTAACTTTGTTTAATTTATATAAAACAATCCCTTTATTTGAGTATATACTGCTTTTTGAATTATTCAATTTAAGAGCATAGTTAAAATCCTGCAAAGCATCGGAATATAAATTCTTTTTCATAAAACAAATTCCCCTGCTTGCATAATAATCATACACAATAGGATAATCTTCCCCGTTTATTTTACCAAATCTTACTGCTTCATTAAATTCGACAATGGCAGAATCATATTTTTCTTCCTTCATATATAACTTACCCGAATAATAATAAAATTCATCATCTTCAAGAAAAAAGAGTTTTGCTTTTTTCAGGTATTTTTTTTGAATATTTTTTTCTCCTGTTTCAAATAAAGCCTGGTTTAGTAAAACATATGCTTTTTTTATGGTTGAATCCAGTTTTATGGCATTTTCCAGTTCTTTAACTGCCTCTGAATATTTTTTTTGCTTAATATCTGTACCCGATTGATTTATTAATTCAACAGCTTCATTGTGAGAGTCGGACAATATTTGTCCAAAGGAAAGGTTATTCATTACGAACAAAATAACAACGGATACTATTATTTTCATAATTACAGAATTAATTTAGCCAATAACTTTCAACAGAGTTCAAATTGTACAACATTGAAAAATAAAAAAAATCTGCTTCCCTGTTGTTTACTGTTTTTGCATCTTCTATCTCCATACAAAAATTGTTTGTATCATTTACATAAAAACATGCTAATTATCCATAAAACAGACTATCTGATTGTCCTTTTTATTTTTCACCTTGTGTAAAATACCCTATAATATTTCTCATAAGCATAGTTTACCTAACCGGTAAAATTTTACACATTAGTATCAGGTTGTCTAACAAATTAACAGAAATCAAATATACAAAATATTAAATTCTAATAAAGTAATATTCTTTTTTATATTTTATAATGTTGTATCTTTACATTTAAACCTTAAAACATTTCAGATATGAAAATACTTCTACAAGTAATTACCATTTGTTTATCTTTTACTTTAGCCCGGGCGCAGCTAACACTGTTAAACAGTGAAATGTTACCTTTCGGGGCTGTAATGACCGAGAAAAGTGTTATGGATTTATCTGTTATTGATACTACCATACAAGGAACAGGTGTTACATGGAATTTCAGTACATTAACCAATAACACTTCTGTTTCCGATCTGGTAGTAACTATTGTAAACCCTGTTGCTACTCCATATGCTGCCAGTTTTCCCAACTCAAACTATGGATATAAGGAAGTAAAGGGAACGACTACCAATTATCGCTATTTTAGCCTTACCAGCACAAAAATGGAGAGAGTAGGATCTTATGTGTCAAATGTGAATAGTTATAACGACCCCCAGGTTGAATATGTATTTCCATTAGCATACGGAACCGTAAATAATGATACATGGGATAATACGAATTCTTCAACCGGAGGGAACTATAATCTTAAATGTATTGGAACAGGAACACTGAAACTGCCAGGAGGAAGCTATAATGCCCTGATGGTAAGGGTGCATTGTATTGAAAGTTTTCTTGATTTTTATGTTTATTTCTGGTATAGCTCGGATAACGGTGCAATATTATTAACGAACATTAAAGGGGATGGTTTATTTGTTGGAAATTCTGCTACTTACCTGAGTTCTCTTACGATTGATATTAAAGAAAACAACTTTATAACGGATTTAAGTTATAATAATCCCGTTGAAAACAATCTGAATTTAAGTTTTCAAACTGCCGATAACGGAATTTATAACTATACTGTTATAAATTCTCTGGGACAAAAAGTCAATGAAGGAAATTCTGAGATAGTTGCACAAAACACAAACACATTAGATATTGATTTCAGTTCTTATCCAGCCGGTATATATTTCTTTTCAATAAGATCTGAAAAATCAGACCAGGCTGATAAAACAATAAGAATTATTAAAAAATAAATTTGTAAAAATATAATTACTGATGTTCCAAGTGGGAATATAAGCCCTTATTCAGTTAGTATAAATACTTCTGTAAAATAGATTTTGACTACTACATTTATTCGTATTTTTTAAATCATTCTATTTATGAAAATATTTGTTCTGATTTTTTTCATTTTTAATATTGCTTTACTGAACCATGCACAGACCTATGTTTATAAATTCAGGCCATTAAAAGGGAAAATGTGGGGTTATGCAGATATTACCGGAAAAACTATTATCGAGCCGCAATTTCCGCATTGTTATGATTTCTCGGAGAACGGTATAGCTGTAATATATTATATTAAGTGGGAATACGCTGATTTCATCAGGTTAAATGGTCAGTTTATTAAACCTGAATTAATCGATTTTACACCTAATAGTGTAATGGGGCGGGCTGTTCAGGGTTATAAATGCGGACTTATTGCCATTCAGGATAAAAATAAATGGGGTTATTTAAACTCTCAAGGTAAAATTGCCATTCCATTAAAATATAAGGAAGCTACTTTGTTTAATGAAAATCACGCCATTGCTAGGCTTGACAAAAATTTTTTCGTATTGGATACCCTTGGCAATGAAACTCCGGTTAATGTAAAAGACATTAAATTATGCAGAAATTTTTCTGAAGGACTTGCACCTTTTTTAGTGAAGGATGATAAATTTGGTTTTATAGATTTTAAGGGAAATATTATTATTGAAGCTAACTTTCTGGGTGTTGGCTATTTTAATGCCGGCAAAGCCTGGGCCAGAGATTTAAACGGGAAAATTGGTTTTATTGATAAAACGGGAAAATGGATAATAGAACCCCAGTTCGATATAGCATTGGATTTTGATAAAGAAAGCGGAATGGCACAGGTTAGCAAAGAAGGAAATTGGTCATATGTAGACACTACGGGAAAAATTATAAATTTTCATATTACAGAAAAACTGGTGAGCTTCTCGGAAGGAATGGCCAGAGGTGTTCAATATGGGAAAACAGGCTTCTTCGACAACAAAGGTACCTGGGTTGTGAAACCCGGATTTGAAGGTGCAAGAGACTTTAAAAATGGCTATGCTGCTGTAAAACTTGATGGCAAATGGGGTTTTATTGATAAAAAAGGAAACTGGGTGATTGAGCCATCCTTTTCCGGCTTAGGAGATGTTATCGTTGTAAAGTGAAAGGAATAAATTATTGCAGCATGAATTTGTAGGTAATAGTACCTTTCTGTACTTCCGGCGCATCGGGGTTGGGATCGAATTTTGCCCGTAAGGCAGCATTATATGCAGCATCAAGATAGTTTTTTGATAACAAAGTAGAACCTTTAACTCCTGCGGTGGCTTTTGTAACCAATCCATTCCTGTCGACAAAAATTTCGACCACCACTTTTCCCTGTTCGTTACCGGGATAATTTGGCTTAGGAAAATTTCCTACAATTTTTCTGTTGCCAAGATTATAAAAATTTCCGCCATTGCCCGGCCTGTTGCTATCGCCCGGATCGCCATAATGATTCTTTGCGTTGGGATCGCCATTCGGATTTCCCTGGTCGCCGGGTTTCCCGGTTTCGCCCTCACTGCCTCCGTCACTAGCTTTGAACAAGGCCAAAGGGTTTACACTGGGTTCATTTATTACAGGCTGATTTGTATTGTTATTATTTACCTGGTTTTTATCTTTCGGATTACTTTTAATCGAAGCAGCGTCCTCGTAATTCTGTGTAAGAACATTATCGTTGTTTGCCTGGTTATTATTCGCAACCTGCTGGGTATTATTATTAGGGTTCGGGTTCGGATTATATTTATCAGGTTGAATATCGCCCATACCGTCTTCCGAAAAACCGAGATTTACTTCCATACCAGGACCACCGCCGGCAGGATAAGGAGGAATGGGAGTTTTGATAATAAACAATATCAGCAATAACAATAAAATTCCATGCGCAACAAATGTCATTACTGCAGGAAACCAAACATTGGTATGTTCTTTTTCGTTTGCCATGAACTAATATTTTATTTGCTTTGTTGCTAATACCATTTTAATCTGAATTTTTGTTCCAATCTGCAATACATCCACCAGGTCCTGTACGGAAAGACTACTATCGAAACGCAGAATAATTGTAGGAGACTCGAGATTTGCTGTTGCTTTTCTTATTTCTGCCTCCAGGTTTTCGAGCGGAACCTGAACATTGTTCAGATAATATTGTTTGTTTTTATCAACCGAAAGCGTAATCTGCATTTTACTAACGGTGGTTGAGGCAGTGGCTTTGGGTAGAAGAAGTTTTATAACAGATGGATTTACAAGAGTTGACACAATCAAAAAGAACAATAAAAGAAAGAACATGATATCGTTCAGCGAACCGGTATAAACTTCGGCCGTAGAACCTGTACGTCTGTTTCTGAGATTCATATTATGCTTCTTTTTGTAAAATATCAATAAATTCTATAGCGTGATCTTCCATCTTAAAAATTACTTTATCTAATAACAAATTTAAATAGTGATAACCAACATATGCCAAAACGCCTACTATTAACCCGGATGCACTGGTAATCATTTTTTCATAAAGACCACCGGAAATAAGACCTATACTGATATTATCGGCCAGTGAAATATTATAAAAAATTTTGATAACTCCCATAATAGTTCCGATGAATCCGAGCATGGGTGCAACACCAGCAACAATACCGAGAATTTTCAGATTCTTTTCCAGTTTCGATATCTCAAATTTACCCACCGATTCCATACTTCTTTCAATCTCAGGAATGGGTTTTCCTATCCTTGCCAGACCTTTTTCAATCATTCTCGACACAGGGGTATTGGTCGACTGGCAAAGGGTTTTTGCATTATCCACCTTCATCTCAAGGATATATTCTTTTATTTTATTCATAAAATTATTGTCTTCCCTGCGGGCTTTGATTATCACAACAAGCCTTTCAAGAAAAATAAAAACAGCTAAAAACGAAAGAATAAAAATAGGAACCATAATCCAGCCACCTTTCATCACAAGGTCAAGAAGTGACAAAGACTCAACAACAGGTGGTGCAGCTGTTGTAGGCGTTGTAACCTGTGAAATCGTATTCGCAACTGTATCCTGAGCTGCTCCTGTTCCGGTAATAATTTGCAATAATGTCATACCAATCTGTTTAATTTATAGCTAAGGTAGGCAGGATGAAATAACGTTATAAACAGAACAATTATTATTTATCAACAAAAGTTTGTTGAAGATGACGGATATTATTCGATTGTATTACAGTGATTTAAATTTATTTAATTACGACATTCTGAGACTCTTCCTTTTTCCGAAAAAGTCCCTGCCAGTACCGTTTAAGCAGTTCATCAAAGGAATCAAAATCTTCCCTGTAAAATAATCCTAATCCCTGGGTATAAGGAGCAGTATCATTAATTATATCGGTATTGGAACGGTTAAATCCCTTTACCATCAGCTTTCCTGATTTATTAATTTTAACATCTACTTCAAAGTCGCCTACAAAATTATTTGATTGTGTTGCCTGGTTACCTCCTACCCCAACATTTCCATTGAGTGTTACACGATCGTTAAGGATCTGTGTACTTAAAGCCAGTTCCACTTCATCGTGTGTAAGTTCATCACCCGGACGATAATTCACACCTATATCAAAATCTTTGGAAATCTGAGAAAGCCAATGACTCAATTGATTTGAAAGCAATTCTGATGAATTCATCCCTACTGCATTTCCACTTCGCGTTTCAGTAACCTGCGCACCGCCCTTAAAGCTTTCAGGGGTTACAAACCGGTTTAACACCAGCAGAGAAATTATTTGTTTATTGAGTTCTTCATTTGACAAGCTGCTGATAACGCTATTCGGCTTTGTATCGCTCTCTGATAATTTTATGGCAAACTGAAAATCAGGTTTCATCAGGTTGTTTCTCATATTCAGTACACACTCAACAGGCACGCGTTGTTTGTATGCCGAATCAAGCATTAAATCATACAGGCTTGCTTTTAATTTGTAAGCAGCCGTAATATCAAGTATGGCCATATAGGGATCACCGTTCCAACTGATAGTTCCTCCCTTTTCAACTTCAAAACGCTTGTTAATCACATTTTGCAAAGTAAAGAGATAATCGCCGCTTTCGATGGTATAATCGCCGAACATATTAAAATCGCCTGCGGGTGTAATAACAAGGCGTAGATTACCATTCCCTTTTCCACGGATAACATCACCTACTTTGGAGTCGAATATAATCTGTGCTTCGGCATCGGAAGTCACCTGGAGGTTCAGATTCAGCTGAATACCCGTCAGGTCGATTTTCTGCTGGTCTTCTAATAATGCAGTATCTTTTGAAGTATTAACAAAGTGTATAAATTTTTGTTCCGTTACCTCAGAACCCGATGAAAGCGGAACATAGAATTTTGTATTTCTGTCCGTTTTCGCATTCACTTCAATATCCACATTTTCCGGAGTCCCGGAGATACCTACAACCCCCGAGGCATACGCTTTTCCATAAAACAATTCATTATCCTTTTCGTTGGTATTTAAAAACAAAAAACGGTCGGTGGTTAAGGATAACTGAAACTTCATATTACCGAAGTTTTCATGCTGAATCGATCCGTTAACAACAGCTTTATTACCATCCATATCGTACAGATCAAGATTCCTGACCATTATTGAAGCAGGACTGATGGTAATGTCAGATGTAAAGTTATAACGGCACTGAAGATACGAAACCATAAAAGATGCCTTTTGCACTTTTATTATTCCTTCCATTTTCGGGTCCACAGCTTTTCCTGTAATTCTCAGGTCTCCGCTGGCAATTCCCCTGACATCGCAAACCGCAGTTTTAATAAATGGCTCGATTAAATTCAATCGTAATTTATCCAATGTCACATTAAAGTCGATAGTCCCGTCAGTTATATATTTTCCGCTAAAATCAAGGGTTTTGATGTTGCCGCGCCGGGTATTACCCGAAATAAGTATCTGGTCGGAAAAATTATCCCATTCGCTTTTTAAAGAAGCAAATCCCAGATCCTCTTTGTTTATTTTCAGGCTGTCAACATTAACATTTGCAAGCAGGGTAGCTTTTCCCATTAAGCCCGAAAACCGGGCAGCGCCACTGATAGTCCCATCCAACTCCAGCCCTGTATTTTTCATAAATAAATTACTATTGGTAAGGTCCATCTGGTTGAGTAAAATATTCAGGGTATCGGCAGATTTATTGCTGATATCGCCATTTATATAAATATACTGGGATTCATGATTCAGTGTCATTTGTTTTATATTAATCAGGCTATCGCTGATAAAAGCGCTTGCATCGTTCAGATACCAGTCCATTCCGGAAAAAACAAGCATAGACGGGTTAGCTTCCACAAACAATGATGGAATCTGTTTTCCCGGAATTTCATTAAGTTTATAATTAAAACTCAAATTTCCTTTATAAACCACTGTATCCGGGTTATTCCATGAAACTTCTATCATTCCATCGTTGTTCTGCAGATTACCCTCTAAAACAACATTGCGCATATTAATTGTAGGCGTTAAGCCGATTTTGTTTGTAAAAACAGCATAATGCAGCGCCTGGTTCTCTGTGCTTACAGACAATTCGGGTTTTTCAAAAGATATTCCTTCATAACTGATATTTCCATTTTTTATTTTTACATCTATTTTGTTATTTTTTGCAGATATCCCGGCTTCTATCTTTGTTCCTTTTTCAATCTTAAGCCCCGGAACAAATTCTTCAGTAACAGGATCAATATTTTTAACAGATGCCGTAAAATTCCAGTCATCATCAAATAAAGGCAGTATATTTTTTTCACCGGTACTTTCTGCCAGGTGAACGGAAGGAGCATAGACTCTTATAATTTTATCTATTACAGGCATTAACTCATCAAAACGGATTTTTCCTTCCAGCCTGGCATCCAGGGCATCGGACGATAAAACAAAGGAAGAAGTACCATCCGTATTTTTTTCTGACACAAGCGAAGTATACCCAAAATCAGCAATTGTCCTGACAGACTTATATTTCAAACTGAAAAGTTCGATTTTTCCTGAAATATTATTCAGATCATCGCCACTTAAACGCGCACTTAATAAAAAGGAAAGATCGGCCAATGAATCATTTTTCGTAATGTGCAGATTTTTCAGTCTGGCATGAGAAACATCTGCTGTAAAGTCAAAAACCGGTATCTTCCCGGAATAGTCAATTTTGCCAAGAAAACCCAGTTTAAGATTAGGGTCTTCCACGTTAAAAGAGCCGTTAAAAGCGCTTTCGGTTACGTCGCCTTCAATATTAATGTTTTTATACGTGTAATCTTTTACTACAATATCTTTAACAAGTCCGTCTATTTTGGCGCTCAGCTTATTTTCCTTTGTCCGGCCATCAACTTTGGCATCCAGGCTGAGTGGACCTACCGTTTCTTTTATTCCCAACATCTGGCCCAGATCAAATTTTTCTGTAACAAGGTGGCCTTTAAAATTTGTATAACCCGAAGTCGCATCCTGTTTAATAGAAATATCGGTAATTAAATTTCCCACATTTGATTTCATGTCCCCGTATGCAACAAAATCGTTGATAAAACCTGTCAGCTGGCCTTTGTAAAATATTTTCCCCATACGGTTTATTTCACCGGGAACGTTAAGTGTATTATGTTTATCAAACGGGGGAACGGGAATCCGGGAAAGATCGGTTGCACTGGTTGACAACTCCGAAAATTCCATCATCATAAATGTTTCGTCAATTTCGGGAAGGCCTGTAAGCGTTAAGTTACCGGCAATATATGTCTGGTCGCGATACCGTATTTTCATATTCCTGGTTCGCAAATCAGAAACGGTACCTTTAATTCTTCCTGAAAAAACAACTTTTTCTTTCAGTCCTTTCAGATCAGATGCAAAATAAGAGATATCCACGGCCCCGATTAAGGAAGGATTCATATCAATATCCATTTTTACCTTCGTTTCAAAATAATCCAGGTCATCGACGGATTTCATTTTAAAGGCCATCTTTCTTGCCGAAATCCGGCTAGAAGAGGTATTAATCATGGCATCTTCAAACACAATTCCATTGGTATCGATGGCCACTCCCGCACTCAGATGTTTAAGCCATAATCCCGATTTTTCAACAGCTTCGATATCTTCGATGGAAAAATGAACCGAATCTTCAAAGAGCTTTATTTTCTCAATGCTCAAATTGATTTTTGAAATACAAATATCATTATAATTCATACCATACTCCTTTGGTACTGCACTATATTTCTTGTATGTAAAGTTTCCATTCTCAATTTCAACACTATGTATAAAAATATTCCATGGAGCGGATGCTGTTGTATCTTTTTCGCCTTTAAAAGCGCTTAGAATAAAGCTGTAGTTCATTTTCCGAAGCGAATCAAGATACAGATTCACTACAGGATTATAAAGCTTAACGCCGGTAATAAATGCATTATGTTGTGAGAAATTAATGTCGTTGATATTGATTCTTAATCTGTCAACAAAGAGAAGAGTGTCTTTTTTCTGATCACGGATAAAAACATTATCGAGATTCACGGTTTTAAAGAGGTTTATATCTACTCCACCAACTGTAACTTCGGTGTTAAGTTTTTTCGAAAGATATGCTGCAATTTGTTTAGTAAGGAAAGTCTGAACCAAAGAACTGTGCAAAATAATGTAAAAAAGAAACATTATTCTTAACAATGCTATGACCATCCAAAATAATATGTTCCTTTTTTTAATAATTTTGCACAGAATTTAAATCGCTCAAAGTTAAAAAATTTGACAACTTCAGTTACTATACTCGGAATAGAATCCTCCTGCGATGATACTTCAGCGGCAGTAATTTCGGACGGTTATCTTCTGTCAAACGTTATTGCCAACCAGGATGTACACAAAGCATACGGCGGAGTTGTTCCCGAACTAGCCTCCCGTTCGCACCAGGCAAATATCATTCCGGTAGTTGACGAAGCCATTAAAAAAGCAGGGATTAAAAAAGAAAATATTAATGCTGTCTGTTTTACCCGCGGGCCAGGTTTGCTGGGTTCGTTACTGGTCGGCGCCTCGTTTGCAAAAGGACTTTCCGTTTCGCTCGGCATCCCGTTGATTGATGTAAACCACCTGCAGGGGCATGTGTTAGCTCATTTTATAAAGGAAAAAAATAACCCGAAATGTCTTCCCGGATTTCCTCATTTATGTTTACTGATTTCGGGTGGACATACACAAATTATACAGGTAGACTCACCTTTACAAATGAAAGTCATTGGAAATACCATAGATGACGCCGCCGGTGAAGCATTCGATAAAAGCGCCAAAATTATGGGACTGCCCTATCCCGGTGGACCCGTAATTGACAGACTGGCTAAAGAAGGCAATCCATCGGCATTTTCATTTGCCAAACCAAGAATCCCCGGTTTAGATTTTAGTTTCAGCGGTTTAAAAACGTCTTTTCTGTATTTTTTACGGGATAATCTGGTTCATAATCCCAATTTTATTGAAGAAAATAAAAACGACCTGTGCGCATCGTTACAAAAAACCATCATTGAAATCCTGGCTGATAAAGTACTTAAAGCAGTCAGGCAAACCGGGATAAACCAGGTAACACTTTCGGGCGGAGTTTCTGCAAATTCTGAAATTCGCAATAAATTTACTATCTTGGCACAGGATAATAAATGGGAGATTTTTCTTCCGCCGTTATCTTTTACTACTGATAATGCAGCAATGATAGCTATTACCGGATATTATAAATACAAAGAAGGGTTATTTGCCTCCCACGATTTAGCTCCCATAGCCAGATTTAATATTGAATGAATCGTTTTTTTACCATATTAACTTTTTTCATCATTCTTGGATTCCAGGCAAATGCACAGTTCTTACAAGACTCATTGTATTCCAAAGAAGTTTTTCCAAAACGGAATATATTAAAAACAAATCCTTTTGCTATCTTCCAGGGGTCTATACCAGGTGCAGCCGAGTACAGGCTCGGGCTTGAGCATGTTATGAGCGATAAATTTTCCATCCAGATAGCA
Source organism: Bacteroidota bacterium (assembly GCA_037441645.1). Lineage (GTDB taxonomy): Bacteria > Bacteroidota > Bacteroidia > Bacteroidales > GWA2-32-17 > GWA2-32-17. Next base: position 31,588 of record JBBIRU010000011.1, read on the forward strand.
GGGTCCTATCTTGGAAAAAGTTTTGCCTATACTCTTGTTGAAGCAATGGACACAACTCCCGTTCAGTACATTGTTAAAGGCTACCGGTTCCAGGCAGAAATAAGATATTATTTAAATACCGCATTCTCTGAAAAAAAAGCCCCCAAAGGATTTTATTTTGCTCCAACCTATTCATACTCACATGCCAAAATCACGGATCGTTTCTATAATTCCAAAAACGCGTACTTATCTTACACATTTACCTATTATGGGGGTAAATTAGGATTTCAGACGGTATCCAACAACTTGGCATTGGATGTGTTTATAGGTGCCGGTTACCGGAGAAATATAGTGGTTGATTACCTGACCAGCAAGCCAAAAGTAATTGAGGAAAAAGAATACAGTATTTACACAGGTCATTTAAAGATTTTATTTGGCTTTAATATTGGATATGCGTTTGACTGACCTGTTAATTTGTTACTGAAACAGGATATAAATTACCGGGCTTTATGTAGTTTCTTTGCAACAGGCTCCATCATTTTTTTTGCAGTTTCCACAATGTTTTCCGTATCAAATCCACAGATAACATATTGCTGATGCTGGGTTGCATGTTCAATAAAAGTATCGGGAATTCCCAGGCGGATCACTTTTGAGTTATAATTATGATCGCACATAAATTCGAGAACGGCGCTTCCAAACCCACCGGAAACGGAACCATCTTCAATGGTAATAATATTTTTATATTTTTTAAAAACAGAGTGCAATAATTCTTTGTCCAGGGGTTTTGCAAAGCGCATATTATACACCCCGGAAACAATTCCTTCTTCAAGTAAAGCTTTTGAAGCATCGAGAGCAAAATTTACAGGGTGACCTAAAGCAAGCAGGGCAACATCATGTCCCTCTATCAGTTCTTCACCTTTTCCCACAGGAATCTCTTCAAAAGGAGCCTGCCAGTTTGAAATTACTCCATGTCCCCGCGGATATCGGATAACAAATGGTCCTTTACCCAGTTGCGCTGTATACATCAGGTTCCTGAGTTCAATCTCATTCATGGGAGCCGAAACAATTATGTTAGGAATACACCGGAAAAAAGAGATGTCAAAAGCTCCCTGGTGAGTAGCTCCATCGGCGCCAACCACGCCGGCCCTGTCGAGGCAAAAAATCACATCAAGATTTTGCAATGCCACATCGTGCACTACCTGGTCGTATGCGCGCTGCATAAAGGATGAATAAATATTGCAAAAGGGAATCATTCCCTGCTTTGCCAGTCCCGCAGAGAAAGTAACTGCATGTTGTTCTGCAATTCCTACATCAAACATTCTTCCGGGCATAACTTCAGCCATCAGGTTTAACGAACAACCCGAGGGCATCGCCGGGGTAATACCTACAATTTTATCGTTTTTCTTCGCCAGTTCAATAATGGTTTTACCAAATACATCCTGGTAAAGAGGCGGTGTGGATAAAGGGGTCTCTTCTTTGATAATTTCTCCGGTTTCTTTATCGAATTTCCCGGGCGCATGAAAAGCTGTCTGGTTTACTTCGGCCTGTTTAAAACCCTTACCTTTTACAGTCAGAACATGCAGAAGTTTCGGGCCGGGTATTTTTTTAATATCTTCCAGGAGTCGCGCCAGGTAAACTACATCGTGCCCGTCAACAGGACCGAAATACCGGAAATTTAAGGATTCAAAAAGATTACTGTGCCTGAGAATCATCGACTTAATTGCATTGTCGATTTTTTGTATGGTCTGTTGCGCATTGGGTCCCCACTTCCCTATCCTACCAATAAAATTCCATACATCTTCTTTTACTTTATTGTAAGTTCTTGAAGTGGAAATATCAAGGAGGTATTCGCTGAAAGCACCCACATTGGGATCAATAGCCATCTGGTTATCATTTAGAACTACCAGGAAATCAGGCTTTAATACTCCGGCATTGTTTAATCCTTCGAATGCCATCCCGGCAGTCATAGAGCCATCACCGATAACAGCAACTACCTGGTTCTTCCGTTTATTCAGTTTGTGAGCCATGGCTATTCCAAGAGCAGCTGATATGGAAGTGGAAGAATGCCCCACGCCAAAAGAATCGTATTCGCTTTCTGAAGGTGAAGGATAACCGCTGATTCCACCTTTTTTACGGTTTGTATGAAATAAATCGCGGCGGCCTGTCAGAATTTTATGGCCATACGCCTGGTGGCCGACATCCCATATAATCTGATCATCCGGAACATTAAAAACATAGTGCAAAGCTACAGTAAGTTCAACCACTCCTAAACTGGCCCCGAAATGTCCGGGATTACAGGAAACCTCATCAATAATAAACTGGCGCAGTTCATTTGAAAGCTGAATCAGTTGAATTTGGGTTAATCCCTTCAGGTCGTCCGGACTTTGGATTTTAGGCAATATGGGTTCCGTTGCTTCTGACATCCGATATTTTAAATTCTTGTGCAAAGTTAATTTAAAATTTATTCGATTATATAATTTTCAGCATATTCCATAAACACTGAAATAGAATTGACAAGAGAAACGATTTTATAAATCTTCTATTATCGGATAAATAATTTTTTGAGTTAAGATTCGTTAAATAATATAGCCCCAATTTTTGTCAACATTATACATAAGTATTATATTTGTAAAAATCCATTTATGAAATCAATCGTCGTTCTTTTTTGTATTTGCCTCATTAGCAATACAATTACATCACAAACTACAGCAAATCAGAATACGGACAGAAATGACTGGTTTGAACCCGCTCCAAAGGGTTTTAATTTTGTTCCGCAGGGATCATACCTGGATACTCTATTTATCAGAGATGATACTGTTACTCAAACTATTACTTTAGCTCCGTTCTGGATGAGTAATGAAATCACCAACCTGGAATTCAGGGAATTTACAACCTATCTGAATACTTACCCGGCAGACAGTCTGTGTTATTTTGACTGGAAGAAAGCCTATAAAGAAAATACTGATAAAGATAAGATTGATAAAAACAAATACCGTATTTGCAAACTGAATAAAGAAATTGTCAGGAATATTATTGATACGCTTTCCATTAAAAAAGAGATACCTGATTACATTAATTATTTTAACAACAAAAAATATGATAATTTTCCTGTTGTAGGAGTTTCCTTTAAAGGGGCTGCTTATTTTTGTATATGGAAAACACAGATCGAAGCAAATAAATACAAAGATGTTAAAATGACTTTCTGCGATTACCGGTTACCTTCTGTTGAAGAATGGAAATATGCAGCTTCAAAAACCCCGTCAGAAAAAGCAAATAAAGATAACGGGGTTCAGAAAGTAAATTCAGGAATAAAAAATGAGCTTAAACTTTATAACCTTAGTGGAAATGTTTCCGAATGGACAAGCTCCTCCCCTGACTCTATCTCTGTCGAAAAAAACATTGTTATGGGCGGTTCGTGGAAAACAAAGCCCAGCCTGTATGAAAAAAGTGTGGTTAACAATAACACACAGGGCAGTTTTATCGGGTTCAGGCTGGTACGTTCTTTCCTGGGCTCATGCACTCAGTAAAACCAATCATTATTATAAGTACTTCCTTTAATTCAAATTTATGCTTACTTTTATACTTATAAATTAAGTATTTGACATCGAAATAACACGCTGATTATAAATGTTTAAAAACTTATTAAAAGATAAATTTTTAATAACCAAAATAAGAAACAGGTTTTATCCGTCTGTTGGGATAAACCAACGCACATTGTTTCATTATTACCGCGACTGCATAAAAAACAACAATGTTCCCAAACTTTCCGAAACAGGGTTCAGGGTTTTTTCCCAGTTTGAAGAGGACGGAAAACTTCTCTTCATTTTCTCCATACTGGGAATGGATAAAAAACAATTTATAGAAATCGGCTCGGATGATGGAATAAACAGCAATTCGGCAAATCTTTATTTTAATTTCGGATGGCATGGTCTTTTTATCGACGGAAATCCAAAAAGCATTAAAAGGGGGGAAAAATTCTTTGCAAAATATCCTCATCCCTGGTACTACAAACCTAAATTTGCCTGTGAATTAGTAAAAAGAGAAAATGTAAACCAGGCCATTGAAAAGGCCGGATTTAAAGGTGATATAGGACTTCTATCCATTGATATTGATGGAAATGATTACTGGGTTTGGGATGCCATTGATGTGGTAAGTCCGCAGGTGGTTATTATCGAAACCCACAATGAATTCGGTTTGAACGACATTGTTGTACCCTATGATCCCAACTATTTTTATCCCGGGAAACATCCGGTTTATCATGGCGCATCGCCCATTGCCATGACAAAACTGGCCAAAAGAAAAGGATACAGATTAGCAGGAGCAAATGAACTCGGTTTCAATTTTATTTTTATTAAAAATGGTTTGGCCGATGACCTTATACCTGAGGTAACTGTTGAATCTGTATTGCAGCATCCATCCTGTATTGAGGGATTTAAAAAATTCGATGAAATTAAAGACTGGGAGTATCTGAAAGGATAATTCTCATTATTTCATAAAAAATCATCAGAAATGCAAAAAGTAATCAACGATTTTAAAGAAGCAAAACATATTGCTATTGCAGGTGTTTCACGGACAACAAAGGGAAAATGGGGCAACGCCCTGATGAACGAATTACTGAAACTGGGCTATACGGTATATCCCCTTAACCGCAACGCAAAAGAAATTGAGGGCAAAAAATGCTATAATGAAATTAAAGATCTGCCCCGGGAAGTTAATTCATTAATAATTGCAACCAAACCTGAAGCAACATATCAACTGGTTAAAGAAGCAAAAGAAGCCGGAATAAAACGGGTATGGATACAAAAAGGTGTTGGAAAAGGTTCTGCAACTCCTGAAGCGATTCAGTTCTGTAAAGAAAATAACCTGGATTATATATACGGATTATGCCCGATGATGGCTTATGGCAGCGGCGCACATAAATTTCATTTCTGGGTAAGAAAGACCATCGGAAGATTACCTTCTGAAATGAAGAATTAACAATTTGTAAAAATATTGAATCTACGAATTATTTCTTTCATCTGACATATAACGTCTTGTAATATAGCGTACAGGAAATCTCGATGCCAGGTACCCGATAACAAGAACCGTTGCAAAAGTAAGTACAAAATCAAGAGCACGCATTTCTACCGGGTAGGAATTTACAATAAACGAATCCGGTGAACTTCCCTGCATGGGAATAAAACCATATTTCATTTGAAGTACACATAATATAGCGCCAAAAACCAGGCCGGCAATTGCCCCGAGTATGGAAATCAGCCAGCCTTCCAACAAAAAAAGCGACCGGATTTCGGCAATGGTCATACCCATGCTGCGAAAAGTATTTATATCTTCTTTCTTTTCGATGATAAGCATGGTTAATGAACCGATAATATTAAACGAAGCAACTAACAGAATAAAAGCAAGAATAAGAAATACAATTACCTTTTCCGATTTCATAATTTTATATATCAGTTCGTGCTGTTCGTACCTGTTTTTTACGTCATAAGAGCTTCCAAAAAGTTTTTGAACAGATCTTTCTACTCCTCTCTCGTTGGCTCCCGGGCTTAACTGTATTTCTATAGCGCTTACCTCTTTCTGATAATCCAGCAGTTCACGGGCAAAAGAAATGGGAACAATAACATTTTGATTTATTTCAGGATCGATGCTGTATATTCCGATCGGGTAAATATTTTTTATTTTAAATGCTTTTTCCGGATCATCCGAGAAGCCTGTGTTTCTATTAGGAACATAAATCTTTAACGGTGCAACAAAATTCAGGCTAACCGATAAATAAGAGGACACTTCCATCCCGATTACGGCTACCGGGCTTCCCTGGAAATCAAGCATAAACCGCCCGTTAATCATCATGGTATCTACCCCTGTCATGGATGCAAAAGAAGGGCTTACTCCTTTGATGGTAAACGGATGATAAATTTCTTCGTACCGGATAAGTGCATTTTCTTCAATGGTCTCGGAATAAAGTTTCACTCCCGGCGTTTCGGATAACGAACAAAGAGTCAGGCTGTCAGGTATAAAAGTTTTTCCGCGTACAGGCATTACTTTTAAATCGGCATCAAAAGAATTAAACCTTTCAACAATTAACGTCTCAAGACCGTTAAAAACCGATAAAACCACTACCAGCGCCATTGTACCCACAGCCAAGCCGGTAGCAGTTATACCGGAAATAACATTTATCACATTCGTCGATTTTTTCGAGAACAGATAACGCTTTGCTATGAAATATCTAAGATTCATAATTAAATCACAAAAAACAAACAATAAATTTCAGGCAATTATCATATTGCATAATCCAATTTGACTTGTTCCTGTAAATCAATTGTAATTTGTTATTTATTTGTAATCTGTGCACTGATATTTGAAACTTTTAAATTTATTTTTTTAATAATTCATCAATTCTATCTGCATATTCGAGTGAGTCATCAACAAAAAAAGCAAGCTCTGGAATAGCCTTTACCTGGTGCCTGATTTTATTGCCTAGCTGATGCCTGATTGCTTTTTTATTCTCATTCAGCAAAGGAAACGCATTTTCTTTGCCCGAGGGAGCAAAAATACTCACATACACTTTTGCCAGCATTAAGTCGGGACTCATGCGCACAACAGTAACGGAAATCATGTTACCATTAAACAAGGAGTGACTCTCGCGCTGGAAAATATCGCTCAACTCCTTTTGTATCATCCTCGACACTTTATTTAACCTGATGGATTCCATTATTATTATTTTTAATTGAATTTAATTGCCCTGATAGGTGTTATCCGCGTGATAACAAATGACGGTAAAACAAGCATCAGAAAAGTTACTATCATGGCGCTGATATTTAAAAGCAAAATCTGGAGAATATTTAATGTTACAGGCACATAATCTACATAATACGATGCCTGATCGAGTTTAAAAATATGAAAATAATACTGAAATATACAGAGTCCTATCCCCAGGATATTTCCCCAGAACATCCCTCTTGAAATTAAAAATATTCCATTGTACAGAAAAATTCTCCTCACGTTTACATCTTTGGCGCCCATTGCTTTTAAAATCCCTATCATGGCTGTTCGTTCCAGAATCATAATAAGTAATCCTGATACCATATTAAAGCCCGCCACCAGCACCATAAGAACCAGGATAACCCAGAGATTTGTATTAAACAATCCGATCCAGTCGAAAATATAAGGATATTTTTTAACAATTGTCAGAATACGTAATTTACTGCCATCGGGCTGAATACTTGCCCCGGCTTCGTCAAAAACTTCCCGGGCAATTTTATCGAGATTATCAAAATCGTCGATAGTAATTTCAAAACCCGAAACCAGGTTTTCGTCCCAGTCGTTCAGTTTTTGAATGTGACGAATATCGGCCAATACAAATATTTTATCAAATTCTTCCAGGTAAGTCTGGTAAATTCCCGAAATCTTAAATTTACGCATACGGGGCGGGTTCTGAATAAAATACATGTAAAGATTATCGCCTGTTTTAAGGTTAAGCATCGTTGCCAGTTTTTGCGATACAACCACCTCATTTGATTTACCGCTGTCGGGCAACACAAAATGTTTCCCTGTAACCATGTATTTATCAAAAAAATCCCAGTTAAAATCTTTACCAACACCTTTCAGAATTACCCCCTGGATATTTTCCTTTGTTTTAATAATCCCGGGTTTTGTGGCAAATACCTGCACATGAGTCACGCCATCAATTTTACTTACCGCCGGCAGAAAATTCTGGTCACTCTTGATAGGCTTTGTTTCGTAAGAGTAATTTTCGTCGTAATTGGTTATTTGTATATGAGAACCGAATCCGAAAACCTTATTCCTGATTTCAGCTTTGAAACCTGCTACTACCGCCACAGAGATAATCATAACGGCCAGTCCGAGCGCAATACCGGCTACCGCAATGGTCACAATAGGACGCGATATACGGCTTCCCGCACCTTTACCGGTCATGAGCCGTCGCGCTATAAAAAACTCTGTATTCAAAAAAATAAATTTTTACAAAAGTAGTAATTTCAACGGGGTTGAAGGACAATAAAAGTACATTTCTATAACTTAAAAAGATATAAGATTAAAAAGGCATAAGGTATATAGAGGAAATAAAGAATCAAGAATCAAGAATCAAGAACCAAATACCAAAACTCAAAAACCAAGGTCCAAGAGTTTAAATTTGGGAATATATCCCTTATATACTTATACCTCTATACCTAATTAGATGATTGTAAATTTTTCTAATAAACATTTTTTGTACATTTGAATCAGTTTTAAAAACCATTGATTATGGACGAAACTCAGGCCTTTGCCATAGAAATCATAAAAGAACTTGAAAAAAAGTTTAAAAATGCCTGCTGTAATAAAGTAGCAGAAGCATATCTCGATTCAGCTTTACTTATTAAACATAAACTAAAAGAAAAACAGACAAAAAAATCTTAACTAAAATTTATTTATTATGAGAAACTTACTTTTCATTACTGCCATTACGTTGTTCATTTCCTGTTTCGTTGTTTCCTGTAACAACGTAGAAAAGAAAACCGAAAACACCGGGCAAACAGACCAGGCACCAAAAGCAAAATATGCCTGCCCAATGCATCCTGAGGAAACCAGCGACAAACCCGGCACATGTTCAAAATGCGGAATGGATCTGGAGGAAACAAATAAGACTGATACAAGTTCAGTTGAATAATAAAAACGAGGCTATCTCAAAGCTATCATTTTGATTCTTATCAGTTCAGATTATATTGTTGCTTTAAACTATCGAGTAAAGCTCTTTCGGCAGGATCTACATTGCCATCTGCAGATGCCGCTTTCTCCATGAGCCTGAAAACTTTTTCGCGTTTTTTCTGGTCTTCGGGCATTTTCAGTGCAAGTTGTCCGTTCTGAGCCATCTGGATCATAGGATCAATTTTGTCAACATTATATCCGAATTTTTTAGCCAGCTGCTCTGCAAAATTGCGTTCCTCCTGGTCGAATACTCCATCACAGGCCATTACAATTAAAGCATTGTTAAACGCATAATCGCGAACATCCAGCGCCTTATCAATAACATCAGGTTTTATACCGGCTGTAAAGGATGCTGCATTCATTGCATAATATGAGTAGTAATCGTTAAGTGACATTAAGTCGCTTACAATCCATTCCACATCGGAACTGTTCAGCTGATTTCCGCAATACTGGCATTTCAGATCAATGGTATCTTTTGTGGGACCGCCACAGGACGGACACCTGTGTGCATACAGGGAACCTTTGGATTCGGCCGGTTGCGCTTTTCTTGTCAGAAGAATAACCGAAGTATCGGTAACAACAACAGCATCGAGTTTAACAACAGATTTTTCTTTTGGAACGACTCTCTGGTATGAGTATTTAATGGAAACAACCATCGTATTCATTCCTTCTTTCTGCATGGCTCCGATCAGTGTAACATCACTCAAATAAATACGGTTATAAACAAAGGGTTCTCCCTGGCCGAAAGCTGATTTAATCTTATCGAAAGCAGAATCCGTAACAAATCTTCTTAATATTGCAGGATCGTTAAGTACGCGTGCCGTCTCGATCTGCAGGAATGCATTACTTGCTTTGTCTTCAATAAGCTGAACCGACACATCGGAATTTTCATCTTCAATCTCCAGCATCTGTTCCTGTAAATTTGTTGCTTTTATTACCATCGGGTTGGATGAAATATAATCATCGGCCTGGGTAATTTCAGCCAAAACCCAATCGTATTCACCGCTGTTGGTAAGAGTTCCGCAGGCACCGCACTTAGCCACTTCGCCCCCGTCTTTGGGAAGTTCAGCGCCGCAGGAAGGGCAGTTATCTGATGTAAAAAGATTCTTTTCAACCGCACCCCGTTTTTTCATAAACGACCAGTATTCTACAAATTCTTCGCTTCCCCCGGAATTCAGCTCAGAATATTTTTCACTGATAAAACGATCAACAACCGAAGCATGAATGGCCACATGAATAACATCAAAAAGACCATCGGTATCCACCCTGTCAATATAAATATTCTTCACCTCCAGTTTGTCGATGGTATTTTTCTGCAGTAGTTTGTCCATCATTTTAAACTGAACATTTAACCGCTGGTACATTCCATCGCTTATGTATTTCCTCACTTTCGACATGTTTTTATTCTGCCATGCATCCTGTATCTGCATAAAGGCGGTTTTAACCTTTTCTTTAAAAGCAGAATCGCTGAATCCCGGATTATTAGCTATAAAATCATTATATCCCCTGACCTTAGTAATCGCCTCACCCGTAGGAAGCTGATTCAGGATGGATTGCTGCTTTGCCTTCTTGCGCGAATAATACGCAAGCACAATGATTATCGCTATTACAATAATGTTGTAAGGAAAAGGAATAAGAAAAAGAATATACATAATTAATCCCCCGATTCCATCGCCATCGCCTCCTCCGCCCGAACTTCCGCCGGCTCCGCCTACCCTTGCGGAAACATAGCCGATAGTTAAAACCAGTAACAAGGTTAATAAAGCACCCATAAATGCTTTTGACTGAAAGAAGGAAACTTTGTTAGTCTTCATAGAATATTTTTTGGTCAGATAAAAGTATTAAAATTTTGATTACAAAAAAATTGTTTTACAATACTACACTCAAATTTGGCTATTCCTCTTCCCTTCGCCTTTTGGGTTACGTCCTATTCCTTTGAGTATATCACTAAATTATCTTATAGTTGTTGAATCTATAGCAAAAAGTTGCTTTATGCTTAGGCCGGAAATTCGGCTGTCCGACAAAATTGATGAATATAGACTGACTAGACTATAATAAACTGTTTCAAAAACTTCATTACTCCGATCTCTATTTGCATCTGCTAACGTGCTTTTAGGAATCATCTTTTCTAAACCAATATGGTTTTGCTTACCTTCGCATAATAGCATTCCTGAACAGATTTCATGTATAGAATTACATCGGCTTAACACTCCAAAAAGCATCGTAGTAAGATGCTTTATTAATGGTATCTTTTTGTAATACCTGTCACATTGCGTGTCTTTTGAAATGTCGGATATTATACTCTTGGAAATCAAACGTGAAATCTGATTCATTATCGGCTGTCCGGCTAATTTTTTTGTTTTATCTTTGCTCATAAGCCCTACATTCGAAACTTAGGCAAAGAAAGCAAGTATATCTGTGTTTACAGATATGCTTGCCTATTTTTATCGGACATCAGTGATAATTAATATAGAATATCCAATAATTTGTTAGAAAATCCAAACAAAAGCTAAATCATTAAACTATGACATCAAATTTATTTATTGCGGATATGAAATTTCATCATTTACACTCGATTGATTCAAATAATATTTTGTTTTGTAAAGCCAGTGGGAGCTATACAGAAATATTATTTAATAACCTGAAAAGAATTGTTGTATCCAAAAGGTTGAACATTGTTGAGAAATATTTAAAGAATTCAAATTTAATCCGATGTCATAAATCCTTTTTAGTAAATCAGAATGAAATAAATTCTTTTTCGAATAAAAAACCCTATGTTCTAAAACTAAGTAACGATTATAGTATTTATGTTTCGAAAAGAAAAAAGAGAGAAGTTATGGAAAATATTTCCAGATTAAGGCTGAAATAACAAATATCTTCTGTTTTTATATATTAACTTTTACAATACAGGTATAGATTATCTTTTTTTTAAAATCCAAAAAATAATTTTAGTGTATAAAATTTTACCGTTAATGAATTATTTATCCCGTTAATGAACTATTTATTGACGTTAAGAATAATTAAACATTTTTTTGTATTAATAATGATTTTACTAAATTATAATGTTATGAAAATAAAAATTCTACTTTTTACAGTTGTAAGTTTTTTATTTGCATCAAATGTAATATTCTCGCAAAATATTACTGGTAGTGGAACAAATAATTATGTCTTAAAGTTTACTTCTACTGGTTCAACTGCAGGCAATGCCACATTATTATTTGATAATGCAACATCAGTAGGTATTGGAACAACAAGCCCAAGTGCAAATACCTTATTACATACCTATGCTTCAGGCGCAAAAACTGCTGCATATTCTGGAAATTATCTGCAAAATATTGCCACATCATCTACTTCTTCAATTAATAAATCGGGGTTAGAAATCTCGTCAACCGGTACATGGAATGGTACATCGGCCAAAAATATCGGACTATATATTTCCTCAGTTACAGGAGGAACTTATAATTATGATGCAATATTTAATGGAGGAGGTAATGTTGGAATTGGTACTCTAAGCCCCACGGCACTATTTCATACAGTTGCCTCGGGTGCAAAAACCACTTCATATTCAGGAAATCTTTTGACAAATACTGCGACATCTTCAACAGCTTCAATAAATAAATCGGGTTTGGAAATAACTTCTACTGGAACTTGGAACGGAACATCTTCAAATAATATTGGTCTTTACATTTCCTCAGTTACCGGAGGCACAAACAATTATGATGCAATATTTAATGGAGGAGGTAGTGTTGGAATCGGAACAAATTCACCTACAAATCTTCTAAGTTTAAAAGGCAATTATGCAAGTATTGACATACATGCTAATTCAGGCACTAATGCTTATATTTCCGGAACTATTAATACTACTACATATAGTTACTTTGGTACAGTTGGGGTTGCTGGTGGTTTTATTTCCGGTTCAATTATTGGTGATTTAGCAATTAGGAGTTATAATAAAAATATTTTATTTTCAACTGATAATGGATCTTCATCACAACTTTATTTAAAATATGGTGGCAATGTTGGAATAAATACTGCATCACCTTCGGAAAAACTTGAAGTAAATGGTAACATAAGAACATCATCACTTACAGGAACAGGAACACGTATGGTTCAGGCAACCAGTAACGGAAATCTTACTCCTATGACGGCAGGTACCAGTTCGCAGGTTTTATTAGGTACAGGAGTATGGGGAAATGTACCTGCCGGTGGAGGTAACTGGTCTATTACAGGAAATTCAGGTGCATCGTATCCATTTTTAGGTACCACAGATAATTATCCACTATCAATTGGTGCAAATAGCGGACAAAGTATGCGAATTAACCCAAGTGGAACAATTGAATTAGGCTTAGCCTGGGGTCAAAAGGTCTCAATTGGTTATGGAGGCATTGCTACTTCAGAACAGCTTCAAATAAACGGCAATGCAATATTTGCAGAACAGGGATTCTTTCCTAACATAGCTCCGTTAATAAAAGGGAAACATACATATTCAATAGAAACATCACCTGAATATACCTGGAATGGAGATGATTCTACCGGCATATTTCATCCTGCAATAGGTATTATGGCCTTTGCAAATAGAGGAGTAGAGAGTATGAGAATAATAAAAGATAAAGGAGTTTGTATAGGAACAACTGTCGCGAAAGCTTTTTTAACTGTTGAGGTACCAACTACATCAATGGGATCACAAGCAGCAACGTTTTCTTGTTCTAACAGCAATGTATTTATTGTACCTAAACTTGATAGTTTAAGTTTTGATTCATTAAGTATTGAAGGTGACCAGGGTATTTTCTGGTCAGATAACAGCACGAATTCTAATATAAATTCGGGTTTAGTTATTGCTCCTTATTCCAATAAATACAACGGTCTAAGAATTACTTCCGATGGCAATGTGGGTATCGGAACCCCGCTCACCAGTAACCCCAACAATCATAAACTGGCAGTAAACGGCAACATAGGCGCTAAAGAAGTGTTTGTTGAAATAACCTCAACCACATGGCCCGATTATGTTTTTGATAAAAAATATAATCTTTTACCATTGAATGAAGTAGAATCTTATATTAACAAAAACAGTCATTTGCCTGATGTACCCAGTGCCGGTGAAATTAACGAAAAAGGAATAGCTGTAGGTGAAATGAACTCGGTATTGTTAAAGAAGATTGAAGAGCTTACATTGTATATGATAGAACAAAATAAAATTATTAATAATCAACAATTAGAAATTATTGAGTTTAAAGAAAGAATCTCTGTCTTAGAAACAAAAGTTAAACAATAATTATTTTTTATGAAAATTCTTTCAATAATCATTTTCCTTTTAATTATTGCAACCGGTTGCCGATATAAAGAAGGGCCAATGATTAGTTTTCGTTCGGTTGAAAAAAGATTAACCGGAACTTGGCAAATAGTTGAATTAACTTCAGATGGTGTTGATTCACTAAAATATTATAATGATAGTTGCGGTTGTAAAATGAGAATTGGAAGTTTCTATTATCAAGACGGAACATTGAATAATGATGTTCACATATTTCTCGAAGAAGGAAAACACATGTATGAAGGAGGCCTTTCTTTATCTGATAATAAAAAAATAATTAATGTCAATTTTATTTATACCCAACCTACAGTTATAGGACCGTTTGGTAGAGCAAAAAGTGATTGGAAAATATTAAAGCTAACAATGAATAAATTAAAAGTATCAATATATTTAAATGGAAGAAACTATATTATTTCTTTTAAAAAATAAAAGCTATGAAAAATTTAATTATATTAATATTATTTGTTAATGTTTACATTAACACTTTTGCCCAAAGTGAAAGTGAAAATATGATAAAATACTGGCATTACCGTAACCGTTTAAAATATTTTGTCATTCCAGGTACAAAACAAGGCGAAAGTGAAATTATTGGAATAAGAAATATAATGGTTGATGAACCATTAAGTGATTCATTGCACAAAAATAGCAACATTGGTCAACATGGAGTATACTTAGGTTATTATTTAGGTGTACTTGCTACAGAGTATAAATTATTATCTGATAACGGACAAAATATTGAGGCAGCAAAAACCTTAGAAGAAATTGATCTGGCTTTAGACCAGTTCAGAACCTACATGGATTTTTATGCAGAAGGTTATTGGGGTGAAACTGATGCTGAAAATGGTTTTTTTGTAAGTGATAACATGCCTAATAATCCTTGCGATTTTATGGATACTACTGCAAGTGATGGACATACGATTAATGGAGAAAAGCATCTGGTATTATTAAATAAAAATTTAACAACAAATAATGTATGGGATATATCATCTCATACTTTTCATGGTTTACCCCCTGGACATCCTGGTTATTCTGATTTTATAAATGCCCGAATGTGTACTGATACTTTTTCTACAAAAAATCCCATGAGCCAGGATGAAGCTATTGGTGTATTGCAGGGATTAGCTTTTATTAATAAGTTTTGTCCAAGCTTGGAAAATACTACTAAAAACATAGCTTGTAATATTATTACTTACATCCGAAATGAAGGCTCGTATCATGGACAAAATATGTGGCAAATTTATCTGCCTGACGGGCAAATAGACCCTGGAGGTACTTTTGGAACAGGAGATGCATGTCGTTTTGCCTGGGGATTTGTACAAGCTTCTGATTTTTTTGATAATTCCTGTATTTCTAATTATACCGATCCTGAATGTGATTATAATATTGGATCAGACGAATTACTATGGCAAAGTGAGGGTTGGTTACCTAATCCCTGGGCTATTTACAATGACAATATGAAAGTAACTCTGGCTGCCATAGGGAAATCGTGGTATATTGATATTCCTATAATAATTGGGTATTGTCCTATCTGGTGCTATGATGCTTCCATTCACATCCCGGCTACTGGTTTAAAAATTCATCATCTTACATCTATTAATAATAATGAAACTTTTTATTTGTTATTATATGATGTGTTACGAAGTAAAAACACTATGTATTTATGGAAAAACAGAGTTACAGGACAATTAAACAGTGCCCCGTGTGAAGGTCCTTATAATTATGGTGGTGGATATGATCCGCCAGACGATGGATGGGGTGGATGGAGTTCGAGTTACAGGTGGCGTAATAGTATTTTTGACCAACGAGGAGGTACTGGCACATACGGTGTAGGAAATTTTAACGGTCTTGATTATATGTTATTTTACAATTTATATCATATACACTATGGAGGAATTTCTTATGAGAGTTATAATTGCAGGTATTTAACAGGTACTGTTACTTCACCAATAAATTATATAGCTTTTGATTCGTTGTTTTCAACTCAAACAATTAATAACTCCGTTCCCATTGTAAATTATAAAGCCGGAAAACAAATTGAATTAAAGCCGGGTTTTCATGCTTTGCCGGGGTCGGATTTTCATGCTTTTATTGGCCCCACAGGCTGTGGTGAAAGTATTGTAACAGATACAACAACAACACATCCTTCGCAAGATCCTTATGATGAGATTAGTATTATAACAGATACGATACCTTGTCCTCCGGATACTATACCTGGTGCTAACAATGACACATTACATTTTAATGGTATTGATGGGGATACAGCTAATTTGTTCCATTACCAATGGAATTTTAGTCAAAATGCGAATCCACCTTCTTCAAACATTATGAATCCTACCGTAATTCTTGATTCATGTGGCCTTTACAGAATGTCATTAATTGTAACCAGAGATTCAACTGATTCTACCGCTGCTGTTGCTGATACAATTAATTTTAATATTTATAAAACATGTTGCGATACATCAGGTGGGAAGAAATTATATAACAAATCAACTAATTATCCTTTAAGCAACTATGAGATTAAATTATTTCCGAACCCAACTACAGGTACTTTTAATGTAACCTGTTCGGATAACAACTTGCAATTTGCAGTTGAAGTGTCAGATGTAATTGGCAACATTCTTTATTATGTAAAGAATGCCAAGGGGAATGTTCCCTTTGATTTATCATTAAGACCTAAAGGGATGTACTTTGTTAAAGTAAATACTTTAGACGGAAAAATATATTACAGAAAGATCATTCACAATTAATAAATACAGAACAAACAAAAAAGAGGTTGCCTAATAAGCAGCCTCTTTTTTATTTATCAAGGTTAGAAAACTACTTCGTAATAGTAACTTTCCTTTTTATTACCTGACCGTTTAATTCAATATTAAAGGTATAAATTCCGGAAGTAAGATTTGTTATATTTAATTTAACAGATTTTTCGTTGGGTTTATTTACCCTGATAACATTTCCAAGGAGATCTAAAACTGTTACATCAGAAATAACAGAATTATCTGAATTTATATATAAAAAATCACTGGCCGGAATAGGATATATTTTTAACTCAGAGAAACGGTTTAATTCATTTATTCCTGTAACCATAATATTCACACTACCGGTATTCTGACATCCGTTAGCATCATAAACAGTAACCTGGTAAGTTCCTTCGGCAAGGCCGGTTATTGTTTGTGAAGATGCGCCATTGCTCCATAAATAAGTAAAAGGTCCGTTGCCTGCAGGATTAACAGTAGCAGATCCGTCTGTCATTCCCGGTGCAGAAACATCTACCGGAGAAATCGAAACAGCAGGCTGGCTTAAATATGCAGTAACCGGAATAAAGGAACTTGTACAATCGGGTTGTTTTACTTCCCAGTTATAAAAATAATAATATACACTTGTTCCGGCATCAGTATTATTAATAGAAATCAGGTTTGCAATGGAATATGGATAACTAACGCCCGAATTATTTCTCCATAAATTCGGAGCAGCCGGTCCTACAAGCCTGAGGTTTGTACCGGCAGGAACAGTATAATTTAAAGTAATCCTTGAAACACCCGCCGGAATATTTACGGTTGCTGTTTGCAGGGTTGCCCCGGAAGCATCTCTTAATTCAATCACTCTGTTACCTGCAGTAGAAGCATTTACCTCAACGGAAACCAATGTACAGGGAACAAAGCAGTCAAAAATAAGATACCTCTCCGCCGGGTACGTATACATGCTCCCATTTGTACTGCTTTGTACGCTGCCGACATATTGGGCAGCAGAAACAACATAATTCTCAGCATAATAGGTTACATCAGATGTTACATTTGTAACATTCATGGAAGTACCTGTCTGAACAAATGCACCGCCACTTGTATACCAGTTTATAACACCCGATCCGGATGCAGTTAAAGTTGCATCCGAGTTTAAACAAACATAATCATCATTTACTACAGGCGGCTGGGCGCCAATCAGAATATAGGCATTCTTTGTTTCTGTAAAATCGCCACAAATCCCGGCATGCGCCACCAGGGTAACATTATACTGTCCGTTGGCTGCAAATGAATGGGAAGGATCAATATCAGTACTCGTTGTTCCATCTCCGAAATCCCACGAATAGCTGCTTGCATTTGTACTTGCGTTAGTAAACTGAACCAAAGCAGGAACATTGCATGATGAAGTAATATCTGCAGTAAAATCCGAAGAAATTGTAACTGAATTTGAAACATAAGTACGGATCATTTCATCATTTGCAGTGTACCCGTCGGTTCCGCCATTCGGATTGGTAATAAAGGAACGGATGGAATGCGAACCCGAAACTAAGGCAACAGAAGGAAAAGTAACCGTATCGGAACTGAATGTAGCAAGATTCCCCGTCCAGGATTGAGAAACCACAGAACCGCCATCAATCTGGTAATTTACTGTTGCAGACGTCAGAATATCTGTTCCGAGATTTTTGATAACCACCGTTGGCGCTATATTTATACCGGAACAATTATAGGTTCCGTTAGGCTGAATAATATTTGCCATTTGCGCATCAACCGGAATATTATTGTTAACCGTGCTGAAAGTTCCGGTATAAGGCACATAATTAAAAGCCGTTACACAAACATTAATAACCTGTCCGACTGTTGCAGGTGCAGGATTCAGCGTAACATCAGCCAAACCTCCTGACACATACCCGGTTCCCAGTATCTGATTATTATATGTTATGGCAACATAGGCGCCTTCCACATTGCAGTCGACCTGGAAAGTTGAAGAACCGACAACGGCTACCGGCTGATGTGAAACGGTCATGCTCATAGGATCTTTGGTTCTGACCATTAAACTGGGATCGCCAAAGATGGTCCACGTATCGGTCATATCAAAATCCGCGTACGTATCATTCATTTTCATACAACCGTTTTCACCTATACCTGCATAGGTTCTTTTAATATTACCTGTATAAGTTTCTGTTAATATATCAATCATTTCATCTTCTGCTTCCATAGGTGGATTCCAGGACTGATTAATGGTAGAACCGAAAATTCCGATAGCGCCGGCGGGTCCCTCCGTCTGGCTGGCTCTCATCCATGCTTCGCAGAAGCAGGTTCCGGCATTATAATGCCCGATAACACAGGAAACGGAATATATAAAAGGTAATTTATTAACATTTAACAATGCCGAAGCTTCGGTATTTGAAAAACCGGTTGTTCCCCATGCATTATCGGCTCCGTGACCGCAATAGGTAATAATTCCCATACCCGGGTTAACGGCAGAAGTAACATCGGCAGGAGTCGGATTTCCGGCAGCATCCAACCCTCCCTGGCTTCCGTCAAATAATTCAACGGATGTATCATAAGTAAATCCCAACAAATCAGCCTGAATCGGACGGATATGCTGCCAGTCATATTCGTTATCATCGCCGGGGCCCTGGTCGGAAGCAATTCCCAGATTCTTTGAATACCAGGCTCCGGCCTGCGGAGTCTTTTCATAATAAATACTTCTTTGTACCTGTGTCTGGACATCGGCAACCGTTTCGGCAGAAAATCTGCCCACAAAAAATTCCGGGTAATGGTCGCTTCCCGAAACAAATGCATATTCAATATCTTTTGCACCTGTTACGCCCCCGATGTTTGCAGTGGCCGACGTTACCTGCGCAAAATCCCCGACCAAAAGAAGAAATGTAAGACCATTCGTATTGTAATAATTGGTGACATAGTTTTTAATAGCTGTTGCAGTATTTCCAATGGTAGCAACACTAACCATTTCGCACGGAATTCCTTCGAGAATTTTCCAGTCGACCAGCGGCTGCACGGTTGACATAAAAGAAGGATCGGAAATGATTAAAATTTTACCGGGCAAATCACTGACAGGGGTATATTTTGTTGATTTGTTATAATTCAAAAAACGACGGTTATAAATATCATTATATTCCCGGTCAACAGAGTTTAGCGACTTTATTCTGAAAAAAGGATTCAGACCGGCCATGCCTGTTGATTTAACCTTTAAGGTAAGATTTGTATATATCCTGAGAATCTTTGTTACAGGATTGTATTCAAACGGCTGAATCACTACCGCCTGTCCCCTGAAATCGCGTAAAATATAAGGTTCTCTTAAAAAGGAAACAGCGGAAGGATAAAATGAATCCTGTTGATATTCCGATCCTTTGGAATATGGAACCGCAGAAGGATCAACATTCCTGAGAAGGTTTCCTTTGGAAGGTGCAATCTCAACATTTAAAATTTCTGTAAACTGAGAATTAACTACGGTAACAGCCATCTCATCCATATCATTTATAATTACAGACGTTGCATAGCATGGAAGATCAGGTGCGCCGGCTTTCAAAATCCGGGATGAACCGGGCGCCAGAACTATGTTCGCCAAACCATTTCCGGTTTGCACCTGTTTTAATTGGTATGCATTTAACTGAAAACTAATAACAGATTCATTCTGATCTGTTGAAACCAATTTTATGTCGGTTTCAATTTTTGAACCTGTACCGAGCTGAATCCAGCTCTGCTGGCCAGAAACAAAAGTAGCTGACAGTATCCCTGTCAGCCACAATAATGAAGTTTTAAAAATTTTCATGTGTAATTTGTTTAGTATTATTTTCCAATTAAAATATTTTATTTCGCTAAACCTTCTGTTTCGCCACCTACGGGGCTTATTTTATTCCCGGTCTTTTTTTTACAAATATTTTGCCTCTGACGAGGCTAAAAAAATTATTAATATTCAGCCTTCGATCCTTCGACTTCGCTCAGGGCTGGCTGCTCACGACCTCAGGATGACGGCAGGCAGGCATTTTCCCAACTCAAAAGGGAGTGCTGAAAAATTAATATTACCTGTTCGTAACAACAACTTTTACTGTTTGAATATTCTTATTAACTGTTAACTTACAGAAATAAATTCCGGGTGCTAAATCAGCAGAAAGCGGAATAGAATGAACTCCTTCGGTTAACACAGTTTTTGGAATAATTGATTTAACCGTCTGCCCTAAAGTATTTAACAAATCCATTTTCACTTCGCTTTTTTTGTTCAGACTAAAAGAAACAACCGATTCGGAATTTACAGGATTCGGGTAAACAGCCACATACCGGACGGGTGTTTTATTTTCAGAAACATTTACAGCCTGCTGAACCGGGGGAAAAACAATAAAATCGACCCAGGCAACATCCTGGCCTGAAGTTACTGATTCATCTTTTTTATAAGACCATCTTAAAGTATGTGAGCCCGCTGTTAAATAATAAGCATTTCTGCTCCAGTTCACTTCTCCGCTCCATTGTCCCATTTTGTTTGAATCCACAAAAAATCTAAGAAAATCATAATTTGGTTCGCTGGATACTTTTTTATAAAAAGAAAGTGTATCGGCCGAAAGTACCGTCAATTGCATAACCAATTCTGAACTATCACTGTTTGCTATAAGGCCAGACCTTGCAGTATAATTTCCTTCGTAAATTGAACCGCTGTTTATAATCTGCCAGGGATGGAGACCTGAGTTATTCCATGGGAACTGTGTGAAAGTATTTGTTTCAAAATCTTCAACAATTATATAAACAGGCAAAGTAAACGATTTTGTGGTTAAATACCCCCCGGCATTTACATCGTAAGTAAACGAAGCCGATGAATTATATGCTGCACCTGGATCAACATTTACTGTAAACGAAGCCAGTACATTTCCTCCGGCATTTATTGGCCCCAGGTTCTGGTTATTTGAAGGAATAGTTACGTCGCCACTGTTTATTGTTAAGATTGCATTTGCATCAGGTGAAACAGCATGACCTGTATTCGAAGTTAAAATCTTTATAGTAACGGTTTCTCCCGAGTCCAGCCGTCCGTTTCCATTGCCGGTAGCAGCATCATCAACTGTAACTGTTGTTGCCTGCATAACAGGAGCATTAAGTAAAAGGCTAAAATTTGTCTGCCATGTGTTCGTATTATCATCCGTTGCACTGACCGTAAACAGAACAGGCTGTTGATCGGCAATAACATTGTTTACATTAAACGAAAATGCATTATTTTGTGTAGCCAGGGAATTTGCATTAATATTACCATAAATCTGCGTATTATCTGTAACGGATATATCCGTATTGGTGGTAGATAATGTAGCTGTTATTCCTGTTGCATTAACATTACCTACATTTTTAAGTGTCATGTCCATATTTACGTTTTCTGAGTATTCCACATTTCCATTGGCTGCAACGCCTGAATCGTGCAAAACATGAGCATTGTACACTACATATGGTGCATTATTCGGAACTATAGCAAGTGTCCCGATATAAGGCTGGCGGTTTTGCTTGGTAACAACAACGTCCAATGTACAGGGACTGGCAATGGAAGATAAGTCGAGAGTAACATTACCTGTTGAACCGGTATATTTTGCATCAATCCATGCGTTGTTATAAGATAAACCTACATAGGCATAAGGTTCTGTTGTTACAGTTACTGTACTTACACCCATAGGAACTGAAGCCTGGTAATTAACTGTCATAGCTGAAGGAATTCCAAGATAAGGCATCAGTGACGGATCTCCCATCAGGTGGTATTCTTCCCAATAATAGGTTTCGTTGGAACCGTTTTGTGAAACGGCTAAATTACCGGCATGTATAATTTGTCCGCCACCGGCATACCATTCTGCTTCAGGTTCGCCGTTTGTATGAAATAACCTGTCGTAAAAACCAAGATGAGTAGCATCATAGGTTGGATTTGACACTACGGCCTTTGCTCCGACTGAAAAATAATAATCCTCATTCCAGTAAGAATAATCTGAAGCCCCGATATAACCTATCGCACCTTTATTACTTGCCCTGAGTATAGCTTCGCCAAAGCATTCGCTAACATCAAACATATTACTCTGGCAACAGTTACCAACCATAAAACAGTATTTATTCTGGTTAGTCAATGCAGCGACATCGGTAGTTGTAAAACTTGGATCGGACCAGCCTGTTGAGCCACAATGAGCGGTATAGTTAACAAAGCCTGCGCCGTCGCTCACATTCTGATGAATAGCTGGTGCCGCCGCCGGGCTGTTAGAAATAATGGGGGAACCGGAACCATATAAATAGGTGTAAGAAGTAATTCCGTTTGATGAATTAAAATAATTGTTAGCTCCATAATTTATCTGGCCATTACCGTATGTCGGAGCATTTCCGGCATCGACCCCGGCAACTAAAACAGAATATCTTAAAAAACCGGGATCGGGCATGGTATATTGCTCATACTGCAATGTTTTATCAATTTGAGGTTGTAACTGTGCTGTGTTCTGGGCAGAAAAACGACCATAATAAATATCTGAAATCACATCCGTTCCACCATCCATCTCGCCATAATACAAATCGGTAACATGTCCAGTCATCTGGAAAGCAGGAATCTGGGCAATATCACCCACCAGTAATATAAAAGTGGGCGCCGGATCAGATGGGGTTCCCCCGGTGTATTGTGTTGTGATATAGCTTTTAATAGCAGTTGTGGTAGCTCCAATGACATCAGTATATGCCGTAACAACTTTAAATCCCTTACGGGTTTTCCATTGGATAAACGGCTGCAACTGGGTCTCAAACATTCTGTCGCTGATAATTAAATATTTTACAGGATAGGTTGTAATTAAATCTTTATTCGTCGGAGCCTGGTAATTTGCCAAAAGATGATTGCTGACTTCGAAAAAAGGAGAATAATATTTCGTTTTCATGTTTTCGGTTTTTGCCAGATCGGGATGATTAAAAACCACTTCGGCCACAATATTTTTTAAAACACGAAGGGTATTCTGTACCGGATTATACTGAACCGGCCTGATAACCAGGCGTCCGATTCTTACTCCACGGTTAATTCCAACCTCCTGAACTTCTGCAATGGGACGATCAATAAAATCGTTTGTGTTATAAACCACGGCATCATAAGAAAAAGGAAACTGCTGTGGGTCCTTATCTTTTCTCATAGATGGCTGCAACGGGCTTACTTTAGTAACAATGCCCAGATCATTTAAAGAAATAATTTCTTCATCGTAACTTATAATATTAACTGTTGCATCGGAGCCATAAGGCATTTCAATTAATTTCTTTAGCGATGGCAGTGCAGGGGTTCCAACCTGGCCATCTTCATTATATCCGTCAACTATTAAATGTGTAAACAACCCCTGCTTTGTTACTATCTCTTTAGTTGTCAGGGCAGAAAAGGAAGTTTTAAAAGAAAATTTTACTGTCTCGTTTTTTGTAATTACAAATTCCTGGTTGGTATTTTTCAGGGTAATGGTTTGTACCTTTCCGGCAAAAAGATTGATTCCCAGCAACATTATTGAAAGACAAAGTAAAGTTCTTTTCATATTATTCTGTTTTAAAAACACATTTGATACATGTAAAAATAACTATTTATTGATTTGCTTATTCCCAAAATGCAATAAATTTTCAATTATTCTAAAAAAATTAAAACGATTTAGCTAATGACGTTATATATACCTGAAAGGTTGCTCTAAAATCCGGGTAAATTAAATAACGGTTTAAGATATTCCGTTACATTATATCTGTCAATATATCAATATATTATAATAACATATTTTTTGTTTCCATCCATTATATCGGGAATATTTCAGCCTGTTTAAAAAACTATCAGCAAAAAATTATTAATATTTTCTACTTTTGAAAAAAACAAAACAATCTTTATGAAATACTCTATAGTATTGACATTAAGTATTTTTATCATTATGTCGTGTGAAACAAAAAAACAGGAGACATTAACTTACCCGGCGACTAAAAAAACAGATTCCGTTGACAATTATTTCGGAACTAAGGTTCCCGACCCGTATCGCTGGCTCGAAAACGATACAGCCAAAGAAGTTGCCGAATGGGTTAAAGCTGAGAATAAAGTCACATTTGATTACCTGGATAAAATCCCTTTCCGGGAAAAAATGAAGGAAAGGCTTACTAAAATCTGGAATTTCCCAAAACAAACGGCTCCTTTCAAAAGAGGCGGCAGGTATTTTATGTATAAAAATAATGGTTTACAAAACCAAAGTATTTTGTATGTTATGAATTCCTTAACAGACCCGGCAAAAGTTCTTCTCGACCCGAATACACTATCCGCTGACGGAACCGTTTCGCTTGATGCCATGGATGTTTCGCCCGACGGAAAATTACTGGCATATACCATTTCGCGCGGCGGGTCGGACTGGAACGAAATTTATTTTAAAAATATTGAAACCGGCGAAATGTTGCCGGATCATATTTTATGGGTAAAATTTTCGGGTTTAAGCTGGTTTGATAACGGAGTTTTTTACAGTGGTTACACCCCTCCTTCCAAAGGAAAAGAATTGTCGCAGAAAAACGAATATCACAAACTTTATTATCACAAACTGGGAACAGAACAAATTGCCGATAAAGTAATTATGGAAGATAAGAAAGAACCGCTCCGTAATTTCTATGCTAGTGTTACAGAAGATCAGAATTACCTTTTTACCTACGTTGAAAATGCCGGCTCACTCGGAAATGCATTGTATGTTACCGATCTTAGGAAAAACGGCGCTAAACCCATCCAGCTGACATCTTCCTTTGATTACCAGTTTAACCTGGTCGATAACATAGGACCCGAATTTTACATTATGACCAATAAAAACGCAAAGAAAAATAAACTGATAAAAGTCAGCTACAATTCTCCTGACTCTTCAAAATGGGCAGATATCCTTCCTGAATCAAGCGATGTACTTACTTCTGTATCCCTGGTGAAAGATAATCTTATAGCCATGTATATGAAAGATGCCCATACTGTTGTTAATTTATATGGCCTGGATGGCAAATTCAAAAACATTCTTGACCTGCCTGCAATAGGAACGGTAAATTCATTTAACTCCGACAAAAATGACAGTATGGCTTTTTATGATTTTACTTCTTACAATTATCCTACAACAATTTTCAAATATTCTGTAAAGACCGGTAAAAGTGAAGTATTTTTCAAACCCGAAATTGATTTTGACGGAAGCCTCTATGAAGTTAAACAGGTATTTTATAACAGCAAAGACGGCACTAAAATACCAATGTTCATCATTCATAAAAAAGGAATTGAACTGAACGGAAAAAATCCTACTCTTCTATATGCTTATGGTGGTTTCAATATAAGTATGACTCCCGGATTCAGTACAAGTCGTGTGCTATGGCTCGAAAACGGAGGCGTTTTTGCTGTGGCTAATTTAAGAGGCGGGGGCGAATATGGCGAAGAATGGCACCTGGCCGGAACAAAGCTCAAAAAGCAAAACGTATTTGACGATTTTATTTCTGCAGCTGAATATTTAATTAATGAAAAATATACTTCTCCCGGCTACCTCGCAATCCAGGGCGGGTCGAACGGCGGCTTATTAATTGGTGCAGTAATCAACCAGCGCCCGGAATTATTTAAAGTGGCTTTACCGGCAGTAGGTGTTATGGATATGCTGCGTTTTCATAAATTCACCATTGGCTGGAGCTGGGTAACCGATTACGGAAGCAGCGACAACAAAGAAGAGTTCGAATACCTTTATAAATATTCACCACTCCATAACATTAAAAATAACATTACCTATCCTGCTGTTATGGTTACTACTGCCGATCACGACGACCGGGTAGTTCCGGCACACTCCTTTAAATATATAGCTACTCTGCAGGAAAAATACAAAGGACCGAACCCGGTTCTCATCCGCATTGAAACCAGCGCAGGACATGGCGCCGGAAAACCCACTTCGAAAATGATTGAAGAAGCTGTAGATTTATATTCATTTGTATTTTTTAATATGGGAATAAATCCTAAATACTGATTTTTTTCATGTCCGAACTCAGGTTTCTGGTAATTGAAGGTAATATAGGTGCAGGAAAAACCACTTTAGCAAAAAAAATCGCATCCGATTTTAATGCTAAAATTATTCTGGAGCGCTTTGCCGACAATCCCTTTTTACCTAAATTCTACGAAAACCCCGAGCGGTTTTCTTTCCCGCTCGAACTTTCTTTTCTTGCCGACAGGTATCATCAGCTAAAAGAAGAATTAACCACCCCCGATTTGTTTCATCCATTGATTGTGGCTGATTACTATTTTATGAAATCGTTGATTTTTAGTCGCCAGACCCTGAGCAATGATGAATACAACCTGTACCGGCAACTCTTTGAAATAATCCATAAATCACTGCCAAAGCCCGATTTGTTTGTATATTTAAGTATGTCTACTGACCGGTTAATGAAACAAATCAAACTCAGGGGCAGGGAGTATGAGCAAACCATAACAGCTGACTACCTCGACAAAATTCATGGAAGTTATCTTGAATTCATTAAGCAGCAACCCACACTTCCAACACTTATAATTGATGCCAACAATATTAATTTTGTCAACAACGACATTCACTATGAGAAAGTCACTGAAGCCATATTCAGTAAGATGTACGAAGCAGGGACAACAACAATTATTTTATAAAATTGACCCTGTGAGAAAAAATTTGTTTTTTTTTAGGAAAACATTTATAATTTTGTAGCTCGAAAAGCGAATTTGCAATTAATAATTAACATAATCAGATATTTATGAAAAGAAGCAGTTTCATTTATCTTGCAACTATACTGGCAGTAGCTGTTGTATTTAGCAGTTGCACCGGTTTAAAAAAGATGAAAAAGACCCAGAAGGTTATTACCTATAGCCTTACTCCGAATCCTTTGGAAATGCACGCTGACAGCGTGGTTGTAAATATTACCGGCAAATTTCCGGATAAATATTACAAGAAGAAAGTTACCTGTGAAATTACTCCCGTTTTAAAGTCAGCCAATGGCCAGGAATTTCCTTTAAAAATGATAAAAGTACAGGGTGAAAAAGTACAGGATAATAATACTGTTATTAAAACTCTGGGAGGCGGCAGTTTTTCATATACTGATAAAGTTGCATACAATCCTGACATGAGAGTGTGTGATGTGAATGTAAAAATTCATGCGGTTGTAAAGAAGAAATTTGTTGATTTCGATCCTGTTGAAATTGGTAAAGGAACTATTGCAACCCCTGGCCTTCTTGAAAAAGATTCCAAAGCAATTATGGCAAAAGATAAATTTCAGAGAATTATTCCTGAAACAAAAGAAGCTGATATTATGTATGTCATTAACCAGTCAAATGTACGCCCCGGCGAACTTACAAAAGAGCAAATGAAAGCCCTGAAGAAATACCTGGATGATGCTCAGAAAAACCCGAGGAAAGACATTAAAGGTGTTAATATTTCATCTTATGCCTCACCTGACGGACCCGAAGATTTGAACGCCAAACTTTCAGGAAATCGTGGTACAAGCGCAACTAACGTAATGAAAGGTGAATTCAAGAAATTTGAAAAAGCTAAACAAGCCGGTTTCTTTAACGAAAAAACAACTGCTGAAGACTGGGACGGTTTCCAGAAATTAATGCAGTCATCCGACATCGCCGATAAAGACCTTATTATCCGTGTACTTTCGATGTATTCAGATCCTGTTCAGCGTGAAAAAGAAATTAAAAACATCAGCAAAGCCTATGTTCAGGTAGCTGATAAAGTTCTTCCCCAGTTAAGACGTTCCATGTTTACTGCTAATGTTGACAGTATTGGCCGTTCAGATAAAGAACTGGATTCTACATTTGATGCATCGCCACAGGTTTTATCCATTGAAGAGCTTCTTTTCACTGCAACACTTACTAAAGACCTCAACCGTCAGTTAAAAATCTACCAGGCTGCTGCTTCACAATATTCTTCTGACTGGAGAGGTTTTAACAATGCCGGAATGGTTTTAATTCAACAAGATAAAAATGCTGATGCAAAAGCACAATTCGAAAAAGCCAAATCTATTGATGCTGGAAACACTATTATATTGAACAACCTTGGAGCCTGTGCTTTAAGAGATGGTGACTTTACCAAAGCAGAAGAATATTTTAAATCTGCCGGCGGCGCCGGTTCCGAAGTAAATTATAACCTTGGAATATGTGCTGTTAAAAAAGCTGATTATAACGGAGCTGTAACTTATTTTGGTTCTTACTGTACTTTTAATGCTGCATTGGCAAAACTTCTCAGCGGAAATCCTGATGGCGCTTCAAAAACTGTTGATTGCGCTGAAGATAAAGACCGCGATATGATGTATTATATGAAAGCCATCGTTGGTGCCCGTCAGGCCAATACCGATTTAATGTATAACAGTCTGCGTGCAGCTATCAGCAAAAATGCAAAATTAGCTAACGATGCAAAAACCGATATGGAATTCTTCAAATACTTTAACGACGATACCTTTAAATCGATAGTTAAATAAGAAATTACTCTCTTTTTTAAAAGGCTGCTCAATTTGGGCAGCCTTTTTGATTATGTATTTTTTTCACTACCTTTGATTTCTATGTTATATAACATGAAAATTTTTGTCGCATTTATTTTAATAAACTTTCTTTCTTTCAGTCAGTCATTTGGTCAGGTTACCAAAATAATGGGACATGTACAGGATGCCAAAACAAAAGAAGCATTACCCTTTGTAAGCATTACTCTGAAAGGAACAAAAATTGGGATTGTTACAGATTATAATGGTAATTACAAATTAGAAACTACTGCTGTATCCGATTCAATTGTTGCATCCTACATTGGTTATAAACGAAATGCAAAAAAAATAATCAGAAATAAATTTCAAACAATCAATTTCGACATGGCACCTTCTTCGCTGGAATTGGAAGAAGTTGTAGTTGCCGTTAAAAAAAGATCACGGACTAAAGATGAATTAGCCCTGATACTACTCGATAAAATTTTGGAATACAAAGACAAAAACAATATTGATAAATTAGATTATTATGAATATGAGACCTACAATAAAATAGAATTCGATTTAAATAATATTACAGAAGAATTTAAAAACAGAAGGGTATTAAAACCCTTTAAATTTGTTTTTCAATATATTGACACTTCGACAGTTAACGGGAAACCTTATTTGCCGGTTTTCATCATTGAATCTGTGTCGGATTATTATTTCCGTAAAAACCCAAAAGCCGAAAGAGAATACATCAAGGCAACACATGCTTCCGGCATTCAGAATCAAAGCCTGAATCAATTAATGGGAAATATGTTTATCAAAACCAATTTGTACGACAACTATATTGATCTTTTTGGAAAAGGTTTTGTAAGTCCCGTTGCAGGAATTGGCAGAGCTTATTATAAATATTTCCTTGTCGATAGCATGTTTATTGAAAATAACTGGTGTTATCATATGGTTTTCCATCCGCGGAATAAAGAAGATAATGTTTTTAATGGCGATTTCTGGATTACCGATACCACTTTTGCCATCAAAAGAATTGATATCAAAATAGATAAAACAGTTAATCTTAACTTCATTAACAATGTGCTTATCAGCCAGGAGTTTACCCAGGTTGATTCATCCGTGTGGATGATCGAGAAGGAATCTATGATTGTTGATTTTAATCCTTTTGAGAATCCCAATAGTGTAATGGGTTTCTTTGGTAAAAAAACTACCACTTTCAGAAATCAGAAAATTAATAAAGAACGTAATAACGAGTTTTATAACACCAATACTGATATTATTGTAGATCCGAATGCCGGTAAAAAAGACACAACCTATTGGAATGAAGCCAGACACGTTGAATTAACCCAAAAAGAAAAAGAGATTTACAAAATGGTTGATACCATTAAAACCATTGGAGCCTTCAGAACTATATATGATATTATCAATGGATTTGTTACATATTATTATGTCTGGGGTAAAATTGAAATCGGGCCCTATTTTACCATGTACAGTTTTAACGGGATTGAAGGAAGCAGAATACGTTTAGGAGCAAGAACAAGCAACAGCTTCAGTAAAAAACTGATGATTGAAGGCTATACTGCATTTGGAACAAAGGACCTGAGATTTAAATATGGCGGCAAAGTAAACTATATGTTTAATAAAAACCCCCGGCGGGGTTTAATTTTCGCCTATAAAAATGATCTTGAGCAGTTAGGACAAAGTGTTAATGCTTTCCGGGAGGATAATATTTTATCTTCCGCCTTCCGAAGGGGAGGTTCAAATAATAAACTTTCTATGGTGGAAGAGTATAAAGGCATATACGAACATGAATGGTTCCAGGGATTTTCAAACAGTGTTATTTTTAAACACAGGGAAATGTCGCCCTTGTTTGGCGATGTATTTAATATAAATAACGGGAATGAAGTTCAGGCAAGAAAATTATTGATAACAACTGACATTACACTAAACACAAGATTTGCTTATCATGAAAAATTTATCATGGGCGAATTTGAAAGAATCAGCTTAGGAACAAAGTACCCGGTAATTAATCTGAATTATACATATGGTTTAGATGGTGTATGGAATAATGATTTTGCATATCATAAGCTGATTTTCACCATTGATCACTGGTATAATACGTATCCCATCGGTTATTCGAAATATGTATTGGAAGTCGGAAAAATATGGGGAACTTTACCCTATCCATTACTTAAAATGCATGAAGGAAACCAGACTTATTTTTACGATCCTTATTCTTTTAACCTGATGAATTACTATGAATTTATCAGCGATCAGTGGGCAAGCCTTACCTATACGCAATATTTTGATGGATTTTTTCTTAATAAATTTCCGCTGTTACGTAAACTTAAATGGAGAGAGATTGCCTGGGGCAAAGGACTTATTGGTACCCTCGAACCAAAAAACAGGAATGTCATGATTTTTCCCGAAGGTCTGGGTTCTTTAGCCAGGAACCAGGATATTAATCACCTGAAACCCTATTTTGAGGCCGGAGTCGGAATCGAAAATATTTTTAAATTTCTGAGAATTGATAGCGTATGGCGATTATCTTATCTGGATCACACAAATATTGCAAAGTGGGGAATAAGATTCAGTATGCAGTTTAAATTCTAGAATCTTTTCAATTTATAAATAAAATCTTGGTAATATATTTTTTTGAACCATCATCATTGGTGCAAAAAACCATATAAACCCCGGTTTGAACTTTTTCGCCCGAGAAATTTTTCCCATCCCATATTGCCTGCCCTCCTTCTGCATTGGTAGAATAAACAAGATTTCCGGCAATATCTGTAATTTTCACATGAGCATCTGTTATAAGACCTCTTATAGCAATTAATCCATCATAACCCGGTTTCACAGGGTTGGGAAATGCATATACTTCATGAAAACTTTCTTGTCCGGCTGTAGCAGTCGACCGATATGAAATAAGCCCCTTGTCGGTCGCTATAAACACTTCACCGGAATTAGGATCAATTGTTATTGCAACAATTGTATTTGATAAAAGAGGGCTGTTTTCCTTGGTAAAATGAAGCAGTTCTTTGGTTCCATCCGGTGACATTAAAAAGACTCCCCCGCTTTCGGTTCCAAACCATTTTCTATTGGCCCCGTCAACTGCAATAGCAGTAACCGTTTCAGCTTCAAGCAAATAATTTGCCTGTCCCGGATTCTCATTAGGAATTTTTATCTGCTGGGCATAAAATAACGGATTATCAAAAACATTTTCAGGGTTATAATAAAATACAACACCTTTATTTGTACCAACCCAAATTAATCCTTCATTATCCTCTGCAATTGAAAAAACCTCATTGGAAATAACATCACCGTTTTCGTCAATAATACTTACATATTTTTTCTGGTCATCGTTTACATCATCTATGGTTCCGTTTTCGTTAAATGCATACAAGCCTCTTCCTTTTACAAGGATTACCCATTTGATCCCATTCTTTGCAGCAATTATTTTTCCGACTAGCCCGGCACCCATATCCTCTTTTACTGAAAAACCTTTCCAATGTCCATTTGATTGCCTAACATTGATAAGGTCAGTAACATTAGCATTACTAACATCTCCACAAACAGTTACCCATAAATTTTGTGAATTATCAATAGTCATCCCACCAACCCTTATATATGGAGCATTCGGAATAATATTCTGAAGTGAACTGTTATTCTCGTTATAACGTGCAACAAAGTTACCGTTATTAAGTTCCATTACCCCGCCACCATAAGAACCTAAAAAAACCTGGCTTGTATTATTCGGATTCACAGCAACTTCACAAATATCCGGCATTAAACCCAATTCACTTATCTGCCCCGAAGCAATAGTTGACCAATTTTGATCTTTAAATCGATATACTTCACCCGGGTTCCAAAAATTTCCCCAGGAAGAATTTCTACCGCCGGGAACTACCCATGCCTGACCACCTCCTATACCTATACTGATTGAATTAATTTTAGCCGGGCCATTGGGATGTGTAAATTCATACGTCCACGAACCTGATTTTAACCAAACCAGTCCCAGATTATTATCAGCTATCCAAAAAGTGCCATCAGACGAAAACTCTGCATCACGGGGTTTTGAATATACGGATGAAGAAAACGAAGAATAAGTATTACTATTATAACTTACCGGTTCATAGGTTTTCAAATAATAATCTTCCACTACAATAAGTTTGTTTTGAGATATTATTAAATTATTAATAACTTTTAATGAAGTATCGAAACAAGTCCATGATGAACCATTGTTTATATACAAAGTATCTTTATTTGCATTGTCATCATAAACAGCAAATAAATGTGAATCAAAAAAAGCAAGACGACTGAATTTCTTTGAATTGTTACGAATATTTAAAATCTTAGACCAGTTCGCAAAATTTACCAGGTTAGGGTCGTCTTTATATGCCTTATAAATACCGGCCGATGTGGCAGCATAAAGAAAAGTATCATCTGCACAGATGTCCGAAACATCCATATAAACACCTCCCGGCCCAATATAATAAGTATCTTTAATTTCGTGTCTTTCAACATCTAGCACTACAATGCCAAAGCCACATGACAGATAGGTAACTCCATTAATAAGGCTGATATTATTAATCGATTTGCTGCCTGTAATTGGTTTTCTGTAAATATCGGCAATATTATAAATTACATTATCCTGAATTAAATCGATGTTTCCATTTTCATATCCAATTACCAGGGTATTTTTCTCCGGTATGTATTTTATTGTATTAATTACAACATCTGAGAGTCCATCAATTTTAGTCAGTGATTTTGTAGAATTATCATCCAAAGAATACAAAAAAAGACCACCTGATGAAAGGCAATATACTTTATTTCCGGCAATTTCTACATTTAATCCCGTAGCATATGGTAAATGAACCCGCCATTGACCTATAGGAACCTGAGAAAATAAAGTCTGATGAACCAATAATACAAACAGAACTTTTAAACTTAAGCGCATATAATGAAGTTTAACCACACCAATAACTTAAAAATCCTGTTTTTATTATCTATAAAATTAAAACAGGCAGAAATAATTTATTCAATTACCTCTACCCATCCATGTGGATCTGGAATATTACCAAACTGAATATCAACCAAGGTATTGTACAACTTTTTTGAAATTTCACCAGGTTTTCCTTCTTTACAGAATGTATATACCTTTCCGGTTTCAATATCGTTTATTTCACCAATAGGGCTTATAATTGCAGCGGTACCACAGGCGCCTACTTCTTCAAAGGTTTCAAGTTCATCAATAGCCACTCTTCTGCGTTCAGTCTTTAAACCAATATCTTCGGCCAATTGCAGAAGGCTCATATTTGTAACAGATGGCAGAATAGATTCTGATTTTGGTGTTATATATGTATTGTTTTTTATTGCAAAGAAATTGGTAGCGCCTGTTTCGTCAATATATCTTTTTTCCTTGGCATCAAGATACATAGGAGAAGCAAATCCGGTTTTATGAGCTTTTACAATACCTCTTAAACTGGCTGCATAATTTCCTCCCACTTTTAAAGTTCCGGTGCCCAATGGAGCAGCTCTGTCGCTATCGCGAACAATGGCAATTTTAACCGGATTAAATCCCTCTTTAAAATAGGGACCAACCGGTGATACGAAAACAACAAACATATATTCAGAAGATGGTTTAACTCCAACCTCGGGGCCAATACCGATAAGCAACGGTCTTATATATAATGTAGCCCCTGTTCCATAAGGAGGTATAAATCTTTCATTTAACTTAACTACTTTTACAATAGCCTCATGAAAAAGTTCGGTAGGAACTTCAGCCATTATAACACCGTTTGCTGAACGCTGAAGCCGCTTTGCATTCTCAATCCAGCGAAACAATCTTACCTTTCCATCTTTTCCACGATATGCTTTCATTCCTTCAAAGGCTTCCTGCCCATAATGAAGTGAAGTGGCTGCCATATGAATGGGAAGATATTCTGAATCGGAAACCTCAAGCTTTCCCCAGGTACCATTCTTATATGTGCTACGTACGTTAAAATCAGTTTTTAAATAACCAAAAGGCAACTTCGACCAATCAATGCTTTCCATAAAGAAAATGTTTAAATAATGAAAATCTTAAAAATTTGAAGATAGAAAATAAAATCAGTAGAAAAAAAATGCTTTACAGCTATTCTACATCCAGCGGGACAATTCTAAAAGGCACTTTAATAATTTCTGAATATTCTTCGCCAACATCATACATATCTTCATCGTCAACTACATATTCCCAAACAACTTCCACATCGCGGCCGGCAGCTACTGCATTTTCGAGGATTAAAAATAAAGATAACAATGATTTTGATGAAGCGGTATTTAAATAATCAAGATTAAAGAGAAGGCTTGTTTTAGTGTTAGGATCATCAAAATACTCTTCGAGCCATTTAAAGACAGGCTCATAAAATGAGTTTACATCTTCGGGCAGGCTTTTTCCCGATATTTCAAAATGATTCTTTGCTTTGTCAAGAATAATAGTTGGAGTATCGTTCGTAGGTTGAATATATAATGCTTCCATAATTCAATTATTTAGTGACAAATATTTTATACACAAAAAAAACAAGCTTTTCGTCTATGGGATAAAATGAAAACCTTATTTCATTACCGGATTTTCTGGCCATATCTATAAAACCTAACCCCGCTCCTCCTTTTTCGGATAACTTTCCATTTTCGAGCTGCCTCTTGTATAAATGGCGCAAATCTTTCTTCTCTTTATTATTCAGGTTATTAATAATAGAAGTAAGCGTACTTTGCTGATCATAATTAATAGGGTTCCCTGCAAGTATAAAATAACTATTTATATCTTCAGCAACCAAAATCGCACCTTTTTTAGCAATATTGCTTTTTTCAAGACTGATTTCCAGCGAATGTTTATCAATATTTTGCAGGCATTCAATCATTACATTAAAAATCTTTTTCTGAGTAAGCCTGGATGTGCCATTGCCGGATATGTGTTTCTCGGTAGTATAAGACAGCGCCTTGGTTATTTCGTGATTTACCTCTCCTTCGTAAAACAATAAAGTATTGGAAAGGAGAATATTAGGTTCAAACTCCTTTAAAAAAGAAAGAAATGAAAGTTTATTAAACGACTCAACCGTCATTAACTCTAAATTTTTCATAAAGTTATAGAAAAGTTTTAAATCACCATTCAATCATGGTTAAAAATAAAATTCTGAATGGTCTGAATAATTTCTCCGGTGCTTTCAATCCGGCTTATACAGTGATTTTCGATACAACATTCGGGCATTACAGA
This sequence comes from Bacteroidota bacterium, assembly GCA_037441645.1. Lineage (GTDB taxonomy): Bacteria > Bacteroidota > Bacteroidia > Bacteroidales > GWA2-32-17 > GWA2-32-17. The sequence continues at coordinate 68,009 of JBBIRU010000011.1, forward strand.
AATTTCACACTCTTTTGGATTTTGAGCAATTGTTAAGCCTCCATTCTCTTTTATTTTTAGCATTCCAAATGCACCGTCGTTGTTTGCACCAGAAAGAATAATTCCCAGGAGATTTTCTTTATAAAGCTCTGCTGCCGAATGAAATGTAATATCGATGGAAGGTCTTGAATGGTTTATTTCTTCTTCAACAGATAAATTGATAGTAAAGTCATCGGATAAAATCATGTGATAGTTGGCAGGTGCAACATAAATACTATTCTGTTCTATTATCTGTTTATCAACCGGTTCTATAATCTTTAAAGCGGATTTTATTCTCATTGTTTCTGAGAAACCATTCCGGGCAGAACGCAAACGGTGTAAACATATAAAAACAGGTATATTACAATTTTTTGGAAGCTCTGAAATAATTCTCAGAACTATTTTATAACTCCCGGCTGAACCACCTATTACTATTGCTTTCGTCATTATTTATCCTTTTGAAATATTTTCTCATTCCAGGAAATGGTTCGGAACTGTTCAAATGATTTTTTATTAATAAATTCAGATATACCTAATAAAAGAAAACCTTTGGCATTTACTTTATGTTGCAGATTTTTATGAAAATTTAATGTATCATTAACGCTCATGTTCAATGTTTTATTTCTACAAAGAACTAAATCGAACTTCTTGTCTTTTTGACTTTTTTGTTCATTTTCAAATCTTACACAATTAAAAAAATCTTTATTGAAACGTGTAACATTATTAATTTTAACAGTATATTTTGTAATATCAGCACTTTCACAAACCTGCTTTAAATTTATAAGTGATGACCTGATTTTAGGCTGGCTCATTATTCCATCCGATACTTTTTTCAAAGCCCATTCAGATAACCCGGAAACGGTAACAGAAAACTCCGCAATCGAATAGCACTCATTCAACAAAATTAACATACTGTATAATTCTTCTCCGTTTATTGTATTTGGTATGCAAATAGAGGTTTTATTTTCCTGAGACATTTTCTTTAATATGGAATCCCGCAATACTATCCAGGCATCTGTATCTCTGAATAATTCAGTATGATCTGTATAAATAAATGATAATAACTGGTCTGCTAATTCTTCGTCTTTATTCAGCATTCCGTTTTCAATATCATCCATACTAAGTTTGAGCCCAATCATGGCCAGCGCTATGCGTCTGCGTATGAAAAAAAAATTACCTGGTAAATAACAATATGGAAACACAATCTGAACAAATTGAATTATTCTTTTGGCAGTCGTGTCATTTATCAGGTCAACAGGAATATTAGTATAATCTCTATACATAAGGATTATATAACCGGGAATTTCTTAAAATACAACTGTCCCTTTTTAAGAAATTTTACTGATGCCGGCCCCATAATACTTTCGTGTAAACCAATTATCAGAACACCATTAGGAGCCAGTATATCCCAGAACATTTCAAAAACTTTATTCTGCAAATTATTATTAAAATATATCAATACATTCCGGCACATGATAAGGTCAAATTCCGAATTAAAGATATTCCGATCGCTAACAAGATCATGTTTATAAAAAACCGGCCTGTTTACTAAAAAAGATTTCATCTTAAGAATATCCCTACCCTGGTCTATTTCCATATATTTGGAATAGGGTATTTTTTCTTTATTAGGATCTGTATTTAATACCTGGTCGAAATTGGGCAGGTACTCCGAATTAAATCTGTATTTAAAAAGTCCTTTGGATGCTTCATCTATCATCTCGGTATTCAAATCCGAGCCTACTATTTTTGATTTCTCTAACAAATTATACTCATTTAAAAGCATCATCATCGAATATAATTCCTGACCCGAAGAGCAACCTGCATGCCATATTCTAATGGTATCCATTGTTTTAAATTTAGGAATTATTTCTTTTTGTATTTCATGCCATACTTTAGGATCTCTGAAAAGTTCGGTAGTGTTAACGGTTATATCACGAACAATTTTTTCTAAATAAACCTGGTTCGATTTTATTTTTTTAGTAATATCACTAATAGTACAATTATTATCATTGACCAGCTTTTCCATTCGTCTTTTAAACGATTTTTCAGAATAATCCGAAAAATTATACGATGAAATTGTTGTTAAAACTTTTATGAACTCTTTTATCTCAATATCGCTAATTTCCATATTCATAATTCTCACTTCAAACCTACATGAAATTTCAATAATTACAAAAACTTATAAAAACACTATGCTTTTAAAATAATAACGAATAAAGTTAAATTAATTTGAAAAAGAAAATATTTTACAAACATTTAATTCCTTTCATTAAACACTATTTTATCATTATACTACTATATTACTTATACTTAGCAAATATTATAAAGATATAATTAGTTCTTTCTTTAAAAATAATCTTTTTAAAAAATACCTATCTTTGAGACTGAAAAAATATTACCCTTATGAAATTCGGCGTTGTTATTTTCCCGGGATCAAATTGCGATCACGACATGATTTATGTATTAAAAAATATTCTCAAACAAGATGTTATAGAACTCTGGCATAAAGAAAAAAGCATTAAAAATGTGGATGCAATTGTTCTGCCCGGAGGTTTTTCCTATGGCGATTATCTTAGATCAGGTGCCATAGCACGCTTTTCACCTGTAATGGAGAAAGTAGTTTCTTTTGCCGAATCGGGAGGTCTTGTATTTGGTGTTTGTAACGGGTTCCAGATTCTTTGCGAAAGCCATCTTTTACCCGGGGCACTGTTAGCCAATACCAATCAGAAATTTATTTGTAAAAACACATTTATTAAAGCAGAAAATTACAATACACCTTTAACCACCCTGATTCCAAAAGATAAAGCTCTGAAGATACCTATTGCCCATGGCGAAGGTCGTTACTATGCCGATAGTAACACAATGAAAGAAATGAGGCTGAACGGACAAATTCTTTTCAGATATTGCGATGAAAGGAGTAACATAAGTGTCGAAGCCAATCCCAATGGATCACTTGATAATATTGCCGGTATCTGTAACAGTAAAAAAAATGTTTTCGGCATGATGCCTCACCCCGAAAGAGCTGCCGATAACGAATTATTTAATAATGACGGGAGAATACTTTTTGAATCTATTCTTAAAAATTTTAATTAACCTATTTTTTTATTCTTTCTTTAATCATCCTGGTTAATTCGGCTGCAAAAATAAAATCGTTAAGTTCTTTATTCTCTGTATCCATTATTTCTGATTTATTTCCTTCCCACCATTTGTGTCCTTTATATATATATATAACCTTATCTCCTATTTCCATTACAGAATTCATATCGTGAGTATTTACAATGGTAGTAATCCGATATTCTTCTGTAATTTCTCTAATCAGGTTATCAATTACAATTGACGTAACAGGATCGAGACCGGAATTCGGTTCATCGCAAAATAAATATCTGGGATTTAAAGCTATGGCACGGGCAATAGCCACTCTCTTCTTCATTCCACCACTTATTTCAGATGGATATAATTTATCTTTATTAATCAATTCCACTCTTTTCAAACAGAAATGAGCCCTGTCTTTTTTCTCTGAAGGAGAAAGGCTTGAAAATAAATCAAGCGGGAATAAAACATTTTCGAGAACACTTAAAGAATCGAACAAAGCACCTCCCTGAAAAACCATTCCAAATTCCTGCCTTATTTTTTTTCGTTCCTTAAAACTCATTACTGTAAAATTCCGGTTGTCGAAATTTATACTTCCTTCATCTACTTCATGCAATCCAACCAGAGATTTTAACAACACTGTCTTTCCCGATCCGCTTTGCCCGATTACAAGGTTGGTCTTCCCGGTTTCAAAAACAATATTAATGTCTTCGAGAACTTTAAATCCATCTTCAAATTGTTTGCTTATGTGTTTTACTTCAATCATGAGCCAGTAACAACTGAGTTAAAATAACATTAAACAATAATATTATCAGACTGCTGAAAACAACTGCCTTAGTACTGGCTTTTCCAACTTCTAATGCCCCCCCGGAACAATAATACCCTTCATAAGAAGAAACCGAAGTAATTATAAATGCAAAGACCACGGTTTTAATCAGTGCATATGTTATATAAAATGGTGTAAACGCATATTGAATCCCGTAAATATAGCTTTCTGTAGAAACAGCTCCGGATAAAACACCTGCAAGATAACCTCCAAAAACACCTACAAACATGCTTATTATGGTAAGAAAAGGATTAATAAAAATAGCTGCCAGTATTTTAGGCAGAATCAGATGATTAGCCGAATTTATTCCCATAACTTCCAGAGCATCTATTTGTTCTGTAACTCTCATGGTTCCGATTTCGGAAGCAATACTGGAACCGACTTTTCCTGCCAGTATAAGCCCCACAATTGTGGAAGAAAATTCAAGTATCATTGAATCACGGGTACTTAAGCCAATAAGATAAAGGGGAATAAATGGGTTCTCAAGATTATATGCTGTCTGGAGTGTAATAACCGCTCCCATAAAAACAGAGATAATAATTACAATGCCGATAGAATTAATCCCCAACGAATCAATCTCATGAAAAAACTGCTTTGCCAGAATCCCGGATCTCTCGGGTCTCGAAAAAACCTTTAACAACAATCTTGAATACCGTCCCAGGTGAAAAAACACCTTCATAAATAAATTATCAATTTTAATACGTTAACGCAAATTTTGCTTTTCAGTATATTTGAATGCTAAATTACAAATTTTAGCCAAAGGTATTCATGGAAAAAAATAGTGTCAAAAGTTTTTATCAGAATCTTATTCCATACCTCGATGAAAAGGCAGCCTTGTTTATTGATAATCAAACAAAGGATTTAAAATTTCATTTAAAAATCACAAAACCCAGGGATTCGAAATTTGGTGATTATTTTCCTGCTGTAAATAATAATCGTCAAAGAATCACCATTAACGGAAATCTCGACAAATATTCATTTTTAATCACACTTCTTCATGAATTAGCTCATTTATATGTACAGGAAAATGTAAAGCATAAACACTTGCCTCATGGTGAAGAATGGAAGACTACCTTTTCACAATTACTTTCTTTGGCAATTAAGAATGATTTATTTCCATTAAGAGTCTCCGATTTAATTAATAAGCTATATATTAAAGAAAGAAAATTTACACATACTTCAAGAGTTAAAATTCTTAATGCTATTTATAAAGAACTTAATATTCAAATACCCATACGTCTTGAGAATTTACCTTTAAATAGTACGGCTATTTTACCCAATGGAATGACAATAATTAAATTAAATCAACAAAGAACCAGATGTTTATGCAGAGACCTGAATAATAACAAATTATATTATGTAAACAAATTAATTGAGGTTAAGCTGCAAGTTTAAATAAAGAAGATTCTCTCCCTTTGATATATTTTCTGAATTTAATTTATATTTTTTTACTTTTGCTTTCCAAATTCTTTTTATTTAATCGCTAAACGCATGATTAACAATAATTTTTGTGTAATAATGGCAGGAGGGATCGGAAGTCGTTTCTGGCCATTAAGTCGCACATCACGACCCAAACAATTTTTAGATATATTAAATACCGGGAGAACTTTTATACAGGATACAGTAGATCGTTTTAAAGGCATCTGTCCTTATGAAAACATTTATATTGTTACAAATAAAGATTATAAAGACCTGGTAATTGAACAACTTCCTGAAATAAATCCTGAACAGATTTTACTGGAACCTCAACGTAAAAATACAGCTCCCTGTATTGCTTATGCAAACTACAGAATATTAAAAAGAAATCCTCTGGCAAATATTATTGTTGCTCCGTCTGACCATCTGATAATTAATCCGGAGGACTTCAGAAGAACAATTTTAAGAGGGTTAGAATTTGTAAAAAATAATAATTCTCTTTTAACCATTGGAATAAAGCCTACACGACCGGAAACCGGCTATGGATATATTCAGGTAAACAATGAGGAGGTACTTAAAAATGGAACGCTTAAAGTAAAGACCTTTACAGAAAAACCTGATGTGAAAATGGCTAAAGTATTTGTTGAGAGTGGCGACTTTTTATGGAACAGTGGGATTTTTCTATGGAATATTAATTCCATACAGAAAGCATTTGAAATCCATTTACAGGAAGTTGACACTCTTTTTAAAGAAGCCTATTCTGTTCTGGAAACTGCCGAAGAAGATAAAGCTATTGCCGCTGTTTATTCGGAATGTAAAAATATTTCGATTGATTACGGGGTAATGGAAAAGGCAGATAATGTTTATGTAATCAGCGCAGACTTTGGATGGTCTGATTTAGGTACCTGGGGTTCCCTGTATGAAAACATGGAAAAAACAGAACACAAAAACGTTATTAAAGGAAAAAATGTTATCACTTATAACTCTGAAAATTGTATTATTAATATACCCGATGACAAATTACTTGTAATAAATGGACTTTCAGATTTTATAGTGGTAGAATCGGATAATACAATATTAATCTGCAGAAAATCAGATGAACAGCAACTACGATATATTGTAAATGATATAAAAACCCAGAAAGGTGAAAACTACATATAAAAAAAGCGCCGATTGGCGCTTTTTTATATTCTAATATTCCCAAAGATCGTGTTCGAATTTAAACACAAAATCTTTTATTCTGTCGGACTCGGTTAACGCATCTAATCCTTGTTTGAATTCACCGATATAGCGGTTATCATAAACATTTGTTTCCTGATAAATGTAGCTGCTGAAACGACGTTTAAAAAAGATATCATCAAATGTTCTTCTTTCTGCATCATTGTTGCTATTAAATACTTCATGGTTAGCTAATAATGGTCGAACTGACGGGAAGTAAATCCAGCATACCTGCTTCATTTCATATTCCTTTTCTTCGACTTCACCACCTTCGGTTGGAGTAGTAGTCGTCTGATCAGAGTTTTGAGAAGCTTCCCTTACAAACATTCTGATTGGGCAAATTCCGACAATTCTACATTCCAGCATAGCTCTCTGTTTATCAAAATACCATACTTCTTTTAAAAGTAATCTTTGTACTTCTGAAGTAGTTCTTTCAATTTTATTTAACTTTTGGATTAATTCTCCGGTTTCAGGGTCTTCAACTGTAACGGTATCACTTCTTTCACCGAATTTTTCGCCTATTTGTTGTGCGGTCATAGGAGTAGAAAACTCATCATCAACGCCCGGGTCGTAAAGTACCACTCCTTCGTTTTCCATTCCATACAAAATTAAATCAGTAAAACTATAGCGATCATCGGTTTTTTTGGTTGGAAAATACAATGGATGATTTATTTTCTCACGTAAATCCAACATTCTCCATATCTTTTTCGACCACATGATATCGGCCTCACGCAGATGATGATATGGAACAGGCTTACGGGCAGGTACATGTTCCTTTACATAAACCCCGTCTAATACATCGCTCACCTGAGCCTTGCCCAAGGATGCGAAGCAGATGAGAACCACGAATGCCAAAACCAGTTTTTTCATAATACCAGTTTTAAATAATTATTCTATTTTTAAAGCAATTGAACCAATATTTCTGGATGTTCCATCGGGACCAACACATCTTACATTTTCAATATAGACTTTCTTCCCTTTCTGAACTTTATTTAATAAATTCAATTGAGCCGGCGTAAATCTACTTGAGGCAGAAACTTCATCCTGGGTAAAACCTCCAATATTAGCAGATACTGTAAATCCGGTTACATTAAATTTTAAATCGAAGTCGAAATTTTCTAATGTAGCAGCAACACCGGCCTGAGCTGCAAGCAACCCCTTTGAAATACCACCCCCTTTTTTCCCGGCTACTGTTGGCACCGGATCGGGAACCCTTTTAACACGGAATTCTTTGCTTCCCATACTTTTAGAGCCGCCTTTATCATCCTTTGCTGATACTGAAATACTACATTTACCAACCTTAGTAACTTTTGCAACCCAGCCTTTTCCTGATTTAAAAAGTGATCCGCCAGAACAACTTGCAGAAACCTGATCGTCTCTAAATCCAGGAACAGAAATCTCCATCGGGTTGTCAACGCCAATATATAATACATTCATTTTTGTTGGAGAAACAACTGCCATTGGAGGAGCCACGGTATATTCTATTTCATATTTACCATTTTGTTTTACAGGATATGGTTTAAAAATACCTGTAGATGAATTATAAACATTAATAACTGCAGCATATTTGTGGTTACCAACACCAGCATCAATCTTGTATTTTCCAACACCACGGCTAACCTTAATTTTCTGTGTTACATTATTCAATTTTCCGTTAATAGAATCATACGAATCACCTATTTCAACTACAGAAGAAGTATCGGTTGAACTAAATGCAGCAATAAAAATATCTGCTTCATAAGATTCACCCGAAATTAAATAATTACTTTTTGGGATTGACCTCGGAGCAACTGTGTCAGTTTTAATATCAGTAGAACCTACTCCACTAAATAAAGTACTAATTAATTTAGATTCTGCATTTTTCACCTGATTCTGTAATTGAGTCATAATTGTTATGGTTGCTGCACATGGAATCTCAGCAAATAATGAAGTTTCCCAAAATTTTTCTTCAGGTTTATCAGGATTAAACTCTTTATTATCATCAGTGTTAATACCCAAATCTTTTAATTTTTTTATTTGAGCCTCTTTATCAGGAAGAATAATCTTTGGATCATTTAATAATGCAAAAACTTTTTTCTTAAATTCAATTAATTTTTCTTTTATTTTTCTAGCTTCACCTTGAGAACCGTCAACACTTTCTCCTAACATAAAACGGTGTGGCGCATCCCTGTTGTCTTTAGCTTCAAGAAGTTTCATGTTCTCCTCTGCTTTTTCACATTCCGCCCTTGGTTTACCATCAGCTTCCATGATAAGTCTTACCTTGGCATCTTTAATATAAGCAAATAATTCTGTTGTTAAATCTTTTATTTTTTTTGCAGCGTTATAATATGCTTCTACCTTTCTTGGATCACGCTGTTTAGCTTGGTCAAATGCATCATAAGTAAAGCCATTACTTATAGTAAAACTTACATTTGTTTTCTCCAAACCCTCGTTTACAATAACGAAAGCATCGAGAATATCTTTTGAAACGTTCAACGCCAACATACACGTCAGCATGAGATACATCATACCGATCATTTTCTGACGCGGGGTTTCCGGACAATTCGTAGCACCCATAATTTATTTTCTTTTTATTTTCATGAACATTTTTTACTGCTAACTATCTTGGGAAATTCATTGCTGAAAGCATATTTCCATAAATTGTATTCATAGCAGAGAGGTTCTGACCTAACTTGGAAATCTCTTCACGATAGTGTTTAACATCGGTAGCAGATTCTTTCATATTGATCATAATTTCTTCCATGCCGCTGAATAGCTTCTTAGCAGATTCGAGATGTTCATTCGAACCTTGTAACTGTAATTCATACATTGAATTTAATGCAGTCAGATTCTTGGTCATAATTTGCAACTGTTCTGCATAACCTTTTGAGCCGGATTTTGTATTTTCAAATTCAGTATTCATAATTTCAGCCAGTTGACCATATGAATCAGAAAGTTTAGTTCCTGATTCTTTTAGCATTCTTGCTATCTCGGTACCACTGCTTGCAATAGTATTTCTGAAATCGTTAACGCTACCGGAAACGGCTTCGGTGAGTTTCTGACCGGAATCGCTAACCATTTTTGCAACAGTAGAACCACTATTGGTTATGGAACTAGTAAATTCATTTACACTACCGGAAACCAAATCGGCAGATTTGTCATATGATTTTGCCAGGTTATTTGCTGAATTATTAAGTGATGTTGCAGATTGTCCGTACAAATCGGCAAATTCATTTACTTTATGAGATGCTTTTTCGAAACTTGCTACATAATTATTGGTTGCAACAGAAGCTTCGGAAACGTCAGACAATTTTTCAGTAGTTTCATTAAGTGATCTTAAACCATGGCCTAATTTTTCGAATAATTCAGGAGTAATTTCTGCACTATTAATAAGTGAATCGAATTTTTCCAAAGCAGTTTTCTTCGAATCAATTTCTTTCTTTTTAACATCAGTATCTTCTATATCATCATGCATTCCTGCTAATTCAGGATAGGCAAGACTCCAGTCCCACTCAGTATGAAGCGGCTCAAAAGCAGATGTAAAAAAGATAAATGCTTCGGTACTTAAACCGATAACAAGCATGATACCGGCACCAGGCCAGTGCATAATTTTAAACATAGCACCAACTAGTACAACAGCTGCTCCCCATCCATAAACTTTTGCCATGAAGAGTTTCCAGCCTCTACTTTGAACGATTTCGCCAATACTAAATCCCATAATTTTCCAGGTTTTTAAGGTTTAAAAATTATTTTACTTTATTTTCCAGCCAAATTATTAATATACTTGTGATCCTGACCCTCCATCATTAAAGTCACGACCTAAAAATGATCTGACACATCTGAATCCAATATATGATTTTGCAGAATCCTGATATTCATAAGTACGTGTACCGCACTGCATATAATAAGAAATATCTTTCCATGAACCGCCACGAATAATTTTGCGTTTTCTTACAGGTGGGTCGTCGGGCAATGCCTCATATTGATAATCAGGGTTTAAATCGTCAGTCCAGCTATATGCCGATTCGTCAAATGCATTATTTGTCCACTCTGCAACATTCCCCCCCATATCATACAAACCCCATTCATTAGGATCGTTATTTGCAACAACGAGCGGATAAATACCTCCATCAGCAGTATAATTACCACGCATAGGTTTAAAGTTAGCTATATAACAACCTTTATAATTTTGAGTATAATAACCTCCCCAAGGATACATACTTCCTTTCAAACCACCACGAGAAGCATATTCCCATTCAGATTCAGTGGGTAATCTGTAATCCTGAACATAAGGTTCTCCCATAGCTTCAAGAAAATAGCTGTTAAGCAATTGAGTTCTCCAGATACAGAAAGCCCTTGCCTGTCGCCAGGTAACTCCAACCACGGGATAATTATCGTAAGCAACATGCCAAAAATAAGCGTTGGCCATAGGTTCGTTAAATGAATAGGTAAAGTCACTTATCCAGCAAAGTGTATCAGGATATACATTTACAACATCACGTACAATGTAAGATGAACGATCTTTTATCTGGATGCGTTGTCCTTTGGTTGCGCTTTTATAGTTATAATCAGTTACATCACCATCATATTTGTTTTCATCATAATTCCAGGCACGGCGTGCTTCACCATCAAAATCATATTTCTTTGCTGCCTGCCTGAGATCGATCCAGAAATATTCAAAATTAAGTTTTCTAACATCCAATTCCTTACGGCGATAAAATCTTTCATGTTCCGGAAGAAATAATTCGTTAAGAATTTCTCTTTGCTCCTGATCATCCCATCTCAATTTTTCTTCCCAATTAATTAGAGGAGGATTTATTTCTTCACCATAATCATTTTCAGTTTTAAGGTATTGTTCCAATTGTGCACCGACTAATTTATATGCCATAGAATCACGTACCCAGTATACAAACTGGCGGTACTCATTGTTTGTAATTTCAGTTTCATCCATCCAGAACGGAGCTACAGTAACCGTTTTGGTTTCTGCAGTCATCGCCCAGGGAACATCCTGATCGTCGGGTCCCATGTTATAACTACCGCTTTGTATAAAAAGCATACCATAGGGTTGCGGTTCAAACCAATCGGTGCGATCCGTAACACCTACCAGTTCGCCATTTCCGGAATTTGAGCAACTATTTAGTCCAATGGTTGCTAAAAACAGAAACAAGATTTGCACAAAAGTTTTCATATTGCTGATATTAAATTTTTATGAGAACTTCAAATTAAATTTATAAAAATCTTACACTTCCATAACGTCCTCTTGGACCTTTTGCTTTTACATTAAAGCAATATTTTGCCATAAATTCAAAAGAACCACTTTCATAAGAACGAAGTTTGGAAGTTGTAATATCATATGCTAAAGCAAATGTTATATTTGATTGAGTTGTAAAACCTACCATTGCAACAACAGCATCGCCAAAACGGTAAGAAAGGCCACCTCTGAATTGTTTGCGATATTCAACCAATAAATTTAAATCATACTGGGCTGTTGCGCCATCATATTTTATGAATCCGGAGGGTACCACTCCCCAGTTTTTATCCGGTAACTGAATATAAGATCCTGCTATAACATAATAATGTCTTCGGATAAAAGGCATTTTTCCTGCTTCATACTTCAGTTCCGGTTGGGTAATATGAGTTGTAGATATACCTCCGTATATTTTATCGTCTTTTGCCCTGTAGAAGACACCAAAATTTAAATCAAACACCATTTTACCCTGGGTATGTGGAATAGCCGGATCGCTGTACGGGTTTTGTGCGCCTTGAACACCATTTAATTTGTCGGGAGTAACCCACTCGCCATCCATATTTTTATCTAATAATCCAAAACCAAGCCCCATACCTAATTTACCTTCACCAATTTGAATACGATAAGCATAAATTGCATTTATATATGTGTTTTTTTCAAAACCAAGTTTATCGCTCATAATATTTAATCCGACACCACTGTTAATATTCTGAAGTGCCATATCACCACTGAAAATCATGGTTTTTGGAGCACCATCAAAACCCATCCATTGTTGACGATAAAGAATAGACGCACAAATAGCCTCGTTGCTTCCAGCAAATCCAGGGTTTACCGGCAAAATATTATATTTATTTAAACTCACCTGTGGATCTTGCTGTGCGAACAGGCCGGAAACCGATATTACAATAACCAAAAGAGAAATTAATTTCCTCATATTCAATTTTTTACTACTCAGTTTTTTATTTCAAATACCCCTATATCACTCGGTAAAGTAAATAAAATTATTCTACACATCCAAATAATACTAACAGTTTTCAGTTAATAAACCGCTAAAATTTTCAACTTTTTACGCTAAATGTTTGTAAAGGTTTTATTTTGAAAACAAATAAAGCGATATTTTTTTTTGTTTGTTTTCAAAAAACTTCCTGAATCATTGCAAAAAGTTTAATCATTTTTAACATTTTCACTTTTATTAACGCAACAATTTATTGAATTGTTGTATAACATATATTTTTTCAGCAGATTTTCTGATAAAATTTCCACCAGCGATCGGGAACTTCGCCTGCACATGCTTTTTGATAATCTGACAATGAGCACGATATGATAAGATTCTTTGCAAATCCCGATTTGGGATAAGGAACTTCCATCCACCAACGCTCACTTTTCGGGCTTTTATAAAAGGTAATAAAGTTATCTTTCCCGATATTTACATGAAACTTTGTCCAGTAGCCGGGTTTTCTTGCAGGATAATCCTGTTTTCGCAACGAGTAGCCTTCAATAAAATACCATATGGCTTGCGCTGCTGTTATTGCTTCCTGTTTATCCTCTTTCATTCCATATATTCCAAACGAGGATAACCTGTCGCTGATTCCGGCATAACGTGAGAGCTGACAAAATTCATTGCTTTCTATTCCATTGGGAGATAAAACATCCAATTCGGGATAATTGCAATTCCGAACCGACCGGATATGCATGGCAACAATATCGGCATCCCTGATCAATGGTTCTGTTTCGGATATATTATTCTGCAAAACACCTAATCTGACGGTATCAAAATATAATCTCGAAAGTGTGTTTAAGTCTTCGGGGCTTACATAGTATGATTGATATCCTAATAGTGAATAATTAAATAAACAGTTTTTATTTCTTAATACTATCCTGGGTAAATAATGCATCTCATCCAGTTCAATATTTTTTTGTTTCAATAAAATAGTTGAATCAACGGACAAAATGTTAACCGGTTTTTTTATTTCTTCGTACGATAAATAAGTTCCGAAAGGTAAATTATTATTATCTCCAATAATAACCGGAATTATCTTTTTGGTATGTAAAAAACTTACTGCTTCACGAATACCATATAATATATCTGATAAGCCTTTTCCGGTTTTAAGATTTCCTAAATCAATAATATTAACATTAAATGGGAGATAGAGTAAATAGAGATAACGGCGGACTAAATCGGGCACAGAAATTTTCTTTTGTTTTCTGTTACTATTATAAACGCCTATGAGAGCAATCTTGAATTTTCCTAATTCTTCCTCTGAGAAAGTATCATTATAAATTCTTATTTTATTGATACATCGTGATTTATCAGTAATTTTATTTTCAAAGAAAGAATCTGCTTTAACCGGTTCGAAAAAATCCTGAAGAAATGACATTTATTTTGTTTTTTTCTTTTTCTCAAGTCCTAGTTTTACGATTTCCATACATTCTTCATATGAAAGGCTCTCCCAACCTGTTTTTGACGGAATCCGAATATTGTTTTCCTTATATTTAATGTACGCTCCATATCTTCCTTTTAAAATTTTCAGATCCTTATCTTCAGTATATTCTTTTAATGAGGCCGAAAGAGCCTGGTTTTGTTTCTCCACAATAATTTCAATAGCCCGTTCCAAATTTATTGTATATGGATCATCAACTCCTTTTTTTAACGAACAAAATTTTCCATCATGTAATACATAAGGACCAAAACGGCCGATATTAGTGGTTACTTCTTTTTCGTTATAAAGGCCTAGTTTGCGAGGCAGAGTAAAGAGCTCAAGAGCTTCCTCAAGTGTAATTGTTTCTAAATGCTGGCTTTTTTTAAGGCTCGTATACCGGGGTTTTTCATCTTCACTGTTTTCGCCCAGTTGAACAAGGGGCCCATATTTCCCAAACTTAACAAAGACGGGTTTTCCGGTTTTAGGATCATTTCCCAGGTTTCTTTCCCCGATACTTTTCTGATTTCCCTTTTTACTGGTACTTTCCTCGATTTTTTTATGAAACGTTTTATAAAAAGCTTTGATCATTTTGGCCCAATCCTTTTTACCTTCTGCTATTTCATCAAATTCTTTCTCAACGGAGGCTGTAAAATTGAAATCTAATATATCGGCAAAATTTTCCAGTAAAAAATCATTAACAACCATTCCGGTGTCGGTTGGGTAAAGCTTTGATTTCTCAAAATCATATTGTTCCGATTTTTTTACTCCCGTAATATTTTTATTTTCTAATGTAATAACATCTACTTCACGAACATTACCCTGGCGATCTTCTTTTAGTACATAACCTCTGTTCTGAATAGTAGAAATGGTTGGTGCATAAGTTGAAGGGCGTCCGATTCCAAGTTCTTCCAGTTTTTTTACCAGGCTGGCTTCGGTGTATCTTGGAGGATGATGATTAAATCTTTCATCGGCAGTAATTTTTTTCATTTCTACCTGTTGGCCTTTCACCATGGGAGGTAACAACCCGGAATCCTGATTGTCGTTTTCTTCATCGGTTGATTCCATGTAAACTTTTAAAAATCCATCGAAAAGTAAAACTTCACCTGTTGCAGTAAATAATTCATTGGCACCCGAAACTTTAATAGAAACCACCGTTTTCTCTAATTTTGCTTCGCTCATTTGCGATGCAATGGCGCGTTTCCAAATGAGTTCGTAAAGTCTCTTTTCATTTGATCCGGAAGATATTGTCTGGTTTGAAAAATAAGTAGGACGAATAGCTTCATGAGCTTCCTGAGCTCCTTTGGATTTTGTCTGAAACTGGCGGGTCTTTGAATAATTTTTACCAAATTGTTCTTCAATTTCTTTTTTTGATGAAGCTATTGCCAGGTCGGATAAATGAACCGAATCGGTACGCATATAAGTGATAAATCCGGCTTCATATAATTTTTGAGCAAGTGTCATTGTTTGTGAAACCGAAAAACCCAGTTTACGGCTTGCTTCCTGTTGTAATGTAGATGTAGTGAATGGAGGAGAAGGAGATTTGGTACCGGGTTTTACCTGGATATCGGAAATGCTGAATGTAGAGTTTTTGCATTTTTCGAGAAATGAAATGGCATCTTTTTTTGTAGCAAATCCCTTTTGAATTTCAACTTTTAAATCATATTTCTTACCTTTTGCATCAGTTATTATAAAGATGCCCGTTACTTTATATGTTGAAGTTGATTTAAAAGCGAATATTTCTCTTTCTCTTTCAACAATCAGGCGAACAGCCACAGATTGAACCCGCCCTGCTGATAAACTGGGCCGGATTTTTTTCCATAAAAGCGGTGATAATTCAAAACCCACAAGCCGATCGAGCACTCTTCTTGCCTGTTGAGCAAAAACTAAATTATAATCAATCGCTCTAGGATTTTCAATGGCATGCTGAATCGCTTCCTTTGTTATTTCATGAAAAACAATTCTTTTCGACTTTTCCTCTTTTAATCCAAGCACATCATAAAGATGCCATGAAATAGCTTCTCCCTCACGGTCTTCATCAGAAGCTAACCATACATATTTTGCCGATTTTGACAGTTTTTTTAATTCTGCAACCGTTTTCGCTTTATCGGCAGGAATTTCGTAATTTGGTTTAAAATTATCTTCAATATCAACCCCAAGTTTCTTTTTTGATAAATCCCTGATGTGCCCAAAACTCGACTTAACCAGGTATCCTTTACCCAAAAATTTCTCAATGGTTTTGGCCTTTGCAGGAGATTCGACGATAACTAAATTTTCTTCCATCTATTTTTTATAATTTTGGTGTGCAATTTATATATTTTATTTTTAGTAAAGCTTTTTCGTTTTTTTCTAAAATATTTGTAAAATTTTAACACATTATATGATTAAAAAATCAGGCCAGCAAAATAACCCCCTAATGACAAAAAAATATGTCAGGATTCTTTGGTTTATTTTTCTTTTTCCGTTGTTCTCATTATTTATTTTATTTTTTCTGATTTCCGAAGGATACTTTGGGTATATGCCGAGCTTTAACGAACTTGAAAATCCAAAAAGCAACCTTGCTTCTGAAGTTATCTCCAGCGATGGAATAGTGTTAGGAACATATTTTAAAGAAAACCGGTCGAATTCAAAATTTGAAAACCTTTCGCCCTATCTCGTAAAAGCATTAATAGCAACAGAAGATGTGCGGTTTTATTCTCATTCGGGAGTAGATATTAAAGCTATTGGCCGTGCTGTTTTTGGCCAGGGACGAAGAGGAGGCGGAAGCACAATTTCACAACAGCTGGCTAAAATGCTCTTCCCCAGGGAAGATTTTTCTAATTTTTTTTCAAAACTGGTAAGAAAGCTCAGGGAATGGGTTATGGCAGTAAAACTTGAAAAAAGATATACAAAGGAAGAAATCATCTCCATGTATTTTAACAAATTCGATTTTTTAAATCTCGCTGTCGGGATTAAGTCAGCTGCAAAAATTTATTTTAACACCGAACCTGATTCGTTAAATATTGAACAATCGGCCATGTTGGTTGGAATGGCTAAAAACCCATCTCTTTACAATCCTCTGCGCAGGCCCGATCTTACGCAGGAAAGAAGAAATATAGTTTTAAGCCAGATGAGAAAATACGAATATATAACAGATAGTCAGTACGATTCACTTAAACAATTGCCCCTGGGAGTAAAATTTCAGAAAGCAGATCATAAAGAAGGTATTGCCACCTATTTTAGGGAATATCTCAGAACTATTATGGATGCAAACAAGCCTGATCCAGATCAGTATGCTGATAAACAAAAATATTACGAAGATTCACTCGACTGGGAAACGAATCCTTTGTATGGATGGTGTAACAAAAATCTTAAACCTGACGGAACACCCTATGATATATACAGGGATGGTTTAAAAATATATTCAACCATTAATTCAAAAATGGAAAAATATGCTGAAGCAGCAGTGGAAAAACATTTAAGCGGCGAATTACAAAAACAATTCTTTAAAGAACAAAAAGGCAGATCTAAAGCACCCTTTGCATGGAATGTAAACGAAAAACAAATTGAAGAAATAATGGTTCAGTCCATGAAACGGTCCGAACATTACAGAGTGTTAAAGCAAAAAGGAATATCTGCAACAGAAATCGAAAAAATATTTAAGACTCCTGTACAGATGAGTGTTTTTACATGGAAAGGAGAAAAAGACACTACGATGACTCCCTGGGATTCAATTCGTTATTATAAATTTTATTTAAGAGCCAGCCTGATGTCAATGGAGCCGCAAACCGGGTATGTAAGAGCCTATGTGGGTGGAATTAACTATAAACATTTCCAGTATGATATGGTTGAATCGGGAAAAAGGCAGGTAGGTTCTACTTTCAAACCATTTTTATACACTTTAGCCATGCAGGAAGGGTATTCTCCTTGTTATGAAGTTCCTAATATTCCTGTATCCTTTGAATTACCTGACGGGACAAGCTGGACTCCGCATAACAGCGGAAAAACCAAACTGGACGGAAAGATGGTAACCTTACGTTATGGCCTTGCCAATTCCATCAATTTTATTTCTGCCTGGCTGATGAAGCGATATAATCCTTATGCAGTAATAAATATTGCCAGAAAAATGGGGATCAGAAGTAAAATTGATCCTGTCCCTGCAATATGCCTTGGCACACCTGAGCTTACACTGGCAGAAATGGTTGGTGCTTTCAGCACTTTTGGGAATCATGGAATTTATACACAGCCCATTTTCGTTACACGTATTACTGATAAAAACGGGAATGTTCTTGCCACTTTCAAACCTACCAGAACCGAAGCTATCAGCGAAGAAACATCCTATTTAATGATTGAATTACTAAGAGGCGTAGTAAGTTTTGGAACCAGTTGGAGGGTAAAAGGAGTATATAAAGTTGATGGTGATATTGCTGCTAAAACCGGTACAACTCAAAATCAATCTGATGGCTGGTATATGGGCCTGACTCCCAGATTAGCCACCGGGGTATGGGCCGGCGGCGAAGACCGAAGTATTCATTTTAACTCAATAGAACGGGGACAGGGTGCCAGTATGGCTCTTCCCATCTGGGCCTATTATATGGAGAAAGTATACCAGGATAAATCGCTTGGGTTTTCGACAAAAGAGACATTTGAAAAACCAAGAAACATGAAGGTTAATAATGATTGCAGCAAAGTGAAAAAAGATGAAGAACTACCCGGAAATGATTATGAAATTATTGAAGGAGTGGATCTTTGATGGCTCATTGTCATACTGTTGTTATATCGTTGCCATGCAATAGTCATACGATGGTTACACAATAGTCATACGATGGTTATACCGTTGTTGATAATGTTCATTTATTATTTTTACCATATTTTGTAATTATTTCTTTTATAACATTTTCTGTTAGTTCAAATCCGGTAAGTAAAGGAAAACCCTGCCAACGTACATAACCTTCCGGATCTATCAGGATAACATGCGGAATACCTTTTATTTCGAGAATCTTTTCCATTTGCCGTGTGGTATCAATGGCAGAAAAATATTCTATTTGCGGGGTTTGCATTTTTTTTATCACTTCTTCTTTTTCGGCAGAGATTCCAATAACAATTAAATCGTTTTTAAATGTTTTACTGAAATTATTCAGCTCGGGAATAGCTTTACGACATGGCCCGCACCACGTTGCCCAGAAATCAATCAGTACAAATTTACCTTTCCTGTCAGGTTCATTTGTGAGCCATTGCGTGACATGAAATTCAGGTGCTTTCTGGTCAATAAACGACTTGGCATAAAGGGGTTTCTGAATTTCCTGAGAAAAACTCCGGACAAAAAAAAGAAATAGCAATACAACTAAATAATTTTTCATGTTTATTTCGAAAATAAATATTTAAACGCTTCTTCTACCTTAGAGACGGCAATGACATTTATCTGATACCTTGAAAGATCGATTCCGTTTAGCCCGTATTTTGACACCAGCATTTTTTTAAACCCGAGTTTCTGGGCTTCGCCTATACGTTGTTCAATTCTTGAAACAGGTCGTATTTCTCCGGTCAGTCCGATTTCCCCGGCGATACACAAATCTTTGGAAACAGGCCTGTCTAAATCAGATGAAAGAACAGCGGCAATCACGGCAAGGTCGATGGCAGGATCGTTCACTTTTAATCCCCCGGCAATATTTAAAAAAACATCTTTTACTGAGAGTTTAAATCCGGCACGTTTCTCAAGGACCGCCAGTAACATTCCAAGTCTTCTAAGGTCAAAGCCGGTGGAAGACCGCTGGGGATTACCATAAGCAGCCGTGCTTACCAGCGCCTGAACTTCGATCAGAATAGGACGGATACCTTCAACTGTTGCGGCAACCACGGTTCCGCTCAGCAACTCATCTGTATGAGACAATAATATATCAGAAGGATTGGAAACTTCTTTTAAACCATCGCTTCTCATTTCAAAAATGCCTAACTCACTGGTAGAGCCAAACCTGTTTTTGGTAGCCCGTAAAATTCTGTACCTGTTGTTTAAATCCCCTTCAAATGATAATACCGTATCAACCATATGTTCGAGCACCTTTGGGCCGGCAATCACACCTTCTTTATTAATATGGCCTATCAGAAAAAAGGGTTTTGAGCTTTCTTTTGCAAATCGTATTAATGCGGCAGTACATTCTCTTACCTGCACAATAGTTCCGGGCGAAGAATCGAGTTTTTCCGATTGAATTGTCTGAATGGAATCAATAATAACAATGTCAGGGTTAATTTTCTGACACTGTACCAATAAATTTTCCAGGTTATTTTCACATAGTATATAACAATTCTCGCCTTTACCTCCTATTCTTTCGGCCCTGAGTTTAAGCTGCTGCTCACTTTCTTCCCCGGAAACATATAAAATCTTATAGGAATTCACCCTAAGGGAGAACTGTAGCATAATGGTAGATTTTCCTATTCCCGGTTCGCCTCCTATCAGAACTACCGAACCGGGTACAAGCCCCCCTCCCAAAACACGATTGAGTTCAGCACTTTTTGTATTAAGCCGTGGCTCGGAAATAGTTGTTATTTCGGCAACCAGCTTGGGGCTGGCTGTTTCTTTGGAACGGGAAACAGAAGAAGATGTTTTTTTAAAAACAGGCTCTTCGATAATGGTATTCCACTCGTTACAGGAAGGGCATCTGCCGACCCATTTGGATGATTCGGCGCCACAACTGCTACAGAAAAAAGCTGTTTTATGCTTAGCCATGTGCTATTTTCTAACAAACTCTGCTCTCGAAAATGCGCCTGCCGAACTGCCATTAGATAAAAGAATACGTTGAATAATAAGGAATTTCTTATTCAGTGTTAGAATTTCGTACGTGCCATCAACATCAGGGTTTACTTCTTTTATCAACAGATTTGGGGAATTTAAAAAACGGGTATCTAAAGAATAATTTGCCGTATTTGTAATTGTTGTATCGGAAAACTGAACTGTTCTTATAAGTGTTTTATCGCTACTGAATACCCAGGTTTGGATTTTATTTGAATCCGCAGCAGTTAAATATACATATTCCCAGGTACCTATAATTTTTTCTTCTTTCTTTTTACAACTGAAAAAGAATAGAAATACGAGTATGAATATTAAACCCAAAAATGGTTTCATTTGATTATTCTTCGTAGCGGGTAAACTCTTTACGCATATAAGGTGACTGACATTGCAATATCAGTACTTTTTTATTTATTTTCTCAATATAATAATTTGCATCGTTATATTGATCAAGATTTGAAATAACTACATAATACTTAAGAAATTCTGATTTTAAATTATAATCAGCAGTATCAATAACAGTATCATTGGTAATTCTATATAACCTATTATCAGAATCAAACTTAAAAATTACTTTTTTATTCTGATCGGCAGCTATCTGAGGTAGCAATTCCCAGGAACCGGTAAGTTTATTCTGTTTTGATTTCTTACAACTGCTAAAAGCTAAAATTGAAATTAACAAGATGATCAGAAAAAAACTTAACTTCATTTTTGATAGTTTTTAGAAACAAATCTACATTATTTTTTATTAATAAAAAACATCTATTTCAATTGTACCTTATTTAAAATTGAGGAAGTTGAAAAGCCTTCTACCAATTCAATTGTTTTAACCTCTCCCCCTTTTGCCAGAACAATATCAGAGCCTACAATATTCCCGACAGTATAATCTGCTCCCTTAATTAATACGTCTGGTTGAACAAGTTTTATTACATTGAGAGGAGTATCTTCGCTAAAAAGCACAACAACACTAACAAATTGCAATGAAGCCAGGAGTAAAGCACGGCTTTCCTGATCCTGAACGGGTCTGCCAGCTCCTTTTAATCGTGAAACTGAAGCATCGTCATTTAAACCCACCACAAGAATATCCCCTTCCTGCGCTGCTTTTGCAAGATACTCAACATGACCCCGATGAAGAATATCAAAGCAACCATTAGTAAAGACAACTTTCCTGAATTTAAATCTCCAGAAGGCTAACAAATGGGAAAATTCCATCCCGGAATAATCCATATAAACTTTTGACTTTACAATATCTAATTTTTCCATAATTATCAGGGTTGTGCAAGTTTCTTTTTATTTGTTAAAAAAACCAGTAACATAGCTACCGGACCCAGTACAAGAACCATAAGAGTTTGTGATTCATGACATATAGTAGCATACAATAAACCATCGGCCTGGGAAATACCATATAACATGAGTCCTAATGAAACTATCCAGTGGTATGCTCCAAACCCGTTCTGCACAGGCGCCGACATACCCAAACCTCCTATTGTAAGTATAAAAAAGCTATCTATTAGAGTAAGATCTTTTGTGGGTTCAATTGCAAAGAAAACAACGTAAGTCATAGAAACATACATTGTCCAAATAAAAACAGTATGCAACAAAAATAAACCCAGTTTCTTCATTTTAAAAACCGATTTTAATCCTGTGAACAATCCTTTTATGAAATTATTTATTTTCTGAAACAACTTATTTCCAAGTAACTTTTCTCTCATAAAAAATAAAAATACGACTGAGAATATAAGTGCAGAAAAAATAATAACCCAAAAAGTTACAGAAGAAAAATATTTATCATACAAGGGATTAAAAATCTGATCGGCAAAAAATCCCCCTACCTGCTTAAATTTAATAATTAATACAAATGCTATCAGGATTAAAAGTGTAATGAAATCTATAACTCTTTCAGTAATAACGGTTCCGATTAATTTATCCATAGGAATGTTATCGGTTTTGCTTAAAGAACCACAACGGGTAATTTCTCCTAACCGGGGCATGGCTATGTTTGCAAAGTAAGCTATAAAGACTGCAAGTATAGTATTTTTTGAGGAAGGTTTATATCCCAGCGGTTCAATCAATAGCACCCATCTCAAAGCACGGCTTACAAAACCAAGTAAAGCAAAAACCAACGACAGGCCTACCCAATAAAAATTAGCACTTTTGATATCATTCCATAGTTTTTGAATATCAATATCTTTAAAAGCTAAATATAAAAGAATGATACCAATAGATGGAAAAATAACAAAGTTGAGAATGATTCGTAAGGTCTTTTTCAAGGTCTTAGAGTAATCTATTTGTTGAAGTATCGGGAAAAACCAGCCAGGGTTTAAAAGTTTTTGCTTCGGAGAAATCCATATGAGCATAAGATAAGATAATTACAACATCTCCTATCGAAAACTTTCTTGCAGCTGGTCCGTTTAAACAAATTACCCCGGAATTTCTTTCCCCTTTAATTGTATATGTTTCAATACGTTCACCGTTACTTAAATTCAATACGTGTACCTTTTCTCCTTCTACCATATTTGCAGCTTCGAGTAAAGCTTCGTCTACAGTTACGCTTCCTACATATTGTAAATCAGCCTGAGTAACAGTTACTTTATGAATCTTAGATTTTAATACTTCTATTTTCATATTTAAGTTTTCCGACTTGAATAGCCTGCAAAGTTACAAAAAAATCTGAATATTGTCAATTAACCTGACCTTACCACAAAATACAGCCACACAACAAGTAAAAGAATGGGTATGGGTAAGGTTGTCAATCACAGCCAGGTTCTCATTATCAACCATCTCAATATACTCTGTAACTAAACCCGGACAGGAATTAATAGTTTTTTCTGCCCAGGCTTTTGCTTCTGATAAAGATGTACTTTTTAATTTAACAGGTAATTGCTTTATCGTACCATATATAATAGAAGCATCAGAAAATTCACCAGGCGTCAACCGCTGATTTCTTGAACTCATCGCCAGGCCATTCTCTTCACGAATAATAGGACATCCCACTATTTCAATTTTTAAACCCGACACATCAACCAGTCTTTTAATTACTGCCAGCTGCTGAAAATCTTTTTGACCAAAAAAAGCTTTATGGGGTTTAACAATATCAAATAATTTACTCACCACTTTGGCTACACCCTGAAAATGACCGGGCCTGAATTTCCCTTCCATAATATTCTCCAGGCTTCCCAAATCGAACACTCTTTTATCAGGTTCCGGATACATCTCGTTTTCAGATGGCAAAAAAACAATATCACAAAAATGCTGAGAAAGTAAAAGCAGGTCTCTTTCGTCATTTCTCGGATATTTTATAAAGTCATCCTTATCATTGAACTGTGCAGGATTCACAAAAATGCTTACTACAGAAATATCTGTTTCCTTTTTTGCCGTTTCCAGCAAAGACAAGTGTCCTTTGTGAAGCGCACCCATGGTTGGAACAAATCCAACCGCTTTTCCTTCCCCGGTTAATTGCGATAACCTGGTCTTAATATCATCAATAGTTTTAAAAATTTCCATTCTCGAATAAATCGGGTGCAAAATTATAATTATTGTTTATTATTATTTACAATAAAAACGGGTAGTTTAGGTTTAGAAATATAATTGACTTTAATTTTATTGATAAAAAACATAATTTTCACTACCTTTGCATAAAATTAATACCTTTTAACCTGCCCATGGAAAAAGAAAGAGTATTGTTTGTCGCCCAGGAAATTACACCTTACTTGCCCGAATCACCTATGTCGGTTATCGGAAGATGCCTTCCACAAGGTATCCAGGAAAAAGGCCGTGAAATCCGAACATTCATGCCACGCTTTGGAAACATCAACGAAAGACGCAACCAGTTGCACGAAGTCATTCGTTTATCCGGAATGAACCTGATCATTAACGATTCGGATCATCCGCTTATCATTAAAGTAGCTTCCATACAATCAGCAAGGATGCAAGTTTACTTTATCGATAATGAAGATTTTTTTCAAAGAAAATTTACAGTCTCTGACGATAAAGGAAAAAGCTTTGCCGACAATGACGAACGCGCCATATTTTTTGCCCGTGGCGTTCTCGAAACTGTAAAAAAATTACGATGGGCGCCTCATCTCGTTCACTGCCAGGGATGGTTCACCGCACTTGTACCTTTATATATTAAAAAGGCATTTCGCGAAGACCCTCTTTTTAACGATACCAAAGTAATTTTCTCTATTTATGATAATGACTTTACAGGAAATCTTTCCAAAGATTTTAAAAAGAAAGCCATTATTGATGGAGTTACTGACAAAGACTTACAGGTTATCACTTCGTTAGATTATGTAAATTTAATGAAACTGGCAATCAATTTATCAGATGGAATTATTTTAGGAAGCCCAAACATAAATAAAAAAGTACTGGAGTATATTAAATCAACAGAAAAACCGTTATTGGAATACCAAGATATGGACCATTATGTAGATTCCTATTCCGACTTTTATGATAATGTGCTGGCTCAGAATTGTGTTGAATTATAAAGTATCACCTTTGAAATCTATCTTTTTCAGGAATAATAGCTGGTTTTTTATTCTGCTATCCCTACTTCTTTTCCAGTGTGCAAAAGATCCGTCTGATTTAGGTTTAAACCTGCAACCCCAGGATGACAGAATTAACGGTTTAACTATTGACTCTTCTACCATTTTTGCATTTACCAAAAGAGAAGATTCTTTATCCACCGATGAAAGATCATATGCTTTATTAGGTTCTTATGTTGATCCGGTTTTTGGAAGAAGCGATGCAGGTTTCTTAACACAGATAAGATTATCTTCTTCAAATGTAAGTTTTGGTTCAAATCCATTTGGAGACTCTATTGTAATATTTTTAGATTATCGGAGCTACTATGGCGACACCACAACCCAACAAAATATTTCAGTCTACGAAATAGCGAACGATTTGTATACCGACTCCACTTATTATTCTAACCTAAACATTAATAATTTTACTCCAACAAGTGTATTAACCAATCCTCTGTCGTACTATCCACGACCTAATGATACGGTATTAAGAATTAAACTCAACGACGAACTGGCACAACGGATTGCAACAACTGATCCAACAAATCTGGCAAGTCCAACAGCATTTAGTTTATGGTTTAAGGGACTTTATGTAAAAACCGATGCGGTCAGTTCAAACGGTGCCATAATCTATTTTGATTTATTAAGCAGCCGTTCAAAAGTTACACTTTATTATCATAATGATGCCTCCGATAGTTTAAAATTTGATTTTATTTTTAACAGCAGTTGTGCCCGTGTAAATTTATTTAATCATGATTATTCTTCAGCGACAATTACTTCTGTAAATGATTCGGTAAACCATGACTCATTGTTATATCTTCAGGCCATGTCCGGTTTAATGGCTAAAATCAAATTCCCTCATGTATCGAATTTTAAAGACTCGGTAAACCTGGCGATTGTTAAGGCAGAACTCATTATACCTGTTGATAATTCTGATTTAACTATTTCCACATTTAAACAGCCCTCCAAGCTTTTGCTCGTTGCATATAATTCTGAAGGAAAATATGAATTTGTTCCCGACTATTTTGTTGGCGATGCATACTTTGGCGGTTATTATAATGAGTCTGACAAAACTTACCGTTTTAATATTTCCCGGTATATTCAACAACTTGTAGATAAAACAAGAACCGATTATGGCCTGGCACTTATTGTAGCCGACAACAGGGTAAGTGCCAACCGAATTATTATCAAAAATCAAAGTCCGACCCATACAAACGGAATGAAATTATCGATTACATATCTGAAACCTTAATGCTTAAAATTCATGTGTGGAATTATAGGTTATATAGGACCCAAGGATGCTTACCCGATTTTACTGAATGGGTTAAAAAGATTAGAGTACAGGGGGTATGATTCTGCCGGTATCGCATTGATAAACGGTGATTGCAGAATTTATAAATGTAAAGGAAAGGTAACTGATCTCGAAAATCATATTATTGGTAAGAATATTTCCGGAACCATAGGTATTGGCCATACAAGATGGGCAACCCACGGAGAACCCAACGACATAAATGCACATCCGCATCCTTCCATGAATGGTCACTTTGTTATCATTCATAATGGAATTATTGAGAACTATTCAAGGTTGAAAAAAAGACTTGAAGATCGTGGTTATATATTTAACAGTGATACCGATACTGAAGTTCTTGTCAACCTGATTGAATATATTTATTTAAAAGGCCAGGTTTCTGCCGAAATGGCTGTCCGTCTTGCATTAACAAAAGTTATTGGCGCTTATGGAATCCTGGTGGCATGTAAGGAAGAGCAGGATATGATTATTGCAGCCCGCAAAGGAAGCCCACTTGTTGTGGGTGTCGGAGAAGGAGAATACTTCTTTGCCAGCGATGCCACTCCTATTGTTGAACATACAAACAGGGTAGTTTACCTGAACGATAATGACGTTGCCATTGTTAAACGTGATGAAATCACTTTTAAAACCATTATGAATGTAAAAATCACGCCTATTATTCAAAATCTTGATCTTGATATCGGGGAAATTGAAAAAGGCGGATTCGATCATTTTATGCTAAAAGAGATTTTTGAACAACCCAGGGCCATAGAAGATACTTTCAGAGGGCGGGTTTTCAATGATGCAAAAGAAATTCACCTCGGCGGATTATATAATGTTATGGATAAGCTGATTGCCGCAAAAAGGGTTATCATTATTGGTTGTGGTACATCATGGCACGCCGGGCTTGTAGGTGAATATCTTTTTGAAGAACTTGCCAGAATACCAGTAGAAGTTGAATATGCTTCCGAATTTCGCTACCGGAACCCTGTTATTTCTTCTGAGGACATTGTTATTGCAATTAGCCAGAGCGGCGAGACGGCAGATACACTGGCCGCTATTAAACTGGCAAAAGAGCAGGGCGCCACCGTTATCGGTATTTGCAATGTAGTAGGTTCAAGCATTCCCCGCGAAACACATGCAGGTGTCTATACGCATGCAGGCCCCGAAATTGGCGTTGCCAGCACCAAAGCTTTTACAGCCCAGGTTACGGTTCTGTCAATGATGGCCATGCTTTTGGGCTATGAAAGAAAAGCCATATCGCATAGCAGCTTTCAGGATCTGGTAACTTGTCTTTATGCTATTCCGTCCAAAATAGATATCATTTTAAAAGACGTCTCGGTTATCCAGAAGATTGCCAAACTATACAAAAGCGCTAATAACTGTTTATACTTAGGAAGAGGATTCCTGTTTCCGGTTGCTCTTGAAGGAGCGCTCAAACTTAAAGAAATTTCATATATTCATGCCGAAGGTTATCCTGCAGCCGAAATGAAGCATGGCCCTATTGCGCTGATTGATGAACATATGCCTGTTGTTTTCATTGCTGCAAAAGATAAATCGTACGAAAAGATTGTTTCCAATATCCAGGAAGTCAAAGCCCGTAAAGGAATTGTTATTGCCATTGTTTCCGAAGGCGATACAGTTATCAGGGGATTGGCCGATCATGTTATGGAAGTTCCGATAACCGATGAAGCATTAACTCCTCTTTTAGCAGTAATTCCCCTGCAACTTCTTTCCTACTACATAGCTGTTATGCGCGGCTGTAATGTAGATCAGCCCAGGAATCTTGCTAAATCAGTTACGGTAGAATAGTTTTAGTGAACTACCTGCCCTATAATAGAATGAAGCTGGTTTAATACCGAATCAAGATTATTTATTTCCAGTAAAAGCTGGTTCTGAATATTTTCTTCTGCTGCCGATTCCTGTGCCATTCTTAATTTCTCAGTCCGGTCTCTTCTGGCAATTTTCAGAATCTTTATCTTGTACCTGATAATCACTTCCGAAACCGTATTTTTAAGCCTTGCATCCTCTGTCTTTACGCTGATCCCTATTCTCTTGTAATATTTTGATAATAAATCGCTCTGTCCTTTAATTTTTGCATTATAATATGGTATGCTTAATAAATTGGCAGCCAGTTCATGAATTTCATCTACAGAATTATATACAAATTCGTTTGGCTCAATTTTACCGTATTGGTTTAACTGCGAATGAAGGGCAAGGAAAACTCTCTGATAAACCAGGTTTTTCAGTTCCAGTTCATCATTCAGTAATTCATGAATGACAAACTGGGCAACAGACTCTTTAACTTCATCCGACTCATCTTCATTATTAATAGTTTTATGAATTATTTCGTTACCATATTTAAAAATCAATCTCAGAATTTCATATTCCTGTAATTCTGCGTAAAAATCATCCACAATAGAGGGCAGCTGAGGCGTATGCGGCTGGAGATTTAAATATTCTGTAGATCTTACCAGGGAATAATTGTCGACTTTTTTCGAAAGAATTTTTTTTGCAACTTCGCTATGCAGTAATTGTTCTTCTACTTTAAGTTGCCGGCTGCATTCTTTAATATATAACGAACGTAAAATATTATCAGGAACCAGAGCAAGACTTTTTACAATGTCCGTTAATACTTCGCTTCTTTTTACCGGATCTTTGCCGGCATCTTTCAACAAAACCTTTGTTTTGAAGGCAAAAAAATCACTTTCTTCTTTATTCAGAAATTCAAATAATTCGGTTGCGCTATGCGAACGGGCAAAAGAATCGGGATCTTCTCCTTCGGGCAGCAGAATTACTTTAACATGCATTCCCTCTTCAAGTAACAGATCAATACCGCGAAGGGCAGCTTTTATTCCGGCAGGATCGGCATCATACAAAAGAGTGATGTTTTTTGTAAAACGTTTAATCAGGGATATCTGATCTATGGTTAAGGCTGTACCTGAAGAGGCAACACAATTTTCGACTCCCGACTGGAACATCGAAATAACATCGGCATTACCTTCAACCAGGTAACATTTATCTTTATCGGCAATAGCTTTTTTGGCCAGGAATAATCCGAAAAGAATTTTTCCTTTGTGAAATATTTCAGATTCCGGACTATTATAATACTTGGCAGGGCTCTTTTCTTTTTTTAAAATACGACCGGTAAATCCAACCACCCTTCCGCTTAAATTATGAATAGGAAAAAGCACCCTTCCGCTGAAAGAATCATAATTTGATTTGTTAATTAAACCTGCCTTTTGCAGTATTTCTTCCTTAAATCCGCTCTTAATGGCATGTTTATAAAAGCTGTCTCCTTTTTCAGGCGAATATCCCAGTTCGAATTTTTTAATAATATCGTCACGAAACCCTCTTTCATAAAAATAGGCCAGCCCGACGGCTTTCCCTTCTTCGCTTTTGTTTAAAGTATTTACAAAAAATTCATGAGCAAAGGTAGTGGCTACAAACAGGCTTTCCCGTTCATCGCGTTTTGCAATTTCTTCAGCAGAGATTTCTTTTTCCTGGATTTCGATATGATATTTCCGGGCCAGCCACCGAAGAGCATCAGGATAAGTCATATGCTCGTGATCCATCAGGAAATTCACCGAATTTCCGGCTTTTCCACAACCAAAACATTTATAAATTCCTTTTACCGGGGAAACAGAGAAGGAAGGAGTCTTTTCGTTATGAAAAGGACAAAGTCCGGTATAATTAGCACCTCTTTTTTTTAAGGTCACAAATTCAGAAACAACTTCGTCAATGCGCGCTGTGTCCAGAATACGTTGTATAGTCAGGTCGTCTATCAAGAAAAAATCATTTAGCTCTCAAAAGTATTAAATCCATATGGCTAAGCGAAAATTTAAAGCATAAACTAACTAACAATTTAATATTTTTGTATAAACATAATTTCTATGAAAAAGTTGGTGGTTCTTACCGGTGCCGGCATCAGCGCCGAGAGCGGAATAAAAACCTTTCGCGATATGGGCGGGTTATGGGAAGAATACGATATAGAAGAAGTTGCCAGTCCGTATGGCTGGGAAAAAAACCGGGAACTGGTTCTGGATTTTTATAATCAACGGCGAAAACAACTCCTGGAATGTAAGCCCAATGCGGCGCATTACAAATTAGCCGAACTAGAAAAAAACTTCGATGTTCAGATTATAACACAAAACATCGACGATCTTCACGAAAGAGCCGGAAGTTCAAAGGTTCTTCATTTGCATGGTGAATTGAGAAAATCAATGAGTACCGGGGATTCATCTTTAATATACGATATTGAAGGCTGGGAATTAAAAACCGGCGACAAATGTGAAAAAGGTTTTCAATTAAGGCCTTTTGTTGTTTGGTTTGGCGAAGCAGTCCCCTTAATGGATAAAGCCGTATATTATACAGAACAAGCTGATATTTTTGTTGTAATAGGAACTTCATTAAATGTTTACCCGGCAGCTGGACTTTTAAACTATGTAAAAAGAGAGATTCCTATATATATTATTGACCCAAATGAAGTTCCCGGTTACAGAAAAGTAACTTTTATAAAAGAAAAAGCCAGCACAGGTGTTGCCCGGCTGGCCAAAATATTACAAAACTTAAATAGCTAACGGGTAACTATGAATCGATTCGTTCTTTCTGTTCTTCCGTTTATATATAAAGAGTACAAATAAACACCTGCCGATAAGTCAGATACATTAATATTAAGTATTCCGTTATTTTCTTTTAAGACAAATTCTTTTTCGATTTTTCCGCAAATGTTATAAACCTGTAAAACAGCTTCCGATCCTACAGGAATATCATAATCAATATAAACATTACTGTTTGAAGGGTTTGGGTAAGGGTTGGAAATTGTATATGATAATTCATTATCATTAATACCAACTGTAGAGGTATATTTGATATAAACCCATGCAGAATCACCATGAGAAACACTAAAAGTATATTTAATTATGGATGTTCCAGCATTTAAATTTGGTTCATAGTGTGCAGAAAATAGTGGATTGGTTTCTCCCGGCCCAATGGTGTCAGCTGATAGTGAAAGAAAAACATTAGCAGGATAGCATGAACCTGCCCAACAAAAAGTATTTGTTGTATTTGCAACAATATTAATATATTGTTTTCTGCAAAAAACAATCCGGGAAACTGTATCGGTATTTTTTACATTTAATGTCGCTACCATTTCGCTGACTGTGGACAGGCTGTCTATTGTAACAGTATCGCCATAATTTAATAAAGTAGCATGACTTCCGTAGGAAAGTTCCAATGTTTGGGAGTTAGCCGATAAAACAAAAACTCCTAAAGTAAAAGCTAATAGAATTCTTTTCATATCAGTCTGTATATTAAACAAATTCAGATTCTTATAAAGTTTTAAATTAATTTCGATCTGATCGTCAAAATTTTCTAACTTTACTTGGCAAAGATACAGAATTATTTTTATATTTGTCCCAACGCTAAATCGATTTACCTATGAAAAAATTCAACGTAATTAAAAGTTTAATTCTTGGAGTTTTTATTTTCAGTACATCTGGAATAATTGCCCAGACAATTGTAAGTACATCTCCCATGAATAAAAGAGTTGTATTAGAAGAGTTTACCGGCATTCACTGCGGTTATTGTCCTGATGGACATGAAATTGCAGGCACACTATTAGCTGCCCATCCGGGAGTATTTTTTCCCATTGCTATTCATGAAGGTTCTTATGCAACACCTAGTACAGGTGAACCAGATTACAGAACCTCCTTTGGTAATACTATTGGTACTCAAGCTGGTTCTTCAACCATAGGCTGGCCATGCGGTTCCATAAACAGGCATCTCTGGACAGGATCTGTAACCGCAATGGACAGAGGTAGTTGGTCGGGTTATACAACCACTACTCTTGGGCAAGCCTCGCCTGTTAATGTTGCAGTAAATGCTTCCATAGACTATACTACCCGTGTACTTACAGTATTAGTTGAAGTTTATTATACAGCCAATAGTGCACAATCTACAAATAAAATCAATGTTGCCATACTTCAGAATAATGTAAAAGGACCTCAGACCAACTATGGACCTTATAATACATCAATGATAACCCCTGACGGAAAATATTTACACCAGCACATGTTAAGATATTTAATTACAGGACAATGGGGAATAACCATTCCTACTACAACTGCCGGAACATTTTGGGATTCAACCTTTACCTATACGGTTCCTGCAACATATACAAATGTACCAGTAGAATTACCGCAATTAGAAATAGTTGCTTTTGTAGCTGAAGGAAACCAGGAAATATTAAGTGCAGATGGCGGGACTGTTAATCAGCCTTCCTTAGATGCGTCCATTTCTGCCATTTCAAATGTGCCTGTATATTCATGCACAGGGTCTTTTACCCCAACTGCAACTATCAAAAATACAGGAACTTCAAATCTTACTTCTGCAGTAATAAATTACAGTATTGACGGCGGAACTGCAAATACTTACAACTGGAGTGGTTCACTTGCAACCGGAGCAACAGAAAATATTGTACTTCCAACCATATCCGCTTCTTCAAATGGTACGCATACGTTAACAGTTTTCTCAAGTTCACCAAACGGATCTACCGATTTAAATACCTTAAATGATGCCTACAGTAGTAATTTTTCCGTATTTTCAAGTTCTACCATAACTCCTATTACTCAAAACTTTACAAGCACAACATTTCCACCGGTAAATTATGCCATTGTGGATGCAGTTCCCGATGGTTTAAACTGGGCACGTGGAAATGCCGGTCATACAGCTGCCGGCTCTGCTTATATTAATTTCTATACCATTCAGAATGGTAAAATCGATGATTTAATACTGCCCTTAGCAGATTTTACCAATACAACCAATTCCACTATGACTTTTTGGGTTGCTTATCGTAGGTATGATGCTACTTCAAATGACAAATTGGAAGTAGATGTTTCTACCAACTGCGGCACTAACTGGACACAAAAATGGATGAAATCCGGTAGCACACTTTCAACAGGCGCTATCACCACATCAGCATTTACATCTCCAACTGCCGGAGAATGGAGACAAGAAACAGTTGACCTTTCAGCCTATAATGGACAGAACAATGTAATGATCAGGATCAGGGCTACCAGTAATTATGGAAATAATGCTTTTGTTGACGACATTAATGTCAGCGGTCTTATTTCCGGTTTTGAAAATCATAGCCTGGACGCATCTCTCCAGTTATTTCCCAACCCGTCCAATGGCAATATGTTTATTGCATATGCCGAAAATTCCACTATTGAAATTTTTGATATGTTAGGTAATTTAGTTTTTACAAAAAACATTGTTACTAATAACGAACAACTCGATTTATCAGGTCTTTCAGGCGGAAGCTATCTTGCCAGAATATCAAACGATAAAAATGTTGTTTCAAAAAATATTGTCCTTGTAAAATAATTAATAGTTCATTAATTTGAAATCAGTAATTTGGTGCAATCTTTGCCTGAATTACTGATTTCTTTTTAAAACAAACAAAATGAAAAAACTCAGCATTTTATTTATAGCATTCTGTTGCTTTCATTACGCAATGGCCCAGGGAGGTGAATTTAAAGTTCCTTCGGTAGATGTTAAAACCATGGATGGAAAAAAATTTAATACTTCCGACATAAAAAATGACGGTAAACCCATTATTATTGAT
Source organism: Bacteroidota bacterium (assembly GCA_037441645.1). GTDB lineage: Bacteria > Bacteroidota > Bacteroidia > Bacteroidales > GWA2-32-17 > GWA2-32-17. The sequence continues at coordinate 102,422 of JBBIRU010000011.1, forward strand.
TTCTGGGCTACCTGGTGCAAACCATGTGTTATGGAATTAACAGCCATAGCCGAAAGTTATTCCGACTGGCAGACAGAAACGGGCGTTAAACTTTATGCAGTAACCATTGACGATTCAAAAAGCGTTAACCGTGTTGCTCCATTCGTAAACGGAAAAAGCTGGGAATATGAGATTCTATTGGATCAGAACAGCGATTTTAAACGGGCATTGAATGTTATCAACGTGCCTCATGTATTTGTAGTTGACGGAAAAGGAAACATAGTTTATCAACATACCACATATGCAGAAGGAGATGAAAAGTTACTTTTCGAAATCGTTAAGAAGGTATCTAAAGGAGAGAAAATAACGGAATAAAAATTACAGAATGCTTTTAAAGAAGTTATTTGTTCCTGCGTTATTGTTATTCAGTTCCATCATTCAGGCACAAACCAATAACGAAGGACAGTTGCATGGAAATTTCCAGATTGATATGCAATCTTATAAAAAAGACAGCCTGATTGGCGCACCCGAAGTTCCTGAAAAATTACTTTTAAATTCGTATGCCAATCTCACCTACACCAAGGGTGCATTTACCGCCGGTATAAGGTATGAGGCATATCTTAACACTTTGCTTGGGTACCCGGCTGACTATAATGGAAATGGAATACCCTATAAATTTTTAACCTACAATTCAGAAGGTATGGAAGTTACCGCCGGAAGCTTTTATGAGCAATTCGGAAACGGGTTAATTCTCAGGGCATACGAAGAAAAAGGTCTGGGATACGATAATGCTTTTGATGGTATTCGCATTAAATATAAACTTCTCGATGGCATTTATGTAAAAGGACTGGTTGGTAAACAACGTTTATATTTTGATAAAGGCCCCGGGATAGTTCGTGGAATTGATGGCGAAATAAATATTAATGAATTATTTTCTTCTTTCGAAGAAGCAAAAACACAGGTTATAATCGGAGGCAGCTTTGTTAGTAAATACCAGGATGATAAAGACCCCGTTTATGTCCTGCCCGAAAATGTGGGAGCATCTGCCACCAGAATAAATATTACCCGCGGCGGATTTAATATCAACAGTGAGTATGCATATAAAATAAATGACCCTTCGGCTGACAATCAATATATCTATAAGCCGGGGGAAGCTTTACTCATTAATACAACATACTCTAAAAAAGGATTCGGAATATTGTTAAGCGCCAAAAGAATCGACAATATGAGTTTCCGTTCAAACAGAAATTCAGCACTGATTGATCTTAATATTAATTATTTGCCTATCCTCACAAAATCGTATACTTATTCTTTTTTAAATTTTTATCCCTATGCAACCCAGTCTAATGGCGAAATGGGCGCCGGTGGTGAGCTTATGTATAAGTTTAAAAAGGAAACTTTCCTGGGCGGTAAATACGGAACCAACATCTCGGTTAATTTCAGCAGGATGAACAGTATCGATAAACAGGTTCCATCCGACACAACAATAATTGGCGCTTCAGGGTCGCTGGGTTATAAATCCGATTTCTTTAAACCTGGAAAAGACCTATATTACCAGGACTTTAATGTTGAAATAAATAAAAAATTCTCGAAAAGATTCAGCGGAAATTTTATTTATCAGAACCTGATTTACAATTCTTATGTATTAAGAAAAGGACATTCTACCGTATATGGTAATGCAGGAATTATCGATGTTTTGTATAAGATAAATGACAAACAGGCTATTCATATTGAAGCCGGAGGACTGTTTACTGAACAGGACCTGGGAAACTGGGCTATGCTCCAGGCAGAATATTCAATAGCGCCCAAATGGTTTTTCTCTGTTTCAGATCAGTATAATTACGGAAACGAAGAAAAAGAAAAACAACTTCATTATTATACATTAGCCATCGCTTATGCAAAGGGAGGAAACCGGATTCAGATCGGATATGGGCGACAACGGCAGGGAATTATGTGCGTTGGCGGTGTGTGCAGGGCGGTTCCTGCTTCCAATGGATTTATCCTGGCAGTAAGTTCAAGTTTTTAATAATAAACAAAATGAAAGATAATATCTCATTATTAAACCAGATTAAATACATCACCCTTTGCTTAATCGGTTCGATGATTTTCATTTTATCGTGCGATAAGATAGAACCTCCATATACTGTAAATAACGAAGTTATTGATACCGCAAGATGCCCTGTCCCTGCTTTTCCGGCTCTTGGTAATGTGTATAAAAAGATATTAGTAGAAGATTTTACAGGCCATAAATGTGGTTATTGTCCCAGGGCGCATATTGCTTTAAAAAACCTGATCGGCACCTATGGCGATACTATTGTCGGCGTTGCCCTGCACGTAAGCGATGCCTATGCCGCTCCCAGCGCCGGATTATTCAGTTATGATTTTCGCACGCCGGAAGGAACCGAGATTGACCAGACCTTTCATGTTTCCGATGGAGGTTTACCAAAAGGAATGGTTAACAGAACAAAATATAACAATTCTGTTGTGATTGATTACCAGTCGTGGGCAACCGTAGTTCAATCCATGCTATCCGACCCTGCTAAAATAGGTATGCAGATTATAAACCAATACGATGACCCTGACGATAGTTCATTCTGTACCCATATTAAAATTACTTTTCTCGAAAACATTACAGACACGTTGATGTTCTTCTGCGGGTTAATGGAAGACAGTATAACAAAGCCCCAGAGAAATTATGACGCCACTCCCAACGATATTCCGGACTACAACCACATGCACGTGTTCCGCGACGGGTTGAACGGAAGTTTTGGAGTGACTATTAATCCCCAGAAAACAATAAAAGACAGTTCTCTTGTAAAATCGTATTTCTATAATTTTAAAGGCAAAGATTATGTATTCAAACATCTCAAAATCTTTGCTTACGTTTATAAAACATCGAATAATGAAGTCTTACAGGCCGAAGAAATGAAAGTCAGTCAATAGAAATTACCTTCATTATTCTGCCGGTAGCTCCTACTCTTTCTTCTACAAAGTGTTTTGATATGGCTGATGCAGAATTTAATTTTTCAACGTTGCTGAAGAACTGATTCAGAATTTCATCCAGTTGACCATAATCAGAAAAAGTAAATGCTCCTTTAGCTGATATTAATTCAACAGCTTCGGAAAACTTCTGATAATTAGGGCCAAACAAAACAGGTTGACCAAAAACTGCCGCTTCCAGGATATTATGTATTCCTTTTCCAAAACCGCCCCCTATATATGCAACCGATCCATATTTATAAAGAAATGATAACATTCCTACATTATCTATAATCAATACTTTTGCAGAAATAAGATTTGTGTCATCTGCCCGTGAAAAGCGTACTGATTTTACCTGTAACATTCTTTCCAGCCTTGACAATCCGCTTTCTGAAATTTCATGCTGGGCAACAATAAGCTTAATGTTACCGGGCGATTTATTTATAAACGGAACTAATAATTCTTCGTCCTGTGGCCACGTAGAGCCAGCAACCAGAACCTTTGAATTACCTGAAAAGACTTCTGCTTCGGGAATATTTCTAGCATGTCCGGCAATATCCGAAACCCTGTCGAACCGGGTATCGCCTGAAACAGTAACAGAATTAATTCCAATGGATTTAAGAAGTGTTTCTGATTCTATATTCTGAACAAATATGAAAGTAAAATAATTCAACATCCTGCGATACCAGTTCCCGTAGCTTTTAAAAAATAACTGATCCCTGCGGAAATTTGCCGAGATAAGATAAACAGGAATATTCCTTTTATTTATTTCATGCAGGAAATGATACCAGAATTCGTACTTAACAAATATTACCTTATCTGGATTTACAATATTCAGAAATTTTCTAACATATTGCCGTACATCTAATGGCATATAAAAAACCCAATCCGCACCGGCATAATTTTTTCTGACTTCGTATCCTGACGGTGAAAAAAAAGTAAGTAAAATTTTCTGTTCCGGATTTTGTTTTCTGTACTCTTCCATCACAGGTCTCCCCTGCTCAAACTCTCCTAAGGAAGAACAATGAAACCATATAATATTTTTCTGGTCTGCAATAGCTTCTTTCAGTAATTTAAATAAATTCCTGCGCCCGGTAATCCATTGTTTTGCCTTAAGATTAAAGGGAGATGAGATAAGAATCAGAAAATAGTATAAGCGGACAATAACACCGTACAGTAACTGCATGATATCAATAATAATAATACTTCTCGGGAAGTCTTTTATAAATCGGAATAATCCACCCTGCCTTAATTGAATGCAAAAGATCAAACCGTATCTGGGTATCTGTTTTCATCAGTGTGTAATCATAAGAGCGGCCGCTCTTAGTCCAACCCTGGTAAAATTCCACACCTATATAAAAATTCATTAACTGGCTTTTACTGAAATTAACATACCCGACAAATTCACTGGCACAAAACCCATAGCGCATTTTATCGTAACCTTTTTTGTACTCATCCAGAATCTGAGGTGCATTATTACCGTCATTTTCAATTCTTATTTTATGCTGAAGCAAACCGCCGCCAACCATAACAACTGGGCCGGAATTCGGGTTTGATTGCCAGAACGGGAGTATCATTCCTAACCGGGTTCCAATAAAATAGCCTCTTTCGGAAGTACTGACCTTGGCATATTCGCCATATTTATTTATTATTGCACCGTTTGATGTTTCAATATTCTCAAATATTGTTGCGGCATCTCCTTTTAATTTATTTCCAAAAATATAACTGGCATTCACTTCCCAGATCAGGCGATTCTTCAGTTTCAGCATAAAAGAACCGCCAATGTTAGTGTTTACGCCGTATCTTTCAGCCATATCACCACCCGGAAACTGAACCATAAAAGAAGCCGAAAACATGGGAAATGTCATAGCCGAATCAATCGTTTTCTGGGCGCTGATTTTACAGGGATTTAAAAAAATCATTAAAACAAAGAGAAAAATCAGTTTTAATTTTTTCATCGCTCAAAGGTAATCAAAGTTCCGTTAATATCTTTTATCGAATTTCTTTTGATTTCTTTAATTGTACCATTAACTTTGAGTATGAATATTTATTCATCCATTGTTTTTACTATTTTTCTAACTGTTATCATTGGTTGTAATAATGATAAAAACTCCAACTTCTCTTCCCATGACAGTGTGCCTACCAATGAAAATTTCAAAACAGAAAATCTTCCCGATGCTTTTAAGAGCTATCCCGTTGGAATCGAGGTCACTAACGAGCCAGATACTATTTATGCCGAATTAAACGACAGGGGTACCAAAAAATATATATGGAAACACACCACTACCATTAAAGCTATTAAAAATGATTTAAAAATCGTTGAATTCGGCACCTATAATTTTAAATACGGAAATTGGATATTGGGTGATTACACTAAAAAACCGTTTACCACCCGGGATTTCGATAAATGGTACTGCCGTAAAAAAAACGGAATAATAACTTTTGACTATTGCATTGACGGTAATATTTCTAAAGGAGTTGAATACATCGACCCTTCCAATTATTGCATCAGAAATGACTCATTGGTAAACAGAAACGGGCTTTGGTACTACGTTGGGGTCGATTCTACCGGCAAAAAATTTATGGGATATGCCAGGTATGTTGTAATTGATAAATTAAAAAATTAATTACTGAATTATACAGCTATGTAATTTCCACCCCTGTTTTACGTTCTCACTTTGTTTATTCGGCGCTTGTAAGAAAAGTCCGCTTATTTCGTTCCACTTGCTATAAAGATGACCGGTTACTACAGTAAGTTCCGCTTTTTAAACTTCGCAAGCCTCAAAATGGAACTTTTCTTTTCAATCACTGAATTTTCTTGCGTACACTATTTATCTTTGAAAAAAGCTTAAGGGTGAGAAATTTTATAATCTTTCTGTTTTTCTTTTTGATTTCTGCTGTGGTTCAGGCCCAGGTACTCTCTACCCTTCACTCTGAATCTTTTGAAATAAATACAGATACTTTAATGGTTGATTCGCTTGCATTGGTTCCGGAATCTGTCCACTTATTTGATGCTACCGGCAAAAGAATACCCGAAAGCGAATATAAAGCAGATTATTCAAATTCATTCATCATTTTTAATAATCCGGAAAATCCCTCATTCAGAAACATAACTATTGTTTATCGTACCTTTCCCGTTGACTTCCGGCAACCATTTTTTAATAAGAACCGGAATATCGTTTTAAACTCTGTAAATAGCCCTGATAATAATCATATTTATAAAATTGAGGAACAAAATAAATTCAACTCCTTTGGAACCGATGAACTGATTAAACGTGGCAGTATTTCACGGGGAGTTTCTTTTGGTAATAACCAGGATGTTGTTGTAAACTCAAATCTCAACCTTCAGTTATCGGGAAAACTGGGAAAAGACCTTAACATTTTAGCTGCCGTAACAGATAATAACATACCCATACAACCTGAAGGTAACACACAACAGATTCAGGATTTCGATAAAGTCTTCATCACCCTGTATAACGAAACTTTTAAACTCACCGTAGGTGATTTCGAGCTAACAAAGCCTGCCGGCAGTTTTATGCAAATGAACCGGAAGGTTCAGGGTTTACTTGCCTCCAATCTTTTTACCATTGGAAAAAAGAAAACTCTTACATATAAAGCTACTGTCAGCGGTTCCGTTTCAAAGGGTAAATATTTCCGGATGAATTTCGTGGGAATAGAAGGAACGCAAGGCCCCTACCGTTTGAAAGGCGCATTAAACGAACCCTATATAATAATTATTGCCGGAAGCGAACGGGTATTTATCGATGGCAAACAACTCGAACGCGGGCAGGATCAGGATTACGTAATAGATTATAATACTGCCGAACTAATTTTTACCTCAAAACAACCCATTACAAAAGACAAAAGAATTGTTGTTGAGTATGAATACAGTGATAAAAACTATGCCCGTTTCATGATATTTTCCGGTAACGAATGGAGCTGGAAAAAAGGAAAGATATGGCTTAACTACTTTACCGAACAGGACAGTAAGAACCAAACCCTGCAACAATCTCTTTCTGATAGCGATAAATTAATTTTATCTCAGGCCGGCGATAGTTCAGAACTGGCTGTAGTCCCATATGTTACGTTCGACACTACTTTCAGCAGTAACCAGATTTATTATAAAATGGTTGATTCCCTGGTAAACACTACACTTTACGACAGTATTTTTGTGTACTCTGTTAACCCCGACAGCGCCGTTTACAGGGTTGGTTTCAGCTATATGGGACAAGGAAAAGGAAATTATATTCAGGTAAGGAATGCCGCCAACGGAAGAGTGTTTCAATGGGTGGCGCCTGTAAATAATATCAGGCAGGGCGACTACGAACCCGTCAGACAGCTTATTGCTCCGCGTAAAAAAAATGTTATGACCGTCGGTGCGGATTTGTTATTGTTTCCCAGGTTAAGATTTAAATATGAACTCGGTTATAGCGGAAACGATCTTAATACTTTTTCTTCAAAAGACGACAGCAACAATTCAGGATTTGCCTTTAGTTCTGAAATTGAACGAAAATTTCAATTCGGAGATACCACTAAAAACAAAGGTTCCATCGGGATATATTTTCAGCAGGCAGATAAAAGATTCGATCCTGTAGAACGTTTCAGGGCAACCGAATACGAACGCGACTGGAATCTTACTTCTGCCAATTCCCGGCAGGACGAGCTGATGACTGGTATTAACGCGACTTTCAGTCGCTCAAAAACAGTGAATATCCATTACGGATTCGATTATATGAACCGTGAAAACAACTTTACCGGAACGAGGCACTCGCTTGACGCAAACTCATTGTGGAAAAATTTTAAACTGTCGGGAAATGCCAGCTATCTCCAATCTGATGAAAATGTCAAAACTACCCGTTTTATCAGGCACAAAGTTTCCTTACAAAAAAATATTAAAGCCTTTTTTACAGGAATCTCCGAAGAGCAGGAAATAAATACCTGGAAAAAAACCGGAACCGATTCCTTATTTGCAAACAGTTTCCGGTACAATCAGTGGGAAGTTTTTGCCGGGCTGGGCGACACAACAAAGAACCCGTTAACCTTAAGCTACCGGAACAGGAAAGATTATCTTCCCACTTCAGAGTCTTTAAAATATACCACGCAGGGACAGGACCTGCGTATCTCAACAGCATGGACTAAAAACCCGAAAAATCTTATCAAAGCTGATATAACATATCGTATTTTAGATATTATTGATACAACTCTAACAACCGCCCTTAAGGAAGATAACTTAACCGGCAGAATTGAACATTCCTGTAAACTTTTCAAATCCCTTTTATCAATTAACACTGTTTACGAAACAGGAAGCGGTATGGAAGTAAAAAAAGAATTTGTTTATCTTGAAGTGCCCGCCGGCCAGGGAGTATATACATGGACTGATTATAACGGAAACGGGATTAAAGAGCTGAACGAATTCGAAGTTGCTATGTTTTCCGACCAGGGGACTTACATAAGGGTATTTACTCCTACCAATGAATTTATCAAAGTGTACAACAGCAAGCTCACCCAGGTGATAAACCTCAGACCTGAAACCCTCTGGGGAAATAAAAAGGGATTAAAAAAACTGGTGGCACGGTTCTCAGACCAGCTTGCATATAATGTTGACAACAAGCACTCATCCACCCTTCTCGCCGACAGGATCAACCCGTTTCCGGGTTTAATTCCTGATTCTTTAACCCTGACAAATAATATGAATACCAGGAATACTGTTTCTTTTAACCGCACCCACCCGGTATTTGGAATAGATTACCTGTACCAGGATAACCGTGGTGGAATATTGTTAATAAATGGCATTGATTCCCGATCCTTAAAGAACCACACACTAAAATTCCGGTGGAATATTTCACCTTCAGTAAATTTTCTGACTTCAGGCGCCAAAGGTCAAAAGACTTTTGCTTCGGAATATTTTCCTTTAAGGAACTATAAACTTGATCTTCAATCTGTAGAAGGATCATTGAGTTTTCAGCCGTCAGTATCGTTACGTCTTACAGGTAATGGCAGGTACAGTGAAAAAAACAATGTTTCCGGGACCGAAAATGTAAAAATAATCAGTGGCGGACTCGAAGTACGGTATAATGTTCCTGAAAAAGGCGACTTATCGTTAAAGGCAGATTATGTAAACATTGTTTTTAAAGGCGTTTCGTCATCGTCAGTCGGCTATGAAATGCTGGAAGGCCTGCTTCCAGGGAATAACGGTGTATGGAATATTCAATACCAGCGCGATCTTTCCAATTCCCTGCAGATAAGTGTTTCGTATAACGGACGTATTTCCCAGGATTCAAAGGCCGTTCACATCGGAACTATCCAGATGAGAGCTTATTTCTGATAAGTTTATACTGAAAATTTACCACCCTGAAACACAAAAGTTTTATACATTTTCTTTGTGGAACTTAGTGGTAGAAAATAAAACACAAAACTTATCACTGTTGTCCGACTAAAATATTTTACATATCACGAATCAACCTGTTTTCAATACTTACAAATATTTCGCCGCCTACGGGGCTTTATTTTGAATCTTTTATTTTTTTCTACAAATATGTCGCCTCTACGAGGCTTAAAAAAAGTACCATAGATAGGCACTATATATTTGTAACGCAAGTGATTACAAAAAACAGAAAAAGCGCCGCAGGTACGACATATATAATTATAAAAATTAGTCGGACAAAAGTGAAAACTTATATCTCTTTATTTATCATTTCCATCGCTTTCAGACTCATTCCCATACTGGAGAAACCACCGTCGTGATACAGGTTCTGCATGGTTACCTTACGGGTTAAATCGCTGAATAATGTTATACAATAATCGGCACACTCGTCGGCAGAGGCATTTCCCAGCGGCGACATCCGGTCGGTAAATTCGAGAAGATGATCGAAGCCCTTTACCCCACTCCCTGCCGTGGTTGCCGTAGGCGATTGTGAAACGGTATTAATCCTTATTTTCTTGTCGCGGCCATACATGTAACCAAAACTTCTTGCAATGGATTCGAGCAAAGCTTTAGCTTCCGACATATCGTTATAGCGGTAAAATGTCCGCTGGGCGGCAATGTATGAAAGAGCAACCACAGAACCCCAGTCGTTTATTGCATCGAGGCTGCGGGCTACCTGGAGCATTTTATGAAAAGACATCCCTGAAATATCAAGGGTCTTCATAAAAAAATCATAGTTCAGGTCATCGTAAGGATTGCTTTTTCTGACATTCATCGACATACCGATAGAATGAAGAAAGAAATCAATTTTTCCCCCGAAATGTTCCATCGATTGTCTGAAAACATTCTCTATTTCATCGTAATTTGTTGCATCAGCAGGATAAAAGGGGGCATTACATTCTTCTGACAATTGTTTCAGAGTACCTAAACGAATTGCCATAGGAGTGTTGGATAGTGTAATCTCCGCTCCTTCTTCAACAGCTCTTTTAGCAATCTTCCACGCAAGCGACTGGTCATTCAACGCCCCGAAAATAATTCCCTTCTTTCCTTTCAGTAAATTGTAAGCCATAAAACAGCATTATAGAATTAAAGCACAAAGATACTTATTAATTAAAAGATACCATGAAAACATTCCTGACTGTAAATCAAAACTTTTATTTTAAAACAGCCTCATCCCGATGCTAAACCGGTTATATTTCCGGCCAGGACGAAATGATTATTTTACTCTTTGTTTAAAATTTACCTTGTTTTTAAAAACAGAAAAATTGCCTTGTTTTTTTAATCGACTGTATTTTGCCCATTCGGTAAGCAAAACTGAACAATAATAAATCCTCACTAGGGCAGAATGAAAAGCTGTTAAAAATTGTATCTGTTGTTAACGGTTTACGTATTGGCGATGGTGGGGCATTTGAAAAACGTCAGCTCAACATTTGCACAAATGCCCAATTGAAATACAACTGTTGAATTTACTACTGTCAGCCCCACTATTGCCAATACGATGTTAGCGACAGGCGTTTTGTCATGGAATAGTTCCATTTTTTTAAGCTAATTATGTTCTACTGTCAATTTAATATCGTTTAGGTCTTGTAGGATTGCTTTTTTCAATACACCATTGAAAAAAATCATCGGAAGTGATTTAATTCCTGCAATTATACCTCGGGATTGAGTCTCATGAGAACTTGATAAAATGACGTTGCCGCTATTCTCTGAAATAGTCATTGTCGTTAAAAAAACAAACCCATCCATTTCTGCTCTTGTTTTGTAAAACTCATTTTCAATAGCATCAGTAATCCACTTTTCAATAGCAGTAGGTTTACCAAAATACATTCGTGTCTCTCGCCATTTTAATCCCACTAGTTCATTTGTAGGTTCTTTAATAATTTCAATTTTATCTATCCCTTTAATAACTTCAGAAGCGTTTCGGATATTTGCCACGACTTTCCAAACTTCAAGCCTGGTTGCATTAATATTTATTTGCACTTCAACTTTCATATATTTAATTTTAGTCTGTTGCTTCCCAAAGTTGTACTTTGTTACCTTCTCCGTCAAGTATATGAACAAACTTTCCGTAGTCGTACGTTTCAATTTTGTCAACAATAGTAACGCCTTCCTTTTTTAATTCTTCAACAAGTCCTTCCAAGTTTTCTACCCGGTAATTAATCATAAAGTCTTTGTCAAAGTATTTTGACTTTTCAGAGAATGGCGTCCATTGTGTCTGTGCTTTTTTTGTACTGTCTGGACTTTCATACCATTCAAAAGTCGCACCATATGGATTTGTGTCTAACCCAAGATGTTTCTGATACCATTCAGTTGTCGCTTTTGGGTCTTTGCATTTAAAAAATACGCCACCAATTCCAGTTACTCTTTTCATTTTATTGTCTCTATTAATTATGGTTACTGATTTAAAAGCGAAACCAAGCAAAAAGGTTGTCGCAAGTGTCAAAGTTATTAAAATTGTCCGTTTCATTATTGTCAATTTACTTATTTTGCCAGGTCTGGTATCTGTTTTTCTACGCTTACCGCTGACGGCAGTCCGTCTAATAACTAAAAACAACTCGATGAGAATCGAATATTTGAAAAATTTGGTTACCCCGTATCCGGATATTTTATTCATTAAAATTGGTTTTAAGACAGTCTGACGGTTTGCGCTTGGAAAAGCTGGGCTCCCGATGTATCGGGATAGCCGCAGTTGGTATCAAATTGCTAATATGTTTGTATATTGTTGTCATTGTTGCACGTTAAGCCCAGTTGTTTCGAAGCGTGTGTTATAAACAAAGCGTTATTTGCTCCTAATTTTCAGTTTGATCGGGTCTTGTCTACAGTCGAAAACTGTAGCGATAGAAACTATATTTTCTTCTATCAAATAAACGATTTTGTAGTTTCCCTGAACTAAATATCGAATTTCTTGCTTAAAATGCGCCAAAAGCTCTTCTTTTTGTTCCATTCGAGGAGTGACCTCAAGCATAATTGTTTTGTCAACGATAGAGTTAGTTATTTTGTCAGCGACTTGTTTGCTGGCTTTAGAATAATAATATTCGTAAATATTACGTAATTCTTCAATCGCAGAGTCTGACCAAACAACAATTATTTCCATGCAGCAATTTCTTTCTTTAAGCTTCTTACACTCTTAACTTTATTGTTTTTAACTTCTTCGAATGCTTTCTCAATGCGTTGTTCATATTCCTGAAGAGTCATTGGTTTTATTTCTTTTTCCAATACTTTCTCGCGCTCTGATTTAAGAAGTTCTTCGAATTTTGAAAGAATGCTGGAATTGGCGTATTTAAGAAATTCCTGTATAAATTGTATTTTTCTGGTTTGTAAGTCCATAAGTCTATTTTTTTGTAAATTTAATAATATTTCATGAAAAATGCAATATTGAGTCTGAAAGTCTTTTTACGCCTTGTTAGATATCGGTTGCATGTTGGATTTGGCGGGCATTTTCTTGCACACTTTGTCAAGCCGCCAGAAAGTTTATATATTGTTATAAATGTCAAAAAGTACGCTTCCCGATACTCCCGATTGGTCGGGAGGGAGTCCGCTAAATGCATGCACGGTGTTATTGGCTGTGGTATTTCTTGATTCGCTTGCATACATTGTCACGTTGTTATTGAATTATTAATTTTTTATATTCAATTCCTTTTTCATATAGTATTTCTATAGAATAAACTCCTTTTGCAAGTGTTGATACATTTACTTCAACCAAGTTTTGATTGTAATATTTGTTAGAAAATATATTTTGGCCTGTTATTGTTATTATATTGACAGTAATTTCTTCTTTGTTATTGCTAAGAAGATCAATTGAAAATTTGTCATGAGTTGGATTAGGCTGAATAGAGAAATTATTTTTATTGTTTATGTTGTTTATATTATTCCAGTTTTCGCAATAAAGCGAATCAGTGCTTAAACAGATATCGTCAATAAAGTAATAAGACCAAAAAGCGTAAGGAGCAAAATTTATAGTATCTGTATTGCTGTCATCAAAAAAATTTCCTAAAATGAAATAATTATATGACGAATCAGCTATAAAGGAACCGCTTAATTTTGTCCAATTAATCGTGTCTGTAATAATGTCGTTGGTATAAAAATGAGCTGTATTATTTATTGGTGCAGGGTTCAATATCGAAAAAGGAGCAGTAGAAAATTTAACACCCATTTTATTTGTTGCAATCATTGCTCTATTTCTACCTCCAAGATTAACATAAAATGAAATAAAATATTTTTGAGATACTATAAGTGGTGATAATAATTGAGTGCCTATATATTCTCGACAATTTTCACATGGTCTTAAATATTCTACTGTACCCACATAGGCAATACCTGAATGGGGATATTGAAACCCCTCAACATTATTTGGAACCCCAAAATAATTACCAGTAGGTGGTTGATATGGAGTACATTCATTTAAATAGTCTGGATCACCACCAAAGGAACTCCAGTTCTGGCAGCTTGATATTTGGCCCCAACTATTTGGACAAACATTATAATACTCAAAACTTGGATTTGGAATTAGGTTTTGTGATTTTATTAAATTGCTCTGAATTATAAAGAGCAAAAGGAATAGTATTTCTAAATATTTAGTCATTTTATTCTTTTTCATAAGTCGTGAGTTGGTTTTAGATTTTTATTTATTATTACCATTCTGACTAACGGTTAAAATAACTGTTGAATTCCAACGAGTTACTTATTTTCAAAATTTCCTTCAAATTTGTCATTGATACCTGTATTTTTCTTTAAACGTTAGCTCATGAATTTAATTGGGTTCCATAATCTGGGGAATTGCCCCTAACGGTCGTGCATATGAGATGAAGCGGACTGTGGAGTTGCATCTGTATCCACCGAGACGAACCCTGATGCAGGCTAAAATGCCCGCAAACCCACTGCTACCGCTTTATTTTATATACGTTGTTAGATCTCGTTTTTATTTGATTTTTTAAATATTATTAAAGCCAATAATACATAAATTGTAAATAAAATTGAAATAATTAAAGTCAATATTATCGCATAAATACGACCATTTTCCACCATATTCCATAAAATAAAAAAAGGAATAATTGTTATTGTTAAAAACAATACTAAAATAAATGAGATATAGGTTTCTTTTGTAAGTGGAAAATATTTCTCAATCCATGATTTTCGTATGTTAAAAATTTCAAATTTTTCTTTTTCAGCCTCTATCAATATTTTATCTCTTAAAAATACTTCCATTCTATTAATGTTATATCCTAAATGATTTATATATATTTGTTTGAGTAAATCCCTAAAAGCTATTATTGAAATTAGTAATTCAATTAATAATAAAATCGCAAACAATATATCTCCATTAATATTAAAATAATCTCCTACAAACTTACTTGAACCTAATAATACTGGGCCAATAATTCCATATAACTTAAAATCATTAAATGAACTATCTAACAGTTGATTGTGTCTATCAACCATCCGTTTGTACTCTTCATAAAAAATATCTAATTTTTCCATATTATAATAATTCTCAATAAATTGTTAATTACTAAATCTAATAAAAAACAACTTTACAGTAGCTGCCCAAAATGAGGCCTAACGGTTTGCGGCTTGGCGTAGTGGCGGATTTTTAGCACAAAAGTTCAATCGAAGAACTGCACTTGAACCTACCACAAAACTGTCATACGAAGCACTGCACCCGCCATTACGCCAAGCCGCTGTTACCAGCAGTTTTATACTTTTGTCCACGCTACTACGGTGGTCCCATTCTTGCTCATTACAGGTTTAATTAAATTCTGATTTCTTAATTTATAGAAGACTGCCTTCATTTTGTTCTCAGATTTAATTCCTGTTACTTCCCTCGCTTGTCTGTTTTTAATTTTGTCATTGTTGTTGAGGAACTCCATAATCGATTCCTCTGGTGAAGCAATCGGTGTATGTGCTATTGTTACTTTAACATAATTCCCGTCTACCTTAAGGGTTGGTTCTTTCAGTCTCCAATCCTTCATTTTCTGGAAGGCGGTATTCAATCCTTCTCCCATGTCTTTGTTAGGAGGATTTTTATATCGGTTTAAGGTTCTAACAATTTTTGTATTTCGTGAATACCGCGATTCTAGGATGTTGTCTTCTGTTACATAACCGGGCAATTTACCGGGACTATTAATTTCGATTCGATTGTTAAAAATTAATACGTGAACATCATCTGAAATAGAATAATCACGATGAATTATGGCATTTACCAAAATCTCCCAGATTGTTTCTTCCGGATATTTAACAGTATCCAGTCCTTTCGGAGTCCAAATTTTCACTTTAGACATTAAGTCGGTTATTGTCTCTGCGGCTATATGGATTTGTTCGTAAAGACTGCCTTCAATATTTACTTGTTCTTTTAAATGTTCTCTTTCAGGAATTTTTTCTGAAGTATCATATCTTGTTATTTTAATACCACATTTCCGTGGAAGTATTGCGACTGGATTATCATTAAATAAAAGAAGACCGGACATTTTTGGTTCGTATGAGTTTCTATCTACCAAATTCTGATTAACTGTAAAATCAATCGGGTCTGATTGAGGTGAATAGTCCTTAAGAAACCGTTTTATCTCAAATGATTCGAAAATGTCCTCTGCTCGTGCATCACGATAAACTAAGTCCTCGTAAGAGGTTTCTCCTTTGGCAAATGAGAGTTCTTGAATCTTCGGTGGGTCTTTAAGAGGGATTGATTGTGCTGAAACCCTTATATAAACAGTATTGTCCGCTGTGTTATGTACTTTTTCGCTTTTTTCAACGGTTATTTGAAGTGCAAATGAATTGTCTATTGCGCTCTGTAAAAAAGTTGCAACATAAGGCACGGAAGGTTTTACTTCCATCAAGTTTTGAAAGACATGGTTAAACTCTTCTTTTGTTGCAAAACCGCTCCATCTGTTGTTCGGATTGGGTTCGTCCTTGTCATCTTTAATTCCAACTATAAAATCTCCTCCATCAGCATTAGCGAAAGCACAAGCAATTTTCTGATTTTTTTTGCCGTCTATTTCCTTTGATTTTCTGTCATAAAAGTGTCCTTCTTGTCGACTGGATAAATCCAAAATTTCATTGCTAGAGATTTTCTTTTCTTTCATATTTCATTTGTCTATTGAGTTGGTCAAAATTGCTGCTAACAAGCCGCTAACCCTAACTCTAAGCAATTACAACCACTTAAAATATTTAATAAGCAATTATTTTCAAATGTATAAATAATTTCAACATGTTATAAACAAATACGATAATTAATTTTGAAAAGTTCGGACAATGGTAAGTCAGGTATCATTTATTCTATGGCATATTATTTTGCCGTTATCAATTTTATAAACTGCCTTAATATCCCATAACCTTAACCAGTTAAAGGTAAATAATAAAGCCATTATACAAAATACTTTTTATTTTATTTTTTTCAGCGCTTCTGTTGTTGCCTCGAGCATAGGATTTATGGAAAGTCCGCTTCCCACAGCGCCTTTCATCCATAACTGGGGAATTAATTTTCCCTGGGTATAAATTCTTCGTACTTCAACTGCAAAGTTTTTGTCTTTTATTTGTTTTTCTATCTGAAAATCAATTAAATGACCTATCGGATAAGCCGATAAATACAGTGGTGCATCAATCATGTGCGAGTAAATAGCTAATATAGGTTCATCTTTAGAGCCGAGAACATCTGAATAATATTTATTCCATACTTCTTTGGCAATGGTTATTGTTTGTTCTTTCAGCTGGGTCGGGGTTGCATCAGGATGTTCATAAAGCCATTTCCATACCTGCATATCGACCAACGATACACCCATAATTTCGTAACATGCCCAGAAATTATCCAGCGCCATCATATCGAATTTAGCGGGGTCGTCATTTTTAATTCCGAGAAGTTCCAGGTCGCGTTTCTGGAAAATAAATGCAAGTGCCTCGGTAAAGGCAGTGCTGGGGACTCCTTTCATGGCATAATAATCCATATTATACAGCGAAAGTGTCTGCTCAACAGTGTGCCCGAATTCGTGAACGGCAATATTGTATCCTTTGTAGTCCATCCCGTCTTTCCCTATTCTTGTTCTTAAATGGGCTACATCACCACGCATTTCGCTTCCCCATGCATGACCCGCCCCACGCGACGGATCAACTGAAATATGGCTGGTAATTTCATTTGCTTCATCGGGCGTAAATTCAAGTTTCTGGAGAATAAAAGGCAAATCCTGCTGAACTTTTTCACGGGTAGGATACTTTGTTTTTGTAATTTCGGAAAGTTCTTCTTCCGAAATGCTGCTTCGTGCTTTAAAACCGTCATACCAGATATCGAAAGGCTGCAGGTTACGGCCTAAACGCTTGCTTATCAGCGCAGCTACTTCTTTTACCTGGGGCGAACTTACAAAATCAGTAAACAGTTTTTCAACCTGCTCCTGCGACAACTCCATTCCCCCGTCGAAATTTCTCTGGATATATGTGGGATATTGAGGGTTGTATGCGTCCATCGCTTTCTGGGAAAGAAAAACATCTAGTAAATGCTGATACCTTGTATCCGGTTCCGGTGTTACGGCGACTTCTTTCCCGTTTTCATATACTTTATTTGTTTTGGGATTCCAGTTATATTTCGGGTTATTAATAATTCCGGATGGAATATCCTGGGCTATGATGTGTTTCATAACATTATAAATCATTTGTTGCTTTGCAAGCCCGTTTTCTGTCTTGTAATTCGATTTTAACTCATCGCGCAAACCCCAGTGCGAAATAAGTTTCATCTCCTTCGGAAAACAGGTTTTGTTGTTATCGTCCACCAGGTTCCCCATAAAAATATTATATTCGCTGATGTACGTGTCTGCTTTTGTGAGAACTTCATTTGATTTCTGAATCAGTTCCGCGGGAACACGGCTCGAAAATGCATCGCCGAGGCGTGCAAACGCCCATTCTTTGCGGGTCCAGTCCGGGCCGAGTTCATTTTTCTCTTTTAATGTATAAGCAGGAAAATTAAGAATGGTAACAAAGGCTATTTTATTTGAAAAAAAGTCATCGGCCAGATGAGAGTTTACACTGTAACTGCCAAACATTTCATCAACAGGAAGAATTTCACCCAGGTCGAGGTGCAACGGTTTCATCAGTTCTATGGTAATACGGTTAAAGTTTCCGTTTAATGCTTCCATATTCGTTGATATCTTTTGAAACAGGACTTCCCGCAACGAATCATTTCCATAATAATTCTCCTGGCAGAATTTTACAAATTCTTCGGGAGCGCCATCCCTTGAAAACCACAATGCGGCTGCCTGTTTTACTCCTTTCTCAATGATGGACTTCTTTTCCTGCCCGTATTTTAATACCAGTGAATCGACCGTTTGCTGAACCACTCTTTCGTTGATATTTGTTTTTTCTGGTTCGGATGAATTTTCTGTTTTCTTTTCACCGCATGAACATTGTTGTAATAAAGTCATACAAGGAACAATTAAAAGGATTAACCACTTCTTCATAATTTTTTATTTTAATATTCTTCCTGAAAACTGGTTTTCTTCAAGAAATTTGTTATCAATTGTAAATGTTTCCCTGAGCAAATAACCGAACTCTTTCATTCCACCTGAGTAATAGAGTCTTAAAAGTATTTTGCTTTCGGAGAACTCCGCAAAACTACCGGCATCAACCACCAGTTTTGCTTCGGCTATGGTACATATTTCCTCCTGGAATATGGCGGTACGATTGGGAAACGAAAAAACCGAATAGTGTCCTTCCAGGCGGTGAAAGTAATTCTGCAGGGCAGTGAAATTAGCATCGTGGAATACCGAGGGAATCCATAATTCGAATTTCATATGTTTCTCGACCCCGGTTCCCGAGTTTCGTACCAGGAATTTAGGATAGAATGTTACGCTTAATAATTTCCCGTTATCGAGAGTAGAAACACCATTGGTATTAAGAATTCCCAGAAACTCCATCCGGGGAAGCGAAGCTTTGTTATACATTTCCCTCACCTGGTGTTCGTTCATCATTTCTTCCCGCAATCCAACACGTTGATAATACCTGTTATCGGAAGCCATGTGCGGGCGTAGCGATGAATTGGGAACATTCATTACGATGACTCCGTTAACCGGAATTTCGTTTAACGTTATTTTATAAATATCCGGTTTATCAATGGAAGGAAAAATTTCATAATTAAGAATATTCTCAAACCAGTTTATGTTAATTATGGAAAAATCAACAGGAACAATTTCTTCTGCCCTGTTTCGAAAAGTTTTTATTCCGAAAATAAGGGTTCCGCCTCCTGAGTTCGCCATAGCAGAAACACATTTCGACAGCCAGAATTCTTTTTTATCATTCCCCGGAACCAGGTTTTCAGGAGAATAAAAATCAAGATGTTCATTGCGCCTTGTTTCAGATGCAATTATTGACAGAATATCGTCAGCTGAGAATTTCTTTTTTATCACCGGATTTTAGCTATTGAGGCATAAAGGTAATTAAATTTCCTGCTCGAAAAATAAAATAATTGTCATCTTCCGGATTGATTTATCCGTGTTAAAATTATATCACTCCTCTCCCAAAGGAACCACTGCGTGGAGGGCTTGTTTTAACTATCCGCTATATTTTTTATTGAATAACCATTTTGACTATTGACCAGTGACAAGAAATTAATAACAACAATTGATTAACCTCAAACTATCAGCTATTGGCCAATGGCTTTAAACAGCAGAACCATAGAACATTTAAACACAAAACATGAACATATCGAATAAAAAAAAATGAACTAATGGTTATTAACTATTTACAAAAACAATTATCTTTAAACCAAATTAATCTGAAAAAACTATGAATCACTTATTTGCCGACCTGCATGTTCATACATCCATGAAACCTTTTCATTCCGGATTTGACAAAAAAAAAGATATTTACCAGTTTATTTATGAAAACACCAATGTTTGTAAACAACTCTCACAGCTAATGGAAGCCGAATTAAAAGATTTCACAAAACATTCCCAGGCATGCCTCAAGCAATGTCATGACAACAACGTGTTTTTAATTTTTAATTCTCTTTACCCGGTTGAAATGGGATGGTTTGATATTCTCAATCCTGTAGGCTGGACAATTAACAAAGAAAGAGCCTCCACCTGCATGACAAATTTTAACACCGAAGTAATTAAACAGAAATTTCTTGAAATTGTAAAAAACGATTCTCTTCCCATCAATTATTTCGACCGTCTTACCGAAGAATATAATTTTGTATTGAACAATAAAGCTCCTAAAAGAATACTTACAGATTATAATGAATATAAACAACTTAAAGATAATTACAATAAAGAAACAGGAATTATTTTTTGTATTGAAGGAGCTCACAGCCTGATGAATTTTCCTCAATATTACAACCTCGGAAATATCGATTTTGCCGACTCTAATAATCCCGATTCCAAACCCTATAAAATTTTCAGTTCACAATTGAAACGGAATATCGAGGCAATGAAGCAATGGGGAAATGGTAAACATTGTCCTTTTTACATCACTTTTTCTCACCACTACTGGAATATTTTATCCGGACATAATCAAAGTATTTTTGGCATGGCCAACATGGTTTTCAACCAGAAACATGGCCGTGATGAAAGTATTTCCCGGCTGGGAATGGAAGCAATAACACATTTATTATCTAAAGATAATGGCCGAAGAGTTCTCATTGATATAAAACACCTGAGTGCAAAAGGAAAACTAATGTTTTATAATTATCGTAACAATTTAGTTAAAGACCTTCCGATAATTTCAAGTCATAGCGCTGTTTCCGGAGACGGGAATTTCTGGTTTCTTAATAATTATGATATAAATCTTTCCGACCTTGACATACAGCAAATTTTTAATTCAGGCGGACTTATCGGAATTATGATGGAAAAAGGACGTTTAATGAGCGACGAGGTAAGAAAAGAAGTTATTCAATTGCAAAAAAACGGGCATAATGAGGCTGCTATTGAATTATATATCGAAATGGTTTTAGCAAATATTTTACATATTGTCCGGGTTTGTAATTCTGCCCGGGGGTGGGATATAGTATGCCTTGGGAGTGATTTTGACGGAATGATTAACTCACTGGACACTTTCGATACGGTTAACTTATATAACAAATTGGCCGATCGTTTAGGTGAAATCCTGGAAGGAAATGTTCCCATCCTTACTTTTAGCAGTAATCATAATCCTGCCTTTTCTTCCAGCGATATTAACAAATTTAAATTTGGATTAACAGCCTCAGACATAATTGAAAAAATCACCTGCAAAAATATCGATAGCTTTTTACAAAGATATTTTCATGATGATTATCTGGCAAATAAATATCTGTAGATATATCATTATTTTCACAAGTCAGTTATAACAAGTATTGTAACGCGATAACAGTCTACGATTCACCATTAACAATGATTTCAGAAGATCGTTCTCTTCTTTTCCTTGATTTATCTGTATATTTCACATTCTCTTAGATTTATAATCTAAATATTTTCCGGTTAATTTTTGTTATTTAGCACATAATTTATATTTTTGCCATATTTAAACCAGTATCATTCTGATTATCTTCTATCTAAATATTTAGTAACACGATCAACCCACATTACAAATGAATAAACAATCTACTACTTATGAAAATCTTTTAGAAGAAAACCAACTTTTAAAAGAAAAAATTTCTTCTTTGGTTTTCTCAGAAACTGAATTAAAAAAAAATCAGGAATACTGGGAAACAGTCTTTAACACTTTAACTCACTCCATTTGCCTGATAGATACCGAAGGCAAGGTTTTATTACATAATAAAGCTACCGAATTTTTTACTCATAAAAAACACAACGAAATTAACGGAAAATATTGCTACCAGGTTTTCCATAACACCGATGAACCTCATGAAAAATGTCCCATCAATGAAATGAAGAAATCGAAAAAAAAAGAATGCCTGGTAATAAATAGCAATGGAAGGTTTCTGAAAATATCTATTGAACCCATTTACAGTAAAGATCACAAATACATGGGAATAGTTCATCTTTTGGAAGATGTTACTGCTGAAAACATTTTTGAAAACAAACTAAAGTTTTCTGAAGAAAAATTTCATACTGCATTCCAGCTTTGTCCAATTATATTATCCATTACCAATGCTTTAGACGATAAAATTATTGAAATAAACAATGCTTTTTGCAACATCACACAATATACTAAAGAAGAAGTCTATGGAAAATCTTCACTTCAATTAAAATTATGGGTTAACGATTCTGACAGAATAAAATATATTAATGATTTAAGAAGAGATGGAAGAGTATTAAACCAGGAATTTCCTTTTCGCTTAAAAAATAACAAAGTCCGTTATGGCCTGATTTCAGGTGAATTCGTCACGATTCACGATGAATTATGTATAATCAATGTAATCAATGACATAACCAAGCAAAAAATAAATGAAGAAATAATAAAAGCCCAGAATGAAGAAATTCAATCACAAAATGAAGAGTATAAACAAATAAACGAAGAATTACTTATTGCGAAATCGGAAGCAGTGAAAAGCGAAAAACTGAAAAGTGCATTTCTTCAGAATATGTCACATGAAATAAGAACCCCCATGAACGGTATTATTGGCTTTTCTCAACTACTTTTAAATTCATCATTACCGGAAAATAAAAAAAATCACTTCGTTAATATCATTAACGCTAACTGTCAGCATCTTCTGGGAATAATTAACGATATTATCGATATCTCAAAAATAGAATCAGGAGAAGTTGATCTTCATGAAAATACTTTTTCGTTAAACGTTATCTTAGATGAAATCTCGAATACTTTTGCAGCTTCTTCTGCCTTAAAGAATATAAGTCTTATCTGCAAAAAGGGACTCGATAATGAATCGTGTATTATTCTCGGAGATGAAACAAAGATTAAACAGGTATTAATTAACCTTGTTAACAATGCGCTAAAATTTACAGAAAATGGATTTGTTGAATTTGGTTATCATGTTAATTTTTCATATATAGACTTTTACGTAAAAGATTCAGGCGTCGGCATTTCAAAAGAAGATACAAAAGTGATTTTTGAACGATTCCGTCAGGTAGGAAACACCTCCCGTTCGAGCAGGACAGGAACAGGCCTGGGTCTTGCCATATCAAAGGCATATGTTGAAATAATGAATGGAAATATCTGGGTAGAGTCCGAAGAAAACAAAGGTTCAATATTTTATTTTTCCATACCCTATAAGCCTGAATGCAACTCCATAAATAAAACAACTTCAGGCCAAAGATCAAAATTTAATTTTAAAGATAAGACCGTACTTATTGTTGAAGACGATGATGTGAATTTTATCTTTCTGAATGAAATTATTGAAGAAACCTCTGCTAAAGTAATTCGTTCTGTTAATGGTAAAGAAGCTATTTTAACATGTAAGAACAACTCTGGAATCGATTTGATATTAATGGATTTAAAAATGCCTGAATTAAACGGATACCAGGCTACCGAAAAAATCAGGGTTTTTAATAAAACAGTACCTATTATTGCCCAGACTGCTTATGCGTTTGTAAACGATAAAGAAAAATCGATAGCCGCAGGCTGCAACGACTATATATCAAAACCTGTTGAAGTTGATGTTTTGCTTGAAAAAATGAATAAATTTTTAAAGAAATAGACTTTCTGTAAATTTTTATTTTTTAAATTACTTTTACAAAGATTTTTCAGAAATCTTCCATTATAAACACCTTTACCTTAATATCTTTTAACTTATTACCTCATCCATTTATTCCTGATTTTTGTATCTTTGTCTGAAAATATAGCTAAATCAATACTCATGAAAACAACGATCTTTACTTTGATTCTTTTTGCAATGTCTGGTTTTACCGGTTTCTGCCAGCAAATCCTTAACGGCGATTTCGAAAACTGGAGCATAGATACGCTTTATGAAGAACCTGTAAGTTTTGGAACAACCAATCTGCAATCATTTTTTGCAACCGGTAGTCCAAACGTATTAAAATCAACAGACAGTCAGAACGGAACCTTTGCTGCACATTTAGTCACCGAACCCGGTACCCCAAATCCCGTTACCGGTGCATTATTTATCGGTACCCCGGGCCAGGGAGGCATCAATGGTGGAATTCCATACTCAGAAAAACCGGTAGCGCTGCAGGGATATTGCAAATTTAACATTCTACCCAACGATACTGCCAACATTATTGTTTTTCTGAAAAGAACTGGTAACATAATGGCTGTGGCAATATTAAAACCAACAGGAACACAATTAAGCTATACCCAGTTTTCAACTCCTTTTATATGGATCGACACCGTAAGCGCCCACTTCCCGGACACATTGGTAGCCCTTATCTCCAGTTCAAATTTTAACAACCCGGTAGCCGGAAGCGAAATGTATATCGACAACCTGGTTTTAACCGGGGTTACCCTGCCATTTCCAAATGGTGATTTCGAAAACTGGATAACTACTTCATACGAAAATCCTGATAGCTGGACTACTTTAAATTTCTTTGGGTTTCTTTCAGGAAATATTTCTGCAACAAAAACAACCGACCATTACGGAGCCGGAAATTATGCTTTAAAATTCCAGTCAATTACTGTCCCTAACGGTACAGGATCCGTGGATACCATGGGAATGGTAACAAATGGACGACTGGGAAATAACGGTCCCGAAGGCGGAATGAAGGTAAATAACTATCCTAAAAGAGTTTCGGGTTATTATAAATATATCCCGGTGGGTCCGGATACTGCCCTCGCCGGAATGTTCCTGTACGGAAATAACATAATGCTCGACAGTGCTTTAATTCAGCTTGTTCCAACCAATACATATACCTATTTTGAAATAAACCTAGGTTACCAGGGACCCTTCATTGCGGACACATTAAATATTTCATTTACTTCGAGTAATATGGCCGATACAACAAATTATGTAGGAGCAGGAAGCACTTTATATCTCGACCAGTTGCAGATTGAATATTTCCCGACTTCGGTAAAACAGAATATCTCAGAAAATATTAATCCTGAAATCTATCCAAACCCTGCAACCAATTATGTTTTTTTCAAATTCAGTTCTTTTGAAGGAACATCACCATTAATAATTACGGATATAAAAGGATCAACGGTTTTAAACCACAAAATTCAGAATAACACCTCAATCGATGTTTCCGGGTTTGAAAACGGGGTTTACTTTTATAAAGTAATCGCAGATAATAAAACCCTGACAGGTAAACTTGTAATCTGTAAATAAAGCAGTCAATATCTTTCAAAAAACAAAAAGCTGTTCATGAATAAGGACAGCTTTTTATTTGTACTTTAGCAGAAATTCAAAGAAAATTTTCTGGGAAATGAGAGTACATTTTATTGCCATAGGAGGGAGCGCTATGCATAACCTGGCGCTGGCGCTGCATAAAAAAAGCGGTTATGTGATTACGGGAAGCGACGACGAAATTTTTGAACCATCCAGGTCGCGCCTTGCAGCAAAAGGTCTGCTCCCTGAAAAGCCGGGATGGTATCCCGAAAAGATAACAAATGAACTGGATGCCATTATCCTCGGTATGCATGCCCGCAACGACAATCCCGAACTGGCAAAAGCAAAGGAACTGGGTATAAAAATATTTTCGTACCCCGAATATTTATACGAGCAGTCGAAAGATAAAATCCGGGTCGTTATCGGAGGCAGTCATGGCAAAACCACTATTACTTCCATGATTATGCACGTAATGAAGCAATCCGGGATTGCTTTTGACTATATGGTAGGCGCACAGGTTCAGGGTTTCGATACCATGGTGTCGCTTTCCGATGAGGCAAAATTTATGGTAATTGAAGGCGACGAATATCTCTCCTCCCCGGACGATTTACGCCCAAAATTTCATTTGTATCACCCCGATATTGCTTTATTAAGCGGTATTGCGTGGGATCATATCAATGTTTTTCCAACCTTTGAAAACTATGTTGAACAGTTCCGCATTTTTGCAGGAATGATCAAAGAAAACGGCGCCCTGGTCTGGTTTAAAGAAGATAAGGAAATCGCAAAAATTGCGCAGCACTTAAAACCCGGAATCAGGTCAGTTCCTTATAACACTCACCCGAATAAGGTTGAAAAAGAAATTACTTACCTGGTTTACAACCAGAAAAAGACACCTCTGGAAGT
Source organism: Bacteroidota bacterium (assembly GCA_037441645.1). Taxonomy (GTDB): domain Bacteria; phylum Bacteroidota; class Bacteroidia; order Bacteroidales; family GWA2-32-17; genus GWA2-32-17. Next base: position 128,860 of record JBBIRU010000011.1, read on the forward strand.
TTTCGGAAATCATAATTTACAAAACATAAGCGGGGCATACGAAGTATGTAAATTATGCGGAATCGGTGATGACACATTTTATGCTGCCATTTCAGGCTTTTCGGGAGCCAGTAAACGCTTACAGAAATTAGGAGAAAATAAATCCACTTCCGTTTTTCTCGACTTTGCCCATTCCCCTTCAAAAGTTACCGCAACACTTAAAGCCACTAAAGAACAGTTTCCCGGCCGAAAAGTAGTTGCCTGCCTGGAACTTCACACATTCAGCAGCCTGAAAAAAGAATTTCTGCCTCAATACCGGCATTCACTGGATGCTGCCGATGAAGCAATGGTATATTTTAATCCACACACCATCGAACACAAACGCCTCAGTCCTGTTGGCGCAAATGAAGTTCTTGAAGCGTTTGCAAAACCCGGTTTGAAAATTTTTACCGATTCGAGGCAACTAATTGAATATCTTTTATCGTCTGAATATGGTAACAGTGTTTTGCTGATGATGAGTTCGGGAAATTATGACGGGCTGGATTTTAAAGCATTTGCCCGGAATATTCTTGACAAAGAAAAAAGAAACGCTTAATTTTGACTGTTTCAACAAGTTTATAATGATTAAACGAAAATTAAATAAGATTCTTTTTTTACCGGCTCTTGTCATTTCCCTTTTTGCTGCAAACTCTGCTGCCCAGACTAATATTTCAGGTGTTGTCAATCAATATGGCAACTGTATTGCTTTTACCGGCCCCAGTTCTTTAATAGTAAACGACGCATCCGTTTTTCACGCACATGACACTGTACTCATTATACAAATGATGGGCTCCCAGATTGACCATTCCAACAATAATAATTATGGAAATATTACAGGCCTTAACAATACCGGTAATTTTGAGTTCAATACTATTGACAGTATAAATCCGTTTACCAATACGCTATTTTTCAGATGCTCTTTTTCAAATTTATATACAGGAGCCACACAGGTAGTTAAAATTCCAACCTACGCTAATGCAACCATAAACGCCACTCTTACTGCAAAAGCCTGGGACGGGACAACCGGCGGCATACTGGCAATCATGGTACAGGGAGCATTAACATTAAATGCCGATATTGATGTAACTGCAAAAGGGTTCAGGGGCGCATCGCCTTCGTTCACACCAAACCATCTTTGCCCCACTGCTTCTCCCGGTTTTTTAAGTTACAGCTATACTTCAAATGCTATAGACAGTGCAGGTTTCAAAGGGGAGGGGATTGCCGGTTTAAACCCGTTTTTTTCCCGTGGCCGGGGAAAAAATGCAACCGGTGGTGGCGGAGGACATACTTATAATGCAGCAGGCGGAGGCGGTTCCTGCTATGGAAACGGCGGAAAAGGAGGAACTGAACTGGATTCCTGTACCGGTGGCAGTATTGCTGATCTGGGAGGATTCGGAGGAGCCGATTTAAATTCCCAGGTATCAGGACAGGTAAAATTATTTCTCGGCGGTGGCGGAGGAGCAGGATTATTCGAGTCAGGCACTCTAAATGATGCAACTGCGGGTGGAAACGGAGGTGGTATTATTTTTATAATGGCAGGCACAATAAATGGAAATAATAAAAATATCCTGGCTAATGGGCAAAGTGTTACAGGAATAACTGCCAACGAAAGCGCAGGTGGTGGCGGTGGCGGTGGTTGCATCGCAGTTTATTCCCCAACCATACTGTCTTTAGCTTCCATCCAGGCAAAGGGTGGTAACGGCGGATCATCAACAAGCAACTGCAGGGGCTCGGGCGGCGGCGGCGGCGGTGGTTTAATAGCAGTCCCAAATGCTGTTTCGGGCTCAATAAGCTTTATTAATGGTGGTTTGCATGGAAATATTTTTAACCTGTGTTCAGCGTGGATGGGAACCAGCGGAAATAACGGGACACTGATTAATAACTTTATAGGTGGACTTCCACAGTGTTTTTTTGATGCTCCTGTTACAAATAATTATATTTACAACAATCAGGCTGTTTGTACAGGCGAAATTCCTTCTAGTCTTACAGGAACAAGCCCCCTGGGTGGAAATAATATTTACAATTATCAATGGGAACAAAGTTTTGATGGTATAACCTGGGATGTATTGCCCGGAGCAAACGGTTCATCCCTTGCATTCACATCTCCCCTGCCTCAAACGACTCATTTCAGAAGAATTGTTTCCTCCGGTATAGAATACAGTGTAAGTAACGAAGTAATAGTTACTGTTGTAATATTAGACGTCAGCACTACATCTACCCCTGTTACCTGTAACGGATTATGTGACGGAACTGCTTCTGCCGTTGTTTCAGGAACAGCCGGTATTACATATACCTGGAGTAACGGAAATAATGCACCCGATTTATATAATCTCTGTCCCGGAACATATTTTATTACGGCAACGGAAACAAACAGCGGATGTACCGATACGGCCTCCGTTTTTATCACCCAACCGTCTGCACTCAGCTCCTCCATTTCTCCTTTTACAAATCCCGCTTGTCATAACTCGTCAGATGGAAAAGCAACAGTCGTTGCAAACGGGGGAACTTCGCCTTATACCTTTTTGTGGAGTGATGGCCAGAATACACCCACTGCCAATAATCTTCCTGCAGGTTCATATACCATCTCGGTTACCGATGCTCACGGATGTTTAACAATTGACACCGTTATTCTTTTTTCACTAACAACTATTTCCAACAATATTATTGATAAATATAAAATTATCTGCGGTACCGACACCGGTTTTCCAATAATAGGGAATATCCCAGGTGGTGTTGATACTACTGTTGCATATTGGTGGATTCAAAGCACAGATACTACTTCTAATTCATGGGTAGCTGCCTCTACCGTTATATCCGGAAATAATTCCCAGAATTATATTCCGCCCAACCCCGGCGCTTCTCCCATGTTTTATCTCCGGATTGCATTTTTTAACGGGTGTGTCGATTCCAGTAACATTTGTAAAGTATCCGTTTATCCCGGTTCTACAGCTTTAGGAGATAACATAATAGGTAACCCCCTCACGCAAATTGTTAATTTCTCGCAGATACCTTCAACCATTCACGGAAATATTATTACAGGCGGAATACCCGGCGACACTCTCCAGTATTTGTGGATCAAATCTCAGAATGCCACATTTGACCTTATGTGGGTTGCTACCGAAGGAACTTACAACGATACAAATCTTGTTTTTAACGATGGGGCAGACACTTCCTTTTATTATAATCGCTTTGTTTATTATGTTATTGTTCCGGAAATGGAAATAGCATGCATCTCCTATAGTAATCTTGCTAGGGTTCAGTTACTGGACTCAAACAATATTTCATGTGCAGATACAGTACTTTGTTCCGGAACTGCGCCGTCTGTTATTACCGGTAATACCGGTAATAATTATACTTATCAATGGCAGGAGTATAATGGTTCGGTATGGGCTGATATTACAGGCGCTACCGGTATTGATTATCAGCCCGTATCAATTTCTGTTACAACTCTTTTCCGGAGAATTGTTATCTCCGGCCCGAATACTTTATATAGTAATGTTATTACCATTCATATTCTTCCGCAAATCTTAAACAATAGCATCTTGATTGCACCGCCAAATGTTTTAAGTAATTCAAGTGTATATGTCTGCCCCGGTTCAGTTGTCGGAATGGGGAATACAATCAACCCCTCCGGTGGAAACGGAACCTATTCCTATCAATGGATGTACAGTCCGGATAACACTAACTGGGCGCCTGCCGCCTTTGGAACTTTTTCTGCTTACCAGACACCTGCTATCTGGGATACTACCTATTTCAGGCGACGTGTAATATCCGGTTCCTGTGTCAGCCAGAGCAATGCCATAACAGTTATCCCGGTAAATATGCCATCCTCAAATAATATCAGCATTTCAAATGATCATATCTGTTCAGGTGCAAATGCTGATAGCATAACTGAAACAACAAACACACAGGGGCTTGGTTTAAAATACTCATGGGAAATGAAACCTGCATCTACCGGTACCTGGCAATTAATTTCAGGGGCAACTGCTTATAATTACCAACCTTTAAATCTCACCGAAATAACTACATTTCACAGAATTGTAAAAAATGACCAGGCTACTCCTGTATGTACTTCAACCAGTAACGACATAACTATCTATTTAAATCCCTCTCCTGCCTATTCATTATCTGTTCCTGCAACATTCGACACTGTAGCTTTGGGTTCCACAAGTGAAGTAATTGTTACATTAAACGGTACGCCACCCTATACGTTAACTTTAAGTGGCGGGGGGCAGAATTATAATGCATTAGCAACCGGCTCTTCCGAATTAATTACGGTTACTCCGAATCAGAATCCGACAGATTATACCATTACTTCTTTAGTTGACGGAACAGGCTGTTCATACAGTGGCACCAGTCAATCTGTACAGATATACACGTACCTTTCATCATCCGTTTTTGCAGGAAATGACACAGCGTTCTGCGGAAATTCCGGACAACTGAGCGCATTAAATTCAGCTTCAGGAACTAATTGGTGGACAGGCCCGTCATGGATAACATTCAGTCAGCCAAACTTACCCAATTCACTGGTAACATCTGGCCAGTATATTATATCACAACTCTGGTGGCATGTCCAGGACGGTCTTTTTATTGACAGTGCAAGTGTTCATGTAAAATTCGATGAGATGGTCTCAACTCCTGATGCAGGAACCGATATTACTCTTTTAGGTCAGAATTCTGTACAGTTAAATGCTGCCATACCGATACCTTCTTTATCTACCGGAATATGGTCAGTATTTTCAGGCAACGGAATCTTTGGAAATTCAGGCGATTCTCATACTATTGTCAGTTCATTACAAAACGGGGAGAATATTCTTATCTGGACAGTTACCAATGGAGCCTGCGGCCCGCTCACCGATACCCTTAAAATTACTGTAAAAGACATGAAAATACCGGAAGGATTTTCGCCCAACGGAGACGGAATAAACGACTTTTATGAAATTACAGGTATTGAAACTTTTGACAAATCTGAATTAGTTGTTTTTAACCGTTGGGGAAATGTTATTTACAGAAAATCAAACTATGATAACACCTGGAACGGAAAGGGGCTGAACGGAAAACCCCTTCCCGAAGACACCTATTTCTATCTTCTGACTCTTAACGGAAAAGAAACTAAAAAAGGCTTTATTGTCTTAAAAAGATAAAAGAATGAAACGAGTACTTTACATATTGTTTTTTCTTTTTTGTTTCATTGGAATCAAAGCCCAGTACTATCCTCAGTTCAGCCAGTACCTGCTGAACGGGATGGCGGTTAATCCTGCTTTTACAGGAAGTCGTGAAGTGCTGAGTATAAATCTTTTGTATCGCGACCAATGGATAGGTTTCGATGGCGCACCAAAAACAATGACCTTCAGCGCTCATACTCCTCTCAGAAGTCTGAGTTCTGCCGTCGGACTCCAGGTTTTCAACGACAAAATCGGGATTTCATCCCATACCGGCGCTTTTCTGACTTATGCTTACCGGATCCGTTTTAAAAGAAACAACAGGACATTGGCTTTCGGTATAGGTGCAGGAGTTGATATGTATCGTGCAAACCTCGATAAAATCTCAACATTATCTGCCGGCGATCAGACTTTCGAAAACCAGGTATTTAAAAGTACCCGGCCCAATTTCAGCAGCGGCATATATTATTATGCAAAACGATTCTTTGTCGGATTTTCCACTCCTGCCATTCTTCATTACGGGTACGATGTTTATAGCGCTTCACCCGACTCTTCGGTTACCCCTCCCGTAAATTATTTCTTCACTATCGGGTATACATTTAAACTTAACAACGACATTAAAATCCGTCCCTCTGTGCTCAGAAAAAGCTATCCCGGCCAGGACAGCCAGATTGACTATAACCTGAGCCTGATTGTATATGATGCCCTGCACATGGCTATCTCCTTCCGCGATAAAGAATCTCTTATCTGGATTATTGAATACAGGATCAGCAACCAGATAAAAATCGGATACGCTCACGACTTTGTTACATCCCGGTTAAATAAATATTCGCATGGCACTAACGAATTTTTGCTTCGTTACGAGCTTGCTTTTAAATCAGATCAAACCAATATAAGATTCTTCTGATATATGAACCTACGAAATCTGATTATATCCGGAATGTTTCTTCTGACCCATCATTTTTCATTTTGCCAGGAATTTACTGACGTTAAAAATACCCGCCCCAGTACCAGGGATTATAGCGAATTCGGAGCTTCATATTTCGAGAACGGTATCATGTATTGTTCTAACTCAAGAGAAAATATTTTTGTGAGCCGGCAGGGAGATAACAATGAATCATTCTATGATATCTATTTTAAACCTGTAAAAGGAAAGGCTGACAAATATACTCTTGCATTCATCGATTCTGTATTAAATTCAACATACAACGATGGTCCGGTTTCCGCAAATAATAATACATTGGTTTTTGCCAGGAATTTTTATTTAAAAAAGAATTCGAAAAAGGAAAAAGCCAAAGTAGGATTATTTCTTTGTTACAAGAAAAACTCCCGTTGGTCGGAGCCGGTTGCATTTCCCTTCAATAATGAAAGTTACAATATAGGGCACCCTTCTATCAGTAAGGATGGAAATACGCTGTATTTTGCCTCGGATATGCCCGGCGGATACGGATCGTTTGATCTGTACGTTTCCTATCTGAAAAAAGGAACCTGGACAGCTCCGAAAAACCTTGGAAAAGAAATTAATTCAGAATATTCCGAACTTTTTCCATTTATTCATTCTTCGGGAAGATTATATTTTTCGAGCAATAATAACGGATCAAAAACTTTTGATATATTTTTCTCCGACAATACTTCCGACGAATGGCAAAAACCCGTTAAAATGTACGAACCCGTAAATTCAGCCTATAACGATTTTGCCTTCATCTGCGACAGCACAACAGAAAACGGCTTTTTCTCTTCCGACCGCAAAGGCACCGATGATATTTTTGAATTCTTTTCGACTTTACCGGTATTCGACATTTGTGATACCATGATTGAACGTAATTATTGTTATCATTTCGAAGAAGGAAAAACGGTTGACCTGGACACCATTCCCGGCATATACGAATGGGTGTTCAGCGACAGCACAAAAATACGAAGCGAACAAACCGATCATTGTTTTCCGGGACCTGGCACCTACAATGTAACATTGAACATGATTGATACTGTTACAAACGAATTCGTACAAACCATTGCTTCTTACGATTTATTGATTGAAGATCCGGTTGAACCTTACATTACATGTCCTGATACCATAAAAACAGGCAGCGCCATTGAATTTGACGCCGGCCAGACCAATCTGCCAGGCAAGAAATTAAAACAGTTTGTCTGGATTTTCAGCGACAAAAAGAAATATGTAGGGCAAAAAATACTTCGCTCTTTTGAAAGCCCCGGCATTTATTCAATACAACTTGGCGTTACTTTTGGAGAAGGAGAAGAAATAAAAGGGCAACCTGAAAATCTTCAGAAAAGATGTGTGACTAAAGAGATTGTGGTTGAATGATAGCCTCCTTAATTTTATTTTACCTTTGCTGAATTATTTTTATATAACGTATCATTATGGACGAACTTAAGATATTTATTCAAAACGAAATAAAAAATATAGCTTTTAAAAAAGTTGAATTTGATGAGTCTCTGATAAAATCAAAACTCCTGGATTCCATCTCTGTTATTGATTTAATCGTTTCAATTGAAGAAAAAGTCTCAAAACAAATTCCACAATATTTAATTAACGACGAAAACTTTGATTCAATTAATAACATTATTGAAACAATAAGAAAAATAGGATAGCAGATGAAAAAGATTTTTCTCGCTTATCTGTTCCCGTTTTTCCTTGTTTTAACTTTTTCTTTGTATTTTTCTAAATCCGACCTATTCAACCATTTTCTTTTTTCTTCATTCAGTGCTTCGCAAAAAACCTCCGTTGATTCATTACGATATATTAATAATTTTAACGGCGATACCGCTCTCGAAAACCTGTTTTTATCTAAAAATAAACAATCCTCCACCGGCGGTGAAAATATTTTTCTTCTGGGATCATCCGAACTGGCCGAAAATACTCCTGCCATTCCGTATAATTTTATTCCTGAAAAATTCAATACAAATGTTATAGGAACAGGGCATGCCGGGAATCAATGTTTCTCGATGTTTTGCCAGTTACTTGCAAATCCGGAAAAATTAAACAACGCAAATATTGTAATAATTATCTCACCCGGATGGTTCGAGTCTAAACCATCAAAAGGCACCCCTTCCGATATTTTCCTGGAATATAATTCTGAACGATTCCTAAAATCAATCTTAACGGATACTTCTAATGCTGAGTTTCAAAATTATGCCTGTAAAAGAATTACCGATTTTTACAGAGAACTGAATTCCCCGTCCGTTCCGCTACGTCTGATGTATTTACAGGGACAATCAAACAAAAGCTTTATACATAAAATATTCTGTTACCCGTTGATTGAAGCAGACAAATTTTTACTGGAACAAAAAAATAAATTAACAAATAACCGGGAACACGTTTCGTCATCACCCATTGGCAGTGCTACGAATAAAAAAGTAAAAACCGTAAACTGGGACAGTCTTTTTCTTTCCGGCAGGTCGGAGGCAGATCGGAGGGCAACCAATAACAATATGGGAATCGAAAATGAATATTATACGACCTATATACATGGAAAATCAGGAAAAATTCAGCCTGTTGATGAAGCATTTAACCAGGAATTAGCAGATTTCAAAATGCTGGTTAAGCTTATAAAAAAGAATAATGTAAAGGCAGGTTTCATTATTCAGCCATTTAACGCTCTTTATTTTAAAAACATTAAAGCGCTGTCGCCTGTACTGGACATAATAGAAAATGAAATCAATAAAAACGACTTCCCGTTGCTTAATCTTTGTACAACAGACTCTGCTGAATATGAAAAAGAAATCCTGAGAGATGTTATGCACCTAAGCGATTACGGATGGTACAAAGTCGATAAATTTATTATTGAAACTTACAACATTAACAAATGAAAATAAATATTTTTTTACGGTTTCTTTTACACTTGGTAATTTACTTTACCATATCAGTTGCATTGTATTTTCTATACTCTCCTCTAAACCATCACCCGAACAATAAAACCGGTTCATCAATTCAGTTTGTTTATCAGCAATTTTAAAGATGCTTCCTTACAGTTCCATAGATTTTCTTTTGTTAATGGCAATTTTTATTGCCATCCTGGTTATATGCAAACAATTTTTAAAATCAATCTATTATAAAAACATTCTGGCAGTTGTTAATTTTATTTATCTCTGGATTTTCTTTCCAAGTCCCGTACACTTTCTCAGCCTGATTGTTTTTTCTTATGCGGCAACTTACTTGTTAACAACGTTTATAAAATTCAGGATCAAATTCTGGGGTATTTTGATTTTGCTCCTTCCAATGCTCCTTGTTAAATCAGATATCCGGTTTCAGTTTTATCCGTTTGAATTAAATAATATTTTATCTTTTGCGGGCTTATCCTATGCCAGTTTCAGAATCATAAGCTATTACATGGACAAAGCGCCTGGTGAAAAATTTGCCGGCTTTATAACCTATTTTAATTTTCTTTCGTTTTCGCCAACCATTTTAATCGGGCCTATCGAAAGATTTTCACGATTTGAAAAATCACAGGAAAAGGGATTCGAATCTTTAACTTCTACAAATTTCATAACAGGCTGGAATAATTTTGTAAAAGGAATAGCTTTCAAATTCATATTTGCAGAATTAATTGACCGGTATTGGCTTAACATATTCCCAGCCGACAGTAAAGAAATTCTCCACATGGCAAATACCATGTATGCATATTATTTTTATTTATTTTTCGATTTTGCAGGGTATTCGTTTATGGCTTTGGGTATTGGTAAAATGATGGGAATGGAAGTTCCGGTTAACTTCACTAATCCTTTCCTGGCTGTAAACCCGCAGGATTTCTGGAAAAGATTTCACATCAGCCTGGGCGATTGGCTTAAAGACTACTTTTTCACACCTCTTTATATGTATTTTACCAGGAAAAAAAGCCTGAAAAAATACCCTCTGGCCCGGCAGAATATTTCATTATTTATGACGTTTCTGCTGATGGGATGCTGGAATGGATTTAAACTGAATTTTATATTAAGCGGTTGCATTTTTGGAATTTATTCTGCTGTTCATAATACTTATGTTACCAAATGTAAAAAAGCCGGCAAAGACGTCATTTTTGGCACACTTAGCCCTGCAATGGTTAAGTATATCAGCATTTTCATCGTTTTTAATTTAATTGCAGTTGCTTTGTATATCTTCAGCGGAAAATGTTCATTATTGTAAAATATTATGAAATACGATTTTCATCATAAAAAATTTATTGAAACAGATATTAACCCGGAAAAACTTGCCGTTTCGGGGAGCAACTCCGATATTGACTGGTTAACTCTCAGAGCAAAAGTTGAACAATTATCAGGCATGCTGCTCGACTTACATATTCCGCAAGGGAATACTGTTATCATTTATGGTCACAAAGAACAATCTTTTGCAGTTGCCATTCTTGCCTGCATTCATGCTACAGTAACGTATGTTCCGGTTGACAAAATTTATCCGTTGGAAAGAATCAGGAAAATAGTAAGTATAACACAGGCACAGGTACTGATTAATTGTTCGAATAATAAGATTGATATAAATTTTGCTGTCGAAATAAATTCAGTTTTTAAAAGAACCATTCACAGGAGACCGGTTTTTCAGGAAAGTCACGAACAATGTTCACATGATCCATTGCAATATATCATGTTTACTTCAGGTTCAACCGGGGAACCAAAAGGCGTACAGATCACAAAAAACTCCACCCTGAAGTTTATTGACTGGGCAACCGAAGATTTTGGTTTTACAGGCTCAGACGTTTTCATGAACCAAGCCCCTTTCACTTTCGATGTTTCACTATGTGATTTGTTTAATGCTTTTGCCCTGGGTGGAAGCCTGATCTTAAATTCCACCGGAATTGTCAAAGACCAGGATGCTTTTATTGATCGTCTGAAAAAATATAATTGCACTATCTGGACCTCTACTCCCTCTTTCGCTTTTTTGTTTTTACGACACCCCGGATTTAAAGCAGAGAATCTTCCCTTTATTAAAACATTTTTATTTATGGGTGAAGAACTTCCCCCGCGAACATGTACGCTTTTAGAATCCATATTTCCGGATGCTTATATAATGAATGCCTATGGCCCAACGGAAGCGACCATTGTTACCACGCACGTTGTTGTTAGCCGGGAAATTATTCAGAAATACAGTTCTGTTCCCATAGGATATCCTATGCCTGGTAGCGAATTATTGATATTAAAAGAAAATAACGAACAAAAAGAAGGTGAACTTGTCATATGCGGGGACCATGTTTCAACCGGGTATTTTAAAAATGAGGAGTTTAACCGCAATAAATTCTATCTGCATAATGGAAAAAGAGCATTCAGAACCGGAGACCTTGCTTATTACGAAGATGACATGTTATTTTTTCTCGGGCGAAACGACGACCAGGTTAAGCTACATGGTTTCAGGATTGAATTAAACGAAATAAGCAACGAAATCTGTAAAAATCCAGAGATAACGGACGCTGTTACAATTCCGTTAAAAAGAAACAATGAAATCAGGAAACTGATAACATTTATAAAAACAAAGAATAAAAATAACATCGGGCAATTAAAAGATTCGTTAATCTCTCAACTTGAGAAAACTTTACCCTATTATATGATCCCTTCCGACATTGTGGAAGTCGAAGAATTTACCTATAACTCCAGCCATAAAATTGATAAAAATAAGCTGATAGAAAATTACCTGGAAAAATTGAATAATATCTGAAAATATTTTTCCTTTCCCCTGTTCAAACAATGCCATCATTCTATATTAATAAACTTTAATACCAAAGTGAAATTTATAAGAGTCCAAACCGGACGAATTATAATTTCTACTTTGGTTTATGCCGATTGATTTATACTTATATACATTTATATTTATTGGATTAAAATATAAATCACATAGGTATAACTTACTGACTCAGATGTCCGATATAACTACATTTGAGTCGCTTTTTCGCACCCTTCTTTGTCCGTTAAGTCAATAATTCCTGCTACCATTATATAATTTAACATGAAAATAATAATATTTTTTTGCATTACTAATATATATATATTTAATATATTTGTATTACTAGTATATATTTATTTAGTATATTTGCATTACTAATATATGTCATTATTATGATGGATCAAAATATTTTACAACAGATAATTGACGACCAGTTATTATCATTAAACGCAAAAAACAATGATTTAGACAGAAGTGCATTAGGCGAAAAACTTTTATCTAATCCTTTTATTTCAGTAATTTCCGGGCTAAGGCGATCGGGCAAGTCAACTTTAATGCTTCAGCTTGCAAAAAAGTTTCCGGATTTTTACTATATTGATTTCGATGATGAGCGTTTTTTACAATTTGAAGTCAACGATTTCAATAATTTAGTGATTGCTTTAAAAAAACGTTATCATTCTACTGTCTTTTTCCTTGATGAGATACAAAACATTAATGGATGGGAAAGATTTGTCAGACGGTTACACAACGAAGGCAATAAAGTATTTATTACCGGGAGTAACGCTAAGTTATTAAGCGGAGAACTGGCATCTCACTTAACAGGGCGTTATTTAAAAATGGAATTATATCCTTTTTCTTTTAAGGAAATACTTGACTATAAGAATGTTAAAATAATTGGTAAAAGTAGCCAGGCGAATGCAGGAATTTTAAATGAATTTGATACTTATGTAGAAAATGGTGGCATCCCCGATTTTATTAAATATAATAATACCGAATTTTTAAAACGATTATACGAAGATGTTATACAAAAAGATCTTATAGCAAAATTCGGAATTCGCAACAATCTTGCATTCAGAAAAATAACGCAATATTTAATGACTAATTTCACAAAAGAAATCAGCTATAATTCTTTGTCCAGAATATTAGGAATTCAGAGCGTAAATTCAATAAAAGATTATATTGGAATTTTACAGGACAGCTACCTGATTTTTGAACTATATAAATATGATTATTCTCTAAAAAGACAATACACTTCTAACAAAAAAATTTATACTATTGATAATGGTATTAGAAACCGTGTAGCTTTTCGTTTTGGGCAGGACCTGGGAAATTTATTAGAAAATATAGTTTTTATTGAGTTAAAAAGAAGAAAAAAAGAACTATATTTTTATAAAACCAAAAACAACCTGGAGGTTGACTTTTTTGTAAAAGAGAATCATCCACAATTAATACAAGTCAGTTATTCAATTGAAGATTATAATACAAAAGAACGTGAGCTTAAATCGCTTAAAACTGCAATGGATGAATTAAATCTGAAAGAAGGCTTGATTTTAACTTATAATAGTTTTGATAACATTAAAATGGGTAATAAGATTATTAATATCCGACCAACGTGGAAATGGTTAATTGAAGAACAGAATAATTAAAATATTTGTAGTCAGAATTAAAATAAAAATAGCTAAGAAAAGTAAATGAAAACATCAGGTTTATAAACTTAATCTTTTCCCCACTCAAAAACATCATCAATATATCCCAGTGAAGAAAGAACTTTATCAGTAACCGTTTTAATAACATCGTCCACAGATTCCGGGTGACTGTAAAACGATGGCGAGGCTGGTATAAGACAAGCACCTGCCAATAACAATGTTTCCATGTTCCTGATGTGAATAAGATTATACGGCATCTCGCGGGGAACGAGTATAAGTCTGCGTTTTTCTTTGAGCATCACATCAGCTGCGCGTATTATAAGACTGTCGGAAGTACCTGCCGCAATTCTTCCAAGGGTTCCCATAGAGCAGGGAATAATTACCATCGCATTATAATTTGCAGAACCGCTGGCCACAGGAGCAAAAAAATCATCCGGATTAAAAAAAGTTAATTGCTCATTGTTTATTGTTTCACCATTCAGTTCAAAGTTCCACACTTTCTTTCCTTCCTCCGAAAAAATAACCGCAATCTCCGGCTTATCACCCAATACACGTAAACGAAAAAGCAGTTGCTTTGCGTATACAGAACCGCTTGCCCCGGTAATGGCAACAATAATTTTATTTTTTTTCATTTAAAAATTCAGATAAGTACCAAAAGATATTAAATTATTGTATTGCCCCCTGTCGAAATACCAGGTCTGATTCCCGGGATGGTTACGAATAGCAGCCGTCGAATATGAATACCTGAAATCAATATGAAATTTTTCGAAAGGGAAATATGCAACTCCGAAATAAAAAGGAAAATCAAATCTTTTAAAAGGCACATCCGGTAACATAAAACCATACCCATCGGGATCTTCACGAACCCTGAACAGATAGGCAAAACCCAACCCTGTTTCAAGCATGAATTTCTTTTTTAAATAAACATTAAATAAAAAAGGAACTTCCACATAATTAAGCCTGAGTTTATAATACCTGTCAGGAACAATGTTCACAGAATCCGGAGGTGAAGAAGTGGTACGGCTGCCTTTCTGGATATATTTCATTTCAAAACTAAAGCCGGCTTTTTTGCCGAATTTATTGGTTAAGAATATACCTCCCTGGAATCCGGCTTTATTATACCCTGAAAGTTTATCACCATCAACCTGCGAAGCAACAGCGCCGGCCATAATTCCACCTACAAATCCCTTGTTTTGTGCAAACAGGCTAATTGTTAATAACATAAATATCATAAAAAGAGATGCTGCAATTATCATTCTCTGGTTAAATCGTAAATTGTAAATCATAAATCTAAGATTTTTAGTGTTTTCTTCCGAATTCCATCAGGTACGACTTTATAAACCCATCCAGTTTACCATCCAGTACTCCCTGGGCATCTGAGGTTTCAAAATCGGTACGAACATCTTTCACTAATTTATACGGATGCAGTGTATAACTGCGGATCTGGGAACCCCATTCAATTTTTTTCTTTTGTCCTTCTATTTCGGCCTGCTTCTCGCGTCGCTTCTGCAACTCTATTTCATACAACTGGGATTTTAAAAGTTTAATTGCATTTTCCCTGTTGTTAAGTTGGGAGCGGGTTTCCTGGTTCTCAATTACGATACCTGTTGGTAAGTGCCTGAGCCTGACTCCCGTTTCAACTTTATTTACATTTTGCCCACCAGGCCCGCTGGAGCGAAACGTATCCCATTCTATTTCGGATGGATTAACAACGATCTCAATAGTATCATCAATAACCGGTGAAATAAATACAGAAGCAAAAGTAGTCTGGCGCTTTCCCTGTGCGTTAAAGGGAGAAATCCTGACCAGCCGGTGAACACCGGTTTCACTTTTTAAATATCCGTATGCATATTCACCATAAAATTCCATTGTTACAGATTTTACACCGGCTTCGTCTCCTTCCTGAAAATCAATTTCCCTTATTTTATATCCATGCTGCTCGCCCCAGCGCATATACATACGCATAAGCATACCTGTCCAGTCGAGACTTTCGGTACCCCCTGCCCCCGAATTTATTTTGACAATGGCGCTGAGTTTATCTTCTTCCTCACTCAGCATATTTTTTAATTCGAGAGTTTCCAGTACAGAAATCGTTTTTTCGTACTGTTCATTCACATCGTCTTCGCCGGCATCGCCTGATTTGTAAAAATCATATATTAGCCGGAGATCATCCGCCTGTGAATCAACTTCTTTAAAGCCATTTGTCCAGACTTTAATTCCGGCAATCTTTTTCAGTTGCTTTTCCGCTTCTTTCGGGTTATCCCAAAAGTCCGGAGCCTGTGTTTTCAGTTCTTCCTCTTCAATTTCAATCAACTTCCTGTCGAAGTCAAAGAAACCTCCTTAACGCATCGCGTCTTTCGAGAACATCATTTAACTGATCCGTGGTAATCATAAATAAAATTTTCATCAAAGATATACATTTACGGCTTGTAATTTCTTACATTTTTGAAAGATAAATTAATCAATTATCATATCTTTGTATTGAACCGGGAAAAATTTAAAAAATAACTGCGATGAAAAATATTCTACTTCTGATAATTGTTTTTAATTCCTTTGCTTTATTTCTTGATGCTCAAACCGACACCATTTACAGAAATTTAACGGTAGTTCAGTCTGATTCATTAATTCAGGCACATCCTGGCGATACAAATTTTGTAATTCTTGACGTACGGCAGTCAGGGCCCTATAATTCAGGGCACATACAAAACGCCATTAATATTGATTATTATGCATCAAATTTTTCTTCTTTAATTGCAGCTCTTAATCACAATAAAATTTACCTGGTACACTGCCAGTCGGGAAGCAGAAGCGCTGCCACTTTTGCCATGATGCAAACACAGCATTTCCGGGAAGTATATAATATGCTGGGCGGAATGAATGCCTGGCTGGGAGCCGGATATCCTGTTGTAACCAGTTCAGGAATTAATGAAACAAATAATGAAATTTATAGTCCTGTTATTTATCCGAATCCGGTCTCTGAAATTTCTCATATCGATCTTAGAAACAAAAATGTATCATCAGGAAAAATAGAGATTTTCAATACTACCGGTCAAAAAGTAAAGGAAGTCTCTTTTCATTCTGATACTATAGAAATAAATGGAAATGAGTTAGGTAATGGAATTTATTTTTACCTGATTACTTCCGGTTCAAAACAAAATATTACCGGAGATTTTACAGTTAAATAATACCCGGACAGAAATTTTAAGAGTTCAGTTTTTTTTTTAATTTTGACGTCCTAATAATTACTGACGTAAAATAATTTATTTATGAAAAAATTTATTTCCAATGCCTCTGCTTTATTGAAAAAGAATAGCCAAACCGGTGAAATAAACAATATTCTAAAAGATCAGGCATGGATTTTAGTCGATGGAAAGAACGATGATGAAAAATTTCTCTTTCATGAAAACAGCGAAGTTGAAATAGAGAAAAATCATAACAAAGATAAAGGGAGCTGGAGTTTTTCTAAAACAGGTGACGAACTCCTGATTAAAAAGACGAACGATTCGTTATCTTATCATGTTGTATATATCGACAAATCAGTGATCTTATTAAAAAAAGATGCTCTTAAGGACGACTTCCATTACCTGGCCAATACAAAACACCTGGCCAACCTGAAAGTTGAGAATTATCTTCATGGTGTTGTTGCAAAACTTTTACATTTAAGCCTGGTTCATGTTACCGACGGATTCGAACTTGAAATTCACCGTCGTCACCCCGAAGACGCCATCGGCACACCAGGACAGGAAGTCACGCGCGATTTGGCCCCCCTCCCCGATGGATTTTACCAAAGTTCCACATCCAATTTTATTTATGAGATTCATGAAAGTAAAATTCTGAGAAAGAAACACATTTTTAAAATCACCTTATCCGATGGAACCGCTGCCGATTTATACACCGAAAATAAAACTGCATTTGTATCGACAGGCGATAATATTGTAGTTAATTTAAAACCTCTGTCAGATGGCAAATACTTTGCCGGCGAGTCCTGGTTTAGCATTAAAGAAGGTAAAGTTGAACATACAGGTCCTTTTAAAAAGATTAAAACAAATCAGGGCATGGTAATTTTGGAACAAAATGATTCCAAGTCCTCAAAAGGCGACAATGTATACCTTGAAGGTGGAAAACCTTACGATGGAGAAATTTCCCTGGGCCTTTTCAAAAAAGTCAGGGTTGTAAACGGCAAAGTTGTTTAAATTTTATTTTAAACAGAGTGTTTTCATTTATAAAAGGCAAGCAAAAGATTTTTCTGTTTGTCTTTTTTGCATTATTCCCGTTTATTAATTTATCAGGACAAACCAGGGATTCTGTTTGTTTTAACCCCGACAGCCTGATTTCTTTTGCTGAAAACTATGTGGGAACACCTTACAAATGGGGCGGAAGTTCAGAAAAAGGTTTTGATTGTTCAGGGTTTGTTTCCTTCGTTTTCAGGCATTTTGGTATAATCACTTCGCATGGTGCGAGGGATTATTATCATTTAGGAAGACCCGTTTCCATTGACAGTTGCCGGAAAGGAGATATTATTCTTTTTACCGGGACTAATTTCAGCAGAAAATCTGTCGGTCATGTTGGGATTATAATTTCTAACCCGGGAGAGCCTGTTATGTTTATTCATTCTTCATCTTCAAAAAATCATTGGGGCGTTACCATTACCAATTTTACAGAATCTGCCTATCCAAAAAGATTTATGGGAATAAGAAGATTATAAATAAGAAATTGTTTTGAATTTATTTAACGATTTTACCGGTTAATGATTTTCAACCTGCCCGACGGATAGGCAGGCATTTACCTCACCCTAAAAGGCAATGTTATTAAGTTATGCAATACCATATACATTTTATTGCTTTTAGTGCATCATCTACGATGATGTTGAATTCCTGTCTTTAGATTATTACAATTTATTGAACCTCTACGAGGTTATCTGAAAGCGACTAACTTAATTTCATTTAAATGTTAACAATGCTTAGGAAATCCGGGTATTTCAGTTGAGTAATAATACCTTTAAAAGGGATTGTTTCCCGGTGCATCATCTGCGATGATGTTGAATTCCTGTCTTTAGATTATTACAATTATCGAACCTCTGCGAGGTTATCTGAAAATTCCATAAAATGTTTACGGTGCTTAAGTAAACAACGTTGATTTTGTTTATGAAGACCGGAGACTTGTGCTGAACATAGTCGAAGTATTTTCCGGATTTGTAATTAATTGCTCTCAAGATGTTTAACAAAGTTGGAAACCTTGCACTTTTTTTAACTATTATTGGCAAAGTAAAATTCAAAACAGTTTCTAAATAAATCTTCAAAAAAATTCCGGCACGGAAACCTTTTATTGTTTTATGCTGTCTTTTGGTTAAAAGAAACTAAAAGAGTTTTACAATGAAAGAAGTTATTAATTATCTACCATCCTGGCTGATTGAATTTAAGTTCTTTATTGTATTTATCACAGCCATCATAATTTCCACCATACTGATTCCACAAATTATCCGTTTTAGTCTGAAATACGGCTGGGTTGACATACCCGACTCAAGAAAAATACACCTCCGGTCCATACCCAATTTAGGAGGAATAGCCATCTTCTTAGGTCTTTTGATAGCATCGCTTTTCTGGCTCAGGTATTTTAGAAGCAACGACTTTATTTTTATTGTTTGTGGTGCACTGATTCTATTCATTACCGGAATTTTTGATGATATAAAAGGATTAAGAGCCAAAAAGAAACTGGTATTTCAGATAATCGCTGCATTTGTTGTTGTTGCAGGCGGAATAAGAATTACTTCTTTCCAGGGTTTTTTTGGAATTTATGAACTTCCCGTTGCAGCCCAGTACATTTTCTCGGTACTGGTAATCGTAGGAGTAATTAATGCCTACAATTTAATGGACGGCATCGATGGTCTGGCCGGGGGAATTGGTGTTATAAACTTTAGCATCCTGGGATATGTTTTTTATTCGATGCATCACATTTCTTTTGCGCTTTTATCATTTGCCGTAGCCGGAAGCTTAATTGGTTTCCTTATTTACAACTTTAATCCTGCACGCATTTTCATGGGCGATACCGGTGCCCTAATGCTTGGATTTTTAACGGTAGTACTTGGAATTAAAGCCATTGAATTTAATTTAACACCTGTTAAACAAATGTATTTATCGCAAAACATGCTTATTTTTATTTCAAGCATTATGTTTCTTCCTGTTTTTGACACATTAAGAGTTTTTATCATAAGGATAACGAAACGAAAATCACCTTTCACTCCCGGCAAAGATCACTTACATCATATTTTACTTAAAAAAGGGCTTAAACCCGTTGAAGTAACGGTAGTTTTATATGCGCTAAACATACTGGTAATCTTATTCGGACTTACCGTCAATTTTTATAAACCTATTAATCTATTTATAAGTACGCTAATTTTTTAAATATTCCTATGAACAGTAATAACACGATAAACGACAGGGTTGAAGTAAAACTTTACTTCAGCGATATTCTGGGACGAGAAAAAAGTGTCTGCATTTCATTGTCTGAGCTTAAATCGGCTTTGGTGCACGGAATAAAAGTAGATGGCTCAGATATAATAGGGCTAACCGGGATTTGTGAAAGTGAGTTCATATTGAAACCCAATGCCAGGTCAAAGAGAATTCACCGCAATAATGAGTGTGTTATGCAGATTATTTATAACTGCAAAGTAACAACTCTCGATGGAATAAATATTGACGAAATGGCTGAGGATCTTATGAAAAACGCATTAGAAGAAGCCAGGATACTGGGATTCAGCGAATACGACAAGCAACAACTCATGGACATGCTTTTTCCAACATCAAACCCGGTTGTTCTCCAGGTAGCAAGTTAAATTGTGGATTATGCTTAAACAAATTTTAAATATCGATCTTCCCATTAATGAAATAATGTTAGGAATTATTCTGTTTCTTGGTTTAATTGTTGTTATAAAATTTATCACAACAATTATCAGAATACGGAGTTTCAAAAAAAGCACGAACGAGCCCGTTTATAAAAATTTGATTAAAAAGACCAGCGATATATAACCTTTCTTTTTTCGAGCTGTATAAATAAATATAATGACAGAAAATCAAACAGATAAAGAATTAGTTATTGCATGCCTGAAAAACAGTCGTGAAGCACAAAAAATGCTTTATAAACGGTTTGCTTCCAAGGCCTATGGAATTTGTCTGCGTTTCTCGCAAGGCAATAACCAGGCAGAAGATATTTTACAGGAAGGATTCATCAAGGTTTTTGGTAATCTCGCAAAGTTCAGGTTTGAAGGGTCGCTTGAAGGTTGGATCAAACGGATTATTGTAAACGTAGCCATTGATTACATAAAGAAAAATGTTAAACACTACCAGGAATTAAATGAAAACATAGATGATTCGTGTGATATTTTCGAAGACGAAACAATATCCCGTTTATCGGCTGAAGATCTGATGAAAATGGTACAGGAATTACCAGACAGCAAACGATTGATATTTAACTTGTATGCATACGAGGGCTACGCCCATAAAGAGATCGCTGAAATGCTTGGCATATCGGTAATGACATCGAAATCTCAATATTGTAAAGCAAAAAAAATACTGCAGGAACGGTTAATAAATATAAAAAATAAAAGTTATGAGCGAGTACATTAAATCGGATGTTGGAGAATTTCTCACGAACCGAACCATGAGCTTTGAGAAAAGCCCCCCGGAAGCCATCTGGAATAACATAGAAAAACAAATCCCTGTTTATCCCGTTACCGGAAAGGTAAGCACTATGGTAAAACTGGTAATCGGCACATTCAGCCTGTCGCTTATTATTTTTGCCGTGTTATGGTTTAAGTACCAGAATTTTTCCGGGACAGAAAATACATCGGCACTAGCTGTAAATAAAAAAACATCTACACAGATACCGATGCTGGGTACTTCTTCCCTTTCATTAACTAACATTTCCCAAGCAAAAGAAAAGGAACCCTTATCAAATAATCCGCAAACCGGTTTGTCTGTTTCTGAAAAATCGACTTCTGAAAAAAATAATTCTATTCAAAAAACTAAAGAAAATCAAGCCACTGAACAGGGAAAAAACATCACTTATTCCATTAATGCATCAGGCCTGAAAAATGTAACTGAAATATCATTTGTCGATGAGAATAAAAAAGTTGTACTTTCGGCAAAAAATCCGGTTCCAAATTCTTTTGGATTTTACATAATCGATATCAGCAGGCTTGCAGGAGGAACATATAGCATTATGATAACAACAAATGAAGGAAGCAGACTTCATAAAAAGGAAACTTTCAAGTAGTTTCTATTATTTATTCCTGGACACGAGACAAATTAATATCTCATCGTAGTAGAGTTCAGAATTATTCCCGTTTATTAATTTCAGGTCGTTTAATTGAACCGATATTTCTTTCTGCATATTTCCGTAATTATAAACCATTAACCTTCCTTGTTTACATTGATATATCTCACCCTGAACAGGTTCCTTATTCATTAATTTCTGAGTAATACCGGAAAGTTTTTCATTTTTATCTAACATTTTAATAATAAAAACAGTATGAGTTTTTATTGCAGAATCTAAATTATATGTGTACAAGGTCTTTTCGGTTCCGGTTATCGGTTCGCTGAATTTAACAAATAGAAATATTTCCTCGGCTATTTGTTTTCCTACCCAATAGTTTCCTTCACCGTCATCTGTATAAATCTTTACTGCAGGAAAAGCTAAGGTATCATTACATTCCCTTACTAATCTTTCTGAAATAACAGTATTTGTATCCTTTGTTCTGACTTTTATTTCATTCTGATTAACCGGACCGGAATTCGTTTCAAGTTTTTCTTCCATGTTGATTATTTCCCTGTTCTTTTTACGCTCCCTGTTTTTAAGATACATTTTAAAAGCATACAGATTTACCCCTACCCCGATAGTGGGTGTAAAATATACCTTTCCCATATAGTTAGGATGTTTTTCGGGATTTAGAATTGCTACAGCCGGATCAATTACCATAGACATCTCAATGCTCATCATATCCTCAATCATTTCAACACCGGCTATAAAAGCTAATCCGTATACGGTAGGATTATATGATGAATAACCTATGTTTTTATGATAATAATTATTTAACCACCCTGCATGAATTCCCAGAACAGGGTGCCATAACTCCTGGGGTCTGAAAAAATAATATTTTAAACCTAAAGCTCCGTTAAAACTGGAAGGAATAACTATGTCAGAATAATATTGGGATTTCATATATCCGCCCCCTGCATATCCTCCGATTCGCTTCCACCTGTATTCGAGATTTAAGCCATAGGCTCCATAGGGAAGCCCAAAGCCGCCTTTAAAAACCACATACCGGTCTTTTTGAGAATAAGCGCTGTTAAAAGAAAAGATTATTCCAAAAAGAAATAAAACCAACAGGAGTTTATAAAACGGTTTCATTAATACAAATATCAGAAACATCTTTCAATATTCATACGAAAGACTTCAAAAGTACACGTATTAGTTGTTTGAATTAAAAGATTATCCTGCTTCAGGAAAGAAATTGAGTGAGAATTTTTATTGTTTCCCCGGCCTCTTCTGTCATTCCCACGTGCCCGGAATTTTCAAGAATATGAAAAGAAATATTTTTTAATTCTTTGGCCGTTTCAATTGCCCTGGAACTGGAAAAAAGTTCATCTTTTCTTCCGGCAATCCACAAATAAGGTATGGGAGAATTCTCTAATACATAAAGCCTTTCCTTTCTTTGTCTCATGGCCGAAATACAGGCTATCATCCCTTCGTCTGAAGTTTTAAGAGCCAGTTCAAGGGCTTTATCTACCCTTTGTTTATTTTCCGAAACAAATCCCGGGGCAAAATAACCGGGTACAGAATATCTGATAATCATCTCCCGCCTTCCTTTTTTAACCAGGTCGATTTCCTGCAGACGTTGTTCTTTTTTTTCAGGACTATCGGCAAAAGGATGAGAATGAAGCAGGCCAAATTTTTCTAAATTTTCAGGAAACAGTTCTGCAAATGCGAGCGTTACATACCCACCCATAGAATGGCCAAAAAGATTCGCTTTCTCAATCTTCAGGTATTTCAAAAGACCATTTACCGATCCGGCCATCGATTCCACGGTTTGACCGGGTAATACTTCGCTTTCTCCCTGCCCTGGCAGATCAGGACAAATCACCTGGTACTTTTCCGAAAGCTTCTGAGCAACTTCATCCCACAATTCTTTCGTTTCCAGATAACCATGCAACAATACAACTACGTTTCCCTGGCCAAAAACATTATAATTCAGTTTTTTTCCATCAATTGTTACAGAATAATTTTTCATCGCTTATTTTCCTGAAACAGTTTTTTCCACATCTTTTACAGAAATGGGTATTCTTTTCTTACCAAGTAACCTGTTTCCGGTACTTGTTACCAGGACATCGTCTTCCAGGCGGATTCCACCGAAACTGCGATATTTTTCGACTTGTTTAAAATCGATGAAACGGGCATTCGTTTTTTCTTTTTTCCATGTATCAATTAACGCCGGAATAAAATAAATTCCCGGTTCAACGGTAATCACAAATCCCGGTTCTAATTTACGGGCCATTCTCAGATATGCGGTTCCAAATTGTTCACTTCGTTTTACCTTACTGTCGTATCCCACATTATTTTCACCGAGATCTTCCAAGTCGTGTACATCCAGACCCATCATGTGCCCTAAGCCATGAGGAAAAAACATAGCATGAGCACCGGCTTCCACGGCTTCATTCACATCGCCTTTCATTAATCCCAGGTTTTTCAATCCCTCAGTAATTATTGTTGCCGCCATGCGATGAACATCTTTGTACATTACACCGGGTTTAATAGCCTTGGTCGCCATATTGTTTGTATCGAGAACCACCTGGTATATTTCTCTTTGTTGCAGGGAAAACTTACCTCCCACAGGAATTGTTCTTGTATGATCTGTTGCATATCCCATTTCCGATTCAAAGCCGGCATCACAAATCATAAGATCGCCTTTGGAAAGTTTATTTCCGTGATAATGATTATGTAATGTTTCGCCATGTTTCGAAAGAATTACAGGAAAAGATACAGCGCCGCCATAAGATAAAGCTATTCCCTCGATATATCCTGCAATTTCGCGTTCGTAAATACCCCCTTTTGCCATTTTCATAGCAGTAGTATGCATTTCATATCCGACAGCCATGATTTCATCTAAGTGCGCTATCTCGTATTTATCTTTAACCGATCGAAGAGTTACAACAGCTTTAATTAATTCGGAAGATGCTTTTTCCTTTAATGCTGAGGCCGGTATTTTAAGTAAACTTTCAAGCATTAATTTATTTTCTGCCCTGTAAGGAGGTAAAAAATGAATTTTTCTTTTCTTTCTGGTTGCCTCATTTAGAACTTCATTCAGTTTCGGCAGAGGATATGTTTCTTTAACGTTTACTTTCCTGGCAAGTTCTTTTACCGACGGCTGAGGCCCCATCCATATGATATCATCTATATCAATATTGTTACCGAATATTATATCTTTATTGTTATCAATATCTATGATTCCCGCCAAACCAGGCAGGGATAATCCAAAGAAGTAAAGAAATGTGCTATCCTGCCTGAAATGATATGTGTTTGCGGGATAGTTCATAGGAGTTTCAACATTTCCGGCTAGAAATATTATCCCACTTTTAACCAAAGAACGTAACTTATTCCTTCTTTCCTGATATACCGATGAGTTAAACATATTATTCTGTTTTATGAATTTATTCAAACATACCTCTTTTTATGAAAATAACCAAAACATTGTTGATTGGCAACATCTTATAAAAAGAAAAAACTTATTAGGATTTACGGGACTAAATTAGTAATTAATTTAATCGGATAAAAAAAGATTTTCAAAAGCAGCCGTAAAAATATTTTTTAAGCTGCTACAATACTTCAGACACTAAAAGACCCGGAAACAATTAATAAACAGAAATTAAAATTCCGAAAAAACCGTTCCTGGCATGTTTATTTTTAACACATTACCTGTTAATCCATGCTTTATTAAAATTCAAGCGTTTCTGATTCGTTCGCGGACTATTTAAATTTCACTTCTATAAAACCTGCATATAGGATATTTGTTAATTTAAGTAATAGAAATGATTAACCGGAATCAGAGTAAATCTATAACTATTAATATATTTATTTGTTACAGTAAAATTTTCTTTTATATTTGGATGGTATTTTTGAATGTTGCAATTAAACTTGTCGTCTTATACTGAACAGGCGTTAAGATATGGGACTGACGAGGCTGTGCTGCGAAAAAATGCTGTCGATTTTGATGGATATGCGCAATTGTTTTTATGAAAATATTATTTTTGTAGTAAACAACCTTCATTGTTTATGAGAGCAGAAAAAATAACACATCATAACGAACCACGCATAAAGGCTGTATTTCCTTACAATCAATCTATTGCAACAACCTTAAAGATGTGAAATGGAGTCTGACCCATCGTGCATGGCATATTCCATATACAAAAGCTGCATTTGATCAATTAAAAACTCTATTTCCTGATATTGAATTTCAAAAAAACAAAGCAGAAATTTTAAAAAACAAAGAGTCTAACAATACCATTTTAAATAATAACCCTACAAAAAAAAGTGATGTTTTCACTGTCGAAAAAAAGACAGAGAATTTAACAAAGGATGGTATTGCAGAAATTTCAAAATGAGACATTCCAGTAGCAAAACAACAGAAATTTATACACATATAACTACACAAGGTTTTGATATGATAAAAAGCCCTCTTGATAAACTTAATTTAAATGATTAAAACATTTATTATTCATAATAAAAGTTGGTGTTATTTTCCACTTTCTTTATTATATTTTTCCTGTTAAACAAACATTAACAATGGTAAATGCTTGTATATTTATTTAATTTTCATACTTTTGAAAAGTTTATTTTAGACGGATATAGTATGGCTAAACCCAACCTATTGGGTTTAGCCAAGTGTTATGGGCTATAATAAAGACTGACACAATGAGAATTTCAATATTGTTAATAATTATTGCATCTCTGTTATCTTGCAGAGGAAATTCAACTGAGAATCAAACACAGGTTTATTCAACTCAGGATGGTGAATTTATTATTAACATTGACACGTTACACATCGACCTAAAACCATATGTTAACCCAGACAAAGTGAGTTTGACTCATGCGGTCAAATTCCGAGAGACTTATTATTGTTATTTTACAGATAAAAAAGAAAGTTATAGTAAATATTTTTTTGTAATCTCAAATAAAGGGGTGGTTGAAAAAGAAATAAAACTGCCAAGAGACTTGACTGACTGTTATTATTTAGATTTATTCGTTTTGCACGACACGATATTCTCTAAACCCTATATGAATGACAAAAGTTATTATCTTAATTTGCAAAATTTAACATGGATTGAAACACCTGAACCAGATGACGTGATATATGAAGATGAAAGATTTTATGTTACTTGTCTTGATTTTGGAGAATGGGGCTCGACAACATGGTTTAAAGACAAATCATCTGCAAAAGAATATGAACTTTCATCATCAGCGGAAAATATAATTAGAATAGATAGCTCTTATTATGTTTCAGCTGGTATTAGAGTTTTAAAAATTGAGAATCCGCTGAATTTGAAGCAGTGTGATGAAAATTACTATTATCAAATAATCAAGAAAAAAGATTATTCTGAAGGAACAAATTTTCTTCTGGGTACAGAAGCTATCTATAATGACTCTACCTTTTCTCAATGGGATTTTAAAGAACCAAAACTGTACATTATTACATCATTCAAGGTAGACAATAAACTTTTCTTATTGTGTAATGACAGTTTAAAGACTTTTATAGCTAAACTCGAAAAAAAGAAAATAATTCCAATACAATCTTTCAGAAAAAAATATTCGACATTTGATTGGAGCTATTCATATAGATGTAAAATACAAAACAACAGCTTCCAATTGTTAAAATTTGATGCTAAAAATAATAACACATATGGTTTTATTGAAATTGAAAAAAACAAAATTAGTATTCGATATTTGAAGCTAAAATAAAATTAGATGAAAGAATTACAGCCCATAACACTATGTTATAATTTAGCGGGCGGGAACGTGCATTTTGACAATGACAACAAAATATAAAATAACTAACGGTTTTGACACACCCTGCAAGAAAATGCCCGCCAAATCCAACATTGAACCGTTAGCGTTCATTGGTAAAAAAAAGACAGGTATATACAAAATTTAAGTATTATGACTATGAAAAATAAAATTTGGTTTTGCTCAGTAATAATTCTTGCAATATTTTTAAATAACTGTAAGAAAGAAACTAATTCTAATAATTCTACACAATTAGCTACCGTGACTGATATTGACGGAAATGTTTACAATACTGTAACAATTGGGACACAAGTTTGGATGAAAGAAAACCTTAAAGTAACACACTATAGAAATGGCGATACGATACCAAACATTGCTGATAGTTCACAATGGGTAAATCTTACAACTGGAGCATTATGCGACTATAACAATGTTGCAAACAATAGTTTAGTTTATGGTAAACTCTATAACTATTATGCCATTGCTGACTTACGCAATGTTTGCCCAACTGGTTGGCATGTTCCTACTTATGCCGAATGGGAAACATTAAAATCATTTTTAGGTGTTGACAGTATTGTAGGAGGTAAATTGAAAGAAACAGGAACTGTTCATTGGACAAGCCCCAATACAGGAGCCGATAATAGTAGCGGATTTACTGCTCTTCCAAGTGGTTGTCGATTCTATTATGGTTCATTCTACTACATTGGTGGAGGAGCATTTTGGTGGGCTTATTATCAGAATTATACATATGATGCACCTTTCTGGTTTATTTACTCAAATTCAAGCTATTTAACACATACAAGTGAATTGGGAAGCAGTGGCTTTTCTATACGTTGTGTCAAAGATTAGGTTAAACATTACAGTAAACCCAACGAAATGCTAACACCATGCAAATTTTATTTGGCATCGGGCACTGTTTGACACAGACGGGAATTTCGAGAGTTCATAGCAAGGACAATGACAACAATATACAAACATACCAACGGTTTGACGCCCTATGCGGCTATCCCGATACATCGGGAGCCCAGCTTTTCCAAGCGCCAAACGTTAGCCACTATGCATAAAAAGAAATGAAAAAACTCATTATAATTATTATTTTCATACCACTATTTTGTTTCGGACAAAAACAAGGAAATATTTGGTATTTTGGAAATTGTGCAGGTGTTGACTTTAATAGTGGAAATCCAACTGCTTTATTAAATGGACAACTTTGTTTTCCAATCGGAGACTCTCATAATGAAGGCACTTCTGTTATATCTGATAGTTTAGGTTCAATCTTATTTTATTCAGATGGAATGACTGTATGGAATAAGAATAATCAAATAATGCAAAATGGAACGGGATTATTAGGTAATTTTTCTTCAACCCAATCCTCAATAATTGTTCCTGACCCATCAAATCCAAACAGGTATTTCTATATTTTTACAGTAAGTAGTGGCTTTTGTTGTAATGGTAGCATAAGTGATGGTTTAAGGTATTCAAAAGTTGATATTTGTTTAGATAGTGCACGTGGTGGAATAATTCCAACAGAAAAAAACATTAAGCTTGTTGACACTGTAGCAGAAAAAATTTCCGTAACACGTCATTCAAATGGCTTTGACTATTGGATACTAACCCATAAATTTTATTCCAATGAATTTTGGGCACTACTCTTAACTTCAAGCGGAATTATAGATACTGTTATTAGTGCTATTGGGTCGGTTCATACTGGAATTTTAGGAGGTTCTCAAGGGCAATTAAAATTTTCTCCAAATGGAGAGAAAATAGCAATTGGGGCAAGCAATGGCCTTAACATATTAGATGTTTTTGATTTTGATAAAACTACTGGAATTGTTTCAAATGCATGGTATTTGTTAAAACCAAATAATAATCATGCAAATATTTATGGAGTAGAATTTTCTTCCGATAATTCAAAACTATATGCAAGTGGAAACTATTCTGTAGGGCCAATGTTACCATTCCTTGCCCAATATGACTTAAGTTCAGGAGATACAGCTTTGATTAACGCTTCTATGATTGAAGTTTATCATTACACAAGTGGGCCTACAAACGGTAAAGGTCTCCAAATTGCACCTAATAATAAAATTTATTGGGTTAGCTTAAATAATCCATATAAATTAGCAGTTATCAACTATCCAAACATTTCCGGATTGGGTTGTAATTATCAAGACTCAAGTATTTCTTTGGCCGGTAGACAAGGTTCATATTCCTTACCAAATTTTATTTCAGGATTTGATTATTCTAATGGTTTAACTAAATGTAACCAAACTGATATCTCAGAAAACCACATAAATGAAAATTGGTCAATATTTCCGAATCCATTTTGTTTAGAGACAACTATTAATTCAAATAATAATTTAAAAGGTGCATCCTTGACTATTTATAATTCATTTGGACAACAGGTAAAACAAATAAAAAACATTTCAGGTCAATCAACCATTTTGCATCGTGACAATTTACCGAGTGGGCTTTATTTTATCCGCTTGACACAAAATAACAAAGTTCTAGCAGCTGAAATAATAGTAATTATTGACAAATAACAACAATATGCACAGTGGCTAACGCCACCTACGAAAACAACGAGCAGTGAAGAACAACTTGAGAATTTCTAAATCAAATATAATTCGCATCGGGTTGACACCAATTGCAAGCAAATGCTCGTCGTTCCGTAGCTTCAATCGTTAGCAATTATTTAGACAATAAGCTTTTTCTATTTCAAAAAATAACAAATAGCCAAAGCTATTTCCCATTGAAATAACAGGTATAGTGGATAGTTTTCTTGGCAATAATGTCTCGATTATTGATACTCTTTCAGCTACTACGGTTTTCTATTTGCTTACAGATAGCAATGGATGTAAGCTTAGCGATACACTGAAAGTTGTTGTCCTTTTGAGGAACAAAGTTTAAATGACAGCATTTATTTCTGTCCGGGTGAAGAAATATTGTTGTCAACTGAAATAACCGGCTCAAATTATTTATGGAATACTGGTTCTAAAGACCAAACTATAAATGTATCAGTACCTGGCATCTATACCCTGGAAATCTCAGAAAACAAATGTACTTCAATACATAATTTTAACCTTATTTCACGGGCTGGCACTGATTCCCTGCCTGTTCCAAATATTATTACACCCAATAATGATGGATATAATGATTTCTTCAATGTTAACCTGATGAATGCATCTGATTTCAACATATCATTCCTTTCCAGGTGGGGTGTTGAAGTTTTTCAGTCCAATGATCCATCCGTAAAATGGGATGGACAGTATAACGGGAACCCGCTTCCGGCAGGAACTTATTACTATATCATCTCTTATAAAGAAGATTGTAATAATACATAAGTCATTAAAATAAGGATTTATTTTAATAATCAGGTAACTCTCCTTTGAAATAACAAATAATATTAAATATCACAATCAGTAATCAAATAACTATTAAACACTGTATGACTATTTGACTTTACGTATATCTATCAACTAAGCTTATGCGCCCATTTTAACTTATTATGCTTGTTATATGTTATTTTTCCATGATCGAGGAGCCACTGGATAACTTTTACCGATTTTTCTTTTGAATATCCGGTAGTTTCAATCAGATCATTCAATTCCTGCGATTCTGTTGAAAGTTCCTCTTTTATTTTTTCGAGAATCTTATCAAATTCAAAATTACTCAGTCCCAGTTCATTTCTTTGCCTGCACACATCACACACGCCACAACGAAACGGATCTTTTTCACCAAAATATAACAACAGTAACTGATTCCTGCATTTATTGTCGGTAAAAGCATAATTCAGCACAAATTCAATTCTTTTCACCAGGCGGCTTTTC
The DNA here is from genome assembly GCA_037441645.1 of Bacteroidota bacterium. GTDB lineage: Bacteria > Bacteroidota > Bacteroidia > Bacteroidales > GWA2-32-17 > GWA2-32-17. The sequence continues at coordinate 160,229 of JBBIRU010000011.1, forward strand.
CGTTCACGATAATTGGAAGGTGTAAAAATAATGTTTTTATCGTCAATACGTTCTTCGGTATATGTAATAAACGGGCTTTTTTTCCGGGGCAGGTATTCCAGGATTTCCATTTTATGTAAATCCTGGAGCATTTTTAACAGGATGCTTTTTTCGACAGAGGCTCTTTTTGCAAGAAAGTTCTCGTCAATCCTGACATATTCCTGGAATAACCCGGAGTATGTCCGCAGAATGAGTTTTATTAAACCATCATATCTGGGGTATTTCAGCTGAAAATCGTACAATTCTTCCCGGTTAGGAATAAAGTGCAAACGGGATGGAGTCTGGATTTCATCAGTTAGAGAAAGAAATCCTTCCTGTTCGAGTAACTTTAAACTATTGAACGCTGTTAAAATATCGATTTTATAGGTCTGGGAAAACTCTGTTAAGCTGAACTCAAAATCCCTGTTCTTTCCCGTACCCACAGGAACCTGGAGAAAATTGCCCAGGGCATGATACACTTTCCTGATTTTTTCCAGGGGCGGAAAAGAAATTTCAATTTGTTGCGCCAGTTGTAACCGATCGGCTTCGTTTACAAACAAGGTTGCAAAAGAAGGAAGTTCATCGCGCCCTGCCCTGCCAGCTTCCTGAAAATAGGCTTCGAGAGAATCAGGCAAATCCATATGGGCAACAAAGCGAACATCCGGCTTGTCGATACCCATTCCGAAAGCATTGGTCGAGACCATCACCCTGCATTTTCCCGATTTCCAGGCTTCCTGCTTTTTATTACGAACCTCCATTTCCAGGCCGGCATGATAATAATCTGCCGAAATTTTATTCAGTAAAAGAAATTTTGCTATCTCAACCGTTTTTTTCCTGTTCCTCACATATACGATTCCTGTTCCTTTATAATAATTTGCCACTCTTAAAAGATCAGTAAATTTATCATCGGTATGTTTCACATAATAAGTCAGATTTTTACGGGCAAAACTTTTCTGAATAACATTTTTCTTTTTAAAAAGTAATTTGTCCTGGATATCATTTACAACTTCAGGAGTTGCAGTAGCTGTTAGTGCAAGCACCGGAGTTTTGGGCAGCCACTCCCGGATATCGGCAATCTTCAGATAGGATGGCCTGAAATCATAACCCCATTGCGAAATACAATGCGCTTCATCAACCACAAGAAAATTCACCTTCATTCCCTTCACTTTTTCTTTAAACAGGTCGGTTCCTAACCTTTCGGGCGACAAATACAGGAATTTCAATTCCGGGTCGAAACAGGCATTTTCAAGAGTTACATCAATTTCTTTTGTCGACATTCCCGAAAAAACCATAGTTGCTTTTATTCCTTTTTTCTGAAGATTTTCGACCTGGTCTTTCATCAATGCAATAAGAGGGGTAATTACAAGACAAATTCCGGGTTTGGCAAGAGCCGGAACCTGGAAGGTTATTGATTTCCCTCCTCCGGTTGGCAGTAAGCCCAAGGTGTCGTTCCCGTCAAACACGGAAGATATTATCTCTTCCTGCATTTCCCGGAATCGTGTGTAACCCCAGTAAGCTGACAATATTTCGGTAAACTTATTCAATTAATTTGCAGACGCTTACATTTATAAAAAAGGATGTTAAAAAATACAAAAAAAAGGGACGGGAATTACCATGTCATTAATTTTTTTGTAATTTCACGCAATTTTAAAATAAATCAGCAAACAATGTCCTTTTTAGAAGATAAAATTTCTGATACCGGCTTAACTTTTGACGATGTTCTGCTAATTCCTTCGTACAGTGAGGTTATGCCCCGCGAAGTTGAACTGACTTCGTCATTCACAAAAAATATTGTACTAAATGTTCCTATTGTTTCTGCTGCCATGGATACCGTTACGGAATCGAATCTCGCTATTGCTATGGCACGTGAAGGTGGCATCGGAATCATTCATAAAAACATGAGTATCAACCGCCAGGCAAAAGAAGTAATGAAAGTGAAACGTGCCGAAAACGGGATGATCCTTGACCCGATAACGATTGGAAAAGAAGGTACTGTAGGAGATGCACTTAATTTAATGAAAGAATACAAAATAGGCGGTATCCCTGTGGTTGATAACAATAAAATTCTGGTTGGAATTGTTACAAACCGTGACTTACGTTTCCAGGAAAATCTAAAACGCCCTATAAAAGAAGTAATGACTTCTAAAAACCTCATCAGCACCACCCAGACAACAAATCTCGAAAAAGCAGCTGAAATTCTTCAGAGATATAAAATTGAAAAACTTCCTGTTGTTGACAATAAGAACAAACTTATCGGTTTGCTGACGTATAAAGACATTACCAAAGCAAAAGACCGCCCCAATGCCTGTAAAGACGAAACCGGAAGATTGCGGGTAGCTGCTGCCGTAGGTGTTACGTCCGATACCATCGACCGGATTGACGAACTGGTAAAAGCCCAGGTTGATGCCATTGCTATTGATACTGCCCATGGCCATTCGAAAGGTGTTATGGAAATGCTTAAAAAAGCAAAAAAGAAATATCCTTCTTTAGATGTTATAGCAGGAAATATTGCTACGGCAGATGCAGCAAAAGCGCTTGTAAAAGCCGGTGCCGATGCTGTAAAAGTCGGGATAGGACCAGGTTCTATTTGTACTACCCGTATTATTGCAGGTGTAGGCGTTCCGCAGTTGTCTGCTATTTATCATGTAGCCAAAGGGCTTAAGGGAAGCGGAGTTCCGTTAATTGCCGATGGAGGAATAAGGTATTCAGGAGATATTGTAAAAGCACTGGCGGCCGGAGCTTCTTCCATTATGGCAGGAAGTCTTTTTGCCGGAGTTGAAGAATCACCCGGCGAAACCATAATTTTCCAGGGAAGAAAATTTAAGTCGTATCGTGGTATGGGTTCCATTGAAGCTATGCAGATGGGTTCAAAAGACAGGTATTTCCAGGATATGGAAGACGATATTAAAAAGCTTGTTCCCGAAGGAATCTCGGCAAGAGTACCTTATAAAGGAACTTTATATGAAGTATTATACCAGTTGGTTGGCGGCTTAAGGGCCGGAATGGGTTATTGCGGCTCCAGAAATATTAACACTCTACAAAATTCAAAATTTGTAAGAGTTACCAATGCAGGTATTTTAGAAAGCCACCCTCACGGTGTCACAATTACAAGTGAAGCGCCTAATTATAGCAGAGAATAAGTTTAACTAAAATAAGAACAGAAATTATGACACGTTCATTAAAATTGGCAGGTATTATTGTCCTTTTAACCGGTAGTATGGTTTTTGCACAAAACGACAACGATGATGCTGTATTACTCACCATCGATAACAATAAAGTTACCAAGGGTGAATTTGTGAGGATATACAAGAAAAACAATACCAAGGATTCGCAGGTTGATAACAAATCGTTAAATGATTACCTCGAATTATTTATCAATTTCAAATTAAAGGTTCTTGAAGCCGAATCGTTGGGATTTGATACCATTAAGACTTTTAAAAGCGAACTGGCAGGCTACCGTAAACAACTGGCCATTCCTTACCTGGTAGATAAAGATGTTGATGATAAATTGTTAAAAGAAGCTTACGAAAGAAAGAAAACTGCATTACGCGCCAGTCATATTTTAATTAAACTTAGCGAGAACCCAAGCCCGGCCGACACCCTGGCTGCATATAACAAAGCACTGGATATTCGTAAAAAAGCAGTTGCCGGGGAAGACTTCGGAAAATTAGCCCAGGAAAATTCCGATGACGAAACCACTAAAGTTCTGGGTGGTGACATCAGTTATTTTTCTGCTCTTTCTACCGTCTATCCTTTCGAAAATGCTGCATATAACCTGAAAACAGGCGACATTTCTATGCCGGTCAGGTCTAATTTCGGTTATCATTTAATAAAAATAACCGACCGGATTCCCAATCCGGGTGAAGTAAAAGTAGCACATATTATGGTTATTGTACCCCGCGATGCAAAAGAAGAAGAAGTGAAAAAAGCCGAAACAAAGATCAATGATATTTACACCAGACTTCAGAACGGCGAAGACTTTGCAAAACTTGCCACCGAATCATCCGATGATAAATCTTCTGCTAAAAAAGGCGGTGAACTTCCTTGGTTTAGCGTAGGCCGTATGGTTCCCGAATTCGAAATGGCTGCATTTGCTCTTAAAGCCAACGGTGAATATTCAAAACCTGTACGGACGGCTTTTGGCTGGCATATCCTTAAAAGAATTGACGCAAAACCGCTGGGCACTTTCGATGAAGTAAAATCAGATCTCCAGACAAAAATTGCAAAAGATTCACGGGCACAACAGAGCCGGTCTTCACTGGTTGAAAAACTGAAAAAAGAATACAATTATAAATTAAACGACAAACAGCTTGCGGAATTTAACAAAGTAGTTGATACAAATCTTTTCAATGGCTCATGGAAAGCCCGGAATGCAGAAGCCCTTACCAAAGCTTTATTTACCCTGGGCGATTCAACGTATTCACAGAAGGCATTTGCACTTTATCTTGAAGGTTCACGCAAAAAACCAGGAAACGAAAAAAAATCTCCCGAAGCGCTGAATGAATATTTAAAGCAGTTATATAACAAATTTGTTGAAGAAAAGGTTATTGCATACGAAGAAGCCCGTCTTGATGCAAAGTATCCCCAGTTCAGGTACCTGATGAGCGAATACCATGACGGTATTTTACTCTTTGATTTAACAGATAAAATGGTTTGGTCTAAAGCCGTGAAAGATTCTGCCGGATTAGCTGAATTTTATGAAAAAAATAAAAATCAGTACATGTGGGATAAACGGGCAGATGTAACAACTTTCACATACGGTACCGATAAAAATAAAGACGAAACCTTAAAGCTGATCGCAAAAAAAGCACAAAAAGGATATTCCAACGAAGACATTGTAAAAATGATTGCCGCCAAAGACTCGGCCAGCCTTCAGATTACTGAAAATAAACTATATTCCCAGGGGGATAATTCTACGGTAGATAAACTTGCTTTCGGTACCACCTTTAGTCCCAACTCATATGAAATAAATCCGGAAAAACGCCAGATCATCCTGTTGAATAAAATAGTTGAACCGAAAGTAAAAACGCTTGCCGAAGCAAAAGGACTTGTAACAGCCGACTATCAGACATTTCTCGAAAAAACATGGATAGAAAGTTTAAGGGCAAAGCATAAAATAACCGTCAACAAAGAGGTTTTATCAACCATAAAATAAAAACTTAAGGAAGGGCCAGGCTCTTCCTTTCTTTTCGATGAAAAAATTTGTTTATTTTTCTTTCATGTTATTTTCCGTTTTTGCCTGCTCTCCGGGTCAAATTTCCGATGAGAAACCCCTTGCGCGTGTCTTCGACGAATATTTATATCCCTCCGACATGAAAGAAATCTTAAGCAGTGCCGAAAATAAAGAAGACAGCGCCACATTGGTTAAAAATTTTACCGAAAAATGGGCTAAGAAACAGGTTCTTAAACATCTTGCCGAAACTAATCTCAGCGATGAAAATAAAGACGTTACCCTGGAACTGGAAAATTATAAAACTTCATTACTGATTTATAAATACCAGCAATTATTTATCTCGGAGAAACTCGATACGGTTATCTCGGATCAGGAATTTGAAACATATTATAATTTACATCCCAACGAATTTGAACTGGACCAATGTATATTAAAAGTCCTTTTTATTCAACTTCCAAAGTCGGCCCCTAATCCTGAAAAAGTGAGGAACTTATATGGAAGTACTAACGAAAGGGAAATTAAAAAACTGGACGATTATTGTAATAAATATGCTTTTAAGTATGATGACTTTAAGAATCAGTGGATTTCATTTAATACCATTAACAAAATGCTTCCCAATCCCATCGGGGACCCGGAACAGTTTCTGAAAAACAATAAACAAACAGAAATTGCCGATTCCAATTATTATTATTTTATTCACATTAAAGAGTACCAGCTAACAGGCACTCCTGCCCCCATTGAGTTCGCAAAAAACATGATTACCACCATACTTCTTACAGAACGCAAGAATGAACTTTTAAATAAACTTGAAAATAATGCGTTAAAAGAAGAAATGAATAAAAAAAACATCGAAATATTTAACCCATGATAAATAGATATTTTATTATAATTGTTCTGTTTTCACAATTTACTCTTGTTAATTCTGTTAAAGCGCAGGATAAAATAATCGATCAGATTATTGCCGTAGTTGGAGATAATTATATACTGAAAAGCGATATTGAAAACCAGTTTTTACAACTCGAATCCAAATCGGATTACCAGGGAGTAGATTTAAAATGCAATATTCTGGAAGAACTTTTATATCAGAATCTGTTGCTTCACCAGGCGGCCATCGATAGTTTAACCGTTTCCGATAAAGAAATAGATTCCCAGCTCGACCGGAGAATAAGATATTTTGTTTCCCAGGTCGGATCAGAAAAAAAACTGGAAGAATATTTCAAGAAAAGTATCATAGAAATTAAAAGCGACCTGCGCGAATCACTCAAAAAACAGATGCTTTCAGAAAAAATGCAGGATAAACTTACCGGAAGTTTAAAAGTAACTCCTTCGGAAGTTAAACAATGTTTTAAAGACATGCCAAAAGACAGTATTCCTACCATTAACGAACAGGTTGAATACGAACAAATTGTTATATACCCTGTCATTTCCGAAAAGGAAAAACTGGCTGTAAAAGAAAAACTAAACGGTTTTCGTGAGAGAATCCTGAAAGGAGATAAATTCAGTACACTGGCTGTTTTATACAGCGAAGATCCCGGCAGCGCTGTTAAAGGGGGCGAATTGGGGTTTGTCGGCCGAAACGATCTCGTTCCGGAATTTGCGGCTGTTGCTTTTAAACTCAAAGACGGTGAAGTTTCCCGCATTGTTGAAACTGAATATGGATATCACATTATTCAATTGATTGAAAGATTAGGCGAACAAATTAATGTCCGGCATATTCTGTTAGTTCCGAAAGTTGATCCTATTTCAGCGGTAAAAGCCCGGAGTCAGCTCGACAGCATTGCCCGGATTATCCGGCTGGATTCCATCACATTTAAAAATGCTGCCGAAAAATTCAGCCAGGATAAAGATACCAAGTTTAATGGTGGCCTGGCAGTTAATCCTTATACCAACAATTCCCGTTTCGATCTCGAACAACTCGATGCAACCACTTCCTACTGGATTAAAAAATTAAAAACAGGTGAAATAAGTTCACCTTTCGAATACACCAATGAAAAATCACAGAAATGTTATAAAATTATCCGGCTGAAAGCCCGCTATCCCTCACACAAGGCAAACTTAAAGGACGATTACCAGAGTATTCAGGATTATGCCGCTTCATTAAAAAAACAACAGATAATGAAAGACTGGATAGAAAAAGAACAAAAAATAACATATATAAGAATTGATAATTCTTATCAGAACTGCAATTTTAAATACCAGGGTTGGGTTAAATAAAAAACGAAAAGAAGAATGATATCACACACAAACGATGTAGAAGCAGTAAACAGGCTTAGACAAGCATACGAAAGGCTTTTCGGAGAAGTAAAAAAGATAATTATCGGACAGGATCAGGTGGTTAAAGAAGTTTTGATCACTATTTTCAGCCGGGGACATTGCCTGCTTATCGGGGTTCCGGGATTGGCAAAAACATTACTGGTAAATACCCTGGCTCAATCGCTGGGGCTCAAATATAACCGTATTCAGTTTACTCCCGACCTTATGCCATCCGATATTATCGGTACAGAAGTACTCGACGAAAACCGGCATTTTAAATTTGTTAAGGGACCTGTTTTTGCCAATTTTATCCTGGCCGATGAAATTAACCGTACTCCACCTAAAACCCAGTCGGCATTACTCGAAGCGATGCAGGAAAGAGCCGTTACTGCCGCCGGACATCACTTCGAACTCGATAAACCATTTTTTGTTCTTGCTACCCAGAATCCCATTGAACAGGAAGGAACCTATCCCCTGCCCGAAGCACAGCTCGACCGCTTTATGTTTAACACCTTGCTCGATTACCCCGGGTTCGACGATGAAGTAAACATTGTCCGCTCCACCACTTCCGACATTGAGACAGGAATTGAAAATGTTCTTTCTGCTGAAGAAATAATTTATTACCAGGAACTGATAAGAAAGGTTCCTGTGAATGATAATGTTTTAAAATATGCGGTAAACCTTACATCGGCAACACGCCCCGGGAAAGAACTTTCTCACGAACTGGCAACAAAGTACATAAACTGGGGAGTAGGGCCACGTGCATCACAATATTTAATTGTCGGGGCAAAAACCCATGCCGTTCTGAATGGTAAGTTCTCCCCCGACATTGAAGATATAAAAGCAGTTGCACATCCTGTACTTCGTCACCGTTTAATTAAAAATTACAAGGCCGAAGCAGAAGGAATAACCATTGATAACATAATATCCGAACTTCTTAAAATGAAATGGTAAAATATTTCATCATAACTTTAATTTTCTTTTCTCTACATTCAGCATTAACTGCACAGGAAGTCAAAAAAATTGAACTTATTAATGCTGATATGATAGACTACAATGAATATCAGCTGGGAAAAGAAATAAAACGACTCACCGGCAATGTTTCATTTAAACACGACAATGCTGTTCTTACCTGCGACAGCGCTTATTTCAATTCTGTCCGCAACAACGTAAGCATGTACGGGCATGTACGGATAAATATCGGCGATACCTTAAATTTATACGGCGATTCCATCAGGTATTTCGGGAATACAAAAATCGCACAGGTCAGGAACAATGTTAAGATGACCAATAAAACAGCTGTGCTCACAACAGATTCCATGAATTACGACAGGAATCTGAATATGGGATACTATTTCAACTGGGGAAAAATAAAGGACAAAGAAAATTCACTGGTAAGCGAATGGGGATATTATTTTGCTTTGTTAAAAGATTTTGTAGCCGTAAAAAAAGTGGTTCTTACCAATCCCGATTACCACATGTATTCCGATTCGTTAAGATACAATACCGAATCAGGAATTTCTTCATTTTACGGCCCGTCTACCATCGTTGGCGATTCCAATTTTATTTATTGCGAAAACGGATGGTATAATACCAAAACCGAAACCAGCCAGTTCAATAAACATGCTTACCTCAAAAGCAAACAAAATATAATAAAAGGCGACAGCCTGTATTACGACCGTAACCGCGCTTTTGGTAAAGCATACAGAAATGTTGAAGTAATCGATACGTCTTCCTCCATAACACTGAAAGGAAATTCCGGGTATTACAACGAAAAACCCGAACAGGCATTACTCACCGACAGCGCTGTTTTTATGAGTTACGATGATCCCGATACCCTTTTCCTTCATGCCGACACCATCCGTTCCAATACTTTTCTTGACAGCCTCGGCCCGTTTAAGCTGATTAAAGCATATCATCATGTAAGGATATTTAAACACGATTTCCAGGGTTCATGCGATTCGCTCTCCTATTCTTTCAGAGACTCCACCATACGCTTACATAAAGTGCCCATTATGTGGTCGGATCAGCATCAGCTAACGGCTAAAATTATCGAAATACATACTAAAAACAATAAAGCCGATTATATTAATTTAATTGAAACAGCCTTTGTTACGTCACAGGAAGATACGGTTAAATTTAACCAGATAAAAGGGAAAAATATGGTTGGTTACATTGTTAATGATGAACTAAACCGGATTGAAGTGGATGGTAATGGTGAATCGATCTATTACCCTAAAGATAACGATGAATTCATTGGTGTGAATAAAGCCGAAAGCAGTAAAATGACAATCTACCTGAAAGACGGGCAGGTATCTAAAATATTATTTCTTACAAAACCCAATGCCACTCTTCATCCGCTGAACGAACTGCCGGCTTCGGAACTCCTGCTGGCTAAATTCAAGTGGTACAGCAACATCAGACCTTTAAATAAACTTGATATTTTCAGAACAGGAAATTAAATTGTAAAGTCAATTTGAGATGAACTATTGGCTATCGGGTCAAAGATATTTTTATTTTTTCACATGCACACCTCGATTTTGCTGTGTAACATTATAAATTAGTTAATAGTAAAAACAATTATATATTTCTCCGTTTTGCAATAAAATAATCTGAATGATTTATTTAGATTGTTAATACACAACCTGGCATTGATTTCACCACTTTTTAAAATACTTTTTTTCTCTATAACATATTCTCTTTAAAATCCGGTTTCAGGTCTGTAACCTTATAAAGCGCTTCTTTGGCACACCATATTAAATACAAAACTTCGATTTTATCCGGACTTCCATCAACCCACACTTTTTCATCTTCAGTAAGAAAACGGTCTGCAATCCTGTAAATCCTGTCGTTGGGCTCTTCAATATCAATCCCAGCATGTTTGATTTTACTTATTATGACTGCACAAAAATTCCGGGAGTGGGAAATACTTATTTTTTCGTTACGGTTGTTTAATACCGGTTTCCCGTTTTTATCATAACTATATGTTACGGTTTCGCCCAAAACAAACTCAAGTAATTTATGAGTGGTAGCCCACTCACATCGCCGTTTTATGCTTTTGGCATTTATTCCGGGAATATCGGAATAATTAATAACATCGTTCAATTGGTTTTCAGAAATAATCGGGCTGACTGCTACTATACATTTGTTATCGCGGAAAATTATTTTAGCACCCTGCATAATCTATTTCCAGCGTAACGATTCAATAAGCTGAATTATATCTTTTTCAATAAACCCCACCACAGGCGCAAGGCTGTCTTTATTGGGCCGTACTTCGAAATAAAGCGCTCCGCGTAAAAAATGCTGAATACTGTCGGAAGCATAAAACTGGATGCTGGAAGCAGCATTTCCTTTAATCCGGTATAACATACCAAACACAGAATTTGCCGAATCGACATAAATTTGTTCGTCAATGGCATCGGCTTTTACGGCATGCTTATAAGCCATCGTCCGGCACTCTTCAATGATTTCATTTATATTCCCTTTTACATCTTTGTAACTCAGATGAATTTTAGCTTTAAAACGCGGAAATTCAACATTAAGCCAGCAGGGTTCGGCATTGGGCAGATCGCTCTGCTTAACCCGGGCATACACAGGATAATCAAAAGTAAAAGGACATTCAGCCGTATAGCTCTGGTATTTTTTCTCAGGTAACTCAATACGGAAATACCCCATGGGTTTTGGGATATAATCCTGCGAACAGGAATACACAAAGAAAATGATTAACAAATTAAATAATAAATGTTTCATTTCTTATCTTCCGGCTTTTCTTTTTTCAAAGTTACAATTAATTGCTTAATCCGTCTCCGGTCAGCCGATTTTATAGTAAAATCAATATTACCAATGGAAACAACTTCATTTTTTTGTGGGATAGAGCCTTTTATTTCCAGTATCAGGCCGGCTAACGTATCAGATTCTCCTTTTACATGATCGAAAATATCGTCAGGAATATCGAGTGTTCTGTAAAAATCATTCAACAGGGTTTTTCCTTCAAACATAAATTTATCATCCGAAAGTTTTACAAAACCGGTATCGTCATCGGTGTCAAACTCATCATCAATATCGCCTACTATTTCTTCGAGAATATCTTCCAGGGTCACAATACCCGATGCACCTCCGTATTCATCAATAACAACGGCCATGTGTATTTTCTTTTGCTGGAATTCCTCAAGCAGGTCGTTAATTTTCTTTGTTTCGGGGATAAAATAAGGAGGCCGTATCAGCGACTGCCAGCGAAATTCGTACTTGTGAATATGAGGTAACAGGTCCTTTACATAAAGTATTCCTTTAACATGATCGAAACTTCCGGCCACAACAGGGATACGGCTATAACCCGATTCGATAATAAGGCTCATTACCTTACTGAAATTAAACCGCATATCTACTGTAACAACATCCATGCGGGGTAAAATAATTTCCTTTACATCAATATTTCCAAAGTTGATAATTCCTTTCAGGAGCTTTTCGTCTTCCTGTAATTCGTCTGAAGCTAAATCAATAGCATGCGATAAATCATTAATGGAAACGGCGGACTGGTACGAAACCCGTTTTTTAATTGCATCTGATCCCTTTACCAGAAAATAAATGAGGGGATATAACAAGGCTGAAAGAACTGTAATGGGAACAGCCATAAACCGTGCTGTCTGTATATTATAGTGTGTTGCGTAGGCTTTGGGAAATATCTCTCCAAAAAACAGGATAATAAAAGTGATGCCAACAACCTGGATAAAAAACCCGAGAGCCGGGGAATCGGAAAAATCGAAAAACTCGGAAGTTAACCAGGAGGTGATTATAACAACGCCTATATTAATAAAGGTATTTGCAACCAATATGGTGGCAAGAAGTTCTTCAGGCTGCGAAAGAAGTTTCAGAATCCGGTGACCCATTAAGCCGGGTTTCTTCTGAATTTTATCAATTTTAAGCGGCGAAAGCGAAAAAAATCCAACTTCACTGGCCGACATTAATCCTGACATGACCAGTAAAAGAATGACAACAATTATTCCTGTGATCTGGCCTATGGTAATACCAGAACTTATAAATTTCATCAGAAAAATCATTGCCGAGGGAAAAGGATCGGCTTCCAAAGCTTGGTTTTTAAGTTAATTAAAATGGAAGATCATCGGTAGGTGCACCGTTATTAATATCAATATGAGTATTCGGTACAGACTCATTTGTTGTACCCGTATTTTCGTTCCTGGCTTCACCGGAATCATCGCGCCTGCCCAACAAAGTCATATTGTCGCCCACTATTTCGGTGATATATTTTTTTACCCCGTCTTTATCATCATACGAACGGGATTTTATACGGCCTTCAATATAAATCTGGCTTCCCTTTTTTACATACTTCTCTGCAATCTGTGCAAGCCCTCTCCACAATACTATATTATGCCATTCTGTATTTTTTACCGTTTCGCCATTGCTTTTTTTGTAGGTTTCGGAAGTTGCGAGTGAAAATTTTGCCACTGCCACATTGTTTTCCATGTAACGGACATCGGGATCTTTACCGACATTGCCAATTAAAATTACCTTATTTACCGACATTTTGTTTAAATTATTATCTTTTCAAAGATACAAAATTTTTCCATTCCTTTTCTATAAATTTTTCAATCAGGCGTGAAACAGGATAAGTGGTTATTTCGTTAATATCTGCAATTTCAGAGTCTTTGTAATGTAAATCTTTCAAATCAGGAATGTCTATTTTAAAAAACTTTGAATGAATAATCTGATGCGAAAGAACATGTTTTAAATTTTTGCCCGCTTTACTGATTTTAATATCCGGAGCACTTATCATGCTTAAAAATTCTTTCGATTTCAATAACGAAGACACAGAAACCGGGGAAGATGTTTCTATTAATGGAAACTCATACAATCCCTGCCATATATCGTTTTCAATACGTTTTTTCAGAATAACGTGACGCTTGTTAAGAATAATGAAATAATGAAAATACCTGTTTTTTTGTTTTTTCAGAATCTTTTTAACGGGAAGAAATTCTACCCGGTTATTTTTATATGCATAACAATTATTCTTTAAAGGACATGCTTCACAAGCTGCTTTTCCCGGAACACATTGAAGAGCTCCAAACTCCATCATGGCCTGGTTAATTTCTCCGGGGGAATGGCTTTGCATAAAGCTTTCAGCAATACTATAAATTCCTTTGTTCAGTTTCTCAGAACCCATAGGCTCACATATACCTTTTAACCGGCTTATCAACCTGATAACATTTCCATCTACAACAGGAACTTTTTCATCAAAACAGATAGATGATATTGCAGCCGATGTATATAATCCAATCCCTTTCAGTTTCATTAATTCGGATGAAGATGCGGGAAATACACCATTATATATATGTATCACTTCTTTTGCCGCTTTATGCATATTTCTGGCCCTGCTGTAATAACCCAGGCCCTGCCATACTTTTAAAATATCATCTATTTCTGCATTGGCCAATGTTTGAATGTCAGGAAATTTCTTTACAAACCGTAAATAATAGCTTAAACCCTGTGATACCCTGGTCTGTTGCAAAATTATTTCGGAAATCCATATTAAATACGGATTTCTTGTTTCGCGCCAGGGTAATGCACGTTTATTGTTTCTATACCAGTCAATTAATACATCACCAATTTTCATACATTGGTCAAATAATAAAGTAGGTTAGTGAATTTTACGGTAAAAATAATCATTCAAGTTTTTGTGAAATAAAATTAAGCAGTATATTTGCTCTCCGAAAAAAACTTATTAGTAATTAATTGAAAATAAAAACTATTAGAAAATGACAAAAGCAGACATCGTAAACGAAATTTCGAAACACACTGGTATCGAAAAAGTTACTGTTCAGAAAACAGTTGAAGCATTCATGGACACTTTAAAAGGTTCAATGGTAAAAGGAAACAACATTTACCTAAGAGGTTTTGGTAGCTTCATCATTAAAAAGAGAGCTAAAAAAACTGCAAGGAATATTTCCAAGAATACAACCATTATTATTCCGGAACATTTTATTCCTGCATTTAAACCTGCTAAATCATTCTCAGGCAAAGTTAAATCTCATATTAAAAAATAGGCTTAAAGATTTAATATGCCAAGCGGTAAAAAGAGAAAAAGACATAAAATGTCTACTCACAAGCGTAAAAAACGCTTGAGAAAGAACAGACACAAGAAAAAAAATCGTTAGTTTTTATCAGTGTTTGTTAGCTTATACTTCAAACCTATAGTACATTTGTCCTATAGGTTTGTTGTATTTGTGTGTAATTGAAAATAATATTTGCAGAAGTGACTAGAGAACTGGTTTTAAATGTAACCTCATCAGAAATTACGATTGCCCTTCTTGAAGATAAGCAACTCGTTGAACTCAATAAAGAAAAAAACAATCTGCGTTTTTCAGTCGGAGATATTTATCTGGGACGTGTAAAACGTATTATGACCGGCTTAAATGCCGTATTTGTTGATGTAGGTTATCAACGCGATGCTTTTTTACATTACCTGGATTTAGGCCCCCAGGTTTTATCGCTACAGAAATTTGTCAATCAGGCTCTTTGTTCGAGCCAGCCTCATACTTCTTTACACACCTTTAAAGGAGTTGAAGATATTGATAAAAACGGTAAAATTGGCCAGGTTCTGAAATCCGGACAACCTATTCTTGTACAGGTTGCCAAGGAACCCATATCAACCAAAGGCCCAAGATTAAGTTCAGAAGTATCCATTGCCGGAAGAAACCTGGTTCTCATCCCCTTTTCCAATAAGGTATCTGTTTCCCAGAAAATTGAATCGCACGAAGAACGAAACCGGCTAAAAAAACTTATCCAGAGTTTAAAGCCCAACAATTACGGGGTTATTGTACGTACTGTTGCGGAAGGGAAAAAAGCTGCTGAATTAGATAATGAATTAAAGGAACTGATAAGCAAATTCGAAGGAGCCTTTAAATCAATTTATCAGACAAAGCCGCCCAAACTGATTATCGGAGAACTCGACCGGACTTCTGCTATCCTCAGGGATATGTTGAATGCTTCTTTCAGCAATATTTATATTGATGATGAAAATCTTTATACTTCTATTAAAGATTATATTAAAAGTATAGAACCCGAAAAAGAAAAGATAGTTAAACTTTATTCAGGATCGAAACCTATTTTTGAGCATTTCGGAGTTGAAAAACACATAAAGTCTTTATTCGGTAAAACAGTTTCGATGAAATCGGGAGTTTACCTGATAATAGAACACACCGAAGCGCTTCACGTGATCGATGTTAATAGTGGAAACCGAACCATGAATGAACAGGACCAGGAAAGAAATGCGCTTGAAGTAAATTTACTTTCTGCAGATGAAATCGCCCGACAGTTAAGGCTTCGCGATATGGGTGGTATTATTGTGGTTGATTTTATTGATATGCATGATTCGGAAAATCGCCAGAAAGTTTTTGAAAGAATGAAATCATTGATGGAAAAAGATCACGCCAAACATCACATACTTCCATTAAGTAAATTCGGATTAATGCAGATTACCCGCCAGCGGGTACGCCCTGAAACCAACATTGTTACCATTGAGAAATGTCCGACCTGTGATGGCACAGGTGAAATAGGACCTTCGGTTGTATTTATAGAACAACTGGAAAGCAATCTTGAATACCTTATTAAGAAGGTTGCCAATAAAGTTATTATTCTGAAAACTCACCCTTATGTAGCTGCTTTCCTTAAGAAAGGCTTCCCTTCACAAAAGGGTAAATGGAGTTTGCGTCACAAAAGATGGATCAGAATAAAACCCGAACCATCCTATACTTTTTTAGAGTACCATTTTTTCGAATCGGGTGGCGAAGAAATCCAGTTCTAACTATTACAGGGCCGGTTTATCAATATTTTATTCAGTAAATGATTATTTTTTGAGAGATTGAATTCGATTCATTTCTCAAATTAATAAAAGAAATTCCCTTTTTAAATTTTTCTTTTGGAATATTCATCGTTTTTCCGATTAAATCCAGGTAAAGTTCTTCGCGATAAATTATTCTGCCCAGATTATCAAATGCAGTCAGATAATAAATTCCTGCGTTCTCCGGAATACAGCTAATCATAACATTCTCACTATTGGGTTCGGAGAAGATAAACAACCGGGATGTATTATTAAACTTACACCCTGTTGTAATAATGTTTGAGTAAGTAAAATTGCCATTATAATCAATTTGTTTTAATCTATAGTAATTTGTTATATTTTTATAAAAATTAAAATCGGTAAAATAATATTTCATTGTCAGATTACTATTGCCTGCACCATGCCGTTTATATATTTCTTCCCATGTTACACCGTCAATACTTCTTTCTAAAATAAAATACTCATTGTTTTTTTCTGTTGCAGTGGCCCATCTTATATTAACAGAATCTTCCGTACAATCTGCACTAAAATTCAATAATTCCATTGGCAAAGTTGTACAATCAAGCGAAGCTCCGCCGGATAAATTCCAGGTTAAAGTATAGGGAGATGAAGAACCGCTCCAATTATCAATCAACATTAAATAATCCTGGCCAGCTGCTGCATTAATTGTTGATAACCAGGAATCTCCGCTTGCACTCTCCGATAAATCAACAGCCCCGTTTCCTAACCCGGTATTTCCATTAACACTCGACCAGGAACATCTGATGGGAGCCCCGGCAGGAGGGCATGTTGTTGCATTCCAGATGGCAAAGTCATAATCATCCGTACCATTTGTAGGAGTGAGAGTAAAGCCGATTGTTCCGGCAGTCTGTGCCTGGAAAAAGTACCATGTGGATTGATGTTCTCCCATCAGGCATCCGGTATTTGTTAAACTTAATTCATAATCGTTCCCCGGGCCATTACTGTTTCCATTTATGGTTGCATTTGAACAGATAGTAGGAGCCCATCCGCAATCCTGATCCTGGTCAGGCACCGAAGGCGGCTGAATACATGTAGGATATGTATACGCTACCCAGGTATCAGAAGACAGATTCAGTGAACCGGCTGCAATATTATTTCCCCAGGGATCTATAAGTTGAAAACTATTCTGGCTATCTGTAGAACCATCATAATGATAAAGAAGTTCAACAACATCTCCTGAATAAAATCTCAGATTATATGTTACTGAACATTGTGGTGAAGACGGATAACCATAACCAGCGCTTACTCCATTTATAAACACCTGTATGTCTGCAAAATTCCATCCATTACACCCGGCATCATATAAGATTAACTGATAAGTGCAGGTCGGACAAACATCCAGATTACCTGTCATCGTGCCCGATGTACCAGAATATCTTACTATTCTTACATAATAAGTATTTCCAATTACAGTTGGAATAAGAATACTTTCTGTTACTCCACTCCCATAATCATCCGCGCAGCCTGCATTTACCAATGCACCGCAGGTTCCTGAGTAAACATAAATCGCCGCATCGCGGTTTGGATTCCAGTACTCAATAATCGATTCCTGCGAAGTAGCGGTAAACCATGCCCATGCATCCTGTGTTCCGCCATAACATCCCGAAAAAGCAGGAGATCCGATTGCCGTACCCGCAGTAAAAGAAACCGGTGTGCAATTTACAGTTATCTGACTGGCGCCAGCAGTGGTGCAATCATTAGAAGGAGTTTGCGAATACCCAATATTTACAATTAATAGAAATATTGAGATGAATATATATATATTATTCATAATCTGCGCTTTTTATATACCCTGTTTTCAGAAATAACAACTGAATCTTTTTTATTAACCAAGCCGTTATTAAAATAAGTATATGAAAAGTCTGAAATAGATGTTTTACCCTTTTTAATAATCTTATTTACAAATTCATTATCAAGAATGTAATCAGACTGAATTATAAGTATAGAATCATTTGGGAAAAAGACACTAATATTTTGGAATTCACTTTTAAGCCTGTTAGAAATATCCTTCTCAGTTTCAGAGGTAAAGAAATGTATTTTATAAACATATACTGGAGACACACTTACACGGTTACTCTCTCTAAAAGTCTTGTCACTTGATTGGGCTAATCCGGAGAGAGTTATTCCAAATAACAATAAAAATAATACTAGTATAACTTTCATAAAGATTGTAACTTTTGAATATAGTTTGTTTTATATCTAAAGATAATTTCATATAAATAAAAAATCAAGGGTATTTATACGTATTTTACTGAATATAACTAAAATCAGGTATTTATACCTAATCAAACAAGAAAATCTTTATTACACATTTATGCACGAAACCGTTAGTATATAATCAGATAATGCAATTTTAATCATACAATAACTTACACTAATACACTGGCATATATCATATAAGTCTAATAAATAATAACATAACACTTCAATCTAAAGAAGAGCATCTCATTTACTTTGTAATAATAATCTTTTGTTGTAACAGGGTGATTTTATCTTTTAACACAATACTATAAATACCTTGTGAAATTTCTTGCGAATTTATAACAACATACCCTTTTGCAGAATTATTTGCAGAAATTATTCCATTTTTAATTTGTCTGCCTGTCATATCATAAATAAAATACGAATAATTTTCACCGGGTAAACCGTTAAAAGAGACAACTATTTCCTGTGTCAGGTTAACAAAGTATGCGTTTAACGAATTCAATGTTTCAAAATCATTTGAAGGATTAACAACTTTCACATCAGAATATGAGAATTTTCCATCTTTATCGGTCTGTTTCAATCTGTAATAGGTTGTTTGCGTTAGCGGTTCTTCATCAATAACAGAATAAGAATGAGGAGTGTTAGAACTACCCATAGAAAAAACCTGTGCAACAGGTTTGTATAAATTTGCATCAAAAGATTTTAAAACTGTAAAATAATCATTGTTCGTTTCAGAAGCAGTTGACCATTTAATTTCAACATTTTTATCTTTTTTATAAGCATCAAATGATATTAATTCAATAGGAAGTAATCCGCAATCCACCAAAGCACCTCCCCCGGTAAGATTCCCGGTAATATTAAAGCCTGATCCTCCGGCTGACCATTTGTTAATCATCAGGAAATACGACTCCCCTGCAGTAACATTTAAGGCATCCACCCACGCATCTCCTCCAACATCTTCTGATACATCTGAATATGCTACGTCCATCCCGGTATTACCGGTATTCATAGCATAAGAACATCTGACGGGGCTTCCTAAAGTGGCACAACTGGATGCCTGGTAAAGAGCAAAATCATAATCATCACTATCAAAAATCGGGTCAATTGTCAAAGATAACCGACCACTGCTTGCTATTTCAAAATAATACCAATTGGTGTAGTTTTCACTCAGCACGCAACCACTACAGGTCGAAGTAAGCCCCGGGCCATCACTATTGCCGGCAAAAGAAATAGAGCCGCATACAGGAGTAGCCGTTTCACAATCATTATTGTCTGGCGATGTTGCACAGGCAACACATGAAAAGGAAATAGCCCATCCTGGTCTTTGGGTACTAAAATCAGAATAAAACTCAAATGTAAGGCACCCGTTTAATGAAGATGCCGTTATAGGATTCGACCATGCGCCATTAATTGTTCTTGGTGTTGCAAGAGTCCTGCACCCCCTCCAGAGATACGGACTAAGTTGTGTGCTGCCATTTCTGATCGCAAGAAAATCATAACATCCTCCGCCGGATTCTTCAATATCCATTGCTGTAAAAGTTGCTCTTAAACATTGATTGGCCGCAGTAGGACAGAATGTTCTGTACCAGCCTCCAACTGGTGACGGAGGTTGCGATCCCTCATTATTAGGATAATTTCCTGCTGCGCCACCATTATCATAATAATTTCCGGAACATGTATTCACCATGCAGTTAGCAACATAAGTGCCCTGTAATCCATCTGTTCCATGAATATAGGGACCACCTACCGGTTCGGGGCATGTACCGCAATCGCCCGGACATGTGACACATGATTCTGTAGGGCCACAAACAAAATCGCCGCAAACATCTGCATAATTATAAACACAAATATTGAAGGTACTATTTGCAGGGGCTGTAGCATAGTAGTGATAAACCCTAATGTAGTAAGTGTTTCCCGGCGTAAGTCCGGTTGCTTCTATAGATTCAACTCCGCCACCTTGCGCGCCTGAAGCGTGGGTTACAGAAACAAGCGATCCGCAATTACCGGAGAAAAGTTCCACAACGGCATCAAAGTCTCCGTTTCCACTAACATCTATAACATAATTGGGCTGGGTAGCTACAAAATTGTACCATACATCATCATTTGCCGTACCAGTACATCCGGCCATTGTTTCGGTAGCGCCTGCTGTTGTACCTGCAGTCCAGGCACAGGCAACACCGGGAGTCAGATTAGTACCGGGACAATCATTATTAACAGGAGTTGCCACCGGGCAATTTATATAAAAGGTACCGCTAAGAGCAACTGATGTAGCTTCACCGTCAAGTAAAAGATAATAAGTTGTTCCGGCAGTCCATGTCATTGAGCCATATGTACCAGTTGTGCTGATATCATCAATACATGTCCAACCGGTTTGCGCACAACTTGTAGCCTGCCAGCCATAGTCTATATATCCTCCGGCAGCTGCTGTTACCTGTATGCTGTAGGTTCCGGTGGAAGGAGCAACATAGCTATAGATTTGTTCATTGCCCGGAACGCTGAATCCACAAAAACTGGTATTCCAGGCTCCGGCTCCATTAAGTACTACTGACCTAGAATTTCCTGCTCCACATCCTGCAATACCTATAACACCCCCACAGGGGCCAGCCACACAGGCAGATGTCGTAAAAGTTGCGCTTGGTCCGGCCCAGGCCGAATAGGTTGCATTACAAGAAGTATAGGCACGAACATGAAAATGATAGGTTGTATTGCAGGTTAGTCCCGTAGCACCAGCTGACAGTGCACCTGTAGAGCCTGATGTTACTAAAGCATCGGTTGCGTTTAAATGAGCCTCCCAGTAATAGGTTATTGTAGGAGAACCGGCAGGGGCACCGGCCGCCCATGAAAGGTTGGCAGTAGTTTGTCCGGTTGAGGTACCTGTTAAGGTAATTGGAGTACCAGGAGTAGTGCAACCTGCTGATTGAACATTTATTGTATAATCCTCAACCTCTCCATAACTTGCTGTACCACACGAGCTAAGTCCGGTAGTATAACAAATACGAATTCTCATTCTTGTGTTTCCAAGTATTGCACCAGCAGGGGGTGTAATTGTTGCAGTATAGGGTCCATTACCGGGAGTGCCAGTAATAGTAATTGTTTCATTAGCATCTGCAAAATCCATATCTTGATTCCAGTCAACCCAGATTCCGCATTGGTCTGAAGAATAGGGTAAACCATTTGTTACAGTAATGGCATAACCGGTACCAATATTCATAATTGTTGATAAGCCTGTATAATTTGCATAACCTCCTGCTGTACAAGCAGTACTATTGTCAATAGTTCCAGTCTGAACCCTTGATATATATTCATCACAGGTTGTGGCTCCGGCAGCACAGTAGCTTGGTGCTGCTGTACAAGTAACTGACCGCGTTCTGGAAGTTCCGGATTCACCGCAGGAAGAGTTCGTATGTGTATAGAACCTTACAGTGCCAGTATATGTGGCAACCCAGTTTACAGGAGTGGTTCCCCAGGCATATGCAATAGTTCCTGCCGCATTGCTTACTGTAATATAATCCGAACCAACAGAACTAGTAAAAATATAGTTATTTCCACTTATGACACTAACAACTGAATATTCACCAGCATATCCCACAGTAGTAATTGTTTCAGAAGAACCCGAACAGGCTGGTGTAAAAGCTGAGCCAGGATATTGTCCGTAAGAAGCTGTTAAACATTGAGATATTACTGTATTGACTTGTAATAGGCAAAATAATAGAATAAGGAACAGTGTGGGAAACAAAACCAAACCCGCTTCTGTTTTCTTTTCTGTGGCATGTAAAATCCTTTTCATAATTAATTATTTAAAGATTTTACTTTCGTTTACGTTCTGTTGAGATTCGATTAAACTTCTGTTCTCTTCCTGGCGACTTTTAATCCATGCCTCTTTAGCTTCATTGTATCTTTTCGTATCTTCTTCATAATTCCCCGTATCAATATATTTTGGAATATCATGAGAAAAATTTCCCGGAAGATTTTTATTTTTTTCAAAAAATATTTTCGCATTCAATTGAATCAGTTTACTATCAATCTCATCAGTGCATAGTCCCTGATCTGCTGCTTTGGCTTTCTCTAATTCATACATTTTCAAAAGTCTTTCGTAAGCGGCTAATCCGGAAGTTGGTAATAGGGAAACTTGTGAATTGGCAGGAACAGGAGCAGAAATAGTAACTTCTTTAGAGCTAACCTGTGAATAATTTTCACCTGAAATTGAAATCTTCTTAAATCTTAAGGAATCCGGAATTTCTGTCTGCGGTTTTCCGGTAAAACTTAACAAGAGGTTAAAAGCAATAATCAGCAGGCTTGTTTGAGTGTTGTGCATATTATCTTTTATTAAAAGATACTTATATTTCAAGTCATTATAACGTTTAAAGATATTATTTTTTTTGTAAAAATCAACTTTCTCAGCATTTTTTTTGACGAATGAATTTCAGATCGCTCTTTTTCCTGATATTTCTGATATTCATATAATATACGTGGTTTTTGATGGAGAGTTGGAGTTTATACCGACAATTCTGTCGGGTTCTATATTATTTTTTGCCTAAAGGCAAAAATAAATACAAAAGGAATGGTCAATCTTTATATGATAAAATTCAAACCTGGTATGCTTTTATGAAAATTCCCCGAATAATTACATCTTAGCTCCCATTGTATACCGGAGTGGAAAAAATGTTTCCATTTGTATAATTTACAATATTACTTCACCGATAAATAAAAAAATATGAGTCTTAAATTTTAAACTTAATAAAGAACTATCGGCTTACTAATATTTTTGTTTTCGGTCTTCATTACAATATAATAAATACCGCTTGCAAAACTCAAATCATAAATCCTTATATTTTGCTGATATTCAGACAATGTGATTTCTTTATTTATAATAATTTGTCCTAAAACGTTGGTGAAGAATACCTGATATGATCTTCCGGAAATTCCCTGAATAATTACATCAACACTTCCCATGGATGGTGAAATGGGAAGTATGTCTTCGTTTATATTGTTAGAGGCACAATTTAAGCTAATGATGTCAGAATAAGAATCCTGTCCGTTCTTATCAAATTGGTGCAAACGATAATAATTATTTTCAGAAAAAGGAGAATTATCTATTGCTGAATAACTTTGAAGTGAATTACT